>CAYPGB010000007.1:0-101678 GCA_964410365.1 uncultured Treponema sp.
TGCAGGAACGATTCGTGGAGCGACTTGGCTTGGGAGCGAGGGGAAGGCTTTCCCCACTTACTTCCTAATTCCTCATTCCTAATTAATCATTTCTGCTCTGCAATAAATTCCAAGTATCTTCCGTAATCTGTTTTATATTCGGCTGCCATTTTTAAAAGTTCGTCTTTTGAAATCCATCCATTTGCGAAAGCAATTTCTTCAATACAAGAAACGTACATTCCCTGACGTTTTTCTATTGTCGCAATAAAGTTTGACGCTTCCAAAAGTCCGTCGTAAGTTCCTGTGTCAAGCCAAGCCATTCCACGACCCAAAAGTTCAACGTTAAGTTTTCCCTGCGAAAGATATTCGTTATTCACAGTTGTAATTTCAATTTCACCGCGCGCACTCGGTTTTACATTTTCCGCAATCTGAACAACAGAATTGTCGTAAAAATAAAGTCCCGGAACTGCGTAATTCGATTTCGGCTCTTTCGGCTTTTCTTCAATTCCTAAAACCTTTCCGCCTTTATCAAATTCAACAACACCGTATGCTGTAGGATCTTTTACGTAATATCCGAAAATAACCGCACCTTTTTCTGTTTTAATTTTTTCTGATGCTTTTTTTAATGTGTTTGTAAAACTTTGCCCGTAAAAAATATTGTCGCCAAGAACAAGCGCAACATCGTCATCGCCGATAAACTTTTTTCCGACGATAAAAGCGTCCGCAAGTCCGCGCGGTTTTTCCTGAACCGCATATTCAAAACGCATTCCAAGCCAACTTCCGTCGCCAAAAAGCTCTTCAAAAACTTTTATATCTCGTGGTGTTGAAATTATCAAAACTTCGCGGATTCCAGAAAGCATCAAAACGCTTAGTGGGTAATAAATCATAGGTTTATCGTAAAGTGGCAAAATCTGCTTTGAAACCGCCTTAGTGATTGGATAAAGCCGCGTTCCAGAACCGCCAGCAAGAATAATTCCTTTCATAAAATTCTCCCATTAATTTAAATGTAAAATTTATTTTAGCACAGTTTATAAAAATATGATATAAAAATTTACAAAAATTTGTACTTTATAATTTCATAAATGAAAATCTTCTTATAAATTGAAATAGTTTACAAAACAATATAAACTACAAATTATGTTTTCAAAAAAAATTTTTTATTTTATTTTTACTATTTTTTGCATAAATTCTGTTTTTGCACAGGAAAGCCTAAAAAGCATTGAAGAAGAATATTACGATTTTTTATCTCTTAAAGGAATTACAGAACGCCATACTCTTGGTTACAGAACATTGTCTGATTCAGTTTGGACTCTTGATGAAAACACAGAACATCTTTGGCAAGATAATAATCTAGGCACAACATTTACACTTTGGCAAAAACAAGAGCAAAATAAAAATTGGTTCTTAAAAGGATTAAATCAAAACATAAAAGTACGCATTTACGGTCCAGAATGGTACAATAGTTACAACACAGCCGCTCCTTACGGACAAAACGACGGTGCTTTATGGCAAGGAAAAGGTTACAACACAAGTTTAACTGCTGGAGCAAGACTCGAAGCATTCGGATTTGAATTAACGCTTAAGCCACAAATGACGTTTAGTCAGAATTTGGAGTTTGAGATAATGCCTTCTTCCTATGATTCAGAATATGGATATTTTTGGGGATATGGCAAAAATATAGGAATAGATGCTCCGCAAAGATTTGGAGATAAAGCATTTTGGACTTTTGATTGGGGAGATACAGAACTTCGATGGTCATGGCATACATTTACAATGGGATTTGGAACACAGTCTATTTGGCTTGGACCTGCTTATTTAAATCCTATTTTACATTCAAATAATGCACCAACTTATCCAAAATTTGACTTAGGAATAAGAAAAACTTCGCTTTATATGCCTCATTTTAATTGGTATCTTGGAGATATTGAAGGACGAATTTGGATTGGTTATTTAACAGAATCAGATTATTTTGATAATGACGATTCTAATAATCACAATCAAATTTCAGGTTTTACACTTTCATATGCTCCTCCATTTATAAAAGGCTTTACAATTGGTGTGAATAAAATTTGTCTTTCAAAATGGGGAGAAAACTTTTGGAAATATTTAAATCCGTTTTATAATGAAAATCCTGTAGGTTCTGAAGTTTCTGGAGAGGATCAAAAAATATCGTTTATAATGGATTGGACAAGCGAGCAAGGTGGCTTGGAATTTTATACAGAAATAGCTATAGACGACAAACCTAATAATAGAACTTCCTTAGACTCTTATATAACACACTTTTGGCATGCGATGGCATGGACTTTCGGAGCAAAAAAAACTGTTAATTTTAATGAAAAATACAAGGGCATTTTTATTTTCGAATGGAACAATACAGAAATGTCTCAGGATTTCCAATTTAACTGGTGGTATAATTTTGGTTTTCATCATCAAATTTCTCAAGGATATACAAACAAAGGTCAATATCTTGGTTCAGGAATTGGATATGGCGGAAATAATCAGTATTTAGGCTTTAAATTATATTATCCTAAAGGTTATTCAGAATTTTTTATATTGAGAAATAATCCTGATAATAATTATCTATTCAAAGAAGCTATATATGATGTTTCTACTGGCGAAACCGGAGCTCTACATAAAAGAACATGGAATTATTTTAGAGCGAATTTCGTAATTTCCATCTCTTCTGCTTATTATATAACTCCTAATTTTATGATTTTGGGCGGAGTTGCATACGACAGAATAGTAAATCCTTTATATAGTTATGGAAACAAGTACGATGCTTGGAATAATTTTCATTTTAATTTTGAAATAAAATATACATTCAAAAACAATTAATATGTAATTTAAAAAAAAATATTTTTTATTATGTAAATTAATTATAAAATTAAGATAATGTCCATAATATTTTTCTTTATCCTTTATACAGAATTTCAATATTTTTACTACTACTTTTTAAATCAAAACCTAAAGAAGAAATAATATGAGCATTTTCCACAGACAATTGTTTACGATTATCACTACTATTTTCTTTCAATAATTTACTTATTTTTTCACACCAAATTTTAGGACTCTCTGCTAAAGAAACAAAATCAATATTTTTTGACAATTTAACTTCTCGTGTTATAGAATCTGATAAAATACAAGGTATTCCTGAACATTGTGCTTCTATTGCAACAAATGGTAAACCTTCAAAAAATGAAGTCATAACAAAAACATCAAATGCACTGTAAAATTTATTTGCAAAACTTGTGGAACCTATAAAAATCACATTTTTAATATGATTTTCTTCCACAAATTTTTCCATATTTATTTTATTTTCTCCGTCACCAACGAGTAAAAGATAAGAATTTTGTTCTATTTTTTTAAATTCTTTAAAAATCTCTATGAGAAATCTTTGATTCTTTTGATGATTAAAACTAGCTATTAATCCTAAAACTATAGAATTTTTTGGAATTGAATAGTAAGAACGAATTTCATCTCTATAGTAAAAATTGAACTTATAATCAGAAACTACAATACCATTTTTTTGAATAGAACCACATTTTTTCCACTTTTTTTTACCATATAGCCATATACCAGCAATATCAGAGCATGCAAAAAAATTTGTAGCACTTCTGTTTATAATAAAACGTAAAAATTTGTAATAAACAAATTTTATCTTTTTTTTAATTTTTTTATTTTTTGTAACATCAGAATCAACAATAGCATTATGAGAATGTGCGATTCTATTTTTTATATGAAAGAGTTTGGCAATAAAAAGATTTACAGCTTGAAACCATAAAACTCCTGTATTTACATGAATAACATCATATTTTTTTTGTTTTATAAGATTGGAAATATTCATTATATCATTGAAAATTTGAGAATGATTACTTTTGCTATTTCCAACATAAAACGTAATATCAGAATTTTTTATATTTAAAACAGAATTTAAAAAAGATTTATCAAAAATATCAAATGAGAGATAAATATCAACTGAAATGTTATGTAAATCTATTGTTTTTAAGATGTTATATATATACATTTGAATTCCACCACGAATCCAAGAATTACATGTAGTTATTAAAATTTGTCGATTATTCTTACCAGATTCATTTTTATTTTTATAATAATCCATTTTGTCCTCAAAATTTTCTCATTTTTAATTAAATTTATTTAGAATTCTATAATATTCTTTTGAGTAAGGTCTTTTAAAAGCTAAAAAAATCTTAGCAGATAATTTTCTTTTGCAAAATTTTAAAAAATTTTTTAACTTTACATTCTTTTTATTTTGTGACAAATAATCTTCATTATTATATTTTATAATATTTAATTGTTTTATTTTTTTTAAATTGTGATGAATCCAAACATTAAGAAGTCTTTCTGCCATATAACCAAAAATTCGTTTTTGAACTTCATTATAATTTGTAATATTAATTTCTTTTTCAGCTGCAAAAAGGATATTAAAAAGCCAAGTGCAGTATGAATTAAAATCATTCCACTTCATAATAGTCATATTGCAACACGATAATTTATTATTACAAGTCAATACTTCATAAACATCTTGATCGTATTCTGAATATTTTTCATGTATAATTCGTTTTAATGTTCGTAAATCTTCACTTATTTGCTTAACAGAATATTCAACCTCAAGCGAATATTCAAAAACATGCGGTTTTGAGATTAAGATATCATTTTTTGAAAGAATTTTTTCAAGTTTAACTTTATCTAATTTATAGTTTCGTATTTCGTTTTCTGGTAGTATTATATCATCACTAAAAAAATTTCTTTTATTAAAACTAAAATATCTTCTGTAATGATTTAAACCTATATATTCTAGATTTGGATAATTTTTTTTTATATTTTTCCAAGCCCAATACAAAGCTGTAAGTTCACAAAAACTATTATTTTTTGTACTTATATTATCACACATAGTTCCATTTATTACATCATCTCGCTGCAGACCTAAATCAAAATCGTTTACAGCACATCCAACTTGAATTGGCAAAAATAATTCATCGGAATTAGGAGGAAGCTCACATAATTTATGACAAACAACTAAAATTTTTATGTTATCTTTTGTTAGAATTACTTTATTTTTCACTTTTCTACTACCTTTTTAGAAATGATTTTTTAATTACTTTCATTTCATCTTCTCAATCGTTCTTCTGATTCCTTCTTCAATTCCGACTTGAGCTTTCCAACCGAGAGCTTCAAGTTTTTCCGGATTCAAAACTGCCCGAATCGCCTTGCTGTAGCCACTTCTCTCCGTTTCATCCGGAATATCGAACACAACCTTCACTCCGCAGTTTTTTGCAACAAGTTCCGCCAAATCTTTCAGGTGGACATTCGATTTTCTGTCCGCAACATTGTACGCCTCGCCGTTTCCTCCTTTGAGCATCAGAAAGACAAGTGCACTTGCCGCATCCGCACTGTAGATGTATGAATAGAACTGGTTTCCGTCGCTTTTTAGGACAATATTTTCTCTGTCCAAGCCTTTTTGGATAAACTGGCTCAGCGCTTTTGAGTCGTCTTTTTTCAATGTCGGACCATAGCTTCTTGCGAGCCGTGCAATAACAACATCGCAGTTTTTTTCTGATTTATATGCCTGGCACAAAGTCTCAGACAGCCGCTTTGCTTCGTTGTAGCACGCACGACTTGTGTTACAATCAAGATAGCCGAAGTCCATCTCAGAAAATCCGTCAGCAAGATTTTTCCTGTCGTCACCATAGACTTCCACACTTGAGGCTAAGATTAATCTGCAAGGAAGATTCTTTGAAGCAAGGTCAAGAAGCTCTTCTGTTCCACGCACATTCGTCAAAATTGTTTCAATCGGATATTTTGAATATGCAAGAGGATGAGTTGTTGAGGCTAGATGAAAAATGTAATCGATTTTCTTATTTCCAAGGTTTTGAAACGCGTTCAGAATGATATTCTCTAGGTTCTCATTTGCAAGGTCGCATTTTATAAAAGTCAAAGAAACATTATTTTTTTTCTCAGTGTGATTTTCAATGCTCCGTGAAACAAGAATCAGACTCAAAGTCAAATTGAACTTTTCTGACAGGAAGACAAGCATATCCACAAGTACAGAACCAATAAGCCCAGTCGACCCTGTCACGAGAATTGTCTTATTCTTTAAAATTGAAAAATCACAGTTCAAACTGAGCACGCTTTCAATATCGCTACTATAAAGAGAATTTTCTTTCATTTCAGCCATCCGTCTTTTTCCATCTTCAAATACGCCTTGAAAATCTCAAGATTGTCCTTTGTCGTGAGCTTTATGTTTCTGTCTGAACCGCTCGCAAAATGCAATGTTTCGCCTAAATCAACCATCATCGTGTTTGCGTATGATGAAGTGCCAATTCCTATATTCTCATCAAAAGCTTTTTTGTATGCCCATACAAGTTTTCCGTATTTGTAGGCTTGCGGAGTTGAAACACGACGTAGCGTGTCACGAGGAATATATTTATTTGTTGTTTCCTCGTCGGTCTTTACAAAAATCTGCTCGTTGTACGGCATTGAAGTAACCGCGTTTCCAAACTCGGAACATTTTGCAATCACGTCGGAAAGAACAGAGTCGTCAACTAACGGACGAACTCCGTCGTGGATTATGATGATGTCATCGTCCTTAACATTTTTTATTCCCATGACTCCGTTTCTGATTGACTCTTGAGCGGAAGAGCCGTTGTCAAAAATATCTTTGAGCTTTGTGATTCCAAACTGTTTTGCATACGCACGCAGAATATCGTGCCAACCTTCAAGACATACAACATAAATTTCATCTATGTTCGGATGTTTCTGGAACGCTTCGAGAGTGTAGATTATCACAGGCTTGTCGTACACGTTTATAAACTGCTTTGGAATGTCTTGTCCCATGCGGTTTCCGGTTCCGCCTGCTATGATTAGTGCTATGTTCATTTATTTTTCTCCAAATATTCTGTATAAGGTTTATCTACATCAAAAATTATTCCACCATGATAACTTGTTCCTTTTTCAAATAATTTGTAATTTCCATAACGTTTTGTAAGAGCATGGTCATAATTAGCTCCAATAGGAATCTTTATAAATTCAAAATCCATATCAATAAGATTTTCATAGTCACATCTATATTTAAAATGCTGTTCATTATCAAACATAAAAGAAAGTGTCGAAATATATTTGGTATTATTTTTGTAATTATATCTCTGACATTCATCTTCATATTTTTTATAATAAAAATCATAGATAGGTTTCTTCTGTTTTTTTATCATTTTACCAAATGTAGCACTTATAATAGTTTTGATAAAATGTTTTATTTTATTATTTGAACAATTTTTATATCTATCAGAAATTTCTGATAATCTTCTATATCGTTTTTTATACTTTTGTACTTTTTTAAATTGTTTTTTAAAAAGTCTTTCATTATCAATAACAGTATCTAAAGGAAAAATATCAATAAAAATTCCTTGATTAAACGTATAATTAAAATCTAATTCATTTTTTAATATTCCTGTTGTTTCTGAATTCCGTAATTGAGCATGACCGCGAAGACTTCCTCTATCGGTCCATTCCGTTTGAAAAAAATAAGGATGCTTAAATTCATTTTCTGCAATTTGACATAACTTATTATAATCTTCCCGAAACATCATCATATCAATATCATCATCCCATGGAATAAATCCATTATGACGAACTGCTCCTAACATTGTACCACCAGAAGCAAAAATTTTTATATTATTTTTTTTGCAAACTCTTAAAAGTTCATTCAATAAATCTAATTCTATAGCCCAAACTTTCTTCATATCGGATGTTACAACATAATCATTTCGAACTTCTTCATCAAGAAAATGATTTGGCAGTTTTATATTCAGTTTTACCATAGCCTTCTCCAAAATTATTTTTTTATATATTTCTTAATTTCATTTATGATTGAATCTTGTAGTATTACCAATGCCAATATATAAACAATTATACCAACTATAAATTGTAATATAGTAATCAAAATCGAATTTAGTAAAAATTTGGGTATAAAAAATATTGCAAAAAACATAATACATGAAGCAAGACATTTTTTCCAAGCAGTTTTAAAAATCTGTCGCCAAGAAATAACAATTCTACTCATATAAACATATATAATACTTATTACAAGTTCAGCTATTACAGATGCAATAGAAGCTCCTATTGCATGAAATTTAGGAATTAATATTATATTCAATCCGACATTAACAATTGCACCTATAATAATCCCTTTTGTACTTCGTACACGTTGTCCACTGGGAGTAAGATATTGACTTCCTAAAATATTACTTATGGTAATAATAAAAGGAAGAGGACTCATTGCCCAAAGAATTTTTATAACAGGGTCATATCCATTACCAAAGAACCATGGTACAAAATTTTGAGAAACAGCAATAAGACCAAACATAAGAGGTATAGAAAGAGTAAACAGATAGTTAAATGATTTTTCAATTTTATCTTTGATTTCATTAATTTTTCCAATACTAAATAAATAAGATTGCCTAGAAGTCATAACCGTATTTAAAGAAAATATTAAAGATTGAAACATTTTGATAATTTTTGTTGCTTGTTCATAAAATCCATTTTCATCTGATGACTTTGTAATAATACCAATCATTGTTTTATCAAGTACTGTATAAACAGATGTTGCAATTGTCGGAATAAAATACATAAAAGTTTGTTTAAAATGTTTTTTGAATGGGTGAAGCTCTTTATAATTTATTTTTACTAACATTTTAGGTAGATAACACCACATTGAAATATTTCCAAGTAAACCAGTTGCTGCAATAAGAGCTACATAAAGAAGTGTATCATTTTTATTTTTAATAAATACAAAAAGGAGTATTATTCCTAAAAGTCTTACAACTGAATTTCTAATTACAATATATTTAAATTTTTCAAATCCAGCAAAATACCAAGAAATATCAAATAATACTGCTAAAACAGTCATTGAAAGTATTAAATAATATGTTGTATATTGTTTTGAAATAATAATCCACAACATCCAAAAAAATAAAGCAATAAGTGTAGTAAACACACTCAAAAGTTCAATTTCCCAAAATAATTTTGAACTTTCTGCTTGTGAATTACGATGCATTGCAATCTCTCGTTGTCCATAAGATGCTGTTCCAAGTGTTGCAAACAAAGTAAAATAAGTTGCAATTGAGTTTGTATAACTATAAACACCAATATTATCAGCTCCCAAAACACGAGAAATATATGGGGCAGTTATAAGAGGTGTTATAATTGTTAAAAGTTTATAAATAGTATTATATATGTAGTTTTTTTTGATACTTTCTTGTTTTTGCATACAATATTTTACCATGGAAAAATACATTATAAATATATAATCTAACAATAATTAATTCAACTTCTTTTATTTACTATTCTAAAAATAAAGATTAAAATCAAACTATGACAAATGTATTAATTTTTGCTGGTGGTTCTGGCACTAGAATGAATTCTAAAGGTCGTCCTAAACAATTTTTACAATTCTATGGAAAAGAATTGATTATTCATACTCTAGAAAATTTTCAAAATCATCCAAATGTAGATGGAATTGCTATTGTTTGTATTGAAAATTGGATTCCTTATTTAGAAAAAATTTTAGAAAAATATCAAATCACAAAAGTAAAAAAAATTGTTCCTGGTGGAAAAACTGGTCAAGAATCAATCTACAATGGTTTAAAAGCTATAGAAAGTTTTGCAGAAAAAGATTCAGTAGTTTTGATTCACGATGGAGTTCGTCCTTTTATAAATGAAGATGTTATCACAAATTGTATAGAAACAACTAAAAAATATGGAAATGCAATTACAGTTGTTCCTGCAATAGAAACGATTGTTACTTTGGAAAATGAAAAAATTCAAACAATAACAGATAGAAGTAAGTGTTTTCATGCTCGTGCTCCGCAATGTTTTATTTTAAAAGATATTTTAAATGCTCACGAAAAAGCGATAAAAGATAAAAATTTGAATATGATAGATTCTGCATCTTTAATGAAATTTTATGGATACGAACTTTATACGGTTCAAGGAAATGTTGATAATATTAAAATCACAACACCAGCAGATTTTTATACTTTTAAAGCTTTATATGAAGTTAGAGAAAATCAACAAATTTTTGGAATGTAAAAATGGATATTTTAGAAAAAGATATAAATGAAATTGTTTCAAATTGTAAATTTTTAAAGGAATTAGAAAAATCTTCAGTTTTAGTTACTGGAAGCACAGGATTACTCGGTTCGATTTTAGTAAAATCTTTGCTAAAAAATAAAAATATAAAAGTTTATGCTTGTTATAGAAATGAAGATAAATTTCAATCAGTTTTTAAAAACTATTTTTGTGATGATTTAATTCCAATTCGTTCTGATATTTTAAATTTAGATATTTCAAATCTTAACATAGATTATATAGTTCACGGAGCAAGCATTACAGATTCAAAAACTTTTGTAGAAAAACCTGTAGAAACTTTAAATATCGCAATTGATGGAACAAGAAATCTCCTAAATCAATGTATAAATAAAAATATAAAAAGTTTTGTTTATTTAAGTTCGCTTGAAGTTTACGGAACGTTCAATTTTTGTGATGATATAAAAAATGTAAAAGAAAATGATTCTGGTTATATTGATACAATGTCTGTTCGTTCAAGTTATTCAGAAGGAAAACGAATTGTAGAAAATATTTGTTCATCTTATTGTTCTGAATATAAAATTCCAGTAAAAGTTGCAAGACTTTGTCAAACTTTTGGTGCAGGAGTTTTATATAATGATAATAGAGTTTTTGCTCAATTTGCTAGAGCGATTATAGAAAATAAAAATATCGTTTTAAAAACTAAAGGAGAAACAGTTCGTAATTATTGTTACACAACTGATGCTGTTTCTGGAATCATTACACTTTTAGTAAAAGGAAATGTTGGAGAAGCGTATAACATTGCAAATATGCAGACTACAATTTCCATTGTAGAAATGGCAAAACTACTCTGCTCTATTTATCCTGACTCTAAAACAAACGTTGTTTTTGAAATTTCAGAAGATGCTACAAAATTAGGCTATAATCCGGTTGTAAAATTACAATTAGACAGTTCAAAACTTCAATCTCTTGGTTGGAAGCCAAATATTTCTTTAGAAGAAGCTTTAAAAAGATTGATTGAATATATGAGGAATTCTAATGCAAACATATAAAATAAAATCTATTCTCCGTTTTTTTTTGCATATTTTTTGGATTTTTCCAGTAAATAAAAGAAAACTTTTTTTTTCATCTTTTAAAGGTTCAACAATCTCGTGTAGTCCTTTTTATATTTATGAAGAATTTCAAAAAAAATATAATGATTATAAAATCATTTGGTGTTCTAACAATATTGAACATAGAAAACTTCTTACAAATTGTGGAAATATAAAATTTGTAAAATTTAATTCTTTTTTATATATTTTTCATCTTTTTACAAGTAAAATTTTAATAAATAATGCAAGTTTTCCAACTTGGATTCCTTTTAGAAATAAAAAACAAATCATCATAAATACTTGGCATGGTGGCGGAGCGTATAAAAAAATTGGTGCAAGCGAATCAAATTCTATAAACATTCAAAAACGAGAAATGCAAAGTTCAAAAGATACAAAATATTTTATTTCAAGTTCAAAAATGTTTACAGATGTAATGAAAAAATCAACTTTTGTTTCTGAAGAAAAATTTTTACAAATTGGGCTTCCAAGAAATGATATTTTTTTTGATTCTGAAAAGATTCTTACAACAAAACAAAAAATTTTCCAAGAATTATCACTTTCTCAAAATGATTTTATTATTCTTTATGCACCAACTTACAGAGGTTCAAGTTTAAATAGTGATGTTCCAGAAAATAATTTAAATATTTCAAAATTAAAAAATGCAATAAAATCACATTTCAAAAAAAATGCTTTTGTTCTTTTTCGCGGTCATTATTTTAATAATTATGATGAAATTAATAATTTTGATTTAAATGTTTCAAACTATCCAAATATGCAAGAATTATTGTGTTCTGTAGATATGTTAATTACAGATTATTCGTCTTCAATGTGGGATTTTTCTTTTACTAAAAAACCGTGTATATTATATTGTACAGATTTAGAAAAATATAAAAATGAAAGAGGTTTTTACACCGAACCAGAAAAATGGGGATTTCCAATAGCTCAATCAAATGATGAACTGGAAAAAATTATTTTTGATTTTGATAATTCTAAATATTTAAAAGCGGTTGAAGAAAATCACAAATATTTTGGAAGTTATGAAAACGGAAATGCAACAAAAAAAATTGTAGAAATTATTTTTAGTGAGTTAAAAAAATGAATACAAAATTAAAATTAAAAATCAACACATATTCTCTTCTACTTTCTAAATGTTTTTATAAAGTAAATTGTTTTTTTATGGGAAGATGGATTGGAAAAATCAGACAAAGTACAACTCTTCCCTTTTTAGAAAAAGAAGCAAAATCTTTACTAGAAAAAAAATACTCTTACGACAACTTAGAAGAAGTAAAAAATCCTCCTGTCTTTATAATGTGGTATCAAGATTTTGAGAATTTGCCAGAAGTGATAGAAAAATGCATAGAAAGTATAAAGAAAAATATAAAAAATCGACCAATAATTTTAGTTTCAAGAGAAAATCTTCATAATTTTTGTGATATTCCAGATTATATTTATGAAAAAGTTGATTCTGGAAAAATTACTAAAACTTTTTTTTCTGATATTGCAAGAGCGGCTCTTCTTTATAAAAATGGAGGAACTTGGTGTGATGCAGCAATCTTTTTAACAAAAGAAATTCCTGAATCATATTTTGATAAAATTTTTTATTGTCCTTGTGGAATAAAATCTGAATTAAAAAAAGATTTTCGTTATCTTTTTAGAAAAACTCAAGGTTGGAATGTAAGTTTTCAAGGTTCAAAATATAAAAAATTCCCACTTTATGATTTTTTATTTCATTTTTATTGTGAATATTTTTCTAAATATGAAAATCATATTGATTATTTTATGAATGATTTTTCAATTTCACTTTTTTTAAAACATAATGAAGATTTTTATAAAATTATTACTGAACAAGTTGAAAACAACACTCAAGAATTTACGCTTGCACTTATGATGAATAAAACAATTTCTTCAAAAACAAAACGCAAACTTCAATTTTTGGAAGAAAATTTTATCCACAAATTAACATACAAAAAAAATTGGAAACGCGAAATCAATGGAAAACAAACTGTTTATGATTATGTAGTTTTTAATAATTACGAGGAAAAATAATGAATGTAAAAATTATAGTTGCAGCACATAAAAAATATCAAATGCCAGAAGATTCTCTTTATATTCCATTACAAGTTGGTGCTCAAGAAAAAGAAAATATCGGTTTTGAGCGTGATGATTCTGGAGAAAATATTTCTAGCAAAAATCCATTTTACTGCGAACTTACAGGACTTTATTGGGCGTGGAAAAATCTTAACGCTGATTATATTGGACTTGTTCATTACAGAAGATATTTTTCTGTTGCTAAAAAAATTCCAAAATCTGAAGATGAAAAATTCAAAGTTGTTTTAACTACAAAACAAGCAGAATCACTTTTACAAAATTGTGATGTAATTCTTCCAAAAAAACGAAATTATTATATATCATCTATTTATAATCATTACAAAAACACAATGTATATCGAAACTTTAGATGAAGCTGGAAAAATTATTGAAAAAAAATATCCTGAATATTTAAAAGCATTTGAAAATCTTCATCACACAACAAAAATGCACGCTTTTAATATGTTTATTATGAAAAAAGAATTGTTAAATGAATATTGTACTTGGTTGTTTGATATTTTAGATGAAGTTGTAAAAAATCTTCCACCAGAAAAATATTCTGATTTTCACGCAAGATATCCAGGTCGAATAAGTGAACGACTTCTTGATGTTTGGATAAACACAAATCACATAAAATATAACGAAATAAAAGTGATTGATATGCAAAATGTAAATTGGTTAAAAAAAGGTTCAGCTTTCTTAAAAGCAAAATTTACTGGAAAACGTTACGAAAAAAGTTTTTAATAAAATAAATTTCAATATCATTATTTTTTATTGGAGATTTTTATGAAATTTGATTATTTAATTGTAGGTGCAGGATTATTTGGTTCTACTTTTGCTTATGAAGCCACAAAAAAAGGAAAAAAATGTTTAGTTATTGATAAACGTTCTCATATTGCTGGAAATATTTATACAGAAAATATAGAAGGAATAAATGTTCATACTTACGGAGCTCATATTTTTCATACTTCAAATAAAAAAATTTGGGATTATGTAAATTCCTTTGTTGAATTTAATCGATACACAAATAGTCCAGTTGCTCGTTATAAAGATGAAGTTTACAATCTACCTTTTAATATGAATACATTTTCAAAACTTTGGAAAGATGTTTTTACGCCAGAAGATGCAAAGAAAAAAATCAATTCAGAACTTTCAAATGTAAAAATTAATGAACCAAAAAATCTTGAAGAACAAGCAATAAAATTAGTTGGAAAAACAATTTATGAAAAACTTGTAAAAGGTTATACAGAAAAACAATGGGGAATGAAAGCAACAGAACTTCCGCCTTTTATAATAAAAAGACTTCCTGTTCGTTTTACTTATGATAACAATTATTTTAATGATTCTTATCAAGGAATTCCAAAAGGTGGATATACGCAAATTGTAGAAAAAATGCTCAAAGATTGTGAAGTTCGTTTAAATTATGATTATTTTGAACATAAAGAAGAATTAAAAAATATTGCAAAAAAAATCATATTTACAGGTCAAATTGATAAATTTTATGATTATTGTTTTGGTCCGCTTGAATATCGTTCTGTTCGTTTTGAAACTGAAATTTTAAATACAGACAATTATCAAGGAAATGCGGTTGTAAATTACACAGAATATGAAATTCCATATACAAGAATTATCGAACATAAACATTTTGAATTTGGAACACAAGAAAAAACTGTAATCAGTCGTGAATTTTCTGATAAATGGGACATTTCAAAAGAACCATATTATCCAATCAATAATGAAAAAAATAATTCTCTTTACGAAAAATATAAAGAACTTTCCACCAAAGACAAAAATATCATCTTTGGAGGAAGACTTGGACAATATAAATACTTTGATATGCACAAAATTATTGAAGAAGCATTGAATCTTGCAAAAATTGAATTAGAATAAATTACAATTTACACCAAAGCTCATTTCTACACCTTGTTGAAAATTGTTTTTTATATTATTTGCATTAAAAACTAAAGCATAAGAAAGATTTCCTTCTAAAATAAAATGTTGATTTATAGAAAAAGTTCCTTTTGCTGTAAGTCTATGTGTAAATTGAATAATTCCAGAAGGTTTCCAACTTCTAGCCAAAGACGCTGCTTCTTCTGCAGATAAAATTCCAAGTTCATATAACGTAGCTGGATAATATGCATCCCAAATATTTCCATCTTTATCAGTTGCTTTTTGATTGAATAAATTAAAAGAATTTTGTCCATGAGCTACAAAAAGATAATCTAGTTCATAAGAATATTTTTGTATTTTTCTATAACCAAATCTAAATTGTGCGGCAATCGAATCTGGACCAAAAGGCGTTCCTATCCAAGAACAAATTGGAGTTTTTGAATTTTTTTGAACATTATATCTTGCTCTATATAAAGACCAATCTGCTCCAGATTTATAATACAAATATGGACTTGTATAAAGTAATTCTAACCCACTGTAATAAAAACCGTCTTTTTTACTAGCCCAATTATATTCATATCCACCTTGAAAACCTAATCCATTAGGAACAGCATTTCCATGAGGATTTTTTAATTCTGTAAAAATTTGCATTTCTGTCATACAAAAATTTAAATATAATCTCAAATTTTTTACAGGAATCACATCTAAAGTTAAAGCTAAATAAGATGAAGCATGTGCAGTTCCATAAATTTTAGCTTCATCATCTGTCATATATTGATTCCAAGATGCAAACGAATGAAATAACATTAACGGATTCAAATATTTTAATTCAAAAGCATCATTTATCATCGTGCCTTCTACAAGCGAAACTTTTAATAATCCTATTGGTTTAAAAGAAAAATTATGAAGATATAAATATCTATCTTTATTCATTTCAACTAATTCATAATTATATTTTAATTTTGGAGAAAACAAATCCAATTTTAAGTAAAAATCTGTTTCAAACGTATTATTATAAATAATACTTCCTGTTTGACTTCTTCCAATTTGTAAACCTTCTTTTCCAACTTGAAGATTTACTCCTAATCCATTATCCCATAAATACCCTACACTTCCATTAACATAATTTGGAAAATGTGTATCTGATTCTAGAAAAGTTTTAATTACATTTGTAAAATTTGAATCTTCAGATAAAGTCCAAAAATTATTTCCTAAATAAAAATCACCTTGAAAAAATGCAATATCATTAAAATTCATATAAAGAGGAAATGTTAACATTGATTTTGTAATATCATTTCCTTGAAAATTAGATGCTGCTCCATAATCTAAAGATGAATTTTCTAAATTCCAAGAAGAAGTATTTATATCATATTTATAATTTATTGCAGTAGAATGACCTGAAAAATCTGTTGCAAAAGACCAATCAATATTTTTGTTACTTTTAAACATAATTTCTGGGAAAAATTTTACATTAAAACCAAGTTCAACAGGATTCCAAGATAATGAAAATGCTTTTGTATTAAAAAAATCAAGAATTTCATTATATAATTTTTTATTTTTATCATCTAATTTTTCATAATCAATATGTAAAAGATAATAATTCAATTCTTCTACACTTAATGGTGCCGTATCCGCAAAAGTAAAATCTTTTATATTCATTGAAAGTGTATAAATTGCATCATAAATCCAATGATTCGCTGGAATAAGTTGTTTTTTTCCGTAAATTTGAGAAAATAATGGAAAACTAAGTAAACAAATAAAAATTACACAACAAAATTTTCTAATTTTAAACATATTTTCTTTATATCAAAAATAATAAAAACTTCAAATAGGAAAATTAATTTTATTAAAATAAAAATTAATGTGATAAAAGAATAAATTAAATAAATATATCGCAAAAAAAATTATATTATGATATGATGAAATTATTATTAAGAACTCTTTGATTTTGGAGTGATTATGAATAAAAAAAAAGTTATTTTCTTAATTTGTCTTTTTTGTTTTAAAAGTTTTTTTATATTTGCAAATGATTACAATTCTATGGCAAATAATACTGTTGATTTGGGCGATGAAATTTATTCTATCTTAAGTACAGCTCAAACTAAAGGTTATTGTAAAACACTTTCTTCTAATAAGCCTTATTCTGAAAGTTATATTTTAAGAACTTTGGATGAAATTTTATCAAATTTGGAGCATTTTGATTCAAATTCTTATTCTATAAAAGTTGAAAAACAAATTATTGAGCAACAAAAAAAACGTTTTATTCACACAATTGATGGAGTTGATTTTAAAAATCTTCAGATTAGTACAAGTAATAAGTTTGAAAAATTTCCTGTATCTTTTTTTGCAACAGATTATCTAGAAAGTTTTGCTTCTGGTGGAATATACAACGATAATTCTCTCAATTCATTAGGTTATGATATTTTTGATTATGGGCTTTTGTATGGAAAAATCACTGATTACATTTCATACAAAACAAAAATTTATATTGGACTTACAAAAATGCCATTAACTCAAACAGGAAATGATTATGTTATTGGGCAATGGTGGAATACAGATTATACAGTTGATAATTCTGGAAAATTATCACGAACTATAAACACTTATAAAAATTATTCAGTTCTTCCATATTCTTATAAAAAACAATGGCTAGGTTCTATTTTTTATTTATCAAATATTAATGCAAACGGACTCAAAGGTTGGCCTTTTGTAAATAGTTTTGCGTATGGAATGGATGGAGAAATTCATTCTTCATTATTTGATGATAAATTACAAATTGGAATAGGTCGTTACAGTCGAGATTTTGCAAGTATGGACTCAAAAAGTTCTCTTGTTTTAAATGAAATGGCACAACCTTTTTTTGGAATGGATGTACATTTACAATTAACAGATTATATTAGTTTTGATGAAATTTTCGGATTTTTGGAACCTCCAAATCAATCTTATATAAATAGTAACGCTTGGTATGATTGGGTTGATAAAGATAATGACAACGAAATTGATGAAGATGAAAAATATACAGACCATGGACGAACAGACTTTTTCTACTTTCAAAATCTGTTTGTTACAAAATCATTAAATCTTGATTTTAAATATTTTCATTTTGATTTTGGAAGTTCTGTAGTTTTTCCAAAACGATTTGAACTAGGTTATGCATTTCCTTTAATAGATTGCGTTGTTTATCAAGATTCAGTTGGAGATTATGATAATCTTTCACTTTTTACAAATATAAAAGGAATTTTGCCAAATAAAGGTTATATTTGGTTTTCTGCATATCTTGATGAACTTAATAAATTCAATACAAATATTTTTGAAAAAACAAGATGTATGTTTTCTTATCAAGCTGGTATAAAATCATATATTCCTTTTTTACCTTTTGGAAATGTTTCTTTCAGATATTCAAAAGTTGAACCTTATTGTTATACACATAATATCGTTTGTTATAATCCTTATACAAATCATCCAATAGCAGAATCTTACACAAATAATGGATATTCATTGGGATATTATATGCCTCCAAACTCTGATGAATTTCTTTTTGATTTTAATTGCAAACCATCACAATATTCTTATGTAGGTTTTTACTATCAACTTACAAGACACGGAACAGATTGGGGAACAGGTTCTGTTCCTGGTAGTAATTTATATTCAGAACTTACACTTGGAACACGAGAAACTCTAAGAAAATATTTTCTTTATGATGGAACTTATGAATGGACTAGTACACTTTGTTTATATGGTTCTTATAATTTTTATCAATTTAATGTTCCTATAAAATTAAATTTGTCATTTGGTTATACTTTTGATTGGTTCACTGCTGTTGAAAATAATGGACAAAAAAATAATTCTTACCATAAAATTGATACAGCAGAATATAAAAATTATAATGGTTTTGTAGGTTCCATAGGAATATCAATTTCTAAGAAGTAACATTTCTATTTTTTATTTGTTACATTATCATAGAATTTTATATAAAAAAAGGTATATTTTTAACTATGACGACAAAGGAATTTGAAAAATATCTTAAATTTTCTTATAAATCTACAAGTTCTGCAAAATGTGGATTTGCTCTTTTTTTTGTTGATGCAATATCATTGTTATTTTGTGTTTGTATTGGTTTTTTTGTTATAAATTTATTCTCCATTAATAATATCAATTTCAAATCTTTTAAAAATTATACGATTTTTTTACCACTCCAGATTATTTTATATGCTTTAAACGGTCTTTATCCAGGTTTGATGATTACACATTCTGATGAAGTTAAAAAATGTACTAGTTCAACATTTATCACTTTTTTAACAATTATTTTAATAATCATTTTTGGAAATATGAAGCAACTTACTTTTACAAAATTGATTATTAGAGATAGTAAATCTTTACAAATTATTCTTGCATTTATTGTTGCGTTTATTGTTTCTGTTCCGGTTTTGCCAGGAATTCGAGCATTAAGTCGTCTTTTTTTTGGAAAATTTAATTTTTGGGGCGTTCCAACTATAATTTATTGTACTGGGGACTCTGCAAATGAAGTGATTGATAGACTTTTGAAAAATAATCATTTTGGATATAAACCTTGTGCAATCATCAATGCTAGTGTAAAAACTTGTGGTGAATATAAAGGAATTCCTGTTTTTCCATCTGATGATAGAGAAATTTTTGAAATAATAAAGCGTTTTCATATAAAAAATGCAATTTTATGTGAATATAAAGAAAATCTTTCAGAAATTATGTCTTTTTACAGATATACAATTTCCGTTTCAAGAAATCAATCTTCATTTACTTGTACACAACAATTAAAAGAAATTGGTGATATTATTGGTTTTGCTTCAACTCACAATCTTACAATCACATTTTATTATATTTTAAAAAGATTTATTGATATTTTTATCATTTTGTTTTTTTCACCTTTTATAATTCCTATATTTTTAATTTTGATGTTACTTGTAAAATGTACTTCAAAAGGACCGATTTTTTATGGTCATAAAAGAGTTGGAAAAAATGGAAAAGAATTTAAATGTTGGAAATTTCGTACAATGGTATATAATTCTCAAGAAATTCTAGAAAAAATTCTTGCGACCGATTCTGTAAGAGCAGCAGAATGGGAAGCTGAAAGAAAATTTAAAGATGACCCTAGAATTACAAAACTTGGAAAATTTTTAAGAAAAACAAGTCTTGATGAACTTCCTCAACTAATTAATATTTTATTAGGGCAAATGAGTTTAGTTGGTCCTCGTCCCGTTACAAAATCTGAATTAGAAAAATATGGAAATTACAAAAATTATGTTCTTTCTGTTTTGCCAGGGCTTTCTGGAATGTGGCAAGTAAACGGAAGAAGCGAAACTAGTTACGAAGAAAGAATTTATTTTGACACTTTCTACATTCAGAATTGGTCTATTTGGTTAGATTTATGGATTTTAATAAAAACAGTTTATGTAGTCATAAAAGGAAAAGGAGCTTATTAATGCAATCTAAAAAAAAATTTTTTGCTCTATTTTTTTGTTTAATTACAATATCATTTTTATTTTCGCAAAACAATCAAATTCAAGAAATTCAAAATGATTTTAAATATAAAATTTCTGATGTAAATTATGAGATAAAAAGTTCAAGTATCAGTTTTTTTGGAAAAACAACGCCATATTCAATTAATTTAAAAGAACCAATTGATAAAAAACGAATTTTTGAATCAAAAGATGAATTAAACGCTTATTTAAAAGATTACGAACTTCGTTTAAATAATCTTCGTGCTTTTGACACAATTGTTATAAGTCAATCTTTTTCGTTACCAGAAAATTCTCAGTCTGTAGTTCCTGTTGTTGTAAATATAAAAGTAAAAGATTCTATTCATGTACTTGCACTGCCCTATCCATCTTATAATTCTAATGATGGTTTTAAATTTAAACTAAAAGCAAAGGATTCAAATTTTTTGGGTTCGTTAAATATGATGAATATTTCTTTAGATTTTCAAAAACGTGCTGAAGATAAAGAAAATGATTTAGATGAAATAACTTTATTCGGTTTTGGTTTTGATTTTGATTATCCTTTTAAGGCTGGATTTTTTGATATGACTTGGTGTAATGATTATTCTTTTTCTTACACACTTGGAAATGAAAGTCCTGAATGGAATCTAAAAACTGGCTTAAAATTATCAAAAGAATTTAGTAAAATTTCACTGATTTTAGGATTTTATCAAAGTTTTGATAGAAATTTTGATTACAATTATTCTGATAATTCAGATTTAACTTATTTTGGAGAAGAAATAAAATTTGAAGCTCCAATCGAATTAGTTAATACTCAAAAATTTGGAAAACTAAAATATACTCCATATTTAGATTTTGTTTATAATTGGGATTATCTTGGAAAAAATAATTCAAATAATGGAATTAATATAAAAAATTCATCTTTATCATCACCTTATTTAACTTTAGGGCAATGTCTTTCTTTTGGGCGAGTAAATTGGACAAATAATTTACGAAATGGATTAAATATCGCTCTTTCAAATTCTTTTAAACATAATTTTCAAAGAAAAATCACTTATCCAGAAATTTCATTAGATGTAAAAGCATATAAATCTTTTAATCTTCTTCCAACTGATAATTTTTTGAATAAAGCAGGAATTGCAACAAGACTTTTTACTTTTGTTGATATTTTTGATTATAATAACAAATACTTTCAAGATGATGGAACAAATATTGGAAGTTATTTAAGAGGTATTATTGATAATCAATATTTTGACACATCTGATAAATATTCAAGTTGGTATGCATTAAAAACACCTGCTACAATAATTTTTAGTTTAGATTTTCCAATTCATATTTTTGAAACTCACATAAAAACAAAATTTTTAAGAACATTTAATTTTGATTTACAAATTTCACCTTTTATAGATTTAGCATTAACTTACAATAAATATACAAAAAAATGGTTTTCTCCAAAAGATGGATTATACGCAGGCGGAATTGAATTTTTAGTTCATCCTGAAAGTTTTAAAAGTTTTACAGTGCGAGGAAGTCTTGGTTTTGATTTAGGAAGATTATTCTTCTCTAAAAATTTGGATAATTCTTGGCGTAAAAATTGCAAAAAATACGAAATTAGTATTGGATTAGGACTTCAATATTAGTTTTCTAATTTTTCTAATTGTAAAACTGCTTCTTGTTGCCAATATCTTTCTGGTGAATATTGTGCAAGAATTTTTAAAAGTTCTTGTGCAAAAACATTATAACCATATTCATTTGCATACCGAGCTAAAATATTAAAACTTTTCCAAATATTGTTTTCTGCTCCCCATTTTACAATATCAGGATAAAAAGATGCTTCTTGAAAAAAAGTTGCCAAATTCTGATATTCATAATCAAAATTACGAAGTTTTAATGTTTCATATATTTTTGTAAAACTTGTAATGGCAAATAAAGTTGAAAATAATAAAGTTTTATCTTTTTCACCTTTTTCATGATAATATTCAGAAAGATTACTATATGCAGAAAGACTAAAAAAACTATCCGCTCTATACAAAGTAAATAATTTTTCTACAGTAGATTTTTTATTTGTTTTTAAAGTATCCAAAATAGCAGATTTTATTGCATTATCATTATAAATTTTATCATCAGTGAGAATATTTAAAAGACGAATTTCCATTTGGTTTTCATCACCTTTTAAACGACTTATATCACTGAGCATATACAAAATATCATATTTTTCATTTGGAATATCAAGATAATCTTTATTTTTTAAAGCCATTTGATAATAAGTTTCTGCAAAATCATATTCGCCTTCGAGTTTATAAATATCGCCAATTAATTTTTGAGCTTCTGGATAAACTTTTGTTCCTTGAAGATATTCAAGCATTTTAGAAATTGAATTATCAAAAAAATCATCTCCTTTTATTTTTAAATAATGATTGATAATATTAATTGTTTTGATTTCATTTCTTTCTTTTAAAATTATTAAAATTTGATTTATATTATCTCCAGCGGATTTTACAGCTTTTGAAGAAAGTGATGTTTCTAATATTTCTAATTCTGTTTCAATTTTTTGTTTTTTATATAAAATTGCATCTTCAGAATATTTTAACGCTTTTCCATAATCATTATTTTCATAATAATTTAAAGCTTTTCGATAAGCCTGTATTGGATTTTGAGAATTTTTATCATTTGCAAAAGAAAAAAATGTTTGAAAAATTAAAAAAATTGATATTAAAAAATATTTTTTCATATAAACCTATCTAAAAAGAATTTATTTCTTCTTCAAATACTTTATCGGCATCTTTTGCATCAATTGTATGAATAATTTTTCCTTTTTTGAAAATAATCACTTTATCTTTTGTTCCAGCAATTCCTAAATCAGCATGTTTTCCTTCGCCAGGTCCATTTACAACACAGCCCATTACAGCAACGGTGATATTTTTGTTTAGCGAAAGAAGTTTTTTTTGCCAACGGTCAACAAATGAATGAACATCAAAACCTAGACGACCACAGCGAGGACAAGAAACTAAATTCACTCCACCATTTCTTTTTCCACATTCTTTTAAAATATTTAATCCAGCAATAACTTCATTTTCTGGTGATGATGATAAACTTACTCTGATTGTATCACCAATTCCTTCATTTAATAAAACATAAAAAGCTATGGAAGATTTTACAATTCCACCAATTAAAGGACCTGCTTCTGTAACTCCTAAATGAAGAGGATTTTGATATTTTTTTGCATAAAATTCATTACATTCTATTGTTTCTTTTACATCTGAAGATTTCATACTTACTACATATTGATTGAAATTTAAATTTTCAAAAACTTCAGCTTCTCGAACAGCAGTTTCACATAAACCTTGAGCACGAGAAATTTTTCCCTCTGCAATAGATTTTTGTAAATCTTGAGGCAAACTTCCAGAATTTATACCAATACGAATTGCAACTCCATTATCACGACATGCATCAACTACTTTTTTTGTATTTTCAACAGAACCTATATTTCCAGGATTTATTCTAATTGCTGCAACATTTCCTTTTAGACATTCAAGTGCTAATTTATAATCAAAATGAATATCTGCAACAAGAGGCATTTCTGTTCTCTCTGCAATCATACATAAACTTTTTGCACTTTCAAAATCAGGAACAGCAAAACGAATTAAATCACATCCTAACATTTGCAATTCTGTAATTTGTTTTAATATTTGTTCTAATTTTTGTGGATTTTCTGGAATATCAACAATAGATTCTTTCCACATTGTTTGAAGAGAAATTGGAGAATCGCCTCCAATACTTATTCGTTTTGTAATTCCCTTTCCACCTAAAAAAACTTTTTTTGTCATATTTTCATTCATAAAAGTGATAATTTCAAAAAAAATCCACAGATTTTTCACTGCGGATTTTTATCAATTTTAGTATAACTTATTTTACTAAATAAATTATGCAATAATAGAGAATACTAAAGCAAATAATGCAACTGATTCACAAAGTCCAACTACCATAATATATTGTGCAAAACCTTTTCCTGTTTCACCAAGAGCATCTGAACCTGCTGCACCAGCTTTTCCCTGTGCAATTGCAGAAAACATCATTGCTAAACCAGAAGCAATTCCCAAACCTAAAGCCATACCAGGATTTTCTGCTCCAAGTGGTTTTAATTTAATATTCATTAAAAGAAATCCATAAATTGTTTGTGTTAATGGAGCACCTGCAAATACAGTTAAAATAAATGGAGCTGGTTTATTATTTACATAACAACGTTTCCAAGCACCAATTGCACCTTGACCAGCAATTCCAATACCAATTGCAGAACCGATTGCAGCAATACCCATACAAAGAGCAGCACCAAGATTACCAAAAAATTCCATATTTTACTCCTATGCAATAAGAAACGCGAGCCGTGACGGAGCGTTTCAATACTGTGTTCAATAAAAAGATTTGAAGAACAACGTGATTCAAATCTTCCATTATTACGCAATAAGAAACGCTAGCCGTGACGGAATGTTTCATTGCTATGTTTTATGAAAGAAATGAAAAATAATATATTTCATTTCTTCATTATTTTTTTTTCAAAGTCTAAAAGACTTTTTATTTTTCACTAAATGGTTGATATTTTCTACCAGACCAAGCAACACCTAAATGCTGCGAAAATTCCAATGTATTTAATCTGACACCGTGAACAATTACAGAAAGAACATTTAGAATCATATTTAATCCATGACCGAATACTAACAATAAAACCGCTGCAATAAATAAAAATGCGTGTCCTAAAATTGGACCTGCTAATGTATTTACTGTACTTGAAATTGCTGCACCTGCCAAGCCAACAGCCCACAATCTTATGTAAGAAACAATATCGGAGAAGACATTTACAATTCCAAGCAAAACTGAAATTATATTTTTACAGCTTGCAAGAATAGATTCTCCAAGTTTTCCTTCATAATTAGAAAAAACAAAACTTAATGTAAATCCTATAGCAATAAATGAAATTTCAATTTTTCCTACAGGAACTACACCAATATTTCCAAGCATTGGGAAGATTTTTGAATCAACGACCATAGAAAGAACAATCCAAAACATTCCTACAAGTTGTAAAAGAGAACCTAAATCTCCTAAAGCTTTTACAAAATGTTTTTCAGATACATTTCTTTTAGTTGCTTTTATATGAGCAATCGAAAGTTGAACTAAAGCCAACGCAAAACAGAAAATCTGTAAATTTTGATCTTTTGTTAAACCAATGCCTTCTTCTGTTATCCAAAATGGTTGCCATAAAGCATCATTATAAGCATTTGATATTAACGGAATAGAACAATTTTTTAACCAATTTGGTAAAACAGATGCATCTATTCCAAACCAAGAACAAGTTACAGTTCCCCAAATAACAGTTGCAATCCCTAAAAGAAGAGTTAATCCAAAAAGTGGTGAAAATGGCTTTTTTGTAATCTTATTTTTTATAATCATAATTATAGAAAAGATTGCAATGATTGCTCCATATCCAGCATCACCAAAAATCATTCCAAAGAAAATTGTAAAAAATAAAAGAAACCAACCAGAAATATCATATTCATTATAACCTGGAACAGTTCCTAAAAAATCTGTAAGTGGATAAACCAAACTCACAAATTTATTATTTTTTAATTTTGTAGGAACTTCTGAATCATCTCTGTCAGCATCTTCATAAGCCAATGCCCATTCATTTTTTTTGCAAGCATCTTTTAATTTTTCAATATCAGCAGTTGGAACATAACCACTTATCCAAGCAAGTGCGTTTTTCTGTTCTGAATCTTCGTGATTCATTCCTGCGTTTACATTTTCAAATTCAATATCTGTTTCAAGATGTTTTTTTAATTTTGCAATTGAATTTAAATATTTTACATTTTGAACATTAAATTCTTCAATTTTTTGAACTTCTAACTTATCATTTTCAATTTCTTTTACAAGTTCATCAGTTGAAAGTCTTGGAAGAGGAACTTCAAATGCTTCTGGCAAAAGTTTTTCTGGACGACCTTCTCCACCATTTATGATTAAAAATCTAACATTTTTTTTATCATTATTAACAAGTAAAGTTTTTATTTCGGAATCAATACAACTATACTTATCTGATGGAATTTCATACATCTTTAACTGAATGCCTTTTTCTTGTAAAAAATCAAAATCACTAAGATTTACAGAACCCCAAGAATTAAAACGTTCTAATTCTGTTGTATCCGCAGAAATTTCTTCAAGAAGTTGTTTTTTTCTATCATTTTTAGAAACAATTTCTGAACAAAGTTCTATAATTTTTTCATCAGAAAGTTCTTTTTCTAAAATATTCTTTTTATTCTTTTTAGTTTTAATTTCACCTAAAATTGATTCTGCAACATTCGCATTATTTGTATATTCCTTGAAAGCGGTAAGTTTTTCGCTAGAGCCTTCAAGATTTTCCAAATGAACTAAACCAATTTTTCTTAAAGATTTTAATGCAACTTCTCTTTCTTTATTTAGAAGAACTATAGAAACTTTTGACATCAATTCAATCATTATAAAGCCTCCTTCGATTCTTCTTGTTTTGCTTGAAGTTTTTTCTTTGAAATTTTACTTCTAACAACCGCAGAAACCTGTTCATCTCCAAGATAAATAGAGATTTTTTTGATATTTGCTTTTGTTTCCGGAATTTTTACTTTTTCAAAAAGATTAACTCTTTGAGTTGTCGTTCTTAATTCTTGAGAAAGTAAACGAACTTGTTCATCCAAAACTTCTGCTTCCAAATCTAAAGATAAAGCTTTTTCCATTCTGTCGGCAGCCATATCAATCCATAAAGGTGTTTCATAAAGGTCATAATCTCCACGATTAAAATCTGCACCTTCATAAATTGGAATATTTACACCAGCAATATTTCCCCAACCTTTTTTTATGTTTTTTACAGTTACCATTCCAGTTTTAAAAGCTTCTTTTTCGCCAAAAACAGCAATCCATTCGTCAAATTCTTTTTCAAGTTTAACTCTTGCTGCACGAACTTCTTTAGCTTTAGCATCAATAGAGCGGATTTCTGTTTGAAGTTGTTGCTTTTTGAGTTGCAAAGTTGGAAGATAGCGATTATACATTTTTAACGCATCTTTTTGAACTTTTTGCTCATTTTTTGTCAGCTTAATTTTTGCCATTCAAACATCCTTATATTTGATAAACTAAAAATCTTATTTAGGCCAATATTCTTCAATAAGAGAAGTTTTTAATCCAGTTTCTTCTGGTTCAAAACATTCTGAAAGAATTTTCCAACCTAAATCCAAAGCATCTTCCAATGGAATATTTTTTGACAAATCCATCATATTATCTTCAAATTTTTTACCATAATTTAAAAGTTTTTCATCCCATTTACTCATATTGAAACCCATTGATTTTTTCTCAAGAGTATCTTTATAAGAAGAATAAAGACGAATCATACCGTCCATTAATGCTCGATGATCTGGTCTTGTAGAACCGTTAACATTTTGTTTTAGACGAGAAAGGGAACCAAAAGGTTCAATTCTTCCACCTTTTAAATAATACTGACCTTCTGTAATATAACCAGTATTATCTGGAACTGGGTGAGTTACATCATCACCAGGCATTGTTGTTACAGCAAGAATTGTTACAGAACCTGCACCCTCAAAATCAACAGCCTTTTCGTAACGGCTCGCAAGTTGAGAATACAAATCTCCAGGATAACCACGATTTGATGGAACTTGTTCTTGTGTAATTGCAATTTCTTTTAAAGAATCAGCAAAGTTTGTCATATCTGTAAGAAGAACTAGAACATCTTTTCCTTTTAATGCAAATTGTTCTGCAACAGCTAAAGATAAATCTGGAATTTTTTGACATTCTACAGTTGGATCTGCCGCAGTATGCATAAACATTACAGTTTTAGAAAGAGCACCGCCATCTTCAAGAGTTTTCTTAAAATACAAATAATCATCATATTTTAATCCCATTCCACCAAGAACAATAACATCAACTTCAGCCTGCATTGCAATTCTAGCAAGCAACTGATTGTAAGGTTCTCCAGAAATTGAAAAAATTGGAAGTTTTTGAGAAACAACCAAAGTATTAAACATATCAATCATTGGAATTCCTGTACGAATCATTCGTTTTGCCATAATACGTTTTGAAGGATTTACAGAAGGTCCTCCAATTGTTACAAGAGAATCTGTAAGAGCTGGTCCATTATCACGAGGTTCTGCAGAACCATTAAAAATACGTCCTAATAAATCATCTGAAAAAGAAACTTCCATCTGATGACCTAAAAATTTTATGTGGTCGCCAGTTGAAATACCTCTTCCACCAGCAAAAACTTGTAAAGAAACAATATTTCCATCAATTTTATTTACTTCTGCAAGAGATTTACCAAATCTAGTTTCAATTTCTGCAAGTTCACCATAAGCAACATTATCTGCTCTTACTGTAATTACACTTCCAACGATGGATTCAATTTTACTATAAACTTTGTTCATAATTATTCACCATCCTTTAAAATTAACGCAATTTCATTACGAATCTTACCTTTTGCAGATGCATAATGAACATCGATTTCTTTTTCTGCTTCTTTAAATTTATCTGAATTCCAAACTGAATAATTCCAATCTAAGAATTTTTGACGCATTTGATTAAAGAAAACACGTGCGACATCTTTATTTTCAAGTTCAAAATCTGAACCTAAAACTTGAAGAACTTTATTAAAAGTATAGTTTTGACGTTCAACACTAACAGAACCATCAACTTCATCAAAAGAGTTTTGTTGCATATAAACTGAATCCAAAAAATCACTCTTAAGATATTCAATATAATCTTCAGTTGTTGTTCCTTCTTCACCAATAACTTTCATCATCTGATTAATTTCTACACCAGAAAGATAAATTTTTCTTGCGTAAGAAACCCAAGTTTCAGGTAAAACTGATTTATATTTTGACCAAGAAATGATTGGGTCAATTGCTGGATATTTACGAGCATCAGAACGTTCACGACTAAGACCGTGGAATGCACCAACAACTTTTAACGTTGCTTGAGTTACAGGCTCTTCAAAGTTACCACCGGCTGGAGAAACTGTTCCACCAATTGTTACAGAACCAACTTCGCCATCACGAAGTCGAACAATTCCTGCACGTTCATAAAAAGCCGCAATATATGATTCAAGATATGCTGGGAATGCTTCTTCTCCAGGAATTTCTTCCAAACGACCAGACATTTCTCGTAAAGCTTGAGCCCATCTAGAAGTTGAATCAGCCAAAAGTAAAACGTGTAAGCCCATTTGTCTATAATATTCTGCTAAAGTAACTGATGTATAAACAGATGCTTCTCGAGATGCAACAGGCATTGAAGATGTATTACAAATGATGATTGTTCTTTCCATTAAAGAACGACCAGTTCTAGGGTCTTTTAATTCTGGGAATTCTTTAATAGTTTCTACAACTTCTCCAGCACGTTCTCCACATGCTGCAATAATTACAATATCAACATCGGCATTTCTAGAAGTTGTATGCTGAAGAACAGTTTTTCCAGCACCGAAAGGACCTGGAATACAATAAGTTCCACCTTTAGAAACAGGATAAAAAGTATCTATTAATCTAACTTGAGTAACCATTGGTTCACTTGGAGCAAGTCTTTCTGCATAACAATCAACAGCTCTTTTTACCGGCCATTTAAATGACATTGTCAAATTAAATTCTTTTCCTTTTTCATCAACAATAACAGCCATTTTATCTGTTATTTTATATGAACCTTGAGGAGTGATTTCTTTTACTGTATAAATTCCAAGTAAATCAAAAGGAACTAAAATTTTATGATTAAAAGAACCTTCTGGAACAAAACCAATAGAATCTCCGCGAAGAACTTTATCTCCAACTTTTACAGAAGGAGTCCATTCCCAAACTTTTTCTTTAGAAAGTGGATCTACATAAATTCCTCTTTCAAGAAAAAATCCTGCTTTTTCTGCTACTAAAGGAAGAGGATTTTGTAAACCATCAAAAACTTGACCTAAAAGACCAGGTCCTAATTCTGCACAAAGAAGGTCGCCCATTAATTCTACATTATCACCAGTTTTTATTCCTTGTGTCATCTCAAAAATCTGCATTTGAGCTGTATTACCGCGAATACGAATAACTTCTCCTCGAAGTTTTTTTCCGTCTACATCTACGTAACCAACTTCATTCATAGAAACATTTCCATCAAATTCAATGGTTACCATATTTCCATTAATGCCGACTACTTTTGCTTTTGTATCCGTCATCTATATCTCCAATTAATAAAAGTTTGAAAAACAAACTTTAGATAAAAAATAAATCCAAACGTTATTTTTGCCGATTTTTATCTTCTACCAAAATACTATCATAAATTTCATGATATGAAGTTTTACCTTGCTCTACATCAAACTTACGCATACGTTCTACTAACATAAGTTTTACGCCATAAGCATAAACTGCATCCATTGAAAAACCATCAAGAGGACGTAAATCATCCAAGAGTTTTATTCTGTATTCAAAAAGAAATTGTTCTGCAGAATAAGGACTATCCATTCCAACCGCAGTTCTTGCAACTGTAACAATATCAGCAGTGCAATTTGGAGGAAGAGGAATTGTATCTTTTTTCATTTTCTGAGCACGAATTTGTGCTAGTGCAAAACGAAGATTTCTTTCTTTTTCATACCAAGTATCCAAAAAAACAGAATTTGTAGAAATAGATTCTTTTGGAGGAATTAATGATAATTTCTCTAAAGTTTGCTTTTCTGCTTCAGAAACAAATCTTCCCACTAATTCTTTAAAAGAAGAAAAATTTAATGGTAAAGATGATTTTCCTTCTGAAATTTGAATATTTGGTAATTGAGAAACCAAATAATAATAATCCACTATTAAAGTCCTTTTGCAGATTCTTTCATTAAAAGAGCAATTTTTGGATTAAGATAAGCAGCAAACATTTCTGCTAACGCATCTGCCGAATAATCGTAAAATGCTTCACCATTTTTTACACTAATTCTAAAACCAGAATTTAAAGTATTATCTGTTTTTATTTCCATTCCTTTTGAAATTTCAGATTTTAATTCAGATTTTAGAGAAGCTTCTAAAAGATTTAAATCTTTTTCATTTATTAAAACAGAAAGTTCACTAACATCAGATTTTTTTGCCCATTCTTTTACAGTTTCTGGAATAATTTTTGTAAGAACATCTTTTGTCATAACATTTTCTGTTTCTGAAAGAATAATTCCATCAAATTCTTTTATTAAAGAAGATTTAAATGAAAGAAGCATATTTCTTCCAGCCTGAATTATCGCTTCTTTACTTGCTTTTTCCATTCTTTCTGTTTCGGCTTTTGCATTTTTTATAATTTCAGCTGCTTTTTCTTGTGCATCTGCAATTATTTTTTCTGCCTGTTTTTCAGTTTCTGCAATTGTTTTTGCAGATTCTTTTTCAGCAACCGCTACACCATCTTTTTTGATTTTATCAATCAATTCTTGTAGTTGTACATCCATTACAAACCTCTTTATAAATTATCTAATTAAACTTATTAATTATGTTTTTATAAATTTAAATAAAAAATAATACATTGGTTTAATTTTATCAACGTTTAAATCTATATTCAATAAAAATTTATTTTTCAAAATTAAATCTTAAAAGAATAAATAGTTTTTGCTTTCATTTTTTGCCCAACTTCAAGTATACAAGTTGGAAATTCAGGATGATTTGGACTATCTGGAAAACATTGTGTTTCTAAACAATATGCTTGATGATTTTCGTAAATTCGTCCATTTTTTCCTTGAATGCCTTTTATAAAATTTGCTGTATAAAATTGACAACCTTCCATATTTGTAAATACAGACATTTCATGACCAAATTTTGGTTCTTTTACAGTACAAAATTCTACTAAATCAGAATCTTCTAAAGGCACTCCACAATGATGATTTTCTTGTTCATAATTTTCTGTAAGATAACAATGATCATATCCTACTCCAACTTCTTTTATATTTTCTCCAATTTTCTTTTCTTTTGTAAAATCAAAAGGAGTTCCTTCAACATCTAAAATTTTTCCAGTAGGAATTAATTTTGTAGAAACTTCCAATCTTTTTGTAGAATTCATTTGCATTGTATGTTCATAAATACTACCATTTCCTGATAAATTAAAATAAGCATGATTTGTTATATTGATTGGTGTTGCTTTATCAGTTTGTGCTGAATAAATACAACTCAAATTATTAAATTCATCAAGAAGATAAGTTACTGAAAGTTCTACATTTCCAGGAAAACCTTGTTCTCCATCAACAGAAGTTCTTGTAAACTTTACTCCACAAAAATTTCCTTTTTCTATCATTTGAGATTTCCAAACCATTTTATCATAACCTTCAAATCCGCCATGTAAAGTGTTTGGACCATCATTTTTATCTAATGAATATTTTTTTCCATTTAAAGTAAAACTAGCTTTTCCAATTCTATTTGCAAAACGTCCAACAATCGCACCAAAACAATAATTTGAATTTAAATATCCTTCAAAAGTAGAATATCCTAAAAGTACATCAGTTTTGCTTCCATCTTTATTTTTCAAAACGATACTTGTTAAAGTACATCCATAATCCATACAAGAAAATGACATATTATCATTTTTTATTGTGTAAAGATTGATTTTAGTTCCATCACTTAGAACACCAAATTTTTGTTTTTTTATTTTCATAAAATACTCCAAAAAAAATATTTTTATCCAAGCATATCAATAATTAACTGAACTTCTGTAATTGAACAAGATAATTCTGTTGCAATTTCTTCAACTCCATGACCTGCGTCATAGAGCATTTGAACTTTTTCATTCAGATTTTTTTCTTTATCCTCAGTTGTTTTTATTTTTTCATCATTATAAACTTTTGTGATTATTAAAGGCACTTCTTTCAAAGCCGCTCCATCAGAAGTGATTAAAGTTTCATCTTTTAAAATTGATTTTTGCTCAGGTTCATCATCAAATAACGAATTTTGATAAATTTTATTATTTACTTTGAAAGAATCATCTGGAGAAAAATTTGAATATGCCTTTGCCGCCATAGATTTTGAACTTACATTTTTTTTTGCAATAGCGGGAATTTCAGAAATATTTTTATTTGTTTGATAGATTTGAGGTTTTGACTTTCCATTAGAAAATTTTTCTACTTCAGAAAGAATATTTTTTAAACGTTCACTTGCTTCATTAAATTTTGAAATTTGAAAATCTGCATCACGTAACAAACTTCTCATACGTTTTGAAGATTCATTCATCAATTCCATATCACGATTTGCATTTGTATTTATATCGTTAATCATATTTTCCATATATTTTTTTGTTTTTTCAAGAATATGTTCTGTTGAAAACAATTTTTTAAAACGAATGAGAATTATAAAAAAAATAATTACAGAAATTAAACTCAAAAAGATTGCAATATAGGAAATCACTTTTACCTCGTAATATCTATTATAGAACCTAAATATTGATTATACGGATTTTTATTTGATTGATTTTCATTTTCAAGATTTTCATCATTTTTATTAAGATTTTTTTTATGTTGATTTGAGAAATTTTGAGAATTACTTCCGTTTTCGTTTATAGAAGATGAAATTGACTTGCTATCTTCTGAATGATTTACTTTTTTCATATTTTCAAGATTTTTATTAGCAGAATTTTGTTGCTGAATTGACTCTGCAAGTTGAGCTTGCTGTTGAGATTGTACGGTTTTTGAAACATTTGATAATTGTTGATACATTGTTTGTAAATCAATTGGTTGTATAGCCATCTGGTTGCTCCTCTTGAGAAGTTAAAGAAGGTGGTTCATAAGGACCTCTCTTACTAAAACTTTTTTCATAATAAAATGTAACTGATTTTGTATCCATTTTTACTTCATCAAGAACATCTCTTATATAAATTTTTACACCAGAATAAACAGTACCTTCTACTTTTACTTTGCCAGCAACTTTTAATTCTCTTAAATGTAATTGAATTTTCTCTATTTCGTTAGACATTTCTTCAAGGTCATTTGAAATATGAGATAATGTATCTTTATAAGATTTTAATTTTTCTTCTTTTTCTTGTGATAGTTTTTTACGAAGTTTTTTCTGTTGCTCAAGATTTTGAACATCAAGTTCATATTTTTCGTATTCGCGAGTACTATCAGATTGTTGTTTTTGAAGAGTTTCAAGGCGTTTTTTTGCACGAGGATCTATTCCAACTTCCAAAATAGTTTCTGTTCCTCCACCCGGAGAACCTATATTTTTTGCACAAATTTCTTCAGTTGCTAAAAGATGTCCACCCATAATTTGTGCTTTTTTACCTTTTACTAAAATATTTTTCATTGCAGTAACATTGGAATTTACAATAGAATCTGTAACAATTACATTTTCTTCAACTTCAACTGTTGTATCATTAATAAATTTTGCCCATAAAGATTTTCCAGCTTTTACATAGCCTTCACCTTTTCCATAAATTCCTTGCCGAACAATAATATTTCCAGTAGCTTCTAGTCTTGATTTATCAACAATTCCATTAACTTCTATATTGGTTGCTTCAACTTTATAACCTTCTTCAACACCACCTTTTATAATAACTGTTCCTACAAATTTTATATCACCAGTTTTTACATTTACAGCATCAAGATATTTTATTGGTTCAACAGTAATCTTTCCATTTACAAGCATTACTTCACCATCAATTTGAGCTTTTATTGTAACGCCATCTCTATCCAGTTTTACATTTGTACCAAGTGAAATTTGAATATCTTTTCCATTTTTTGCTTCAAGATACCTACCAAAAATTGTCTTTCCACCACGACCACGTTCGGCTGGCATTTTTACTGCAAGAGGTTGATCGGCTATAACATTTTGAATTTGATTTAATTCTTTATAATTGATATTTCCTGTATCAGAAATTTTTGCTTTTAATTTTTTAGGGTCTGTTTCAAAATTATATGATATATATGCATCACGTCCATCAACAGGAAGAACTGCGGCTGCAACTTCAAAAGGAATATTATAAACTGGACTATCAACAAATTCATTAATCTTATCTAAAAGATAACATTGTTCTATGACGCCTTGTTGTGCAAGACTTCGTTTTATTGCTTCAGCAGAGGCTTCACTTCCACTCATTGATGGAGGAGAAACGATAATGGATGCTTTCATTTCATCTTTTGTAGTATCTACTGCAATTAAAACATCTCCTGCAGGAACATGTTTATATTGTCCAACTACACAATATTCGCCATTTGTTCCATTTTTTATATATTTTGAAATTAAATCCTCATCATAAGAAATTGTATCATTACGTTTGATTTCTTCAAGAACTTCTTTTTGAGATATTGGAGTTCCATTTCCAAGTGGTAGAATAATTTTTAAATTAATATCAGAACCAAAATGACGAACATAAAACAAACCGTCTTTATCTTGAATTTTTACAGTTTCAGTTAAATCATCATCACTAAATAATCCATCTGAAGCAAGTTTTGCTTTTTTTACAATTGAAGAAGGATTTTGATAGATTTTTAATTTCCAAGGCTTTTTTCCAAGCCCCAAAAAACCGTCACTACCACGTTCTACAATTTCATATTGTAAATTGTTTGCCTTAGTATCTAATTGAACAGAAGCATCTGCAAGAGCTTCATCTACAGTATCAGCATTAACTTCTACAAAATGAAGTTCTTTATCTTGAGAAAGAAGACGCTTCATATCTTCACGAAGATTTTCTAAGGTAACCATTTACTCTACATAATTCCTTTTCGTAAATTTGTAAGTTTTGAACGCAATCGTAAATTTGCTTTTGTATGAAGTTGAGAAATTCTTGACTCACTCACTTCTAAAACTTCACCAATTTCTTTAAAAGTCAAATCTTCGTGATAATACAAAACTATAACCATTTTTTCTTTTTCAGGAAGCTCTGTAATTGCCTGAGCGATAACTTTTTTTATTTCTTCTCTTTCTGCAATTACATCTGGATTTAAACTTGAAGGTGCTTCGATATTATTTCCAATAGACATATTATCATTATCATCACCTGTGTACCAAGCATCATTTAATGATAAAATACTAGTTCCAGAAACTTTCATTACAGTTTTATGATATTCTTCCTCACTCATATGAAGTGCATCTGCTATTTCTGAATCAGATGCTGTTCTTCCTAATTTTGCTTCCAAACTACCAATTGTTTCTTCAATTTCTCTTGATTTTTGGCGAACAGAACGAGGAACCCAATCAATTTGTCGTAATTCGTCAAAAATTGCACCACGAATTCTTGTAACTGCATAAGTTTTAAATTTTACATTTTTAGAAACATCATATTTACTAATTGCATCCAAAAGCCCAAACTGTCCAAATCCAACTAAATCGTCAAATTCAACACTACTTGGCATGCCAACAGCCACTTTTCCTGCAACATATTTTACAAGTGGCATATATTGCCTTATAAATTTATCTCTTAAGGCAGGAGATTTAGTTTTTGAAAATTCTTTCCAGAGATTATCTTCTTCTTCTAAGTCATTAATTGGCATATAAAATCCCCTCTTTTAAGATTCATCATTAGAAAGTGCCGAACTTATTGCTTTTGCCATAAGAGCAGCATCTTGAATTCCAACATCTTCTAGCGTTTTTGATTGAGAACTAGAATAAGATGATGAAAAACTAGAATCTGAATCTCCATAAGTTTCATTTGAAGAACTAGTTTCTTCCGTTGTTTTTGTATTAAAATTAAAATCATCCAAATTAGGAAGAACATCAATACCTTCTGAATTATCACTTTCGCTAAGCGAAGTTAAAGAAGTTGGTACAAATGCTTCCTTACTTGAAAAATTATTAACTGTTTCCATTTCTTTTAATGGTTTAAAACCATTATCTACAGAAGTTTCTTCAGTTTCAGAAGTTTTAGGTTCTTCTTTTGAATCTTGAACATCTGTTTCATTAAGAATTTGATGATTTTCGTTTACAACAAAATGATTTGAACTTGTTCCTTGTGGAAGTTCTTCATCTTGAATTGTAAAATCAATAATTTGACCTTTTTTTTCAGAATCTGAATTATTAGAATTAATAGGTACATCAGTTTGCAAATCTGAATTTGAATCTTCTAAAAGAACTTTTGTAAATAAAAGTTCAATAATAAAACCTAAAAGAGCAAAAACTATCGCAAAAATTAATGCCGTTAAAAAAACTGAACCAATTCCTTTTCTTGAAAAAAGTCCAAACACGAAAGATAATACAAAACCTAGAATAGCAAAAATAGCAACGGTTTTTATCTTTCGCATCAAATTCCTCCCACAAATATTATACAACAAGATTGTAAAAAATAACAGTATTATTTATTAACGGTTTTGAAAACTTAAATTCTCTTTTTAGAAAATTATAAACGTTTTCTACCACCTAAAAATTTCTTTAAGAAATTAGAAACACCTTCATTATATTCAGGTTCAGTTTTTTCAATTCTTCCAACAATATGTTTTAAACAAACCGCTGGTTTTGAAGTTGGATTTACAACTATAAAAGGTTTTTGCCTTATTACAGAAGCTTGAACTACAGAATCTTCATAAACAAATCCTAAATATTCAACTTTATAACCTAAAAATTGACCAGCAATAGAAATTATTCGTTCTGAAATTCTTTTTCCTTCATCTGCGGAATGAACTCTATTTACAATCAATTTTAAATCAACAGTTCTATCAACAATCTCTGTTGTAATGATTTTTATAATTCCATAAGCATCAGTGATTGCAGTTGGTTCTGGAGTTGTAACAACAATAACTTCATCAGCGGCGGCAACAAATTGTAAAACATTATTTGCAATTCCCGCTCCTGTATCAATGATGATTATATCTGCATTTCCCAAAGTAGAAAATTGATTTGCAAAATATTCAAGTTCTTCTATTGTAAGATTTGCAATTTTTGAAAAACCATTTGCTCCAGCAATGAATTTTATTCCAAATTCAGTATCCATTACAATTTCTTTCATTGTTTTCTTTTTATTTATTACATGCATTAAATTGTATTGAGGAACTATATTTAAAAGAACATTTACATTTGCCATTCCCAAATCGCCATCAATTAAGATAACTTTTTTTCCAAGTTGAGCATAAGCAATCGCCATATTTACTGCAAAATTTGTTTTTCCAACACCACCTTTTCCACTAGTAATTGCAATAATTCGAGTATTACTTTCTTTTTTTGCTTTTTTAGATGAATTTTCTTTTGCAGATGACTCATCTTTCATTAATTCTCTCAATTCTTCTGCTTGTTCTTCCATGCTTATTTTTCTCCAAATTTATCTTCAAGATGTATTCTATCTATTTCAAAACCATTAAGATTTTTCAAAATATCGATAATATCCGCTCGTTTTATATTTCTTGGAACACGTTGTCCATCTGTAATATAAGAAACTGATTTATGTTTTTCATACAAAACACTTATAACATTTCCAAGTTGTTTAGTTTCATCACACTTTGTAATAATAACTGAATCATAACCAAAAGGTTCATAATTTCTTAAAATATTTGTTAAATCTGATGCTTTAGTTGATGCAGTAACAGAAAGGTAAATATCTGCATTTAATCCATTTACATTGAGAATATTTTTCATTTCACCAATATGAGTTGAATCATTTGGACTATATCCACTTGTATCTATAAAAATGTAATCGACATGCTCTTTATAATCTTGATAAATCTTTAAAACATCATCAGAAGATTCTGCTTTCATTACATTTTTTCCTAAAATTTCGCCAAATTTTGATAATTGTTCTAACGCACCAACACGCATTGTATCAATTGTTAAAATACAAAGTTCTGGTTTTGGTTTTCCATTTGCTTTTGCATCTAAAATTGTATTTGAAGCCATTTTCGCAATTGTTGTAGTTTTTCCAACTCCAGTTGGTCCCACAATAATTATAACATGAGGAGGTCTAAAAACTTTTGACGGAGCAATCGAAATAGATTCTCCAATCCAATCAACAACATAACGTTGTACCAATTTAAAATCATCAAGTTGTTCTAAAGAAAAAACTGAACGAATTTTCTCCTCAATCATTTTTATATAAGAAAAAGTAAATTCATTCTGAGATAATAATTCTTCTATTTTTAAGATAGATTCATGCTTTTCGTCTGTTGCTACAGCAATTCCATCTAATTTTGAATTCATTTGAGCTGCTAAATCTGCAAGATTTTTCGAAACTTCATTTAATTTTGCATTAATTAACGTATCATTTTGAGTTTTTAAAATTGCTTGTCTATTTTTTTCAAATTGTTCATCAAAATTTGGATCTGGAATATAAGAATTTCCTTTATTTGAATTATATATATTATGATTTACAACTATATATTTTACAACGACTTGCATTTTTGTTCTAAGTTTTAAAAATCCACAAGGAACTTGTTCATTACGTCTATCTATAATTTTAAAATTTGAACCATATTGCTCGTAAATTATTTCTTTGCATTTATCTAAAGAGTCAGCCGTTACTGTATATACTTTTTCCTCATCGTTTATCATTAATTTTCACCTTCGTCATCTGTAATCTCATCAATAATTTCAACTATAACATTATTATCAACGGTTGCTGTATAAACTTCCATATCAGAAATAACAACAACACCTGGTTGTTCTCTTTCTAAAGCAGAACGCACTAATTGTCTAATGCTACTTACACAAAGAATGATTGGCATAATTCCCATTTTTTCAATTTTGCTTAAAGATGCGCTAACTGATTTTATCCATTTTCTTCTATCAATAGGGTCGAATGCAACATAAGGTTTTGAACCATCTTGAGGCTCATAAGCATATTTTGCAATCATTTCAGAAAATCCTTGTGAAAGTTTTATTACTCTTAATTTTTTATCATCTGGATTTACATATTGCATACAAATTTGTAAACCTAATGCTTCTCTAACTTTTGCAGTTAAATCCCAAACATTTTGTGAAAGTGATGAATAATTTGCGATTGTTTCAAGAATTTTTACATAATTACGAATTGAAACTTTTTCTGCAAGAAGATTTTGGAACACTTTTTGAATCACTCCATAAGAAATCTTATCTGTATCAACAACTTCAGAAACTAAAACTGGATTTGATTTTTTTACAGTTTCCATAATTACAGAAACTGCTTGTCTATCAAGAAGTTGTGCTGCATGAGAACGAATAATTTCTGTAATATGAGTAGAAATAATCGTTGGAGGATCTGCAATAATATATCCTGCTTGTTCAGCTTCACTACGTCTTTCTTCCGGAACCCAAATTGCTTCCAAATTAAAGGCAGGATCTCTTGTTTTTTCTCCTTCTAAAGGAGTTATAACTCCACCGCCATTCATACACATTAAATATCCTAAACGAATATTTGCATGACCAGCTTCAATTCCTTCAATTTTGAAAGAATAATCATTTGGGTCTAGAGCCATATTGTCGCGAATTCTAATTTTTGGAATATCAAATCCCATATCAAGTCGTGCTTCTGAACGAATTCTTGTTATTCTTTCAAGAAGTTCTGCACCTTTTTCTTTATCAACTAAAGGAATAAGAGCATATCCCAACTCCAAAGAAAGTTGATCTAGCATAACAATTTTTTCTTGTTCTTGAATTGCCGCAGATGATTGAGATTGAGCTTGTTGAGTTTGAAGTTTTTGAGTTTCTTCTTTTTTAATTTTATTTTTTGCCATTCTAAAACCAATTACAAAAAATAAAATTCCTACAGGAATTAAAATCCATTGAGTTCCATTTCTCAGAACAATTCCTGAAACGGCTAAAACTGCACCAACAATTTCATAAATATGTCCATCAGTTGTAAATTCATCTTTAAGTTGTTTATCAAATGATTCATCTGATTTTGTTCCAGTAACTAATAAACCAGTTGCAAATGAAATAATAAGAGAAGGAAGTTGAGATGTTAATCCATCACCTATTGTAAGTGTAGAATATGTTGATAATGCTTGAGAAAAACTCATTCCATTCATAGCAATTCCAATTATAAATCCACCAACAAGATTTATAACTGTAATAAAAATTCCTGCGGTAACGTTTCCACTTACAAATTTAGAAGAACCGTCCATATTAGAATAGAAGTCTATTTCTTTGCGAATTGATGATTTTAATCTTTCTGCTTCCGCTTCATCAATTACTCCACTGTTTAATCTATTATCAACATCAAAAAGTTTCTGATTCATAGAATCCAAACTAAAACGAGCGGCAACTTCAGAAACTCTACTAGCACCTTTTGTAACTACTAAAACTTGAACAACAATTAAAATTATAAAGATGATAAAACCAATTACAATATTATTTCCAGCAACAATATTTGCAAACGCTTTTACCATTGCACTTTGACCTTGCAATGCACCATTTGAAAAATTTCCAGTTAAAATTAATCTTGTGGAAGAAATATTTATTGCAAGACTAAATAAAGTTTGAAGAAGTACGATTCTCGGAAAAGTTTGAAAATCTGCTGGTCTAGACACAGAAACAACTACTAAAAGAATAATAATTGAAAATGCTAGATTTAAAATCATACATAAATCTATTAAAGCCTGTGGAATTGGAATAAACAATAAAAAAACAACTAATACTATAGCAACAGCGACAATATTGCTTTGTATAAAATTAAGAATTCTGTTTCCACGACGTTCGTTTGCCATAAGTCCCCACCCCAGCAATCTACTAATTTTGTTTAAATTTTTCTAAATGAGAGTATATTACCGCTATAGTTTGATAATAAACCTGAGGTATTATATCACCAATTTCAACATTTGTATATAATTCACGAGCAACAGGACGATTTTCTACAATAGGAATACCATCTTCACGAGCTAATCTTTTTATTGTTTGTGCAACTTGATCTTCACCTTTTGCAGTTACCATCGGAGAATCTGCAATTTTTATATCATATTTTAACGCAACCGCATAATGAGTTGGGTTTGTAATAACTACATCCGCTTCAGAAACCGCTTTTGGAATATTTTGTTTTAAAAGTTCTTGTTGCATTTGTTTTAATTTATTTTTTATTTCAGGATCACCTTCTAATTCTTTATATTCTTCTTTTTGTTCTTGTTTTGTCATTTTTAATTTTTTCTTAAATTCAAAACGTTGAACAAAATAATCTGGTATTGAAATTGCAAGAAAAATAACAGAAACAACAATCAAAATTTGGGCTGACATATTTGCAATTTTCTTTAAAGCTAAAGAAATATCACCATTAGAAATTATTTCAATTAAAACAAAAATATCTTTTTTTATATATAAATATGCAATTATACAAATAATGGCAACTTTCCCAATTGATTTTGCAATAGAAAATAATCCTTGAAGAGAAAAAAGTGTTCTTTTAAAATATTCTTTAAAATTTGGTAAGATTTTATTAATTTTAGGTTTGATTGGTTCTACAGAAATAACAAAACCTTTCGTTTGAATAATATTTCCAAGTATTGCAGATAAAATTCCAACTGCACTAATTGGAAGAATGCATTTTAAAAAATAATTTAAAAAAGCAACATAAAGAGATGAATCTTTTATATTTGGATTAGAACATTTTGAAAAATAAAAATGAATAAATTCTATAATCTGTGAAAAAATATATTTTCCAAGAACAAGCATTATCAAAACAGCAGAAAGAAGAACTAACGCTCCGCTTAATTCTGAAGTTTTTGCAACGTTACCTTCTTTTCTTGCTTTTTGAATTCTATACTCTGAAGGTTCCTCTGTTTTTTCCTCTTCATTCTCATCTGCCATTATTTTATTCCTCCACTTACAGATGTAAACAATTTTTCAATTTCGATAAATCCAGCATTAAATGAACGAATAAAAAAATCTGTTATAGAAGGAAGTGCAATCACTATAATTGCAAAACCAACTAAAATCATAATTGGAAAACCTTCACTTAAAAGGTTCATTTGAGGAGCTGCTTTTGTTAATAAACCTGTACAAATTGTTATTAAAAATAAAGTCCCTAAAATTGGAAGAGAAATTACCAAAGCATCTGCAAAAAGTTTTGTAAGACCACGCAACATAAAATTCATCAAAGAATCTTTTGCATTCACAATACTTAAAGCATTTAAAGTTTGAAAACTAGTAACAAGTCCTCCTAAAAATAATTTTTGAAACCATTTTGTTTGAAGAAAAATTAACATTGCAACTAAATTAAAAAATTGTCCCATCAGAGGATTTTCAACTTGAGAAAGTGAATCATAAGCACTTGCCGCACCCAATCCCATTTGAAAAGCAACAAATTGACCTGCAGAACTAAAAGATGAAAAGATGATTGAAATATAAAAACCTAAAATAATTCCGATTAAAACCTCTCCAACAAGCAAAAGAACAAATTGAAGAGATGGAATTCCTTCTTGTGCTAAATAAGTTTCATAAATTGATAAATCAGCAGTATTTAACAAAAAACAAGCCATATATCCTGCAAGTGCAATTTTTGCAATTCTTGGAGCTGAACGCATAGAAAAAAGAGGAAGAACCATCAACATAGCAAAAATTCTTCCAAAAATTAAGAGAAAGATTGGTGCATGTAAAAAGATATTATCTAACACGTTTTCCTCTTTTTCTTATCTATTTTGCAAAATCAGGAATTCTTTCAAAAAGTTGACGAGTATATTCTCCTAAAGTTGAAAAACCTACTCCACCAAGCAAAGCTATTACTAATAAAATTACAAGTAGTTTTGGTAAAAATGTTAATGTTTGCTCTTGAATAGAAGTTACTGCTTGAAAAATTGAAACAATCAATCCTACGATTAAAGCTAAACCTAAAACTGGAGCAACTAATTTTATAACTTGTATCACTGCTCCAGACATTAAAGAATTTATAACACCAACAGACACATATTCCTCGATATAATTTATGCAATTTTACAAAAAAATCACACATAAAATAAAAATTTGCAACGCAAACTAAAAATCATTTTTAACGTATTACAGATACAAATAATTGCTGCGTTAATAAGCCCCAGCCATCAACAAGAACAAAAAGAATTAATTTAAAAGGCATAGAAACTTGCACTGGAGGTAACATCATCATTCCCATTGCCATCAAAATACTTGCAACAACCATATCTATAATTATAAAAGGAATATAAAGTAAAATTCCTATTTTAAAAGCAACCGTCAATTCATGAAGAATATAAGCCGGTATAAGAATATAAGTTGGAACATCAGCTAAAGTATTTGGTTTTTCAAGTTTTGCCATACTCATAAATTGTTTTATATAAGTTGTATCTTCAGACATTTGAGAATACATAAAAATTCGTAATGGAGATTCTGCTTCGTGATAAGCTTCTTCTATAGAGATTTGACCATCTGCCAAAGGTTTATATGCTTTTTCGTAAATTGAACTAAAAGTTGGCCACATTACAAATAAAGTCATAAACAACGCAATTCCATTTAAAACTGCCGTTGGAGGAACTTGCTGTAAAGAAAGAGCACGTTTTATAAAATCCAAAACGATTGAGAATCTTAAAAAGCAAGTAACTAAAATTAAAATACTTGGTGCAAGAGTTAAAATTGTTAAAATTAAAAGTAATCTTAAAGAAAAAGCAACTTCTTTTCCTGATTGTGGTTCTGTAATTTGAATTGCAACATTCGGAATTTGAGTTGGTCTTAAATCACCTTGTTGCATTTGTGTTGTTCCTTGAGTTGAACCTTCTGGAAAATTTGAATTTTGTGCAAAAACTGGTAATGCCACTAAAAGAAAAATTATGATTGTAAAAATTAATTTAAATCTTTTCATTTTTACCTCATTTTTTCTTAAAAAGACTATCAACCATAGATTCTGAGTCTGAAAAAGCATTTTTTTGTTTTTTCTTATTTTTTGTAGTAAACATTTCTAAAACTTCTGCAAAATTTACTGCTTTTTTTGTATTTTGTTCTTTATCAGCTTGCAAATTCATTGCTTGAATCAATTCTTTATCATCAATTTCAGAAATAAGATTTATTCCACTATCTGAAACTCCTAATAAATAAGCTTTATCTATAAGAGTTACAACAACAACAGATTTTCCAGGAGATATGTCAATACGAGAAACTTTTCTTAGAAATTTATCATCAGATTTTTCTACACTAGTTTTTCGTTTTATAAACCAAAAAATTGCATAAATCAGAGCAACTACAATAATAAGAACAACAATCATTCTTATAAAGACACCTATTCCAGAAGGATTTGAAGTTTCTGCAGATTGAGTTGCAACAGATGAAGACACATCATCTGAAATTACAAAATCACTTTCTGATTGTGCAAAAAGAAAAAAACTTGAACATAAAAATGAACATATTAAAAATATTTTTTTTATTTTATTCACCAATTTCCCCACCCAAATAAAAACTGGTTTAACTTATATCATTAACTCTTTCTATTGGAGAAAGAATTTCTGTTACACGAACTCCAAAATTTTCATCAATAACAACAACTTCACCTTTTGCAATTGGTTTATGATTTACAAGAATATCAACAGGTTCACCAGCAAGTTTATCAAGCTCTATGATTGTACCTTCTCCCATTCCAAGAATGTCTTTTATTGATTTTTTTGTACGACCTAATTCTACAGTCATTTCCATGAAAACATCCATAATTAAACCGATGTTTCCCTGTTCTTGATTTGAGCCACCTTGTTGTAATGAAGGGAACTGAAGAGATTGAACATTTGGAACATTTGTCCCCATATTCATTCCCATGTTTGGCATCATGTTTTGTTGCATACCGCCCATATTCATTCCCATATTTGGCATCATATTTTGTTGCATTCCACCCATATTTTGCATCATATTAGGTTGCATATTCATTTGTTGCATTCCCATATTTTGCATAGGGTTCATCTGTTGCGACATATTAGGCATTGCATTTTGTTGCATAGGATTACTCATTTTTGGAGACATATCTGGAGAAACAACATCTAGTGGAGTTGGTTCTTCAATATTTCCACCCAAAGCATTTGTCATTGCTTCTGCAGCATCACCACCAATACATTCCCACAACGTATAATTATCTTTATCTAAAGTTAAAGGATAACTGATTAAAACAAAATCCTGTTGTGGAAACATTATCATTGCTTTAGATTCGTTTATTGATTCTGGAGTTGCATAAGAAAGTCCAGGAACTTTTCCAGTTGCATCTAAAACATTAATTTCTGCTCCAATATGAGTAGAAACAAATTCCGAAACAACAGAAAGAACCATATCATCAACTTCAGTATTATCTTCATTACTAACTAATTGATGAAGTTTTAAAGCAAATTCAGAAGAAAGTAAATAAAAATGATTTCCTTTTATACCTGCATTATAATCAGCAATAATTCCAATTACAACTTCAGGAAGTTTTGCAAGAACTCTGTCACGATTAGTTTCTTCCGTAACAGGATTTCCTACTGTAAAATTTGCTCCAGTATATTTATTAATATTATCTTCAAGTTTTGACTTTAATTCATCAGCCATTTTTTGAAGAGTTGGAACATCAAATTTATAAGACGGACCACTTCCAACATGCCCAGATGAATTTAATCCATCAACTGTAACACCTGAAAGTAATGCATCAATTTCTTCTTGTGAAATAGCACCATCACTCATAAGTTTCATCTCCTTCTACAGAAAGCTCTTCAAAATCGTCTTCTTCAACGTTTTCAATTTTTCCTGTAATTTGAACAGCCATTTTTTTACCGACAACACCCGGCTGGCAGTAAAACTTTTTTTTATTTCCTACACTAAGGGTTAAAGGATCCCCTATTTTTATATTAGAAAGACGAACCACATCTCCAACTCGTAGAGAAAGAACATCTTTTATAGGCAAACTAATTGTACCAATATCAGCAACAATATCCATATTTACATCTGTAAGTTGCTGTTTTATTGTTCCTAAATATTGCGTTGTTGAATTTTTTCTAACAGAAGAATACCAAAACTGAGATGATAATTTAGAAATAATTGGTTCAAGTACAAGATAAGGAATACAAAAATTCATCATTCCTTCTTCTTCACCAACTTTTATTTCCAAAGTTACAAGAACTACCATTTCATTTGGAGGAACAATTTGTGCAAATTGAGGATTTGTTTCTATTCGCGTAAATCGAGGACGTAAATCTATAACTTGTGTCCAAGATTCTCGAATATTTGCCAAAATACGAACAATTACACCTTCCATTACTTCTTGTTCAATATCTGTTAAATCTCTATTTTTATTTCCAGTTGTTGCTCCTCTTCCTCCGAGCAAACGGTCAATCATACAAAAAGTGATTGCAGGATCAATTTCCAAAATAGCATCACCTTTTAATGGATCCATATTTATAACGGCAAGAGTTGTTGGAGTTGGAATAGAACGAATAAATTCTTCATAAGTTAACTGTTCTACAGAAGCAACGTGAACATGAACTAAAGAACGTAATTGAGCAGATAAAGAAGTTGTTGTTAAACGAGAAAAAGTTTCATGCATATTAGAAACAGTACGCAATTGTTCTTTTGAAAATTTATCTGGACGTTTAAAATCATAAATTTTTATTTTACGAGCACTATTTACCGGTTTAAAATCTTCTGTATCAGATTCACCAGAACTTATTGCTGTGAGTAATTGGTCTATTTCTTCTTGCGAAAGAACTTCATTCATTCAAATAATCCTTAGTAATTTTGCTCAATCACATCTTTTTGTTGAAATTCGACAGCTCTAATTTTAGAACCGCTCAAAATTCTATCATTTATACCATTTTTTATTTCATTAAGAATAGCATCTTCATTTGCTGCTCTTAAATCATAAGCTGTTTTTCCATTAAAAAATCTTCTTAAAAAAGATTTTAATTCAACAGTTCTTTGCGTAATTTCTGTTGATGTTGCTTTATCATCTTTTTTATAACCTAAAGCAATATCAATACGAACTGTTGCAGGAGGATCATCCATTGTAGTTGTTTGGATTAAACCTAAAGAAGTATACCAATCATAAATTTCTCTTTGACCAGATGCATATTCTTCAGAAGTTTGAATCTGTCCAGATGTCGCAGATGTATTATTCATTATATTTTTTACAGTTATAGAAACAACAACTACGATTACAATAATTGCAGCAAGAGCAATTCCAATTGGTTTTAAAAATTTTAAAAGGATAGAACCAAATGATTTTTTATCTGCTGATGAAGAAGATACTCCACCATCATCAAGATTTATTTCATCATCATCTGCCATTTTCCCCTCCAGCAAATAATATCGTTAATAATAACATTAAAAATGTCCCTCGTCTAGAATAATAATATCAACTCGCCGATTGTACGCTCTTCCTTCTGGTGTATCATTAGAAAATTTTGGTCGAGTATCAGCATAACCAGCGACAGAAAATTTATTTTCAGATACTCCATAATCGGCTAAATAATGTAAAACATTAACAGCACGACTTGCAGAAAGCTCCCAATTACTAGGAAATTGAGAATCAGAAGAAACTGGTGTATTATCCGTATGACCTTCTATTCTAAAACGTCTATCTTTCACTTCTGGTGATTTAAAAAAATCTGCCAATCGTAAAAGTGTTTCTCTAGTTTCATTTATATTAAGTTCTGCACTACCTTCTTCAAAAAAATTATCAGAAAGCAATGATATTACCAAACCTCTTTCATCACTTGTAATTGTAATTTTATTTGATTTTTCATCTGGAACAAAAAGACTAACTGCCTTTTTTTTAGCCGGTCCCAAAGACTTTCCTCTCTCCACAGAAGGAAGTGAATTTATATTATTTCCCAAATCTGATAAACGTCCAGTAGAAAGTGAAAGTCCACCAGAAACAGATTCAGTTTCATTCATTTGTAAACTTTGCGTAATTGTTGCTAATTGTGTTACATCAACTTCAGATGGATTATAAAGCATTACGAAGAAACACAACATCAGTGTAATCATATCACCATAAGTACCTTGCCAGGAGGTTGATGGTTTTTCTGGTTCTTTACTTTTTTTTCCCATTTATAAACTTACCTTATTAATCTTTTAATACATCAGCTTCAATTGCTTTTCTTGAAGAAGGATCAAGATAAGTTAGAAGTTTTTGAGTCATAATTCGAGGATTTTCTCCAGACTGAATAGAAAGAACACCTTCAATTATCATTTCTTTTGCACGCATTTCTTGAGCATTATGAGCTAAAAGCTTTGTTGAAAAAGGAGCAATAAGCCAGTTTGCCATCATAGAACCATATAATGTTGTAATCAAAGCAACAGCCATATTTGGTCCGAGAGATGATTTATCTTCCAAGTTGTTTAACATACCAATAAGACCTACTACAGTTCCCATCATACCAAATCCAGGAGCAAAACCAGCCCAAGCATTAATAATACCAATCCAGTCCATATGGCGAGCTTCTATTTGATTCATTTCGTTTTCCATAATAGAACGAATAATATTACCATCCGTTCCATCAACAACAAGACGAAGTCCCATTTTCATAAAAGGGTCTTCCAAATCATCAAGTCCATCTTCCAAAGCAAGAATTCCTTCTCGTCTAGCTTTTTCAGAAAGTGCTTGCATATTTGTTACAATATTTTTTTCTCCAAAATCTGGAACTTTAAAAGCCTTTCCCATAACTTTAAACATACCCAACGCCTTTTTTAATGGACATGCAATAAACATAGAAAAGTATGAACCTCCAACTGTCATTAAAAGAGAAGGAACATCCCAAATTCCACCAATAGTACCGCCAGATGTCAAAACTGACATGACAATCATCGCAGCACCACCAACAATACCAATTATTGTAGCCAAATCCATCACAAGACCTCTTGTCTATCAATACCGATTTCTTTTCGATATTGTATAATTTTTTTTATTATATCTTCAGGGGAATTTTTTACAATGATTCGATTTCCTGATAACATTGTTAATGTTAAATCAGGTGTACATTCCATACTTTCAATCATATGCGGGTTTACCCAAAATTTTTCCCCATTTAACCGCAAAACATCTATCATAATATGAAACTCAACTTTTTTTTCAGAATATTAATATTATATCTTATTTTTATTATATTTCAATTCTAATTCTATTTTTTTTACAAAAAAGATAAAATTACGTTATATAACGCTTTGTCTATTCAATTTTAGTTTTTATGGGATATAATCAAAGAAATTTATAAAGAAATGGAGTAATTTTTAATTTATGGTAGAAAATGCAAAACCTTATATCTATGTTATAGAAGATGAGGAATCTATTTCAAAACTGATTTGCATGTATTTAAATAAATCAGATATTTTAACATCAGCATTTTATGCAGCAGAACCAGCTCTAAAAAAATTAAAAGAAGATAGAAAACCAGATTTGATTATTTTAGATTTAAATTTACCAGGAATGAGTGGATTTGAATTTTTACAAAAAATAAAACAAGAATACAACAAAGATACACCAACAGTTATGATTCTTTCCGCAAGAGATGCAGATGAAGATATTATTAAAGGTCTTGATATTGGTGCAGATGAATTTATAAATAAACCATTTTCACCAAGTGTTCTTGTCGCAAGAGTTCAAGCAAATCTTAGAAGACAAAATACAGCAACTGCAAAAGCAGAAGAATCCATTCAATTTGATGATTTTACACTTCTCACAAATAGTTGTGTATTAAAAAAAGGAAACGTAAAAATTCCATTATCAGCAAAAGAATATGATGTTCTTGAATATTTAGTAAAACATGCAGGTGAAGAATTAGCACCAGATACATTATTTAAATCTGTATGGAAAGTTGAATTTGGTGATATAACAGCAGTTGCAGTTTATGTTCAACGTCTACGAAAAAAGATTGAAAAAGACCCTTCAAATCCTCAATATATTCAAACAGCATTTGGAAAAGGTTATATTTTCAATAAAAGTAAAATTATCAATGTATAAAATATGAAAATAAAAAAACAATTTATTCTTTTATCGGTTTTAATAATTGCAATTCCAATTTTGTGTGTTTTTTACATGAGTTTTTTGCATTATTTAAAATCTCCAGAAAGAGTTTTACTTGATGGAACAAAAGAAATAAAAAAAATTGAATTACAAAGTAAAAAATTTTCAAAAAAAGATTGGTTAATTTTACGCAATACCATGAAACTTCTTCCGCCAGACGTTCAAGCGGCATTAATTGATGAAGACAAATGTGTTTTATATTCAACTATTCCAGAAATTTCTTTAGGTGGCATTGGTTCTGAACAAGAAATTTGGAAAATGCTTCGAGAAACTTCTGATATTTATTTTTATCAATTTACAACTCCAAATTTAAATGATTTTAAAACGATGCTTATTACAAGAGTTCCACGAGAAAAAGAAGTTGATAAGCAAAATCCAGAAATTTTTAAATCTTTAATATTTTTTCTAATTATTTTTGTTTTTATTTGTCTTATAATTATAATTTTTACATCAAAAAATATCTTAAATTCTGTAAAAAAAGTTGAAGATACAGCAAAACTTTTATCCGAAGGAAAATTAGAAACAAAAATAGAAAGTTCAGAAAAAGGAAACGAAATCACTCAAACTTTAAACAATCTAGAAACGATGCGTCAAGCTTTACTAGAAATTCAAAATACAAAAAATAAATTTATCATGGGAATTAGTCATGATTTAAGAACGCCTGTTGCAGTTATAAAAGGATACGTTGAAGCAATTCATGATGGCTTTATCACCGATAAAAAAGAATTAAATCAAACTCTTGAACTTATTTCAGGAAAAGTTAATCAACTAGAAGAAATGATAGATTCGTTAATTAATTACACAAAAATGAACACAAGTGAAATTAAAGAAAAATTAAAACCTGGTTGCATTACAAATCTTATAAAAGCGTTAACAAGTGAAGCAAAAATTACAGGAACAATTTACAAACGAAAAATTATCACAAATATAAATCTTCCAAATGACATTATTGTAAAAATGGATAAGCAACTTGTAACAAGACTTTTTGAAAATCTTTACAATAATGCGATTAGATATTCTAAAGAAAATGATACAATAGAATTTGACTCTTACGAAGACAATGATGCTATTATTTTAAAAATAAAAGATACAGGAATTGGCATTTCTAAGGAAGATATAAAAAATATTTTTGATTTATTTTACAGAGGCTCATCTTCACGACAAGAAGCTGGAATGGGAATTGGACTTTCTGTTGTAAAAAGCATTATTGAAATTCATGAATGGAAAATATTTGTAGAATCAGAACAAAATAAAGGTTCTTGTTTTACAATAAAAATTCCTTTTACAAAACAAGTTTAAATTAATTCTTCAAGAAAAGCATTTAAATATAAAATTCCCAAAGAATTTAAGGAATATCGAAAACCTTTTTTTTCAGATTTTATATCAAGCGTTTTATTTTTATTCCATTTTTCAAAAATCTTTACTTTAGATGCTGGAATTTTTTCTTTAAAAATATTTTCATACTCAAAATCACTTATTCCCGACAATTTTCTAAATCCCATCATAAAAAATTCAAATTTTGAAGTTTCTAAATCTATATTTTCTCGGATTTCATAATCATCTTTTAAATTTTTCCAATTTTCTATATATTTAGAAATATTATTTTTATTTGTCCACCTAAAACCAGAACCATCTTCATTATAAACTGTTCCGCACGCTCCACTTCCACATCCCAAATAGTTTTTATGATTCCAATAAACTAAATTATGCAAACATTCTTTATTTTTTAAACAAAAATTTGAAACTTCGTAATGATTGTATCCATTTTGAAGTAAAATATCTCTTCCCGCCAACCATAAATCATCTTGAAAATCTAAATCAAAATTTAATTTTTTAGAATTAATTTTTTTTCCAAGTTCAGTATTACCTTCAATAGTTAATGAATACATTGAAATATGTGATGGTTTGATTTTTACAATTTGAGAAAGTCCATCCAAAAAAGAATTTTTATCTTCATTTGGTAAAGCACAAATCAAATCAAACGAAAAATCATCTTTCCATTTATTTTTTAACAAATTTATTGCTTTTAAATTTTGTTCTAACGATGCTCTTCTATGGACAAATTTTAAAGAAGATTCATTTAATGATTGAATTCCACAAGAAATTCTATTAATTTTACAATTTTCAAAAACTTTTAATAAAGACTCATTTACATCGTCAGGATTTACTTCAATTGTAATTTCTTTGCATTTTGATAAATCTGAATTTTCTTTTAAAAATGTAAATAATTTTAAAAGTTGATTTTCTGATAAAAGGCTTGGAGTTCCCCCACCAATGTAAATTGTTTTAAAAAATGAAATATTGAATTTTTTTTGACGAAATAAAATTTCATTACATAAACTTTCTATGTAAGAATCTGGAATTTTTAAGGAAGAACATTCTACGCTAAAAAAATCACAATAAGAACATTTTGAAATACAAAAAGGAATATGAATATATAACGAAAAATCTTCCATTATTTTTATCTGTTTTATAAAATTTTAAAATTTTTAAAAGGGAAATAACAAACTAACGCTTTTGAAACAAAATCATCTTTTGTTAAAGTTCCCCAAAGTCTAGAATCTTCACAACTTCGTCGATTATCACCAAGAAGAAAATATTCATCATCTTTTAATTGAACTTCTTCAAAAGAACCAACAACACCTAAAGATGAATTCCAGTTTGAAGGAGGCGTATAAAAAGAAATTGTGTATTTTTTTTCAGTCAATTCAAATTCTGTTAAAAAATGTTTTTCTCCAGCAGGTTTTATATAAAGAACATAATCTTTCATATAAATGGTATCTCCTGGCATACCGATAACTCTTCTTAAATGATTTTTTGTACATGGTTTTGAATTATTTTCATAAGGAGAAATTTGTTGAGCGGTAAAAAATAAAATCAATTTTCTATACATTTTTTGAAAAAAAGTTTCTTCAAAAGAAGTTTGAGCTTTTAATAAAACTATATCACCTCTTTTTACGTTTTTTGATAAAGGACTTGTCATTACAACTGAATTTTCAGTTAAAATTGGTTGCATTGAAATAGAATTTTGTCTTACCGGAAAAATTAAAAATGATAAAATTAAATTTACAATAATATAAAAAACTAAAACAAAAAAGATAATTTTTGCTACTATTTTTCTATTTTTACGTTTTAATGAATAAGAAAAATCTGTTACTTTTAAACTCACAACAAACCTCAATTTTAGAATAAAATATCATAAAAAACACTATCTTACAATTAGAAAAAACAAAATAGAAAGATTTTTACAAAAACTAAAATATAAGATAATCTTGAAAGCAAACTATCTATATTTTATAATAGAAAATATGAGTGAAGGAAAAAAACTTATTGCAGAAAATAGAAAAGCTAAATTTGATTACTTTATAGAAGAAACTTACGAATGTGGAATTGAACTTCAAGGAACAGAAGTAAAATCTGTAAAAAATGGAAGTGTTTCTTTTCCCGATGCTTTTGCAGAAATTATTAATGGCGAAGTTTGGGTAAAAAATTTTCACATTTCAGAATATTCATTTTCTTCTGTTTTTAATCATAATCCTGATAGACCTAAAAAACTTTTACTTCACAAAGAAGAAATAAAACGTCTTATAAGAAAAGTTGATACAAAAGGATTTACTTTAATCCCAATTAATTTTTATTTAAAAAATGGAAAAGTAAAAATCACTTTGGGACTTTGTAAAGGTAAAAAACAATTTGATAAAAGAGCGACTATAAAAGATAGAGATATAAAACGAGATATTGCTAGAGAATTTTCAAAAGGATTAAAAGGTTAAGTGAGAAATATTTTTACTTCAAAAATATATATTTTCCTCTTTTTATTTTTTACAGCAGATATTTTTGCTCAAAATTACAATATTGATTATTACGGAATTATCGCTACAAATATTGATTCAAATATGGCAAAAATGACAAGCGATTTATATTTTACGCAATTAAATGAAATTCAAAATTTTACAATAAATGATAAACGCTCAGAACAAAGTACTTTTACAGATTTAGATAAAACACAATTTTCCGAACAAAATTTATCTTTTTTTTCAGAATTACAAAAAGATTCAACTGATGAAAAATGGAATGTTACTTTTCATATAGTTGATAACAAATCTAAAAAAGAACAGACAGAAACTAAAACATATGATTCATTTTATAAAATTTTAATGGAACCAAAAGTAACTCTTCAAGAATCATTAAGAAATCTTGTTGAAAAACAAAATCAAAATATCGAAAAACAAAATATTTCTATAGAAACAACAAAAATCACAAGCACAGAAAATCTTTCAGGAACTTGGAAAGGCGAAAACTTCATTGATAAAATTGTAATTCTTAGAGGCGGTCGTGGATTTGTTATTTTTAATAACGGAGCGTCAATGAATATTTCTTTAGAAATAAAAAATTCTCAAGGCGAACAAAAAGTTTTTATAACTCAGAAAGGACATTCAAATGCATCGTATTTTCCAGATTTACCAAGAAAAGTTGCGTTAAATGCAGCGTTATCGGCAGAACCTATCACTTGGGATTTTTCAATAATTGATAATAATACTTTAAAAGGAACAAAAAATACTTTAGTCGCAGATTCTGATAATTATAAACCAGAAAAAATTGCTGTAACTTGGAATCGTATAGATTAAACTAAATCTGTTTTAAATCATAAATTGGAATTCCTGCAACTTTTACAGTTTCCTTTTTCTTGAAAGAAATATTTCCTTTGTTAATATCATATAAAAACATAATAAGAAAAGTCATAACACCAAACAAAATGCCTATAATTTTGCAATATTTTTCAGAAAGAAAAACTGTATCATAATGACGTAAAACTTTTCCTGTATCGTACAAAGCATTTTGATAAACTTTCAATCCATTTATTTTTACTAATTTTTCACCCTCACCCAAATAATCAAGTTTTCTTGCATAAGCGGCAATAACATCTCTATCATTTAATAAAGCCGAATATTCTAAAGATAATTCACTGTTAATATTTTGAATTTCACTAGTTCGTATACTAATTTTCTGTTTTTGTTCTTCAAGATTTTTATAACAAGAAAAACTATTTTGCCCAACTGTAAGAGAAAGTAAAACATAAACAAATGTTGCAGATAAAATTGCTAACAAATATTTTGAACGATTCATAATATATTGTTTATCGGAAATAATTTATGTTTTCTGAAATGAAAAACTGTGTTATAATTAAAAAAAATGTTCATATTTTTATGTGTTTTTTTATGCAATTTTCACCGATAATGAGAATATAAAAATATCCTCAAAGGGAGACGGATTATGTTTGGTAAATCAAAAGAAAAAAAAGATAACGATAATGGTTTAGAAAGTTATGGAGTTTGGGTAAAACATGGAGCAACAGATGATGCGTCATCTTCTGATAAAACTAGTAACGAAGAAAATAACGTTGATTTAGATTTACCAGATTTTGATGATTCTGATTTTTCTGATATGTTTAAAGATGATATTAATCCCGTTGAAGATGAACAATCTTCAGAAAATACTCTTTCTACTCAAGAATTTGACAATATTACATCAAATGATGATATACAATTTTCTACAATAGAAGAAACAGGAGATACTCCACAAATGATTGATACTGAAAAAAATATTGATGAAACTCAAAATTTTGAAGATATTACAGATTCAAGTTTTGAAGAACTTAATCTTGATGATTTTGATTTAGACAATCAAATTTCTGAAAATGAAAGTCAAGAAATTCAACCAGAAAGTTCAGACAATTCAAGTTCAGAAGAAGAAATTTCTTTAGACGATTTTATGGATGAAGGTTTTTCTGATGAATCTGTTGCCGCAGGAAATAATGGTTTTGAACCAGGAAAAGAACCAACTGCAAATTCATCTGACTCTGAAGAAATTTCATTAGATGATTTTATCGATACAAGTTCTTTTGATGTAAATCCTTCACAACCTCAACAAGAAGAACAAATTGCAGATGAACCTCCTTTAGAAATGGATATTTCTTTTGACTCAACTGCCGAAACTGTAGAAACTGAAGATAATGTTGCTGCTGATGATTTTTTTGATGATGATTTTGATGATATGAATGATATGGATAATGATATAAAAGTTGAAGAAATTCAACCACAAATCGAAAATGAAGAAAAAATAGAAATTTTTACAGAAAAAACTGAAAACGCTAATAATATAGAAACAGAAGATATAGATCTTTCAGATTTTGGAATTGATTCAACTGCAGAAGAAACTCCAATCGTTCAAAATGTTGAAGAAGCAAAGAAAAAAGATACTGTTGTTGATTATGATTTAAGCGTTGGTGATGAAGATACATCATCAGCTCCTGTTGTAAATGTAATTTCTAAAAACACTGAAAAAGTAGAAAAAACAGAAGAAAATAATATCAACGAAAATCCAAACGAAATCAAAGTTGATAATTCTTTACTTGAAAAAATTGTAGCAGAACTTTCAAGTTTAAAAACAGAAATCAATCAATTAAAAGAAAATATTCAAGAAATTAAAGAACATGAAAATTCTACACAACAAATTATAGAAAAACCAGAAAAACCTGAATCTATTCCAGAAAAAATTGAAGAAGGCGGATTTTTCCAATCAGATGATACAGATGATACAATTTCACTTTCTGCAGATGAACTAAACAATATTATGAACACAACTGATATGGTTGAGGAATCTGAAGTTGAAATCACAGAAGAAGCAGAACCTATTATCGAAGAAAATTCAGTTGATATTGAAGAAGTTCCAGAAGAAAATGAAAAAATTGATGATATTTCAATTAATCCTGATAAAACTTTAGAATTCAATTATGAAAATGAAAGTTTAGAAGAACCTGATATTAATAATATTGAAATTGATGAAAATGAATTTAAAGAAGAAAATGAAGATTTACCTTCCGAAATCTCAATTCAAAAACAAGATGACAACATTTTAGTAGAATCTGATAATGAAAATTTTATCGATTCAGTTGCACAAAACACAGAACTTCCAGAAGAAATTACAATTGATGAACCTACTGAAGAAATTGTAGATGAAACTGTCATTGAAGAACCAATTGAAACAGTTTCTGATGAAATTGCAACAGAGGAACCAGTTGAAAACGTTGAAGATGAAATTACAACAGAGGAACCAGTTTCTAATGTAACTGAAGATAGTTTTGACACTTTAGATTCAATTTCAGATTCTCTCGACACAGAACTTCCAGAAGAAATTACAATTGATGAACCTACTGAAGAAATTGTAGATGAAACTGTCATTGAAGAACCAATTGAAACAGTTTCTGAAGAAATTACAACAGAGGAATCAATTGAAAATATTGAAGATGAAATTGCAACTGAAGAACCAGTTGAAAACGTTGAAGATGAAATTGTAACAGAGGAACCAGTTTCTGATGTAACTGAAGATAATTTTGACACTTTAGATTCAATTTCAGATTCTCTCGACACAGAACTTCCAGAAGAAATTACAATTGATGAACCTACTGAAGAAATTGTAGATGAAACTGTCATTGAAGAACCAATTGAAACAGTTTCTGATGAAATTGCAACAGAGGAACCAGTTGAAAACGTTGAAGATGAAATTACAACAGAGGAACCAGTTTCTAATGCAACTGAAGATAATTTTGACACTTTAGATTCAATTTCAGATTCTCTCGATGCAGAACTTCCAGAAGAAATTGCAATTGAAGAACCAACTGAAGAAATTGTAGATGAAACTGTCATTGAAGAACCAACTGAAAATGTTTCTGAAGAAGTTGCAACTGAAGAAACAGTTGAAACAGTTTCTGAAGAAATTACAACAGAGGAACCAGTTGAAAACGTTGAAGATGACACTGTCATTGAAGAACCAATTGAAACAGTTTCTGATGAAGTTGCCATTGAAGATGATTTAACTGAAATTGAAGATAACTCAAGTAATAATCTTACAGAAAGTAATATTGACTACCTAACTTCTAAAAATGGCGATAACATTTCTGATTTAAAACAAGATATAAAATCTGTTTTACTTTATATGGATCAACTTTTAGAAAATTTGCCAGAAGAAAAAATTATTGAATTTGCAAAATCTGATGAATTTTCTACTTATAAAAAATTATTTTCTGAATTGGGACTTTCCTAATGCTAAAAATGGGGTTATTACGAAAGGCTAATCTTTTATTAAACAAAAGGTTAGCCTTTTGTGATTTTATAAAAAAAAATAGAATTATAAAATGTGCAATCTTAAAAAATCACTCACAATTTTATTTTATCTCTGAAAGTTTTGGTTTTGATGGAATTTCTATTTTAAATTCATTTTCAACTTATGATTTTTGGAGCGGAACAATTCCTAAAAAAAATGTAATTTATAATTTTTCAATTCAAAATGAAAATTTAAACCAATTTTATCAATTTTTTTCTGAACAACAAAAAGAAGAACTTTCTACCCTTTCAATTGTAAAATCTCAAAATAATTTTATCCTTATTCTCATCAATTCATCAATTAATTCTAAAATTTTATATGATTTTGAACATATTGATTTTAATCAAATTTTTTATCCTAAAAATAATGTTTTTCAAAAAGAAAATATACAAAAATACGTTTTAGATTTAAACAATTCTGTCGAAGATTTTGTAATTTCTAAAAATAAAAATATTTTTTATAATAATTACTTATCAACTTCAATAAAAAATGAAATTCAAAATAGATTAAACTTAAAATATGGTGATTTTTTTATTATTAAAAAAGTTTCTGAAAATTTATATGATTTTATTTTTACAAAGAAAAATTCTATCAATATAGAATCTCTAAAAAAAGAAATTTCAGATTTATTAAAAGAAATTATTGATGAATACGCTAAAAAAATTATACTAAAACAAACAAATTCTTAAAGGTAAAAAATTGAATATCTTAACTGCAAAAAATGGACAAAAAACCGTTCAAATAAATGGATTTTTCTTACATTCATCATATAATCCTCAAGCAGAAGCAAAACGTTTTGTAGAAAATATTACACTTCCCTTTGATTGCAAATTTATTTTGATAACAGAACCAGCTTTCTCTTATGTCGTTGATTTTTTTAAAGAAAAATTTCCAACAAAAAAGATTTTTTGCATAAGATATACAGATGATTTTAACGATTATAATAAAAATTTTGATGATGTTATAAATTTCTATGAGCATAAAAATAATTTTAATGATTTTCTGCTGAATAAATTTGGCGAAGAAAATATATTTAAAGTTTTTTTTCTAAAATGGGAACCTTCTTCAAAAGCATTTAATAAAATTGATGAAAAAGTTTGGAAAGAAATAAAAAAAAGTTTAGAACTTGCAAAAACTTTATTAATTACAAGACAATATTTTGAAAAAAAATGGCTTTTTAATTCTATAAATTTTATAAATCATACAAAAAAAATCTGTACATTAAAAAAAATAAACAAACCAATTTTAATTATTGCTTCTGGACCAAGTTTAAAACCTTTATTAGAATTTCTTCCCAAAATAAAAGATAATTTTTTCATAATTTGTCTTTCATCTGCAATTTCTGTTTTAAAAAAAAATAAAATAGAACCAAATTTGTATCTTTCTACAGATGGCGGATTTTGGGCTGGACAACATTTAAAAAAAATATCAAAACAAAATAGTATTCCTCTTGCATTATCATTAGAATCATTTTGTCAAAAAAATATCTTGGAAAAATCAAAAATTTTAGTTTTAAATTATGAAGATGGAATTTCTAGCGATTTTATAAATTATTTTAAAATCAAAAATATAAAAGCAAAACGAAATGGAACTGTAAGCGGAACTGCATTAAATTTAGCTCTAGGTTTTTCAGATGAAGAAATTTATTTTGCAGGACTTGATTTAGCAGAAAATAAAAATTTTTCTCATACGCAACCTAATGAAATTGAAAGAAATAATTGTCTTAACGAAAATAAAATATTTTCACAAGAAAAACGAATTTTTCAATCAAAACAAAATAATAAATCTCTTGAAATTTATCAAAAATGGTTTTCCACAAATAATTTTGAAAATAGAAAAATTTTTAGAATCATAAATCCTGAATATAAAATGAATTCTCTTGGAAAAATAAAAGATATTTCTGTTTTTGACTTTATAAAAAATATCAAAACAAATAAAACTTCACAAAATTATTTTAACGAATTTTACTTTGAGAATATCAACAAAAAAGAATTGAAAGATTTTCTTTTAAAAAAATTAAACGAACAAAAAACTTTAGAACAAATTTTTCCATTAGATTTTATATCAATTTCACATTCTCCAAACGATAAAATTTTACAAAAAAACTTAGAAGAAAAAAAAGAAAATCTCATTTCTAAAATTTTATCACTTTGTTCCTGAGGAAAATATGACAAAATCAATTTATTCTAATTTTTTTACAACAAAAATAGGTTCAAAAATTCCAATTTTACAAAACGGAAAAAGTATTGAATCAAAATATAATCCAGAACGAGAAGCTGAATCTTTATTAGAACAATATAACGAAAAATTTGATTTTTTTATTCTTATTGGAATTGGAAGTGGTATTTTTTTAACAAAACTTTCAGAAAAATTTCCAAATGCAAAAATTCTTGCAATTGAATATTCAAAAAACGATATTGATTTTATATCAGAACTTGAAACTATAAAAAAATGTTTAAAAAATAAAAATATTATTTTTTCGGATTTTAAAAATCTAAAAACAAATATTTTAAATAACTATATTCCTGCAATTTATGGAAATGCAAACATCATTTTTCAACGAATTTGGGCTTTGGAAAATCCAATTTTTCAGCAAGAAATTAAAAATGAAATTCAATCCGCTCTAAATCTAATAACTCAAGATTATTCCGTTCAATCTCATTTTGGAAAAATCTGGCAAAAAAATATAATAGAAAATCTTTTGTGTTTATCAAAATTGAAAAAAAAAGAATGTATAAATGCAGACTCAAAAAAAATCGCTCTTGTAATTGCAGCTGGTCCGAGTCTTGATAAAAATCTTGAAATCATAAAAAAAACGCCAGAAAAATTTTATATCATTTCAACAGATACAGCTTATGAAATTCTTTCAAAACATAAAATCTGTCCAGACATTGTAGTTTCTATTGATGGTCAAAATATTTCAACAAATCATTTTTTTTGTAAAATTAATTATTCTAAAACGAATTTTATTTTTGATTTATGTGCAAATTCTTGTATTACAAAAAAACTTTCAAAACATAGTGATAAAATTTTCTTTTTTAGTAATGGACATCCTTTTAGTGAATATGCAAAACAATTTTCAAATTCTATAAAATCTTTTTTTACAGGTTCTGGAACAGTAACGATTGCCGCGTTGGATATTGCTTTGAAATTAAATTTTAAACAAATTTTTATTTTAGGTGCAGATTTTGGTTATATAAATAATAAACCATATGCAAAAGGAACGTATTTAGACAATATTTTTTCAAAAGATTCTTCTTTTATAGATTCTATTGAAAAAAAATTTACAAACCTTATGTTTAGAACTGAATTAAAAAAAATTAATTCTCAAAAAGCAACAACATCAGTTTTAGAAAATTATAAAATTTCTTTAGAAAATTTTTTATATGAACAAAATGCAAATTTTATTATTGAAAATGACATTTATAAAATCAATAAAAATGAAAACACAAAAACTGTTCTAATAAAAAATGAAAAATTTGATTTTACTCAATTTATAAAAAATTTAAATTCAAAAGATTTTTCTGAACAAAATATTTTTCTACCATATATTGCACATCTTAGAACAAAAAAAGAATATAAAAATTTTAATTTTGAACAATTAGTAAAACTTGCACACTACTCTATTGTAAGATATAATAAAATGTCATGAAAAACAAATTTTCTACAATATATACAATTTTTGCATCTGCAATTTTTATTTTTGCAATTTTTTATTTTGGCTTCAACCTTTATTCAGAATATTCAGATGGATATTTACGAACAAAAAAAATTTTTGATGAATTTTCTCTATCTTTGAAAGAAAATCCTAATAATATAAAAATTTCAAATTTAAATGATTATGCTTATCTTGAAATTTCAAAAAATGAAAATCAAATTTATGTTTATCCGTCTAGCGAAGCAAAAAATAATTCATCACCTTTAGTAAAAAATTGGTTTTCAACACAACAAATTGATGATTCCAATTATTTTATAACGGCAGATATGTATCTTTTAAGACCGTCTTCTATTCGTTTTTATGCAAAAAATTCGTTCATTGTGGTTTTCATTATTACAATCATTACAATTATTATGTTGATTACAATTTCTATAAATGAAAAAAAGAATTTGAATAATAATCAAAATGAAAAAAATGATGATGAAATAAAATTAGATGATTTATCTTCAGAAAATTCGAGTGATTTTAATTTGGAAAATGATGAAAATTTTGAATTAGAAACAACTCTTTCATTAAACGAAAATACTTCTTTCACAGAAAATGAAAATCAAGAAATTCAAAACGAATCTCAAAATTTACAACAAAATTTAGAAAATGATGAAAATATCTCTCTTCCAAGCGAAGAAATAAAACCTGAAAAAATTGAAATAAACGATAATAATCCTTATGGTTTATATTCTCCAAAAACTGGACTTTGCTGGGAATCATATTTGTTAACAAGACTTACAAATGAATTAAATCGTGCAATTTCTTCAGAACTGGAGCTTGCAGTTTTTATTTTTAGAATAGAAAATCTTGAGAATGATAATGAAAAATTAAAGAATATTTGCGATTATTTAATTTCACAATTTCAATTTAAAGATATGCTTTTTGAATATAAAGATGATTGCATTGTCGCTTTAAAAACAAGTTTAAATCTTGATGATGCAATAAATTTTGCAGATAAATTACATTCTGATATAGAAGATATTTCAGCATTGAAATGTTTTATTGGAATTTCAACTAGAACAATAAGAATTATTACCGCTGAAAGACTTTTACAAGAAGCAGATGAAGCTTTAAAACATGCTCAAGAAGAAAATGATACTCCAATAATTGCTTTTCGAGCAAATGCTGAAAAATATAGAGAATTTATCGAAAATAAATAATTTATTTTTCAATTGTTTCACTTAATTCTGTTAAATTTTCTTCAGATTCTGTAGATTCTTTTTCAGAATTAAGTTCTTTAAGTTTTTTTTCAATATCAGCAATTTTTGTACTATTCGGAAATTTTTCTTTTAATAAAATAAGTTGTTCTTCCACCAATTGATATTTTTCATTTTTTATAAGAATTGCTATATAATTTTCCAAATATTCAGACGAATCTGGTTTTGTTTTTACAATTTCACAATAAAATTGTTCTGCTTTTTCAAGATTTCCATTCATTGAATAAATATAAGCTAAAGAAGATTTTATAGAATCATTTTCTGAATCTTTTTTATACAAATCTGAAAAGATTTTTTCTGCATTCGCCCACTCGTTGTTCATAACATAAGAAAGACCTAATTTATAATAAGATGCATTATATAAATCTTTATTTTCTAAACAAATTTTATAATAAGAAATTGCTTTTGAATAATTTTTTAGAGAAAAATAAGTTTCTGCAATATTATAATATTCTGCATATAAATTATTAATTTGTATTTTCTTTTGACCTGGAACAAAACTATTTACAGATTTACAAGAAAATAAACAAACAAAAAAAGAAAAAATAATAATTGGCAGAAACTTTTTCATTTTTTATCCTAAAACGACTTTTTCAATTTCATAAAGTTGATTTCTATAAAGACCAGAAATATTATGTCCATAATCAGCAATTAATTGAATTATATTTCTTGGAGATTCTTGTGTATCGCAACCGTTAAGTCTATCGCCAGCATCACCAAGTCCTGGCATTATATATGCTTTTTCATTCATAACAGGATCCATCCAAAGTGTATAACAAGTACAATTTTTTAAAGCTCTAGTAACTCGAATGCTTCCTTTTAAAGTTGAAATTGTATTAAAAAATGAAATAGACTTTGGTTTTATTCCTTGACTTTGAATATACTTTACAACTGTTACTAAAGAACCACCAGTTGCATTCATTGGATCTGCAAAAATCAAATCTTTTCCATCTAAATCTTCTAAATTAAAGAAAGATTTATTTAAATCCATAATATATTCCATATCAGATTCATTTTTTGTATCATTGCGACTAATTTTAAATAATGCAAAAGGAGTTTGATAACCATTAGAAGAATATTCTTGAATTTCTTTAGAAATTATCATACTTGGCAACAAAGCACCACGAAGCATTACACACATTACTGTATTTTTTATCTTATCATCAATATCTGGAATTTTATGAACTGCATAATTTTGAACAGGAAAATTTACTGGTGTTTTTACAAAAATATGACTTTTTTTATCTGAATGTTTATCTGTATATGCCATTCTAAAAAGCATTTCATAAGCACGTTGGGAATAATACATAAATTCTTGGTGGTCGGTATTTACATCTCGTAGTTTTGAAATTACATGAGATGCTTCTGCGTGAGCACCTTCTTCAGTTTCAAAAGAATAAACTTTGATATTTGGGTGTTTTTTGCAAATTTTTTGCATTTCTTTTCCCATTTTATCATAGCCTTCAACAATTTTTTCTTCATCAACTGGTTCAAAAGATTTCATTGTTTCTTTAAACATATCATTTAAAGTTTGTAAATCATTCATATCTTCTGATGTAAGATAACCGTCTAAATCTTCTGCTTTAAGAATAATTTTATTATCAGCCATTTTATTCACCTCTTTTTAAAACTTTTATAATATTAATAATTTGTATAACTGTTTTTTATGAATCTTTATTCCTTTTACAAGAAAATGTGTTCCATTTATTTCACTTTGCGAATCTGTAAGCCCAAATGCAAGTGTTAATAAAGTTCTTCCCGCTTTTAAAAACTTTTCATTTCTAAAATTTAAATCCAAATTCAATAAATATTGTTCATTATGTTTTGAATCTAAAGAAAAAGAACCTTTTACATTTACTAATTTTAAATCCAAATTTGCACCAGTTAGAATTGTTAAAAATGATTGAGGTTTGTTTGCATAAAAACGAATTTCATCTTCTGCAGAATCCAAATATTCATATAAATCTTCATCTAGTAAAGAAAATTCACTACTAAAATAATTTGGTTGAGCTGTAGTAAAAATTGTATCATAAGTAGAAATTACATCTTCAAGATTTCTACCAAGACAAGCAATTTTAGAAGATGGAAAAACAAGTTCAATTTTTTCATTTGAATAAAAAGTATATTCATTTTGAGATTTTTCTGGAACAAATTTTGAACTTGTAAATCCATTTTTTTTAGATAAAACTTTAGAAACGTATTTTTGCGGAATAGAAGCGGCTATTGTTGCTTGAATTGTTGTTTTATTTTTTGAACGATTTAAACCACAATAGATTTTATTAATATGTTCTACAATTAAACTTGCATTTTTATCAGAAAGACCTTCTACGTTATTTTGTATAATTGTTTGAACTAAAACAGGATCGACACTCTTTGGAATTGCAAGATAAAAAGAACTTTTTTCATCAAGAATATCAAGAGGTCGAACTTCTACAGAAACAGGTGCTGATTTACAAGCTATAAAACTACATAAAACAGCACTAAATAAAAATATTTTCTTTATAAAAGAATTAAGCTTTATCAATTATAAAACTCCATACTTTATCATCAGCTTCAACTGTAACTGCATTTGAAAGTGATTTTTCAAAACTTATTGAATTTGCTAAAGTTTCACTTGAAATAAAATCTTTAAACATATTATAAGCAGATTCCAAAATTTCATCACCAGAAAGTTTTATTGTAATTCTATCTGTAACATTATAACCATTTTCTTTTCTTTGATTTTGGATTCCACGAATTAAATCTCGAATATAACCTTCTTTTTTCAATTCATCAGTAACTTTTGTTTCAAGACCAACTGTTAAAGTTCCTTCATTCAAAACTTTTAAATCATCTTTTTCGATTCTTTCTACCAAAACTTTTTCGCTATCAAGTTCGATTGATTTTCCTTCAACTTCTACCGTAAGTTTATTTCCATCAAGTAAAGTTTGAATTTGTTCGTTAGAAAGTTCTGCAATAATTGATGCGGCTTTTTTCATTAAAGGTCCAAGTTCTTTTCCTAAAACCTTAAAATTCGCTTTAGCTTTATATTCAACAAGTTCATCTTCTCTTTCATGGAAAATAACTTCTTTTACATTTAATTCTTCACGAATAGAATCTTCCATTTCTGCAAGAACGCGTTTTTCATTAGGATTTCTTGTTACTAATGCAACCGCTTGTAAAGGCTGACGATTTTTTAGATTAAACTGATTTCTTAAACTATGTCCCATAGAAACGGCTTTTTGAACTGTAGCCATTTTAAATTCAAGAGCATCATCTTTCCACAAAGCATTTGGAACTGGATAATCACAAAGGTGTACAGATTCTTTATCTTCAGAATTTTTAAGATTTTGATACATTTCTTCTGTTATAAATGGAACAAAAGGAGCAGCAACTTTTGTAAGAGTTTTTAACGCAATATAAAGTGCTTCATACGCTTCTGTTTTATCATTATCATTTTCAGATTTCCAAAAACGACGACGACTTCTGCGAATATACCAGTTATTAAGTTCATCAATAAATTTTACGATTGGGTCAATTGCTCCTGACAAATCATATTCATCTAACGATTTAGAAACATCTTCAATAAGACCTTGTGTAATTGAAAGAAGCCAAGCATCAAGAGGATTTGATGGCTTTTTATTATCAAAAAGATGTCCTGTTGGAGAAATTTTATCAATATTTGCGTAAGTTACAAAGAATGAATAAGAATTCCACCAAGGAATTATAATTGATTTTAAAACATCTCTAACACTTGCATCTGAATAACGAATTTCATCAGCACGAACTACGGCAGAATGCATTAAGAACAAACGGATTGCATCAGCACCAAATTTATTGATTGCTTCTACAGGGTCTGTATAATTTCTTAAAGATTTAGACATTTTTCTACCATCTTCAGCAAGAACAATTCCATTTACAATACAATTTTTAAATGCAGGTTTATCAAAAAGTTGTGCTGCTAAAACGGTTAATGTATAAAACCAACCACGAGTTTGGTCTAATCCTTCTGAAATAAATTCTGCTGGGAAATGTTTTTCAAAATATTCTTTATTTTCAAAAGGATAATGTTGTTGAGCATAAGGCATTGAACCAGATTCAAACCAACAATCAAAAACTTCAGAAATTCTGTGCATTGTTCCTTTTTTACATTTTGGACAAGCAAATGTGATTTTATCAACAAATTGTTTATGTAAATCTTCAGGATAAATTCCACTTAAATCTTTTAATTCTTGTCTAGAACCAACGCAAAGAGAATGTTTACAGTTTGGATCATCACAACGCCAAATTGGCATAGGATTTCCCCAATAACGATTTCTACTTACAGCCCAATCTCTAGCACCACTAAGCCATTTTCCAAAACGACCTTCTTTTATGTGGGCAGGTTGCCAATTGATTTGAGAATTTGCTTTTAATAAAACATCATGATAATCTGCAACTTTTACAAACCAAGAACCAATTCCTCGATAAATTAATGGAGAACCACAACGCCAACAGTGAGGATAAGAATGGACAACTGTATCACGTTTTACAAGTTTTCCTTCTGTTTTTAATCTTTTTATAATTTCTTTATCTGCATCTTTTACAAAAAGTCCTTCGTAATCAGGAATTTCTGATGTAAATTTACATTCTGCATCTATTGGTTCAACATTTGGAACTCCAGAATTTCTAAATACACGATTATCTTCTTCACCAAAAGCAGGTGCAATATGAACAATTCCAGTTCCATCTTCTGTAGAAACGTAATCAGCATTAAACATACGGAAAGCACCTTCTGTACATTTCTGATTAGAGATTTTTTCACATTCATTTGCATCTGAAAGATTTTTAAAATAAGGAAAAAGTGGTTCATAACGAATGCCAACAAAATCTTTTCCTTTTTTACGATAAATTATTTCATAATCTTCTGGATTTTTATAATAAGCGGAAAGTCGAGCTTCTGCAAAAATATAATAATCACCAGACTCTTTATCTAAAATCTTTACATAATCAATTTCTGGTCCCATACAAAGCCCAAGATTTGATGGAAGTGTCCAAGGAGTTGTTGTCCAAGCAATAAAATAAGTTTTTCCATTTGTAATGTCATTATCATTTACTAAAGAATTTGTTTTTGTAATCTTAAAACGAACTGTTACTGTTTGGTCTTGAACATCTTTATAACCTTGGGCAAGTTCATGAGTTGAAAGAACTGTAGAACAACGAGGACAATATGGAAGAATGTATTTTCCTTCGTAAATTAAACCTTTATCCCAAAGTGATTTTGCAACCCACCAAATAGATTCCATGTAATCCGGTTCCATTGTTTTGTAATCGTGATCAAAATCAACCCAACGCCCCATTCTTGTGATTGTTTTTCGCCATTCTGCTGTATATTTTAAAACTGACGCTCTACATTTATCATTAAAATTTGCAACTCCATACGCTTCAATTTCGTGTTTTGAATTAATTCCAAGTTCTTTTTCAATCAAATTTTCAACTGGAAGACCATGACAGTCCCAACCAAAACGACGTTCAACTTTTTTTCCTTTCATTGTTTGATAACGAGGAATAATATCTTTTATAGTAGATGGAATAAAATGACCAAAATGAGGAAGTCCAGTTGCAAAAGGAGGACCATCATAAAAAGTAAAATCTTCAGCTCCTTCTCTTTGACTGATAGATTTTTCAAAAATTTTATTATCTTGCCAAAATTTTAAAACTTCTTCTTCTTGTTTAGGAAAATCAACTTTTGGATCAACTGGTTTGAAACTCATATTTTTATCCTCATAAAATTTTATGATATTTTTGACTATCAAAAAGGTTTTCACCTCAAATAAGCCTTTTTATACTTTTATATACTATCAAAAAATACAAGTTTATTCCATATAATCAGAAAATTTGTAAAATTTAAAGATTCTTGATATTTCATATTTTTATTCAACTTGAGAAGGAACTTCATATCTGATTCTAAAACTTGGAGGATTTTTCATTTCTGCATAATAATTAAAATTCCAATCATCATTTCCATTATCAAAATTTTCGCCATTTAACGGAGTTGCAAAGATTTTTACAGAAATTTCTTTTTGCTCTGTAAATTTATTTTTATAAAACGCTGGTAAAAGGTCGATTGTTTTTACTTCTGGCGATTTATAAAACCATTTTCCATTAATTTCTATCATCAAACTAAGTTTTTCTTCAATTGTGATTTCACAAAATTCTGGAGTTTTTTCAAAAACTAGTGGAATTTCAAATCCATCAGCATCTTCAGAACTTCCCCAACGTAATTTTATTGGAAAATTTATTTCTTCTTCAGTTTTTATTTCTGGCATAAAATATGAATCATACAAAATTTTTTTATAATCTTCTAAAACAGGCTGTTCGATTCCAACTGATTTATTATTTGGGTCTTCAAGTTCCAATCCTAATCTTCCTCTATCACGAAATTGATACATTGAAATTCCGTCAAACCAAGTAGCATTATTATCGCGGAATTTATTTGCAAATCTTAAGATGGACTCTCCTTGATTAAAAGAACCTGTAACATCTCCATCTGTATTAAATTCAGCAGTTGTCATAGGCTTTTTTCCACAAAGTTTTGTTAATCTTTCTGAAGTATTTTTAAAACGATTATAATAATATTCAACACTAGAATGATTAAATCTTCCACTATTTTTTTCTGCAATATCATAAGGCCAACCAAAATGCAAAGCAAGATAACAATCGGCAGACCAAATATCAGCAGATTTGTATGCATTTAAAAACGCTGATTGATGTTCAATTTCAGAACCATCATCTTTTAAAAATCCTGCACAAAAAATTGTACTAATATTTGGAGCTTCTTCTTTTAAAATATTATGAAATCTTACAAAAAATTCACCAACTTCCTCATAAGAAAATCGTCTGTTATGAGTAAACCAATCACCTGCACACTCATGATTTATTCTAATTCGCATTCGACCAAAAGGTTTTAATTGATGTGCAATTTTTCGTAAATATGAATCTTCAAGAGAACAATCAATTGTAAGAGTTAATAAAACATCTTGTCCATGACGACGAATATCTCGCATTTGTTCAAAAGGTTGTCCATTTTCGCCGTAAGGAAAATAGTCATCATAAGGATAATCCCACTGATAATTTATTTTCATATCTTTACACGCTTCGCTAATTCTTTGTGGCCACTGCTTATCTTTTGGATAAAAAGTATACATTATATTTATGCAACGATGAGGTCTTCCAAGTTTATTTAAAATATAATCTTGACAAACATATTCTGCTCGTTCACTTCCATCACCTAAATCAAGACCGCATTTTGCTTTTCCAAGATGAATTTTATAATATTTATTTTTCATAAAAAAAAATCTCCTTAAAAGTTAATAATAAAATATTTTATTTATCTAAAGAAAATTCATAAAAATAGTTTCCACTACCAAGAACTTCTATTTTATTTGGTAGAAAGATTTTTGCTTTTGTATTTACAGGAATTTTACAAGAAAATTTTACGTTTTTATCTACCATTTCATAACAAACTTCAATTCTGCCGTAAGGAGTTTCAAAACCTCCACTTATATTTTTAAAAGAAAAATCTGGTTTTATAATAAATTCTTTCCAGCCTGCAATATTTTTTTGATGCCGAATTCCTAAACCATATTCATAAATCCAACTTAAAACACTTCCAAGTGAATAATGATTAAAACTGTTCATTGAATTCATACCGCCGAAGCCGTTTTTGTGAGTATAACTATTCCATCTTTCCCAAATTGTAGTTGCTCCTTGAGTTACAGGATAAAGCCAACTTGGAAATTCAGTTTGACTTATCATTTTATAAGAATCTGAAAAAAATCCACCTTCACTTAACATAGGATTTATAAGACTTGTACAAAAAAATCCTGTTGTAATTTTATATCTTGATTCCTGAACTTTTTCGGAAAGTCTTTTTTGTGCTTTTTTAATATTTTTATCACTTAACATTTCATACGCTAAAGAAATTGCATAACTTCCCATACTATCGTTGTACGTTCCATCAAAATTTAGGGAAAGTCCTTTTTTGCTATCAAAAAAAGTTTTTTCAAAAAATAATTTTGCATCTTCTAATTTCTTCTTAAATAAAATTATATCATCTGAAAGATTTAAAATTTTTGAAAATTTTAACATCAAAAAGCAAAGTCGTCCGTAAAAAGCATTCCAAACAAGATTACTATCAGTTTTTTCAGGAGCAAGCCAATCATCAATGGGACCTAAATATGCATTTCCTGGCAAATTAAAATTGAAAAGATATTCCATATATTTTTTCATAGCAGAATAATTTTCCAAAATAATTGTTTTATCTGCATAAAAATCATAAAGTTCGTTTACAATAAAAGACAAAGCACAACCGTAAGTGATTCCTCCAAATCCACCGCCAACAGGAGCAATTTCTGGTAAATTTCCATTTTCTTCCTGGCAATCTCGCAACGCTTCAAGATAACGAAGATAAAAATTTTTGACATTTGAATTAAGATTTGCAGTTTTACAAAAGACGTGAGTATCTCCAGCCCACCCCATTCGTTCATTTCGCTGAGGACAATCTGTTGGAATGCTGATAAAATTACACAATTGGCTATATTTTACATTTTTTATAAAACGATTTAAAAGTTCATTCTCAGTTTTTATTGTTCCTGTGATTTTTTTTACACTTGAAAGCTGAATGCCTTTTATTTCTGAAATTTTTGGTGGATTTTTTATTCCAGAAATTTCAATATATCTAAAACCATGAAAAGTAAATCTTGGAGAATAAATTTCATTTTTTTCGCCATTTAAAATATATTTATCTGTAGAAGCAGCATCTCGAAGATTTGCAACAAGTATTCTTCCATTTAGTTCGCCATATTCTTCTAAATTTGGATAAAGCATTTCTGCATAACGAATGATTGCAGTTTCTCCTTTTTTTCCATTAAAAGTGATTTTTACAGTTCCTGCAATTTCTTGTTCTAAATCATAAATAAAAACATTTTCTGCTGGAGAATAAACTTTTTTTGCACACAATTCTTCAACTTGTAAAACTGGACAATTTGATTTTCCTACAAATTTTGGAAGAGTTTTATTTATTTCTGGATATTTTCTAAAAAATCCTGGTAAAGAATCATATTCAGAAATTATAGAAGGATTTATTTCCAAAGGCTTTTTTAAATTATCATTTTTAAAATTTGGTTTTGAAAAATCATAATATTCAAGCATTTTTCTGCCATCAACTCTTTCTCCCTGAAAAAATCCTGCAAATTTATACGCACCTTCACCGTAATAGTCCCATTCATCAGCATTTGTAACAATAGTGTCGCATTTGCCATCCTCATAGATGACATCAAGTTTTGCCATAACGCTTTCTTTATCGCCCCAAAAATTATAACAACCTAAAACAAAAGTTTGAGAACCATTCCACCAACCAGAAGAAAGTGTAAAACCAATCCCATTTTCTCCATTATTTAATAAATTTGTTACATCATAAGTTTGATAATATAAATGTTTATCAAATTGACTAGCACCTGGAGCAAAATATTCATCAGAAACAGATTTTCCATTTATTCTACATTCATAAATTCCTCTTGCTGTAACATAAAGTCTTGCTTTTTTCATTTTATCTTGAACAAAAAAATTTCTTCGCAACATTGGAATTGCATGAATATTTGGATTTCTTTTTAGAAAAGTTTCTTCTTGTGCAAAAATATCTATTCCGTTTTCTGTATCACATTCAAAAAAAGTATTAGATGGTTCACGAATAAATTTGCATTTTATGCCAGAAAAATGAACTTTTGTAAGTTTTTCCGCATAATAACCAATATTTCCCAAGTGAGGAAAAGTTGTTACATCATTATCGCCAAGAGGATTTAATTGAACTTTTCCTACAAAAATATTATTTACATTAATATTTACACAATTTCCTGTTACATCCAATTTTAATTTGTAAGATGATTTTTCTGCTTCTTTTGGAAGATTAAAAATTTTTAAAGGAATATGTTTTTTATCATCTTTAGAATATCCAACACGAAAAACTTCTATAGTATTAAATGATTTTGTTTTATGAATACAAATTAAACAATAATTCTTCCCTTCAATAAGCATTTCATTCAGTTCTTTATTTTCTAAACGATAATCATCTGCACCAAAAATAATTCCAGCTTTTCCAAAATCTGATATAGAAATTTCAGATTCAAGACTAAAAACACCAAGTGCTTCTGAACAAACATAATATTCTGGAGCTCCAATAAATTTTGCACCATCCCAACAAGAAAAATCATCACATAAAAATGTTGTTTCAATTTTTTTTTGTGATTGTGCGTATTCTCCAAAATTATTTTTTACACAAATTTTTACAAAATATTCTGTAGTTGGAGAAAGTTCTTTTCCTTCGTATTCAATTCCATTTGAATTTTCTGATTCAATTTCTCCAGAATTCCACATTAAAAAATTATCATCTTTTCTAAAAACTTCAATTTTATAGAAAGTCTGAAAAACATTTTTTTTGGAAGAAGTTAGTTTCCATGAAAAAACAGGCTTTTTTGTATCGATAAAATCATCTATTAAGATTTCAGAAATTCTAAAACTCATATTTTTCTCCAAAATTTTATTTTAAAGCTAAAAGCATTGCATCAATTACAGATTTACAAGAAGGTTTTAATGATTTTCTATCAAAAATTTTCATACTCCCACCATCGTCCCACCAAAAACATGTAATTCCATATTTTTTTGCACTTGAAACAAAATCAAAAGCATATTTTTCTCGTTCTTTTGTATATTTTTCAGTATTAAATTTATCCTGAGAACCAAATTCACCAACAATCAGTGGAACTTTTTGTTTTGTAATTATTTTTTCGTTCAAACGTGAAAAAATTGTTTCAATTTCATTTTTATCAGATAAATCCCAAGTTTCATCAATTCCATTACAAAAATCACTTGGATTATAAATATGAACTTCTGCAATAAGATGATTTTTTATTTTATCAATTGGGACAGAAAATCCACTAACTTGAGAATCTGCGGATGAAGCACCATAAGTTAAAACTATTAAATTTCTAAAATAATTATTTCCACCAGAATTTCTAATTGTATCAACAAATAATTGGTTAAGTTTATTTACAATTTCATAACTTTCTTGATTTGAACCGCCCCAATTTGAATTTTTATCAAGAATTTCATTAAAACTTTCAAAAAGTAATTTTTCATCATAATCTTTAAAATAATCTGCAATTTGTTTCCAAAGATATTCATATTTTTCACTCATTCCCTTTGAGTACATTTCTTTATCTGCACGTAACCAAGCGTCATTTCCACCACCACAATCATGATGAACATTTATAATACAATACATATCTTCATCAATAACATAATCAACAACTTCTTTTACACGAGAAAACCATCTTTTACTTACAGTCCCATTACTATTCACTTTTTCAAACCATGTGATTGGAATTCTGATTGCATTAAAGCCATTTTCTTTTACAGATTTTATCAATTTTTTTGTGATAATTGGATTTCCCCAAGCAGTTTCAAAATTTTTCATATTAGATTTATCAATCCAATTTCCAGTACAATCTAAAGAATTTCCAATATTCCATCCAAGTTTCATATTTTTTACACAAGAATATGATTTTTCCCAAGTGTCAGAATTTTCAAACTGATTAAAATTTTGAGAACAAGCAAAACTTGTAGAAAAAAGAATAAAAAACATAAAAAATGATAATTTTTCCATATCTGAACCTCGAATATTTTTTTAAGTAAAAACAAAGCGGTAAATCTGGTTTTATTATAAATCGCAAAATTGATTTTACTAGTGTAAAGTTTTACAAATTTATCTATCATTTTTTGACATTTTTTGATAAAATATTTTATGTAAGAGAAATTATGGACGAAAATAAACTCTTTGAAGATTTTTTTAAATATAATGATGACGAATTTTTTTATAAGGAACTTTTTCTAAAATCAAAAAATACGGTTGAATATAAAAAATTTTTAAAAAATTTAAATCCTGATTTTATTAAAAAAAGACAACTCATTGTTCCAGAATTCAATTTTAATTATTCTACGATTTTCCATTTTAAAGATGATTTTTTTGACTCTAAAATCCATAAAAATATTTTTTTACAAAAGCACAATAGATTTACGCCAGCGTACATTCACGACCATGAATTTTTTGAAATTATTTATGTTTTATCTGGAAAATGTGAAAATAATATTTTTGAAACAAAAGACGTTCTTTTTCAAGGTGATTTATGTCTTATGTCGCCAGCAGTAAAACATTCAATTTGGTGTGAAGATGGAATTATCATAAATATTCTTATTAGAAGAAGTACAATTCAACAAATTTTTTCAAATATTTTTACAACAAATAGTATTATTTCTGATTTTTTTACGAACAGTCTTTTTTTGAAAAATTTTGCAACTTGTCTTATTTTTCACACAAATGATGATAAATCTATAAAAACGCAAATTTTAGAAATGTTTGATGAACAATTAAATTCAGATTCTTATTCTGAAAATATTATAAGTAATATGTTAATGATTTTTTTTAACAAACTTTTACGAAATTATAAAAATACAGCAAAATATCCAAAATCTGTAAAAAAACAAAATGAAATAATTTCTCAAATTATAAGTATGATAACAAATAATTTTTCAATCACATTAGATGATATTGCAAAAAAATTAGGTTATAACATTTCTTATTGTTCAAGATATATAAAAGAACTTACAAATTATAATTTTTCAGAACTTTTACGAAAAATCCGTTTACAAAAAGCAGAAGAACTTTTAAAAACAACAAATTTAAGCATTTGTGAAATAAGTCATCTTTGTGGATACGAAAATCCTGAAAATTTTAATCGTGCATTTAGAAAAAATTATAATTTTTCACCTTCTGTTTTTCGCGAAAAAAATAAACAATTATAAAATTACAATCCCATCTTTTTTTCTGCTTTTTCTCTATTATTTATATAATAAAATAAAGACAGATTATTTTCATTTAATTTATAAACAAGTTGTAAATAACGAGTATTTGGTAAAATTTCTTCTGCTTCCAAAAGATATTTTTCTGCATCTTCATATTTTTTTTCTTCAAAACAAATTTGAGAACAATAAATTGCAATATAATATTTTTCATAAACATTTTTTGCAATTTCTTTTGCTTTGAAAAAATATTTCTTTGAAGTGGAAAAACTTCCTCCTCCAATTGCTGGGGCAAATTTATACCAAAGAGCCGCACTCATATATAAATTTCCATCTTCAATTTGTTTGGAAATCAAATCATCATAACATTTTTTTTCTTCAAGACCATATTTTATGGCTTTTGATTGTGGCAAAAACTGCATAGAATTATTTATAACATCAAAAGAAGAACAATAATATTGAACATTGCAATCATTATGATTTTCGCTATATTCAATTGTTTTATAATATTGAGATAAAATTATATCTTTTGCGTTAGAATCATTTGGATTTTTATCATACAAACAATTATATTTTGCATTTACAAGAAGATTTTCAACAGTAAGTCTAAATTCTTCAGAACCGTTTTTATATTCATTATCAGAATAAATTTTATTTTCATAATCATCAAAAGATTTTATACATTCATCTGTTGTTTTATAAGTACGCAAATTTATTCTAAAATCAAAAATTTGTTCAAGTAAATTTTCTTGTGATTGAGAAAATTCTAAAGCAAAAAAATAAATTGGAAATAAAATAAAAAATATTAAAAAAGTAAAATTTCTCTTCATTTTGTAATCATAATAATTTTTTTAGATTTTTACAACTTTTCAAGATACATTTTAAATGACATTTTTTTAAATAATGTAAACTAAACTTGATTATAAGTTCTTTTCTATGCTAGAATATTTAACTATGAGTTTATTAAATTTTTAATATTTCTCATTGGAGTTTTTATGAAACAAACAATACCAGTTTTTTTTGCTACAAATGATGCTTATGCACCTTGTCTTTCGTGTGCTTTAATTTCTATGTTAGAAAATGCATCCAAAGAATATTTTTACAAAATTCATGTTTTAACATCGCAACTTACACCAGAAAATAGAAACAAACTCAAAAAAACACTTTCTCAAAATAGTTCTATTGAATTTATTAATTTAAAAGATAAATTAAGTAGTTTTCAAGGTTTATTTCACACACGAGATTATTATTCTAAAGAAACATATTATAGACTTTTTATTGCAAATCTATTTCCTGAATATGATAAAATTCTTTATCTTGATGCAGATATGATTTTTTTAGGTGATGTTTCTCAAATTTACAATTTAGATTTAACAAATTATCTTGTTGCAGCAGTTCATGAAGATGTTATGAATATTCCAGTTTATGGTGAATATGTTGAAAAAGCATTGGGAATTCCACGAATGGATTATTTTAATGCTGGAATGTTAGTTATGAATACTAAAAATTTTAGACAACAACGAATTGAAGAAAAATTCATTGCACTTTTAAGAAGATTTACATTCCGCTTAACACAAGATGAAGATTATTTAAACGTTCTTTGTCAAGGACAAGTTTACAAACTTCATGCAGGTTGGAACAAATCTGACGCTTATGCTCCAGATTACAATCCAGCAGATTTAAAAATTATTCATTACAAAATGAACGGAAAACCTTGGCGTTATGATGGCGTTGAAAATGAATCTTACTTTTGGGAATATGCAAAACGTTCTCCATTTTATGATGAAATAAAATATGAAAAAGAAACTTACAGTGATGAACAAAAAGCTAAAGATAAAATTGATGCAGAAAATATGATAAAACTTGCTATTCACGATGCAAATGACCCTTCAAATTATTGGAATACAATGTCTCAAGGTGCAGAAAGATATTCTTTAGTTCGTGGAATGAATAAAGTTTTTCACTTTCCAAAAAAAGCTGTAAAATCTACAAAAAAAATAACAGAATCATTATTAGAAAAAGCAAAAAGGTCGGTTTATGACTTCAAGAAAAAATATACAAAATAAAAATATAGAAAAATCTCCAGATAGAATTGCAATTGTAAAAAAAATTGAAGAATTTGAAAAACTTGAAAAATGGTCTACAGATGTTGAAGAAGATCCGCCAACAATTCCTCTAAAAGCAAATCAAGTTGATTATTTAAAAGCAAAATTAATCAATAAAATTCTTTCAAAAATTGTAACTCTAATCGCTTGGATTTTTATAAAAAATCTTGTAAAAACAAAAAAAATGATTGTAAAAGATATAAAAGGCATCGAAAATTATCTTGCAGTAGAAAATCAAGGATGTTTAATAACTTGCAATCATTTTAATCCTTTTGATAATTTTTGTATCCACTATGCAATTTTACCCTATCTTAAAAAAAAGCATAAAGATTTATGGGTTGTTATAAGAGAAGGAAATTATACAAATTTTCCAGGATTTTATGGTTTGATTTTTAGAAAATGTCATACTTTGCCTTTAAGTTCAAATCTTTCTACAATGAAAAATTTTATGGAAGCTATGAAAACTCTTTTAACAAGAGGTGAAAAAGTTTTAATTTATCCAGAACAAGCAATGTGGTGGAATTATAAAAAACCTCGTCCTTTAGTAAATGGTGCGTTTAAATTTGCAGCAGAAAACAATTCTCCTGTTTTACCAATGTTTATTACAATGGAAGATTCAGATTTAATTGGTGACGATGGATTTCCTATTCAAGAATATACTTTAAATATTTTACCAGCAATTTTTCCGGATAAAGAAAAAACTGTAAAACAAAATATACAAATGTTAAAAGATGAAAATTATCAAGCCTGGAAAGAAGTTTATGAAGATTTTTATCAAATTCCATTATCTTATGCAAAATAAAATTTTATGAAAAAAGAAAAAATACAAAAAATCATCTATTTTCAAGATGAATTAAATGATGAATTTGCTGGCGATAATATTGTTCCTCGAAAAATTGATGAAACTTACAATTATGGAGATAATTCTTTTTGGTGGAAAGTAAAATCTTTTTTTTGGTATAGAATTTTTATTCATCCAATTGCATTCTTTTTTTTGTATTTTCATTATCACTTGAAATTTGTAAACAAAAAAGTTATAAAGCCATACAAATATTCAGCAAAATTTTTATATGGAAATCACACAAATAATATTGCAGATGCTTTTATTCCAACTTTTTTGCAAGATCCAAATAAAAATTTTGTGATTGTAAATCCAAACAATGTAAGTATTCCAATTCTCGGAAAAATTACACCATATATGGGAGCAATTCCTCTTCCTGACACAATCTCTGCAACAAAAAATTTTATGAATGTTTTAAAATTAAGAATTCAATCAAAAAATACAATTACAATTTATCCAGAAGCACATATTTGGCCATTTTATACAAAAATTCGTCCTTTTACAGATTTATCTTTTAGATATCCTGTTTCATATAAAGTTCCAGTTTTTGCATTTACAAATACTTATCAAAAAAGAAAATTTTCTAAAATACCAAAAATTGTTACTTATGTTGATGGACCTTTTTTTCCAGATGAAAATCTTTCTTCAAAAGAACAAAAAACAGATTTACGAAACAAAGTTTACAATGCAATGGTTGAACGAAGTAAAAATAATAATGTGGAATTAGTAAAATACATAAAAAAATCTTAAATAATGGAGTTAAAAATGATTAATATTTTATTTTGCGGAAATGATAAAGTTTTTGATGGAATATTAACAACATCACTTTCAATTTTAAAACGAACTCAAACAAAAGAATCTTTTAATTTTTTTATTTTTACGATGGATGTTTCTCATTTAAATAAAAAATACACACCAATTTCTGATAAGCAAATTTCTTTTTTAGAAGAAGTTATAAAATCTTACAATCAAGAAAATACAGTTACAAAAATTGATGTAACAAATTTTTATATGGAAGATTTTTCTGGTTGTCCAAATGAAAATGCATATTGTTCGCCTTACACTCTTATAAGACTTTTTGCAGATAAAATTGCAAATTTTCCAGATAAATTTTTGTATTTGGATTGTGATATTATGTTTAATAAAGATATTACTCTTCTCTACGAAAAAGATATTTCTGAATATGAATTTGCAGCAAGTCCTGACCACTACGGAAAATATTTAATTCGTCCAGATTATATAAATGCTGGAGTTTTACTTTTTAATATGAAAAAATGTAGAGAAACGAAACTTTTTGAAAAAGCAAGATTTTTATTACAAAAGAAAAAATGGACTTTTGCCGACCAAGATGCTTTATGGCATTCTGTTACTAAAAAGAAAATTCTTCCTCAAAAATTTAACGACCAAAAATTTTTACATCCAAAATCAACTGTTGTACGACATTTTTCAAAAAGATTATTTTGGCTTCCTTATCCTCATACTGCAAATATAAAACAATGGAATGTAACTAAAATTCATAAAATTTTTGGTTATGAACAATTTGATGATATTCTTTATGAATATATTTATCTTAAGACAAAGTTCGAAAAAGAGTGTTAGGACTATAATTCCAAAGTTTCATTTTAATTTTTATTAAAGTCGTAACATTTTTTTCGACACTTTCAATTCCCATTTCTCTTATATGAGATTGCATTTTTTCCCAACTTTCATCAAATGATTCTTGAGGTTCCATAATCATTTTTATGAGTGATTGTTTTACATATTCATTAATTGCATCTAAAATTTCTGTATCTTGAGAACTTAACAAATATTGCCAAATTTGCCCATGTTTTGAAACGCCTAATTCTTTTGCAGAAGGAAACAAATCACACCACATTTCAACACCATAAGCTTTTAAAGTTTCTTTTTCTGCAAAATTATATTTATTAATGATGTTTTCTTTATTTGATTTTGCAAGCGAATTTCCTGTTGAATCAATAAAACCTGAACCACCTTGAGGAAAAGGATATAACCAAACGCCTACTCCTTCGTTGTATGCATTATCATTAATATTTATACGCTCATTATTTTCATTATAAATATAATCAATATTTTCCATTCCCCAATTTGTAAGAATTTGAGCTTCTTCTGAACACATATAATCTAAAAATTTAAAAGCACGAATAGGATCTTTACAATCAATTGTAATTCCAATTCCCCAACCGCCAGAAAATCCATAATCTTTTAAGGAAGGGTCTTTATATTTTTTGGAAGCAGTTATAGGAAGATAAGCAAAAGTTCTTTCTGTTAAATCATTTTCAATTAAATTATTTTGAATATCATTTAAGCCCCATAATGGATAAGTTGTTGCAAGAACACATCCCGAAGAAAGTTTTTGTTTCCATATATCTTCTGTTTGAGTAAAACTTTCTGGGTCCAATAAATCTTCATGATAAAGTTTATTTAACCATTTATAATAAATATTCATTTCTGGATGTAAAAATTTATACTGAGCCTCAAAAGTTTTTTGGTCAATAATCCATTGTCCATCATCAGGAAAACCAATCATATAATTTCCGGGATTTGAAATTGATAAAAACCAATACCAAGAATCTGTAAGTAAACTTAATCCAATTGTTTTTTGACCATTTATTTGAGGATATTTTTCTTTATAAGATAAAAGAAGATTTTCAACATCATCTAAAGTAGAAATTCTTGGATAACCAAATTCTCTTAAAACTGCATTTTGAATTTGCATATTTCCAGAAGTTTCAAGAACATTTGTTTTTATTTCATAAGTTCCAACTGTATAAATCGAAGGATCATCTAAAGAATTTCTAAGGCGTAAAATTTTATCTCCATAAAGATTTACAATATTATCACCATATTTTCTGATAAAACCATCTAAAGGAATTAACGCTCTACTTTCAATTAATTTTGAATTTTCACTTTTTGCAAAAATTAAATCTGGAAAATTATTATTTAAAATCATTAGTTGCACATTATCAGAAGGTTGTGATTTTGGACCAGTTATATCTAAATAGACACCAGTTCTTTTTGTGATTTCTTTTGCAATCCTATCATCAAAAGTTCTTGAACCATCAAAATCTTCACTGTAAAAAGTAAAAGTAATTGGAGGAATTGATTGATTTTCTTTTTTTTGAGAACAAGAAACAAAAATTAAAAATATTATAAAAATTTGAAAAATTTTAGTGATTTTTTTCATCTTCAACCTTTTTTTTATATTCTTTTGGAGTTAAACCTGTATTTTTTTTGAATTTCATAAAGAAATAATCTGTATTTGAAAAACCAACCAATTTTGAAATTTGATAGATTTTTAAATCTGAATTGATAAGTTTATCTTTTGCAATATCCATTCTTAATTTATCAAGATAAACATTAAATTGTAAACCAGTATATTTTTTAAACTTTTTTCCAAGATAAGCACTATTACAATTAAAAAGTTCTCCAAGTGTTTCTAATTTTAAATCTGAAGCATAATTTGTTTTTACATAAGCTAAAACTTTTACAATTACAGAATCTGCGGTGTTAAAATTAAAATTTTCAAGAAAATCATTTAAAACTTTAGAAAAACAATTAAAAATATCATCAAAATTATTATATTCAAGTAATTTTTTTACAACATCAAAAGTTTCTCCATCAGAAACTTCTCTTTCTGGATATTTTTTTTCAAGTCGATAATGAATTTCTATTAAAAAATAAATAAAAATCTTTTTGATATTTTGTTCAGACTCATTTATATTAAAAGTTTTTTGTTTAAAGATTTTTTTATCTTCTTCTAGTTGATTTTTATTATAAGTTTCAATGCAAAAAATTACATTATCGATTAAATCATCATATTCTTTTTTATTAAATTCTTTTGCTTCAAAATTGATTTGTTCATCAGAAATATAAGGAAGTTCTGAATAAAAAAATAAATATTTTTCATTATCTTTTGCATTTTGATATGATTGGATAATTCCTTGTAAACCTTTGCAATTTTTTCCAACCGTAATGAAAGTTTTACCAATTTGAAGTTTAGAAGTTCTCAAAACAGAATTTTTTACAGCATTTTCGTTTTTAGTTTTTATAATAATTAAAATTTTATTTCCTACATTTAAATAAAACGTCTTAAAAAATGAAAAATAATTTTCTATTGCTTTTTTTAGAGAAATAATATTGTAGTTTTCACAATAATCAAAATTACAAATTACAACTTGATAATTTGATTCTTCATAATTTTCAAAAAAACTTAAATTTGAAACATCAATTTCATTTGGAATTTTTGATGATTGAATCATTTTTTCAAGAATATCTTTTGTTTCAAAAATTGTATTATTTTTAAAAGCTGAATTTATTTTTTTTGAAGTTTTAATTTCTTCTGTTATTAATTTTACTTTTTCTGCAAGTTCATCTTCATCAACTGGTTTTAAAAGATATGCTTTTGCTCCAAGATTTAAAGCTTCTTTTGCATAATCAAACTCTGAAAAACCAGAAAGAATTATAAAAGAAGGAAAGATTTTTCCAGTTTTTTCACATTCAGATTTTACTTTTGAAATTACATCAATTCCAGACGCTCCTGGCATTTTTACATCTTGAATGATTAAATCTGGATTTAAATTATTTATTTGCTCAATTGCATCATTTCCGTTAGAAGCTTCTCCACAAATCTTATAACCAAATTCTTCCCAATCTAAAATATATTTTAAACCATTCCGAATATTTTCTTCATCATCTGCAATTAATAATTTTAAATCTGCCATAAAATCATTCCTTTTATAAATTTAAAAAACAAGTTTTAAAATCACTTCTGTTCCTTCTTGTTCTTGACTATTGATTTCAACATCACTGCCATTTTTATAATACAATTTTATTCTAGAAGTTACATTTCCAAGACCAATAGACATTCCCGAAGTTTCTAAAGAATCTTGTTTTTCAAGTTTTAAATTTTCTCTAATTTTTTCAAGTTGTTCTTTTTTTATTCCAGACCCATTATCAGAAATTTTTATTATGAGAATTTCTTTTTCATCTTGATTTATTTTATCAATAAAAATATTTATTTTTCCACCTTTTTCTTTATTTTCTAAACCATGAGTAAAAGAATTTTCTACAATTGGTTGAATTATTAAAGGTAAAATATAAACATCTTCAAGTTCACAATTTATTTTTATATCATAAGAAATTCTTTCTCCAAAACGGAAATGTTGAATTGTAAGATAATTTTTTACCGCTTCTAATTCTTTTTTTATAGAAACTGGCTGACCTTTTACAGAAAGATTATAACGCAAAAGTTGTGCCAAAAGTTTTAACATTGTAGAAATTTCTTTATCTCCAGAAGCTAAAGATTTCATACGAATAGTTTCAATTGTATTAAAAAGAAAATGAGGATTTATTTGAGTTGCAAGCATCTTAAAACTCATATCACTTTGTTTAGATTTTATCTGCTCTTTTTCTAGATTTTGTTTATAAACTTCATTTATTAATTTTTTGATATTTTCTGACATCAAATAAAGATTATCATAAATTTGAGAAAACTCATCGCGACCTTCAATAGTTTTTTCTAATTCAAAATTATTTTTTACAACTTTTTCAATTCCATTTTGAACTTTTAAAACTCGAAGATTTACATATTTTGAATAAAGAAAAAATACAAACAACGCTAGTAAAATCATAATAAAAATAAAAATTGCTGAAATATAAATATTCTGTTTTGTTTGAGAATTTAATTGTTTTAAAGGAATTATATAAAGAATTTTAAATTTTACTGACATATGGATGAAAGGATTATAATCAACACTAAAAATTCCAACATTTTGACCATTCACCTTTGTTTTTATGTATTTTTTAGAACTATTTTCATTTTCTTTCGCAAGTTCAAAAATATTCATTTTTGTTTCATAATCAAGTTTTTTTGTCGAACTAAAAATATTTTCGTTGTAATAATAAATAAAAGTATCATAAAGTTGTTCTGAAAGTTTTTTTTGAATATCATCTGGGTCAAGATTTATAACAAGAACGCCTATGTATTGATTAAAAGATGGAGTCCATAAAGAACGAACTAAACTAAAATTTGTTTTTTTAGAAATTTTATCATAAGTAATATCCCAAAAAACATGACCTTTCATAACAACAGCAGTATTAAACCAACCTTCTTCATAAATATAATCTGGAGTTTTTGAAATATAAGAATTATCGAGTAATGTGTTGTTATTTACATAAATTCGAAAACTTGAAATATTTTGATAATTTTTTAAATAATCTTCCAAAAAAGAAAGTTCTGCATAAGCATCAAAAATTTCTCGCGGATTTTCATACTCTTTTAAAAGTAAACTTTGAAGTCTTTTGTTTACATAAATTCTATCAGAAAAAGATTTTGCTTGCATAAGACTTTCTTGAAATTCTGATTCTGTAACAACAAGACTTGAATAAACTTTATCCATTTCCATATTTAAAGTTGTTGTGTACAAATTTAAACCATAAATAAAACAAATAATTATTACAGGAAAAATAAAAATTGAAAAAAATAAAATTCTAAGACTTTGTGAAGCTGGATATTTGTATAAATATTGAAAAATCCGAGTACTTATTTTTTTCATACAACTTATTTTAATGCATTTTTTAGAGAAAATAAAGTTATATAAAATTTATATAAATTTTATTTATTTTTTTAAATCTTTTGCTCGAGGACCGAATAAATTTTGTCGTTTTCTAACTTCTTGAATAATTTTATTATCTTTTTCCAAATAATCAATTAAATCCCAATGAAAATCTAAAACTAAATCACTTTTCGGAAAAACTTGAGTTGGAACTGGATGTTTTTTAGAGTTTGCATTTTTTACAATTTGAATTAAATCTTCAAAAGTTTTTTTATCTGCCATTTTTGTAAGATAGATATTTTTATCTAAAACCAAAACTGATTTTTCTTCATTAAAAATATAATCTTCTGGCTTAAATTTTTTTGCTGCTTGAGGATTTCTTACTTTTTTACTTCTACCATTTACACAAGAATATATCTGTCCCCCACTTTGAATATGTTTTGGAATATAAAAAGAATCTTGTTCATAAGAAAAATTTGCATATTCTGGAGAATAATCCATATCAGTTTTCCAATATCTGATATTATAAATTCTATCTTCAATAATATAAAAACAAGAAATATTTTCTGGAATTAATTGATTTGAAATCATAATTCCTTTTGAAACAATATTGCCTCTGTAAAAACCTTCATAATTTAGTTTTGCTTCTTCAACTTTTTCTAAATCATTAAAATTTAAATCACGAGTACAAAAATTTAAGAAAAAATTATCATTTATAAGAGCCATTGGAATTTCGTAATTTTCATGTTTTGAATAATTTATTTTAAAATAAAAAACATTGTAATAATCATCTTTTATAATTGAATATGGAATTTCTTCTGCTTTTTTTGGAGTTGCATCATTTCTAAGTTTATTTGCTTTTTTTGAATATTCACTAGATTCTGCAACTCTATCATAATACCAACCATAAAAATCTTTTAAAATGACAAAAAGTTCAGGATTTTGAGAATTTTCTCTTTCTTCAAAAAAAATTAGTCTATCTTTTCCTTCCCAAATGCCAATTAACTCTTCTGGAATAAATTTTATTGTATTTTCTTGTGAAAAAATTAAATTTGAAAAGAAAAAACATAAACATAATATAAAAGCTTTTTTCATAAATTTATTATCGGTTAGAAAAAAATTAATTATAGAAGTTTATCATCTATCAAGTTTTAGTTTTTCTCGTTATAATAAAAATATGACTTATTTAGCAAAACTTGGTGAACTTACACTAAAAGGTTCAAATATTCAAGAATTTGAAAATCTTTTAAAACATAATGTTGCAAAATGTCTTGAAAAAACAGGATGTCAAATCACTCTTCGTGCAGGAAGACTTTATATTGAATGTGATGAAAAAATTTCTCAAAAAGTAGAATTTACTTTATCTCATATGATTGGAATTACAGGTTGGGCAAAAGCTGTTGTTTGTGAAAAAAATATTGATGATATTTCTAAAACAGTTTTTGAACTTGCAAAAATTGAAGCAGAAAAAGGTGCAAAAACATTTAAAATTGATGCAAGAAGAAGTGATAAATCTTTTCCACTAAATTCGTATGAAATTTGTTGTGAAGCCGCTGGCGATGTTGAATCTATTATGAAAGTTGATGTTCATTCTCCAGATACAATTATTTTTGTAGAAGTTAGAGAAAGATGTTTTGTTTTTACAGAATCAAATATTGGTTGTAGAGGTCTTCCTGTTGGTTCTAGCGGAAAAGGACTTTTACTACTTTCTGGTGGATTAGATTCTCCAGTTGCTGGCTACAGAATGCTCAGACGCGGAATGAAGATTGAATGTTGTTATTTTCACTCGTATCCATATACTTCAGAAGAAGCAAAACAAAAAGTTATTACTTTAGCTCAAAAACTTTCTAATTATGGAATTACAATCTATTTAAATATAATTCCTTTTACAGATGTTCAAATGAAAATTAAAGAAATTGCACCTCAAGATTGGACAACTCTTATGCTCAGAGTTTGTATGATGAAAGTTGCAAATATTTTAGCAAAAAGATGTAAAGCAAAATGCATAATTACTGGAGAAAGTGTTGGTCAAGTTGCAAGTCAAACAATCGAAAATATGACAGTAACAGAACATTTTGCAGAATTTCCACTACTTCGACCTCTTTGCGGAATGGATAAAGAAGAAATTATTCGCGATTCAGAATTTATTGATACTTATGAAACTTCTATTCTTCCTTATGAAGATTGTTGTGTTTTATTTAGTCCTCGTCATCCAGTTTTAAGAGGAACTCCAGAAATGGCAGAAGAAATTTATCAAAAAATGAATATTGATGATTTAATTCAAAAATCTTATGAAGAAAGAGAAATAATAAAACTTACTTTTGGAAATGAACCAGTTTGGAAAACTGAAAAAAATTAGGATTTTTTTAAGATGAATGCAACAGAAAAACAAACAATTTTTAATCTTTTCAAAACAATCGATGCTTGGAATTGTGGATATACGAGAGAACAATTTAATAAAAATTTAGTTTTTACTGATGATAAAATTATTTCTCAAACATCTGAACAAATTGAAAAAAATCCCCAAAAAACAAACTCACCTATTACAATGGAAGAATTGTTAAAAAAAGTTTCTCGTTGCACTCGTTGTTCACTTGCTCGAACAAGAAATAATATTGTTTTTGGGCAAGGTGTAACATCACCAGAAGTTTTAGTCGTTGGAGAAGGTCCTGGAGAAGAAGAAGATAAACAAGGTTTACCATTTGTAGGAAAAGCAGGAATTCTCTTAGATAAAATGTTACTTGCAATTGGACTTGAAAGAAATAAAAATTGTTATATTGCAAACATTGTAAAATGTCGTCCTCCTCAAAACAGAACGCCTTTTCCAGATGAACAATCTGCGTGTTTTTCTTTCTTAGAAACTCAAATACATATTTTAAAACCAAAAATGATTTTGTGCATGGGAAAAACCGCAATAGAAAAATTAATGAATCAAAAAATTTCAATCACACAAAATCACGGAAATTTTTATGATTATAATGGAATTCCAGTTATGGCAACTTATCATCCTAGTGCTTTACTTAGAAATGAAGAATTAAAACGACCAGCTTGGAATGATTTAAAATCTTTTAAAGCAAAATTGGAAAGTTTAAAATAAAATATGACTTATCTTGAAGTTATTTTAAATCTCCCAATAAATCAGGGATTCACATATTCTTACACGCCTCCAGAAAACGAAAAAGAAGAATTAAAACCTCAAATTGGAAAACGAGCAGAAATTATGTTCGGAAACAGAAAAACGACGGGTTTTATTATAAATATTTTAGACAAAATTCCAGAAAATTGTCCTGTTGATGCTTCAAAAATCAGAAATATAAAACGAATTATTGATACAGAGCCTTTATTTGATGAAGATTTAATCGAAATGGCAAAATGGATTTCTAGATATTATCTTTGTTCCTTAGGTGAAGCAATTTTTGCAATGATTCCTTCTGGCAGAAAAGAATCTTTTTCTGGTGGATTTACGTATGAAGATGATGAAATTTCTACTAAAAAAAATATCCTTTCAGAAGAACAAAAAAAAGCAATCACAGATATTTTAACTTTTCAAAAACAAAATACTCAAAATTCAAATTTTCACTATGTTTATGGGCCAACCGGAACTGGAAAAACTGAAGTTTTTTTACAATTAGCTGAAGATGTTTTACAAAACGGAAAAGGTGTAATTTATCTTGTTCCAGAAATAAGTTTAACAGGGCAAGTTGCAAAAGATATTGCAAAAAGATTTGGAAATACAGCTGCAATTTTACATTCAGGATTAACAGCATCACAAAGGCTTACTCAATGGCATAAAATTTTACATAAAGAAGCAAGAGTTGTAATTGGTGCAAGAAGTGCAATTTTTGCTCCAGTTCCAGATTTAGGACTTGTTATTATTGATGAAGAACATGATGGCTCCTACAAATCAGGAAATAATCCTCGTTATCATGCAAGACAAGTTGCAATGCATCGTTGTTCAAAATTAAAAATTCCTTTAGTTATGGGAAGTGCAACTCCTTCTGTAGAAGCTTGGGATGGAATGAGAAAAAAAATCATCATTCGTCATACATTAACAAAAAGACTTGCTGGCGGAACAATGCCAAAAATCCAATGTATAAATTTAAACGATTTCAAAAATGATGGATGCATTTCTAAACCTTTGGAAGATGAAATCACAAAAACACTAGAACAAAAAAAACAAACAATTTTATTTTTAAATCGGCGCGGATTTACTCATTTTTTTAGATGCAATTCTTGTGGATATGAATTAATTTGTAAAAATTGTTCAGTTCCAATGACTTATCACAAAGTTGAAAATAGATTACGTTGTCATTATTGCGGATGGTCAATAAATCCTCCTCAAAGTTGTCCTCAATGCGGTTCTCTTGATATTGGAAGTTCAGGTTTTGGAACAGAATTTATAGAAAGCGAAACAAAAGCAAAATTTCCAAATGCAAAAATTATAAGAATTGATACAGATTCAATCTCCAAAAAAGAAGAACTTTTAAAAACGCTCGAAGATTTTAAAAATGGAAAATATGATATTATGCTTGGAACTCAGATGGTTGCAAAAGGTTTAAACTTTCCAAATTTGCAATTAGTTGGAGTTATTTTGGCAGATGCTGGTTTACACATGCCAGATTTTCGTGCTCAGGAAAGAACTTTTTCTTTAATAACGCAAGTTGCAGGCAGAGCCGGAAGATATTTTCCTGACGGAAAAGTTTTTATTCAAACTTATAGTCCTGGACAAGAAGCAATTTATTTTGCCTGTAAAAATAAAATCCAAGATTTTTATAATTATGAACTTCAACAAAGAGAACTTTTAGAATTTCCACCATTTTCAAGGCTTTTAAGAATTGTTTTTAGAAGTTTTAATAAAAATCTTGCATATAAAACTGCGTATGAAGTTTACAAAATTTTTGAAGAACTAAATGTAAAAGGTGCAGAAATTATTGGTCCTGCAGAATGTCCAATTGAAAGAATAAATTCTAATTGGAGATACCAAATTTTATTAAAAGGTCATTCTATTATTCCGTTACAATCAATGGCAAGAACAATTCTTATGAATTATCAAAAAAATCAAAATGTTTACATAGAATATGATGTAGACCCAGTTTCTTTATTATAAAAATCAAATATGGCGGCGAATTCCATCAAATTTTATTTGATATAAAAATAATCCATTTGGAGGAGCGGTAACGCCAGCTTTAGTTCTATCTTTTGAATCCAAAATCTTTTTAAAAGAATCTTCGGGAGCATTTTGTTTATCAAGATTGATTAAAGTTCCAACTAAAGTTCTAACCATTTTCCATAAAAAAGCATTTGCTTCAATCTGAAAAACTAAAAAATCTTGCCCCCAAATATCTTTTTGGAAGAAAAATTTTACATCATTTATATAACGATTTGTAGAAACACTATCATCACCACTTGCAGCAAAAGCAGCACAATCTAATTCACCATGAAAGCATTTTACATAATTATTTAAACGTTCTAAATTCGGAATATAATTTTTTACACACCAAACATAACGAGAATTATTTGCAGCAATACAATCTGTTGTAGAAATAAAATATCTGTAAACTCTGCTTGTTGCACTTTTTCTAGAATTAAAATCTTCAGAAACTTCTTTTGCATCTAAAATTCTAATATCAGAAGGTAAAACAGAATTTAAAGCACGGATATAATTTTTTGCAGGAATTGATGCAATTGAGGTATAAAAATTTGCCGCTTGAGATAAAGCATGAACTCCACTATCAGTTCGCCCAGAACCATATAAATTTGTTTTTTGTTTGTTAATTTTTTCTAAAACTTTTTCTATTTCACCTTGAACAGTTCTTTGTGATTCTTTTCCTTTATTATCTTGACGTTGCCAACCACAAAAATCTGTTCCATCATAAGAAATAGTTAAAAGAATATTTCTATTTACAAAATTAGAAGTCATCATCATTTACAAGTTTGCTTAAATCATCATAAAGATTTCTTGCGTGTTCCAAAAGAGGACCAGGTTTATTTTTGGAAGATTTTCCCAAACCAAAAATTCGTGCAATTGCAGTTTTTGACTCACTTAATTTTTTTAATCGAAGTTGAATATCATCTTGTTGCCCGTATTTAAATTCCAATAACCCACACAAATAAATAACTCCGTCCCAACCATAATTTTTATCCATATCAGGACCTAAATTTACAAGAGTTGAACTTTTTTCTATACGAGAACTTTCATTTATTACAGATTGCTGATAAAAAAATAACGCTTTTCTATAAAAAACCTGTGAAATATAATCATAATTATGGTCTGCACAATGTTGATGAATTTCTTTTGTAAGCCAAGCCAATCTTAAAGAAATAATTGCAGATTTCATTGTCGGAATTGCATAAGAACCCATACAATTATAAGTCATCAATGCAAGATAATACATCGCTGCACCATCAAAAAGAGTTCTTTCTTTTTTTAGATTGAAATATGGAAAAATTTGTTCTACAGCAGTTTTTCTTTTTTGAAAATTATCATAAATTTTATCTAAATCTTCAGAAGTGATTTTTTCGGAAAAATCATTCCAGAAAAAAGCAGAATAACAATTTGGACACGCTCCAATTTCATAAATCAAAGGATAAACTTGACCATATTTTTTTGAAGGTTCAAAAATTCGATGTAATTCATCAGTGAGACCGCCAGCAATCATTCGTCCGTTTCCAGAACGCATAATTTCTCGCTCAAAAAATTTTTTACATACGGGACATTGACATTTATCTTTTGACCAATAAGAAATAGCGGGCTTTTTTTCTTCTTTTGTTGCCATTATTTTTCCTCTATTATTACAAACGCAATTGCGTAATCTTTTTCATGACTTAATGATAAATGAATATTAAAATTTTCGCATCTTTTTTTTAAAAATTCTAAAGCAGATTTTTCAATATTTAAAATTGGTTTTCCCAAATCATCATTTGTAACAAAAATATCTTTCATTTCAAAATTTAAAAATCCAGTTCCCATAGCTTTTACAAATGCTTCTTTTGCAGCAAAACGACTTGCATAATGTTCTAAAAGATATTGTTTAGTTTTATCGTTAAGAATTTCTTTTTCATTAAAAAAACGATTTATCAATTTTTGATTTTCAATCCAAGAATTTAGTCGAGAATTTTGTACAATATCAGTTCCTATTCCAAATATCATAATTTTTCCGCACTTTCAGAATTTTCTGTATTTTCTTCTGTTGAATTTTCGTTTTCTTCTGGTAAAATTGGTTGTTTTTCAACAATTTTGATTGCAATAGTTTTTGGTGAAAAAGATTTTACTGAAAGATTTGAAGAAACATTAACATTTACATGAAGTTCATATTCTCCAGGTTCAGAAATTTTACTCAAATCAACTTGCATTGCATTTTTTGGAAGATTATAATTTTCTAAAAACGGAACGGTTCCATCTATAACTAAAGTTCCTTCTGGAATATTTGAAATTAATTCTAAATTTTCTGATAAATTTAACGCAGAAATTGCAATTTTTTCATAAGTTTTTGTAAATGGCATTGGAGAAATCACAACAGTTGCTTTGTAAGGACCTGTATCAGAAACTAAAATTTTTTTATTTAGTGGAAAATAATTTACTTCTGTTGAAAAATTAGTTTTTGCATTTGAAACTAAAACTTTATCGGTGTACAATTTTTCGATTTTCTCAACAATTGAAGCAGGACCAACTACACTCACAGAAGATGGTTCCAAAATTAAAGATTCTACAAAATATCCAGACGCAGGTTCTCCAGAAACAGATGCTTCTAAAGGTATGAATTTTACAATTTTTTCTTCAACTTTAACTTTTACAGTAGATGATGGTCGTATTCTAATTTCAAGTGATTCAAACTTTTTCAAATTATCAGAAATAGAAACTTTTATTGGAATTTCATATTCTCCACTTTCAGAAATTGATGATAAATCTAACAAAGCCGTAAAATCATTTATATGAATATCAGATACATCATCAGATAATGCTCTTACAGAAAGAGTGACAGAAGTAGGAACAGAATCTACATTCATAACTTGTCCATTTTCTATAACTTGAAGAGGAACAACAAAATTCTTTCTTTCAACTAAGGATGTTTGATGAAAAATATAAAGAAAAATTGCAACTATAAGACAAATAAGTTTTATTGGCCAATTATAAAGGAGTTTATCAGTTATTTGTTTTATATTCATCTACCGTATCCTCCAAATTTTTCTGTTCAGGTGTGATTTCAAGCAAATTCTCCAAAATTTTGCGAATTTCAGAAGTTGAAAGATCGTAATTTAATTTTGATTCATAAGCTAAACTTAAAGCAGTTGTTTCTTCAGAAACAATAAGTACAACAGCATCAGAAACTTCAGATAAACCTAAAGCCGCTCTATGTCTTGTTCCAAAAGTTTTTTTAATTGTGTAATTTTCACTTGTTGGTAAAAAACAACCTGCTGCAACTATTTTTCCACCTTGAATAACAACTGCACCATCATGTAAAGTTGTATCTTTTCCAAAAATTGTAAGCAAAATACTGGAAGAAATATCTGCGTTTAAAACAGTTCCTGTTTGAATTATATCATTTAATTTTGTATGACGACGAAAAACTACAAGCATTCCTCGTTTTTGTTTAGAAAGCATTTCTGCAGCAGTTAAAACAGCATCAACATAAGTATGTTTTGAACGACTTCCAAAAGCAAACCAATTGTTCTGTCCAATTCTTAAAAATAATTTTCTAATTTCTGGCTGAAAAATTACAGCAAACGCAATTACAAATCCAGGAGCTAAGATATTTAATAACCACAATAATGTAGAAAGATGCAATAACGCTGCAAATCCGTAAGCAATTAAAATAATAACAACCGCTCTTAAAATTTGAACCGAATTAGTTTTTGACATAAAATCGTAGGCTTTATAAATTAAAAAAGTCAAAACTAAAATGTCCAAAATTGGACGAATAAGATTATAAATATTTAAAAGCCTATCAAAACCAACCATGTTTTTTATTATACACTATTTTTTAAGATATTTCATCACATTTAACGCATCTACAGTTTGTTTTACATCGTGAACACGAACAATTTTTACATTATTTTGAACGCTTAAAATATTTGCTGCCAAAGTTCCAGCCATTCGATTTTCTACAGTTTCATTCGTCATTTGTCCAATGCATCTTTTTCTTGAAAGTGCCATCAAAATGGGATATTTTCCATCACACAAAAGATTGCACTTTTTTATAAGATTGACATTTTCTTCAAAAGTTTTTCCAAAACCAATTCCTGGGTCAATAATAATTTTTTTATCGTCTATGCCTTCAAAAAGTGCATATCCAATTTGATTTTCAAGATAATCACTTACAATTTTTATGATATTTTTACTTTCATCTTTTTTGTTTGGATTTTCTTGCCAACGATGCATTAAAATCACAGAACACTTCGTTTTTGCACAAACTTGTGCCATATTTTTATCATCTTCTAGTGCAGAAACATCATTTAAAATATCTGCACCGGCATTAAATGCTTCTTGAAAAACTTTTGATTTTCTTGTATCAACAGAAATTGGAATATCACTATGCTTTCGAATTTCTTTTATTAAAGGAACGATTCTTTTTATTTCTTCATCTTCGTCTACAGGAACGTAGCCAGGTCTTGTAGATTCTCCGCCAATATCAAGAATATCTGCACCATCATCAATAAGTTTTAAAGCTAAATCCAAACCACCACGACTTTTTTCAAAAAATGAATCTGGGGTTGCGTTTAAAATTCCCATAACAAAAGCAGGTTTTTCTGTAGAAAGTTTTTTATTTCCAAAAATCATCGTAACCATTTAAAAACCTCTTTTTCTATATCTTTTGAAGTTAAATTTGCAGATTCAAGAATATCATTTCTAGAACCGTGAGTTAAATATTTATCCTTAAAACCTAAAATTGAAATATTTTTAAAATTATTTTCTAAAAGAAGATTTTTTATGTCTAAAGAAATTCCTCCTTCAATAACGCCTTCTTCAACAATAACAAATGCATCATATTTTGTTGCAATTTCAAGGAAATATTCATTGTCAAAAGGTTTTATAAATCTTAAAAGATACAAATCTGCATATCCATCTTGAATCAAAACACTTCGAATAGCAACTGCAACTTCGCTAAACATTCCGCCTGTAGAAACAATTAAAACTTTTTTTTGAGCAGATTCAAGTTGAGTTTCAGAAATATTTCCAATTAAAAATTCTGAACAAGGAACAAAAATTCCTCTTCCAAGTTGAACTGGTTCAGAAAATTGAGAATGTTCGGTTGGACAAGTTAATTTTGGATAACGAATTACAGTTGCACAAGGATTTTTTTCTGCCCATTGAAAACATAATTCTAAATCTTTTTCACTAACAGGAGAGATGATTACTAAATTGGGAATTGGTTTTAAAAGTGAAATATCAAAAATTCCTTGATGAGTGATTCCATCATTTGGAACTGCACCCGCTCTATCTAACATAAAAATTACGTGAAGATTTTGAATTGCAACATCACAAATTATTTGGTCAATAGAACGTTGAAAAAATGTAGAATAAATGCAAACTACAGGAAGACATCCTCCAAAAGACAATCCTCCTGCAAATGTAACAGCGTGTTCTTCAGCAATTCCAACATCAAAAAATCTTGTAGGAAATTTGTGTGAAAAAGCTGAAAGACCAGTTCCTTTTGCCATTGCCGCAGTGATTGCAACGATTTTTGGATTTTTTTCTGCTTCTTTTAAAATGATTTTGCTAAATGCCTCTGTAAAACTAGTTGTATCAAATTTTTCGACATTGCCATCAGAAATTAAAAAAGGTCCAATTCCGTGAAATTTTTCTGGATTATTTTCTGCGGGACTATAACCTTTTCCTTTTTTTGTAACAATATGAACGACAACAGGTCGATGAAGTTTTTTTACTCGGCGAAAAGCTTTCTCCAATGCAACTTCATTATGACCATCTAAAGGTCCTGTGTATTCAAATCCTAAATCAACAAAAAGATTATTTGTTAAGAAAAGACCTTTTAGAGAACGCTTTATTCTAAAAATGAATTTTTCTAAACCTTTTCCAAAATACGGAATATGATTTATTAATTTATCAATAAAATTTCTGATTTTTTGATACCGCGATGTTGTTGTAAGTCTACTTAAATATCTTGAAATTGCACCAGTATTATGGTCTATAGACATTTGATTATCATTTAAAACAACAATAAGATTTTTGGATAACAATCCAGCATTACTTAAACCTTCAAAAGCAAGTCCACCAGTTAAAGCGCCATCACCAATAATTGCAATAACTTTTCCTTCTTCATGATTTAATTCTCTTGCAGAAAGTAAACCTAAAGCTTGTGAGATAGAAGTTGATGAATGACCATTTATAAAAAAATCATGTTCGCTTTCATTTTTATTTGTAAAACCTGAAATTCCGTTTTTTTGTCTTAAAGTTGAAAATTCTTTATAACGACCGGTAAGAAGTTTATGAGTATAACACTGATGACTTACATCCCAAATAATTGCATCTTTTGGACTATCAAAAACTCTATGCAAAGCAATTGTCAATTCTACAACACCAAGATTACTTGCTAAATGTCCGCCGTTTTTACCAACAACATCAATAATAGTTTTTCGACATTCATCTTCTAATTGTTCTATTTGACTTTGAGAAAAATTTTTTATATCACTTGGTGATTCAATTTTATCTAATAGCATAAAACTTAATTCTAAATTAGTTTTTTAAAAAAAAGACCGCGTAAAATTAACGCGGTCTAAATAACACAAGCCTCGACCTAAAAACTACTTGCTCTTATGTCGATTACGTCTAAGCATCTTCTTTCGCTTATGTGTCGCCATCTTCTGGCGTTTTCTTTTCTTTCCACAAGGCACGATGGCACTCCTACTTTATAAAGTGTTTTTTATTATTGCAGAAAAATAATTTTAAGTCAATATTCTATATTATATTTTTTTATAAAGTCTTTGATTAAATATTGAACAGAAAGAATATCATTTTCTTCAGCGTTATAAATAATTTTTTCACCAAAATTAATATCACGAATATAAGTAAACTGTTTTTTTGCATACTTACAACTATTATGTTTTATGGCAGATTTTATTTTTTCTTTATCAGATTCTAAAAACCATTCTCGGTAACCAATTGCCTTCATTCCAGGTGAATTTTCATCATACCCTTCACTTTTTAGTTTTAAAATTTCATCTTCAAGCCCTTGCTCAAACATCATATCAACTCTTTCAGAAATTCTTTTAAAAAGCAAATCTCTTGGAGGTTCTAAAATTATAAAAAGAAAATCATATTGTTCACGAAGTTTTTGTTCAATTTTATATGAAGAACGAGTTTTTCCAGTTGTATAAAAAACTTCTAATGCACGACAAATTCTATAACTATCGTTTAAGTGAATTTTTTGAGCAGATTCAGAATCAATTAAACTAAGTTCAGCATACAAAGCTGCATTACCTTCAGTTTGAATTCGTTTTTGAAGTTGATTTCTTATTTTTTCAGAACTTTCAGGCGTTGGAGGAAGTCCAAATAAAAAATTTCTGATATAAAAACCAGTTCCACCACAAACAACAGGAATTTTTCCTTTTTCATAAATCTTTTTACAAGCATCATCCGCTTTTTCAATAAAATCTGCCACTGTAAATTGGATATTTGGTTCAACAAGATTTATAAGATGATGAGGAATTTCTTTACATAATTGAGAATCTGGTTTTGCAGTGCCAATATCCATTTTTTTATAGACAGCTTGACTATCAGCACTGATAATTTCTGCATTTAAAATAAAATGACTGCTAGACGGAGAAAATAATTCTCTTGTCAAAGCAGTCTTTCCAGATGCTGTGGGTGCAAAAATCACTATAACAGGATTTTTTGCATTAATTATCTTTTTGTTCAATTCGATAATGTACTTTATTCTTAAAAAGTTGTCTTGCAGCTACAGAAACAACTTTATCATGATTTTCAACAACTTCTTGGTCATTTACTTTTGCAAGCTGATAAGCACGAATACTGGATGCAACTGTAATTTCGTAAATATTACCATCATATTGAACTACTTCTTCCAAAGGAAAAATCATTTATTACCCCTTTTTATAATCTAAAAACATTTTAACGATATAAAAATTAATTGTCTAGTATGATGAAATTCTTTTAGAAATTTATTTAAAACGGTAAATCTGTAGAAAAAAAAAGATGCATCTTTTAGAAAATAGTGATTAGTTGTCATTTCTTAGTAATTTGGGCGTTCCGGCTTCGCCGTCGGCTGTTCCGCACTTCGCTAGTCGCTCATTCCTGCACTACGTTTCACTTCGTTTCGGAACTGCTTCGCAGGTGCTCCATAGCCTAACGCAGTTTAATATTCTCTCCATTCTGTAGATGCATCATCATTCAAATTATAAATTTTCATCTGCTAAAATTGTTACTCACCTGGCTCAAGCACAATTTTGCAATTGTAATAATTCTCTCTGACAAAGTGAGTAAAATTGTCGCCGGAATTGAAGTGCGGGTGAAATAAAGGATTTAGAACGGCAAGTCAACGCCAAAATATGGCTCATCTTCATGAAGTTCTAAAATGTTTTTTAACGGCTTATCGGAATACTTTGAAATCCTCTTTTTGTATTCATATTTTACAAGTGGATTTTCAATTTCTTCACGGCGGCGTTTTGAAAGTTCAAGGAATTCAGTTTCTTTTTCAATGCCAAGAAAACGGCGGTTAAAAAGATTCGCTGCGATTCCGGTTGTAGAAGAACCAGCGAACGGATCCAAAATCCAGGCATTTTCTTTTGTTGAGGCAAGAATTATGCGTGCAAGAAGAGGAAGAGGTTTTTGAGTGGGATGTTTGCCACAAGATTTTTCCCATTTTGCAATCGCCGGAAGACTCCACAAGTCGCGCATCTGTGTTCCGCCGTTTATTTCTTTCATAAGCTCATAATTAAAGTAATGAGAAACTTTTTTGTCTTTTCTTGCCCATAGAATGAATTCGGTGGAATGAGTGAAAAATCTGCAAGAAAGATTCGGCGGTGGATTTGTCTTTGCCCAGGTGATGCAGTTTAAGATTCTGAAGTTGAGTTCGTTTAGCATTTGAGCTGCAGAGAAAATATTGTGATATGTTCCTGAAATCCAGATTGTGCCGTCCGGCTTTAAATGCTCGCGGCAGGCGGAAATCCACTTGCGGTTGAAACTGTTGTCTTCATCGAATCCGCGCGATTTGTCCCAGTCGCCTTTGTTCACAGAAACTTGTTTTCCAGACTGAACTGAAATTCCGCCGTTTGAAAGAAAATAAGGTGGGTCGGCGAAAATCATGTCGAACTCAAAATCGAAGTGGTTTAGAAGAGCAATGCAGTTTTAATCTGCTTTAGGTAATTAAAAATATGATTTGAAACATCGAAACCGGATTCTTGTTCTTCCTCAAAATGTTTTTCTTCATCTTTCCATAAATAGTTAATGAGAGTTTTTATACTTTCAACTGTTGATTTATCAATAATCTGTTTAGTTTTTATTTTATCAGTTGAAAATCCATATTCCAAAATCCACTGATTATTTTTCAGAAGATTTGATTTTGCTTCTTCAAGATTTTTTCCTTTTTCAAATCCTAAGATTTGCATATTTTCACAATCAGTTTCGTTCGGCGATTGCGTAAAACCTTCTGATGTGAAGAAAATGTATTCATTCATAATTCAAATATTGATCGAATTTTGATTTTAATCAATTAAAAAATTACCGGCAGAGATTGTTTTTCAATTTCTATTCTG
>CAYPGB010000008.1:0-83787 GCA_964410365.1 uncultured Treponema sp.
TTTTGATATTCAAATGCCATTTTGTAAAAATTATTTACTTCAACTTTGGAAGACAGATTTGTTGCATTTTTTATCAACATAAGTTCGGAAGAATCTGTTATTAATTTTTCATCTTCCATATTTCCTTTTTTTATTTCATCATCAATTAAAAATTCATCAGTTTTCACAATTTTATCCATAAATTAAATTTATTTTAGTATTAAAAAGTTTCATCTAAAAAACAGATAATTTTACTAAAAGAAACATATTTTCTTAATTCTAAAAAAAAATTATATCCTTAAAGATAATAAAAAAAAACTCTAAGTGCAAATACTTATTTATCTTTTTATTTGTGGAAAAATACATAATTATGATTTATAATTATTTAGTAGGAGTAAATTTTTAAACTTTGGCTAAAGAAAATATGAGCAATACAGAATTTGAAACTATAGATATAAATACTTTTTTTGACTCAGAAACAGACGAAGTCGCCGCTCTTCTTAATAAAGAAGAAAAAGTTGAATGCTTTACAGAGCGACAAAAAAAAATCATAAACGATTTCCTTCCTGTAGTTACAAAAAATGATAAAGATAGAGCAGAAATTTTTCTAAACAGAATTGCAGATTTGGAATCCATTGCAAGTTCAATTTCTAGGTTTCCTTCTCTTTTAGAAAAACATGAATTAGCTGGTGGAATTAGAACACCAATGACATTAATTGATTCTTTGATAAAGCACCAAGAAGATGGTGATAAAACTTTACAAATGCCTTCTAAAGCAATTTTAGGAAAAGGTCTTCTTGTGGCAAAAGCTCACACTTTTTCAACTTTTTCAAAATACGCAAAACACGTTGGAAAAGAAATGGACATTTTTTACGAAGAATTTGATAAAGAAACAATTCTTTCTATGTTTTCGCTTTTGGTTGAAGATGTTTATATGAATCTCATCACAGATAACACTCAGCCGATGGAATTTCGCAGAGAATGGGCGTATTCTCTTTTGCTTTTGTGGGAACATTGGAACGATCAAACTATAGAAACAGTTGCTCCTGTTTTACGTTCAGTTTGGTCTGCAAGAAGAAAATTAGCTCCAGCTTTTGGAACAATGATGGGAACAAGCGAACTTTTATTGATTTCTATGCAAATGGATGATCAATGGATTAGTTTTATCAAACAGAAAATGGGAACTGAAGGAGTTTCTCAAGCAATGGAAGAATTTCTATTTGGAATTTCTTATGAACAAATAAAATCTTTGAGAAGAACTTTAAGAGAATCTGGAATTCCAGCCATTGGGCGTGATGAAGTTTCAAAATTCCTTGGTGAACACGTAAAAGCGGATGCAGGACTTGATTATCGAGATTTTTATTCAATGTATACAATCCGCCGCGATAACGCTCGTTCAAGAGCTAGAATGAAAGTTGAAGGACCAAAAAAAACTTTGGAAGATTACTTCGTACAATTTGTAACAGAACAAAACAAGGAGAAACAAAATAATGACACCTTCGCAAGATGAAATTAATACTGCAAAAAAAATACCTTATCATTTTGGTGAAAAATTACGAAAAGTACGAGAAAGAAAAGGTTATACTTTAAAAGTTGTAGCTCAAAAAGCGGGTGTTAGCGAAAGTTTAGTTTCTCAAATAGAAAGAAATCACGTTTCTCCAGCAATAGACACACTTTTAGCATTGGCAGATGTTTTAGATATAAATCTTGAATATCTTTTTGAAGAATACAGAAAAGAACGACCTGTTAAAATCATACGAAATAATGAAAGACCTACAATTCACGAAGATGATATAACTTATGAAGAACTCTCTAAACCAAATTATGATGATACAATTTCTGTAGAATCTTATATTTTAAAATTGCCAGTTGGAACACATACACATCACGGTTCTTACGGACATACAGGAAGAGAAATTGGAATCATTTTAAAAGGAAAAGCGAAATTTGTTTATGAAAATCGGGAATATTTTTTAGAAGAAGGTGATAGCGTTTCTTTTTCAGCAGGGGCACCTCATCGCGTAGAAAATGCAGGCAACGAAGAATTACAGGCAATTTGGATAAATACTCCAGCCCAAAGATTTATAAATGAATAGAATAAAATTTCTTTTTTTACTGCCTTTTTTATTTTTAAGTTGTGCATCAATTCCAAATAACGAAAAATTCCAAAATTCTTATGAAAATACAAATTTATCACTAGAAGAACTTTTAGAAAATTTTGAATCAACAAAAATTGAAGAAGGATTTGAATTATTTTCTGGAAAAATTGAAAAATTAAAAGTAAGTTGGCATTGCGTAAAAATAGATTTATCAAATCCAAAACTTATTATAAAAGCTGAACCAGAAAATCAACAAAATATTGGAAAAAAAATCAGTTTAAAAAAATTTGCTAAAAAAAATGACACAATTGTAGCAATCAATTCTACGCCGTTCACCAAAAAAGCAATTCCAATTGGAATAACAAAAATAAATCAAAAAATAATTACTCAAAAAAATCAAAAATATTGTGCTTTAGGATTTTTCTATGATAAAAATCAACAGTTAAAAGCAAAAATTATAGATTTTCAAAATGATGAAAATATCAAAAACTGTGATTTTGCTTTTGGTGGATTTTTTAAAACTCACAACAATGATGATTTTTTTATTTTTAATAAAAATCGTCGTTCAAGAACAGCGTGCGGTCTAAACAACGATGGTTCTGTTTTATATTTTTTAGTTGCAACTCCAGATTTTAAGATTGATGATAAAAATGGTTTAACTTATGAAGAATGTGCAAAAATCTTAAATCATTTTGAATGTAAAACTTCTATGCAGTTTGATGGCGGATGTTCTTCTGGACTTTGTATTTATAATAAAATGATAGAAAAACCTTTTTTTCAAAGAAAAATTGCTTCTGCCTTAGGATTTTCGATAAATTAGTCATCAAAAAAAATCTATAAAAAAAATATTGCATACATTTTTCAAATTTTTTATAATTATCAATAAAATCTATTCGCTTACATTATTTAAAAAATCACAAAAATGCAAAAGGAGGCAACCTTGAATTTAGAAAAAGAACAACAACAAATGCTAAAAAAACTAGAATCTCTTGCAAAACACAATGATCCAATCCAACAAAATCTATATGCAAAATATGATGTAAAACGTGGTTTGAGAAATGCAAATGGAACAGGCGTTCTTGTAGGTCTTACTCGAATTGGCGATGTTGTAGGATATGAGATAAAAAATGGTGAAAAGATTGCCGTTCCAGGACGATTAATCTACAGAGGATATGATGTAAGAGATATTATTGATGATGTAGAAAAAAATAATCAATTTGGATATGAACAAGTTGCTTATCTTTTACTTTTTGGTCAATTACCAAATAAATCACAATTAAAAGCTTTTTCTGAATTTTTAGGCGATTGTAGAATTCTTCCTCCAAATTTTACTGAAGACATGATTATGAAAGCACCTTCAAGTGATATTATGAATAAAATTGCACGAGGAATTTTGGCTAGTTATTCTTATGATGAAAATCCAGAAGACCGTTCAGTTGCGAATATCATTCGTCAATGTATTTATCTTATCGCTCGCTTGCCTTCAATTGCTGCGTACGGTTATCAAGCAAAAAGACGTTATTATGATGATAAAAGTATGTATATTCATAATCCAAAACCAGAACTTTCATCAGCAGAAAACTTTTTACGATTAATTCGTTCAGATAAAAATTATACTCGCTTAGAAGCAGAAACTTTAGATTTAGCTTTAGTTTTACACGCAGAACATGGTGGCGGAAACAATTCTTCTTTAACAGTTCACGTGGTTTCTTCTGCAGACACAGATACATATTCTGCAATGGCTGCCGCAGTTGGTTCTTTAAAAGGACGTCGTCATGGTGGAGCAAATATTCGCGTTGTAGAAATGATGGATGATATAAAAACAAATGTAAAAGATTGGTCTAACGAAAACGAAGTAAGTGCTTACATCAGAAAAATTGCAGAAAAACAAGCTTTTGACCACACAGGTTTAGTTTATGGAATGGGACATGCAGTTTACACAATAAGCGACCCTCGTGAAATTTTATTGAAAGAAAAAGCTAAAGAACTTGCAAAAGAAAAAAATTGTTTAGAAGAATTCTATCTTTATGACATAATTGAAAGAGTTGCACCAGGAATTATTCAAGATGTTCATAAATCTGATAAAAAAGTTTGTGCCAACGTAGATTTCTATTCAGGATTTGTTTACACTATGTTAAATATTCCTCGTGAGCTTTTTACACCAATTTTTGCTATTTCTAGAATTTCGGGGTGGTCGGCTCATAGAATAGAAGAAGTTGTAAGTGGTGGAAGAATTTATCGTCCAGCATATAAAAATATTTCAGAAGAAAGAAATTTTATTCCTCTTAATGAAAGAAAATAAAAACAAAGAAAAAGATAAAACTTTCTAATTTTTATAGGAGAATATTTTATGAAAAAACTTTTAACTGTTTTAATGGCTAGTTTTTTAGCAGTTAGTGCATTTGCATTGGATTTGGGTTCTATTCAAGGAACATGGCAAGATGAAAATTACAAAGCTGATTGGACTTTTTCTGCTGACGGAAAAATCGTTTTAAAAGATTCAAATGGTGATGTAGTTTACACTTTCTCAGACTCAAATATCACAAACTTTAAACCAGAAGTTTCTAAAGATGGTGCTGGATTTTCTTTCTATTGTAAAGAAACTGAACGTGCATACAAATTCATCAAACCTGTAACTTTATCAACAGATTTAACAATGAGTATTGACCGCGACTGGACAGACGAAGCATACGACGTTTCTATCAAATTAAAGAAATAATGCCAAAACAGAGAATTGATAAAATCCTTGCACACGAAGGTTTTGGTTCTCGCAAAGAAATAAAAAAACTCTTGCATCGGTGTGAAGTTCTTTTAAATGGAAAAAGAATAACCGATGCAAGTTGTTTAATCGATGACCAAAATGATATTCTTTCCATTGACGGAGAGCAAATTTCTCTTCATAAAAATATTTATCTTATGATGAATAAAATCACAGATACAGTTTCTACAAATAAAGATGGTGAACATCAAACTGTTTTTGATTTACTCGGAGAAGAATTTAAAACTCCATATTTGCAATCACATTTACATTTAATAGGAAGACTTGATATTGATACAGAAGGACTTCTTGTTTTTACTACAGACGGAACATTAACTCATCGCTTAATTTCTCCAAAATCGCATGTTGATAAATCTTATTTTTGCGTACTAGAAAAAAAAGAATCTGAAGAACACAAAAAACAGATTGAACAACAATTTTCAGAAGGACTTGAAGTTTCACCTGAAGGAAAAGAACTTGGTTTTAAATGCGAAAGTGCAAAAGTGGAATGGATTGAAGATGAAGAAAAAATACAATTTTATTTACAAAATGGAACTTTTTCAGACTCGGTAAAACAAGCCGCAATTCTTACAATTCATGAAGGAAAATATCATCAAGTAAAAAGAATGTTTTCTGAAGTTCAAAATAAAGTTGTTTACTTAAAAAGAATTTCAATTGGAGCTTTAAAACTTGATTTTTCAATTCCTGCAGGAAAATATAAATTAATTTCACCTGAAGAATTAATATTTTAACTCATATTAATAATCTCAATTTTACATAAGCAATTTTTCATCTTGAAGAACAATCTTTTCTATTATAAAATTATTTTATATGGAAAAACTAACACAAAAACGAAAAGATTATATCAACTGGGATGAATATTTTATGGGAATTGCAGCACTTTCTGCGTTGCGCTCAAAAGATCCAAATTCACAAGTTGGTGCATGTATCGTAAGCGAAGAAAATAAAATTCTTTCTGTAGGTTATAATGGTTTTCCAATCGGTTGCTCTGATGAAAAATTTCCTTGGGGACGCGAAGGTGAACCAACAAAAACAAAATATCCTTATGTTGTTCATAGTGAATTGAATGCAATATTAAATTATCGTGGAGGTTCTCTGTTTGGAACAAAAATCTATGTAACTTTGTTTCCTTGTAATGAATGTGCAAAAGCAATAATTCAAGCAGGAATAAAAACTGTAATTTATGATTGTGATAAATATGATGGAACTCCTATGAATCTTGTTTCTAAGGAATTATTAAAAACAGCAGGAATAAATGTTATAAAATATCAAAAAACAAATCGAAAAATAGAATTAGATTTGTAAAAATATCAAATTGAAAGTTGTTCTGGCGATAAAATTTCTAGCCAACTTTCTCATTGACTTTTTAATAGGAGAAAAAAATGACTGATATAGAAATTGCACAAAAAAATGTAATGGCTCCAATTTCAGAAATAGCAAACAAAATTGACATTCCAACAGAAAAATTGGAACTTTACGGACCGTACAAAGCAAAAATTAATTTTGAAGAATTAAAAATCTTACAAGAAAAAGCTTCAAAAAAGCCTGGAAAACTTATTTTAGTTACCGCAATCACACCCACTCCAGCTGGTGAAGGAAAATCTACAGTTTCTATTGGTTTAGCAGATGGACTTAGAAAAATCGAAAAAAAATCTATGGTAGCACTTAGAGAACCTTCTTTAGGTCCATGTTTTGGCGTAAAAGGAGGAGCTTGCGGTGGTGGATTTGCTCAAATTGTTCCAATGGAAGATATAAATTTGCATTTTACAGGTGATTTACATGCAATTTCCATCGCAAATAATTTGATTGCCGCATTAATTGATAATCATATTCAACAAGGAAATGAATTAGGAATTGACCCTAGAACAATTTCTTGGAAACGATGTGTAGATTTAAATGATAGAAGTCTTAGAAATATCATTATTGGATTAGGTGGCAGAACAAATGGAATTCCAAGAGAAGATCATTTTACAATTGCAGTTGCATCAGAAATTATGGCGATTGTTTGTCTTTCTAAAACAATAAAAGAATTAAAACAAAGAATTGACAATATTGTAATTGGGCAAAACTACAAAAGAGAAAATGTTACTTTTAAAGAATTAAAATCCACAGGTGCTATTGCAGTGCTTTTAAAAGATGTTATAAAACCTAATTTAGTTCAAACTTTGGAAAAAACACCTGCGTTTGTACATGGCGGACCTTTTGCAAATATTGCACATGGTTGTAACAGTGTAAATGCAACTTTATGTGCTTTAGCTTCTTGTGATTATGTTGTAACAGAAGCAGGATTTGCCGCAGACCTTGGAGCAGAAAAATTTTTTGATATAAAATGTCGCTCTGCAAATTTAAAACCAAATCTTGTTGTAATTGTTGCTACAATTCGAGCTTTAAAAATGCATGGTGGAATTTTAAAAACAGATTTAGCAAATCCAAATTGTAAAGCACTAGAAAAAGGTTTTGAAAATTTAAAAACACATATAGAAAATGTTTCAAAATTTGGACTTCAAAGCGTTGTTGCTATAAATAAATTTATCACCGATTCTGATGAAGAAATTGAATTATTACAAAAACTTTGTAAAGAAAACGGTGTAAAAGCAGTTCTTAGTGAAGGATGGGAAAAAGGTGGAAATGGAACTACAGAATTAGCAAAAACAGTTGTAGAAATGATAGAAAATCAAAAATCAGAATTTCATCCTCTTTACGAACTTGATTTACCTTTGACAGAAAAAATTAAAAAAATTGCAACAGAAATCTATCGTGCAAAAAATGTTGAATTTGACTCTTCTGCATTGAAAAAATTAAAAACTTTTGAAGAACAAGGCTACGGAAATTTACCAGTTTGCATTGCAAAAACACAAAATTCAATTTCTCATGATCCAAAATTAATTGGTTCACCAAAAGATTTTACGTTCCCAATTAGAGATGTTCAACTTTACGCAGGAGCTGGATTTGTTGTTGCTTTGGCAGGCGATATCATGACAATGCCAGGTTTGCCAAAATCACCAGCAGCTTTAAATGTTGATGTTGATGATAATGGCGTGATTTCTGGATTATTTTAATCTATTTTGATTTTTCTTTTAATTCTTTTAGTTCATTTGTAAGTTCCAAAGTTTTTTGATTTTGTCTTACAACTCTTTGAGCTAAAAGTTTTGAAAGAAATATTCCATAATGCGGATTTTTTCTTATCAAATTTAAAAACGAAGATTTTGGAATACGAATTAATTGACCTTCTTGAGCAGACATAATTGTTGCAGAACGTCTATCATTTAGTAAAAATGCCATTTCACCAATAAACATATCATTTGGAGTAAGAATAGAAATCAGTTTTCCATCGACATAAACTCCATATTCCCCAGAACAAATAAAAAATAAATCATTTGAAAGTTCATTTTGTTTACAAACAATCTGATGTCGTTTATATGTTATTGTAGAAAATGGTTGCATAACAAGAGGAACTGTATTTGAAGAGTCGTGAAGATTTTTTATTTCAAAAGAAACTTCATTTCCTTTATCATTATAAGTTAATTCCGAAACCAATTCTTTTGACAAATTAATTCCTCTGCCATGAGTTTCTTCATCTTTTGGAGAACTAGAATCCATTCTTGAACGCCAATCAAATCCATCACCTTCATCAGAAATTTTAAAAGATGATTTTTCTTTTCCAATTACATATTCAATACAAATTTTTCTTTTTGCAATATTTTCATCTAATATTTTTTCATGAATTAAATCTAAAACATTTCCACCATTTTCAAGATATTTTGTTTTTTCATCATAAGAAATTCCACAATTTCCATGTTCTAATGCATTTGTTAAAAGTTCCATCAAAGTTGTTTGTAAAGAATATCTACCTTCTTCGCTAATTCTATTTGTGCAATAAAGATAATTCACCAAAAAACTTGTAAACATTCTTAAATCGAAAGGGTCATTTTTGCAAACAAAACCGCCTTTTTCAATTCCTCCAACAGATTCTTGCATTCCTCGATTAAACAAAAATTGTTTATTACTCCAAAGAATTCGTAAAAGTCGTTCAAAATTATTTTTAAAAGTATGAATAGTTTGTGCAACTAAAATATTTGGATTTTTTAAATCTTCTAATTCTTGAACTTCTGATGGATTTGCAACAACAGCAATCACTCCACCATTATGCAACCAAGGGTCGCTATTTATAGTTTGCAAAATTTTTTCACAATCAATATCTTTTGAAGTAAAATCCACAATTTTTATTTCTGGAATTTCATAATCAATAAAACACAACGCTTCATCTGTATCTGGACAAAACAAAGGGTCAAAATAAGCTGAATATTTTAAACAAACAGATTTTACAACATCTGTAACAACAGGATTTGTTGACGCAACTAGAATTTTTTTCATTTTTAAATTTCCTTAAAAAACTTTATCATAAATAAAATAAAAATTAAACTTTTAGATAATTTTTTCTTGCAAAACATAAACTTCTTCAACTCCGCTTACTAAAACTCCGCCCATTCCTAATTCCAACGGAAGAGCAATATCTAAATCATAACGATCTCCAATCGCAAGACAATTTTCAGGATTTTCGGAAAGCCATTTTGTCGCTGTTAAAAACGGTTCTTTTGCAGGTTTTGATTTAAAACACGTATCCAGCCCAACAATTTTTTCAAAAAAAGAAGAAACACCTATTGCTTCAAGAGTTTTTCTTGCTGGTAAAACTGGATTATTTGTTACACAAATCATTTTGTATTTTTTAGAAAGTTCTTTTAATGAGTGAACAAGTTTTTCATCATAAGATAAAAAATTTGCAGGTTCCAAAAGTTGTTTTCTCCATTCAATACTTTTTTCAATTGGAATTCCAAAATTTAAAAGTGTATTTCCCAAACTGATTTTTTTTCCATCATTTTTTAAAGCATATTCTTTACGAAAATCAGAAACTTTTTTTCTTGCATCATCCACCGAAATTTCTGTATATTTTGCAAATTCGCGAATTTGACAATCAACTTGTTCAAATGCATATTTTGAATTCGTATATAACGTAGAATCTATATCAAAAATAATTGCGTTAAGATTTTCTGGAATTTTATAAATTTTCATATCATCATCCTATTTTGGGTTTTAAAATTAAACTTTCTTTTACGAGTGAATTTGCCGCTTCCTTTAAAGAATTAAATTTTTTCATTCCATAAAATGCAACACAAGCATCTCCAACAAGTTCTGCATCATTACAATTACAAATTGCAATTTCCAAATTTAAAAAATTTGCTTTTTTTTGGAGAAATTGTAAATTTTTTGATTGTCCACCAGTAATATGAATTTTTTGCGGAAAAATAAAATTATTTTGATTTGCAATTTCTTTTAAAATTTCAATTCCATCACCTATTTTTTCAAGTCGAATATTTTCAGAAAAACTACTACTTTTTGGAATTAAATAAGATAAATTCCATAAATCTGGAATAACTGATGGTAAAGTTCTAATTTTTGGATGAAAAATTTGTTTATTTACACAAAAATTAATTCCTTCGCTAGAACCACTTCTATCACAAATTTTTCCAACTTCCAAAGTATTTGTACCAATTAAAGCAGCAATAAAATCTGGACCAGCACAAAAAACAGGAATTTTTTCTCTTAAATTTAACAATTTTGCAATTTCAGATTTTAATTCTCCGCATTTTTGTCCAATTTCTATAAACGGAGGAAGTTTTTCTTTTAAATTTCCAAAATCTTGTTCTGAAAGATTTTTTTCATTCCAATATGCATTAGTATATCTTGCTTCTGGCAAAACTGTGATTGCATTTTCTGTCAATTTATAAACAAAATATTCAGGCCCCGAAAATAAATATTTTGACCGTGTATATTCATTTTTGAAAAGTTCTTTAAAAGCAATTAATTTTGGTAAAAAAAGAGAATTTCCAGTTTGAATATTTTGAATTTTATAATTTTTATTCCATAAAAGTGTTAATCCACCATTACTAACGACTGTTGGACCATTTCCAGAAATTGAAATTGCACAAATATCTAAATGATGATTTAATTTTTTTTCAAACTGAACGAGAACTGATTTTAACGAAAAAAGCCATTTTTCTGCGATGAATTTTGATGTTTTATCGATAAAATCTTTTTTTAAAATAGAAACGACTTCACCATTTTCAGAAATTATTCCTACTTTTAATGAAGTCGTTCCAATATCAACACAAAGAACATTCATCTGTGTTATTTTGTTCCTTGTGAAGAATTTTCATCTGTTATTTTTGTTTGATTTTGAGCAACAGAACTTTGTTTTAAAACTTTTTCTATAATTGTACGATTATCTAGCAATTCACTCAAAGATTGATTGTAATGAATTCTTGTAATTACGTTTGCAAAAAGTCCACTAACATCAGTACTAATATACCATTCCCGATTTAATAAATCTTCATGGTAAACTGCATTTGTACCAATAATTCTGTAGAACAAACCTTGTTTGTAAGCTTCATCAAAATCTTTTATTGCATCACCTGTAAAGAATGGAAGCGAAATTGCACAAATAACTTTTGTAGCACCTTGTTCTTTTAAGAAACTCATCGCTTTTAGTAAAGTTCCACCAGTTCCAAGCATATCATCAGCAAGGAATGCAACTTTACCTTTTACATCTCCAAGTAATTTTACAGATTTTATATTTGTTGAATGAGCATCTTGAGTTACGATTGAATAATCACGCTCTTTGTAAATCATAGCAAGAGGAAGTTTTAATCCGGAAGCATAAAATTTATTTCTATCAATAGCACCTGTATCTGGAGAAACAATTACTAAATCTTCTGTTTTGCCTGTTAAATCAACAATTTTACTAAGTTCACGAATAATTTGATAACTTGCATGAAGATTGTCGAGATTTAATTTTGAGAATGCATTTGGAATTTCGCGAGAATGTAAATCAAGTGTGATAATTCTAGAAACACCTTGCATTTCGTAGATATGACCTAAAAGACTTGCAGTAAGACCTTCTCGACCTTTTCTCTTATGCTGTCTTGCATAAGGATAAGCAGGAACAACCAAAGTGATTTTTCCAGCACCAGCCATTCTTACAGCATCAATTGTAACCAGAAGCGACATAACGTGGTCATTTACTGTCATTCTGATTTTGTTTTTACCATCGTTCATTGAAAGAATTTCATGATTTTCAACATCTTGAAAAATAAAAACATCTTTTCCACGAACAGTATCTAACAGTTCAGTTTTTACTTCACCATTAGCAAAATAAGTAAAACGGGCATTAACTTTAAATACCGGCGGTCTATACTTATCAGTAGCACCTCTTATACAAAGTTCACTAGTTTGCAAATCATTTTGCAAATTAATTCTCTGTACAAGCTCTTCTTTAGTCAGCTCATAACGCTTAGATACAACATCGTTCTTTAATGTAAAGCGATGTTTGTACATGTGTTTAAGGTGCGTTATGACTTCATTGGCGAAAGCTTCGCCACCTGGACACGCAACAATCGCAAGACTTGTTGGTTCAGTATAAGGCATATTTGGACCTCTTTTTTAGTGGGATATACTCAACTATAACATTTTTTAGATTTCACTACAACAACTAAAAAAATAAAACTATAATAAAATTATCTACAAACAAAATTCTATGAAAAAAAAATGCACCTAAAAAACTGAATTTAATTTTTCAACTTTTCTAGGTGCATTTAAATTATTTTTATTTAGATTTTTCTATTTTTTTAATAATTCAGCTAATTTTTCTGATGTAAAACCTAAATACTCAGCAACTTTTTTTGCTGGACCAGAAGTTCCAAATCTGTCGATGCAGAAACAATTTTCTTTATCTGTAAATTGTAACCATTCCATAGAAATTCCAGCTTCTGTACAAACTACGCGTTTTGGAGAACCCATAATTTCATTTTGTTCAGATTTTGAAAGTTCTGAGAATTTCTTCAAATCTGGAACAGAAACAACTCTAATTGATTTTCCAGAAACAAGTTTTACTGCATCCAAAGCCATATTTACTTCTGAACCACTTGCTAAAATTGTAATATCTGGATTAGAAGAACCTTCAAGAACAACATAAGCACCTTTTTCTGCCATGTTTTTCTTCCAGTTTTTATCAGATTTTTCATAAACAGCAAGAGCTTGTCTTGTGAAAGCCATACAAACAGGATGGTCTTTTGAAGCGTAAGCAATATTCCATGCTTCCATAGATTCTTCTGGGTCACCAGGACGAAGAGCTTGAACGCCAGGAATAGCTCTTAAAGATGTCATTGTTTCAATTGGTTGATGAGTTGGACCGTCTTCTCCAACATAAATTGAATCATGTGTGAAAACATAAATAACTGGCTGTTTCATTAAAGAAACTACTCTCAAAGAACCACGAAGATAATCTGCAAAAACTAAGAATGTTGCACAGAAAGGACGTAATCCACCGTGTAAAGAAATTCCTGCGGCAACTGCTGACATTGCGAATTCACGAATTCCGTATTCGATTGTTCGACCTTTTCGGTTTGTTGGACTAAATGTTCCGTTATCTATGTTTTTAAATGCAGTTTTGTTTGGTCCCATTAAATCAGCTGAACCACCAACTAAGTTTCCATAACGAGCAGCAATTACATTTAAAGCTTTTCCAGAAGCATCTCTAGTTGCACAAGCATCACCAACTTTATATTCAACGTCTTTTACATCTGGATTTGTTACAGAATCTGAATAGAAAGCATCCCATTCTTTTTTGAGTTCAGGATTTTCTTTTGCCCAAGCATCGAATTCTTTTTTCCAATCATCTTCGACTTTAGCAAAATCTGATTTTTTATCTTCAAAATATTGATATGCTTCTGGTACAACGTAAAAATCTTTATCAGTTGGTAAACCGAGAGTTTTTTTAGCTTCAATAATACCTTCTGCACCAAGAGGAGCACCGTGAACATCAGCTGTTCCTTGTTTTGGAGCACCTTTTCCGATTATTGATTTTAACATAATCAATGAAGGATGTTCTGTATCTGCTTTAGCTTCATTTACAAGTTTTACAATGCCTTCAACATCATACATATCACCTTTTAAAACTTGCCAACCATAAGCTTCATAACGTTTTGCAATATCATCTGTAAAAGTAATATCTGTACAACCATCAATAGAAATTTTATTTTCATCATAGAAAACAATTAATTTTCCAAGTTTTAAATTTCCAGCTAAAGATGATGCTTCTGATGCTACACCTTCTTGCAAACAACCTTCTCCAACTAGAGAATATGTATAATGATCAACAATTTTGTGATTTGGTGTATTGAATTTTGCAGCAAGCATAGATTCTGCCATAGCCATTCCAACTGCCATAGAAACGCCTTGTCCTAAAGGTCCGCCAGTACATTCAACTCCATCAGTGTCACCATATTCTGGATGACCTGGACATTTTGAACCAACTTGTCGGAAATCCTTTATATCGTCCATAGAAACTTTATATCCAGCTAAATGGAGAATTGAATAAAGTAACATAGAACCATGTCCTGCAGAAAGCACAAAGCGATCTCTATCAGACCATTTTGAATTTGCAGGATTATGCTTCATAATTTCACCGTAAAGAACAGCTGCAACTTCTGCAGCACCAAGTGGAAGTCCAGGATGACCTGAATTTGCCTTTTGAATAGCGTCCATTGACAAGCTGCGAATAGAAAGTGCAACTGCCTCAACACCTTTTTTGTTCATAAAAACACCTCGTTTATATGTGTAATAAATTTATTGGAATATCTAAAAAGATAATTTTTCCTTTTATGATAATTCTTGTATCAAATTAGAAAGTTCAGACTCTCCAGCACGAGCTTCTAACGCTCGACGAAAACGCATATTTCTAAAAAGATTAGCAAGATATGATAAAATTTTTAAATGTGATTGAGAATTACTTGAAAGTAAAATAAACATTGTAGAAACAGGTCTTTCATCAGGAGCCTTCATTTCTATTGGATTTTTTAAATAAACTATAATAATTCTCTGGTCTTCTTCATTTTTCATAATTGGAGTTCTTGCATGTGGCAAAGCAATTCCATTTCCAACAGCAGTACTTAAAACAGCTTCTCTAGCAAACAATGCTTCTGTTAACTGTTCAGAACTTAAGCCTTCTGGTAAATCAATTCTTTTTGAAATATATTCATAAACATCTCTTGGAGTTGTTGCTTCAACATCTATAAAAATTCCACCACGATGAATTAATTTAGATATATCAACGTCATTTTCCATTTTTAAAACCTCCTACAACTTCAAATCCTTTATATATATTATATTCTAATGATGATTTTAAAGTATCTCTAATTTCATAAAAAGTATCTTCCATTCCATCTAACGAAAGTTTTATATCTTCTATAGGAAAATTAGAATTCATATACAAATTTTCAAATTCTTCTATTAATCTTATAGAATGAGTAAAAATTTGCATCAGAACAACTAATTCTTGCTGAGGAAAAACTTCTACATTTAAATTTGAACAACCTATAGAACAAACAAGTTCATTTACTTGAGAATATAAATCCAAAAGTCTTTCCCGAACAGGAGCAACTGAAACTTCAAAAAAATCATTATATTGCTCTTTTAATTCATCATATCTTTTTGAAATAGTTTGCATAAGAAAATTCAATTCAGATTTTGTCAATTCAAAAGAACAAGGAAAAATTATTTTTGAAAGTTCTTCTATAGATTGCTGATTTTTTCCTCTCTGATTATTATAAATAGAATTTTTAACGTAAGAATCTATCAAAATTGGTGAATATGAAATTGATATATCAGAAAGAATAAGCTCTTTTGAAGCCGATTTATTCCATTCTCCAACATAAGGAACCGATTCTCCATTAAACCATATTCTAGATTCAACTCCAAAAGGTGAAAATCCGATTTTTTTCGTATGTTTTAAAAATTCTTCTGAAGAACCACAATTTATTACACAAAGATTTTCCCTTTCTTCCAAAAATAAAAATGCTAACTGCTCTTCTATTGAAGAACATGGGCCGTTTTTATTAAAACTTTTCAAAAGACCTTCTTCAAAATAAGAATACCATTCTTCACGTTCTAAAGAATCTGATGAAATTATATATTTAGAAGATTTATCTTTAAGAACAAACATTTCCACAATAGATTTTTTCCAATCTACAACACGACATAAAATTCTATCACCGTATTGAAAATCTTGATTTTTAGCAATTTCATCCAATCTCCAAGAAGTTAATGTAATTTCTTTTGGAAAATTATATTGAACAGAACTTAAAGGAAGTTTTTCATTCGCTTTATCATTAAAAATTAAAGGAATTTCGTAACCTTCGCCATATAAAGCAAAAGTATCCATTGCAAGATTCATCGAAAAAGATGTTGGTTCTGAAGAAAGAATTTTTTCATCAACTAAAACATTTATACAATCTGGAGTTTGTTCCGGATTTATAAAAGGCATACATCTATGTCCAATTAAAATATGATTTTTTTCAATTTCTTCCTGAGTTGGCATAAAACTAAAAAAAAGATTTGTAAAAACTCCCGCTCGTGTGATAAATTCATTTTTTACCAAAGGAAAAACAAAATTTGTAGAATTCAAAATATCTTTCAATTCTTTTTTGTTGACATTTTTTACATAAGATTTTACGTAACTATAAAGTTCATCAACAGTAAAAACTTCCATTTGATTTTCGAGAAATTCTGAAATTAATTTTGAAACTCCATAACTTATCATAGTAAATATCTATTTTAATAGATTTTTTTAATATAGTAAATTATAATAACTTTATGAAGATAACATTTTTAGGAACAGGAACAAGTCATGGAGTTCCGGTTATTGCTTGTGATTGCTCTGTTTGTCAATCAAAAAATCCAAAAGATAAAAGAAATCGTTCATCAATTTATATCAAAACCGATGATAATAATTATATTTTAGTTGATATTGGACCAGAATTTAGAATTCAAGCTTTAAACTACAACGTTCGTAAAATTAATGCACTTTTATTAACACACAGTCATGCAGATCATTTGCATGGAATTGATGATTTGAGAATTTTTAGTGCAGATTGTTTTAACCGCACAGAAAAAAATGCTGATGTTGTAGACGCACCTCCCATTCCAATTTATACAAATAAACAAACAATAGATGATGTTAATGTACGATTTTCTTATTTTTTTCATCATGCAAAAGAAGGCGGCGGTCATGCAAAAGTAATTCTAAATGAAGCAAATAAAAATTTTACAATTGGAGATACAATCATCACACCAATTCCAATGTTACATGGACATACTCAAACTGTTGGTTGGCTTTTTACAGAAAATGAAATTTCTTTTGCATATTTAACAGATTGTTCTTTTATAAGTGATGAATCTTTTGAATTAATAAAAAAGAACAAAAAAAAATTAAAACATCTAATAATTGACGGATTAAGAATTAAAGAACATTCAACTCATTTTAGTTTTTTACAAGCGATGGAAGCCGCAGAAAAAATTGGAGCAGAAAACGTTTGGCTCACACATTTAGCACATCATCATTCACACGAAGAAACTATTGAATATTTAAATGAACATTTAAAAGATTTTCCAAACTTAACAAAAAATATAAGTCCTGCTTGGGATGGATTAGAATTAAATTTTTAAAGTTAGATTCCCGTGTCGGTGCACGACAATTTAAAAATAAAAAAAGCCACTCAATAAAAGAATGGCTTTTCAAGACTAGTTGTAATTTTTAAAACAAAATAACGTAAAACTAATTCTGTGCAACTTCAGCTTTTGGTACACGAACTTTTTTGTCTACAAAACCAGCATTTAAACAACCAGAACAAACTTTAAGAGTTCTTACTTCTCCGTTTGGAAGTTTTGCTTTTACAGAATGAAGATTTGGTCTCCAAGTTCTACGTGTATGGTTATAAGATTTACTAACTTTGTTTCCTGACATTACACCTTTTCCACAAACATCACACATTCTAGACATAATATTTATCCTTCCTTAAAAACAATAATCCACAAAAATTAACAATAGTTTTAAAAAAATACACAAATAAAAAGAAAATGTCAATATAGAACAAAAGCTCTTTTTAATTTTCTATTTTAAACAGATTGTAAACTCAACCTTTTATTAAATGAGTTTTTTTCCAACACTGAATGCATCTGCAACAACTTCACCAAGTTTTATATATTTATGATTTACAGGGTCATAAGTGATTGGTTCTAATTTTGCAACATCAATTTTACCATCAGTAAGAATTTTTTCATCGGCATTTACATTGATAATATTTGCAACAAGGCAACCTGTTTTTTCATCATAACTTACTAATTCACATTCAAGACACATTGGAAGTTCATTTATGATTGGTGCATCCACAAATTCAGATTTTGTAACTGTAAAACCAGATTTTTCAAGTTTATTAGAAATTTTATTTCCACTTTCAAGACCAACATAATCACAGGCAGCAACATTAGAAACATTAGCAATGCTAACTGTAAATGATTTTTTTAATAAAATATTTTTTGCAGTTTTATGTTCTGGAGAAACACAAATTCCTATTTGATTTGTATCATGAATTCCTCCCCAAGCGGCATTCATAATATCAACATTTTGATTTTCATCGTAAGTTGCAATAATTAAAACTGGCATTGGATATAAATAAGTTTGTTTCCCAATTTTTTTTCTCATAATAACCTCTTTAATAAATTCTTTACTATAAATATAACAATTTTTGTACAAAAAAAAAGACTTCCATAAAAAATTTACAGAAATCTTTTTGAAACTTTTTTAAATTTTAAATGATTTTATTTTATCGCTTTTGTAGCCCAATCTTTACATTCTGCAATACCAGTATCATCTGGAGTAAGATTGATTTTTAAATTTTCAGTAGTAATCACTCCACCATCATTTTTAATGCGTTCTTCCCAATCTCTAATCCATTGACCATCACCCCAATCATAAGAACCGAATACAGCAATATTTTTTCCACTTAAAGAGCCTTCAATTCCAACAAACCAATCTTCCATAGAATCTTCAAGAACTTCATCACACATCGCAGGACTTCCCAAAAGAAGAACATCACACTCCAAAGCAGATGAACCATCTACATTTTCTGGTGTTCCAAATACAATTTCAGCTCCATTTGATAAAACTGAATCTTTAATTGCATTAGCCATTGCTTCTGTATTTCCTGTCGTAGTTGAATAAACAATTGCAACTTTCATAAAAACCTCACTATGCGACTTTTTCAGCCACAGTTTTATATTTTTTGATTATCTGAGGAACTGTAAGTCCTTCATCAAACCATTTTTTACACATTTGACTACAATGATTGTATTTACAACAACACATTTTTGCTTCTTCCGGATTTTGATACGCTTTCCAATATCCGCAATATTTACAATTTTTACCTTCCATTTGTTCAAAAGAAATTACATCTTCCAAAGGATAACCAAGAAAAATTCCAACTTCATGCGGAAAATTTTCTTGTTTTTGAAGTCTTTGAAAAAGTTCTTCCATAACCGAAAAAATTCCTTTTTCAACAGGATAATTTTTTCCCGCAAGATACGCTTTTACAAAAGAATCGCCTAAAATTTTTCTAATCCATACAAAATCGTAAGTAAAAAACATCACTAGATTTTTAGAAGTTTTAAAAGTTCTTAGAAAAATTCCATATTTTAAAAATTGATTTTTATAAATCTTCACAATTTCTTCTGAATAACGTTCTATGCTTGTTGTAAACATATTGCCCGGTTTTATTCCACAAATTGATGGTGCAGAACATTGAATTATAATTTGTTCAAAAGTCAAAACTTCTTCCTTTTTTAGTTAGTCTTTACTAACACTCTCTAAACAAAGATACTTCTTATTAAAAAGTTAGTCAATTCTAACAAACAAAAAAAGATGTTATAAATTGACGGATTTTTTTCTTTTCTTTAATATAACTTTCTATGGAAAAAAATCTTACAGAAGGAAGCATTTCTAAAAATTTAATATTTTTTTCACTTCCATATCTTCTTTCATATTTTTTACAAACACTTTATGGAATGGCAGATCTTTTTATAATTGGACAATTTGAAAATGCATCTGTAATTTCGGCAGTTTCAATCGGAAGTCAAATAATGCATATGTTTACAGTGATTATAGTTGGACTTGCGATGGGTAGCACAGTTTTAATCGGACAAGCGGTTGGTGCAAAAAAACAAGAAGATTTTTCAAAAGTTTTAGGGAATTCAATCATCATATTTGTGATTTTTTCAATTTTTCTTACTTTCATCACACAAATATTTTGTCCGCAAATTATAAAATTAGTTTCTACCCCAAAAGAAAGTTTAGAACAGACAAATTTTTATCTTAGAATTTGTTTTGCAGGAATTCCTTTTATTGTTGCTTATAATGTTATTGCTTCAATTTATAGAGGAATGGGAGATTCTACAAGCCCAATGATTTTTATAATAATTGCATGCGTTTTAAACATAATTTTAGATGTAATTTTTATTGGACTTTTTAAAATGAAAGCCATTGGTGCAGCAAGTGCAACTATAATTTCACAAACAGTCAGTGTGATTATCAGTTTGATTTGTTTTTCAAAATCAAAACAAAAAATAAAATTACACAAAACAGATTTTAAACTTTCCAAAAATGTTACAAAAAATATCTTAAAAATTGGAATTCCTGTTGCGTGCCAAGATGGATTTATTCAAATTTCATTTTTAATTATTACAACAATTGCAAATAAACGTGGAGTTGATATTGCCGCCGCAGTTGGAATTGTAGAAAAAATCATCAGTTTTTTGTTTTTAATTCCATCATCAATGCTTTCTGCAATTTCTGCAATTGGAGCTCAAAATATTGGAGCAGGATTTAGGGACAGAGCAAAAAAAACATTGTGGCTTGGAATAAAAATCACTTTTACAATTGGATTAATTTTTGCAATATCTTTTCAGTTTTTAGCAGAACCTGTTTTAAAACTTTTTACAAGAGAAAACGAAGTTATAAAATTAGGAACACAATATTTAAAATCTTATGTTTTTGATTGTGTTTTTGCAGCAATTCATTTTTGTTTTTCAGGATATTTTTGTGCATTGGGAAAATCGATTATTTCTTTTATTCACAATATAATTTCTGTAATTTTTGTACGAATTCCGGGAGCTTATTTAGCTTCAAAATTATGGCAAGAATCACTTTTTCAAATGGGATTTGCTCCACCTTTAGGTTCATTACTTTCTGCAATAATTTGTGTAATTTCTTTTATAATTATAGAAAAATCTGAAAAATGTAAAAATTAATTTTTTCTGGGTGATTTTTCATCATCATCATTTTTATTTCTTTTTCAATTTGTTACAATTCTAGTTGAGGTTTTATGATGAAAAAAATTCTTTGTATTTGTTTAAGTTCAACAATTCAGCGTACAATCAGCTTTAAAAATCTTTCCTTAGAAAATGTAAATCGTTCTGAACATTATATTGAACACGCAAGTGGAAAAGCGATAAATTCTGCAAGAGTTTTAAATCAACTTGAAAAAAATTGTGCAAAAATTTTGTGTCCAATCGGAAAAAATAATAGCGAACATTTTTTAAATTTAGCTCAAAATGACAATCTTAATCTTTTATCTGTAATAATTCCCGGAAACACAAGAACTTGTTGGACTTTACTCGATAAAAAAAATCAAACTACAACAGAAATTGTCGTTGGTGAACCGGAAGAACATCTTGACCAAAAATATGAAATAAAAATCTTAAAATATTTAATAGAAACGCTCCCAAATGTAGATGCAGTTTTGCTTGCTGGAAGTCGCCCAAAAATTTGGAGTGATGATTTATATTCTACAATTTGTGCTTTAACTCACGATAAAGGAAAAATTTTTCTTGCAGATTATATTGGTGATGATTTAAAACTTACTTTAAAAACTTCAATTCCAGATATTATAAAAATAAATGATGAAGAATTTTTAAAAACTTTTGGTGAAGATGATTTAAAATCTTCTATCATAAAAAAAAGTTCTGAATTCAAAAATATGATTATCGTAACTAGAGGAAAAAAATCAACTTACGCAGCAAAAAATGGTGATTTTTTTGAATGTCCAACAGAAAACATAAATATTGTAAACACAACTGCTTGCGGAGACAGTTTTAACGCAGGTTTTTTGTATGAATATTTAAAATCTGGAGATTTTTATAATGCGTTGGAAAAAGGAACTTGGTGTGCCGCAAAAAATGCACAATCAGAAATTCCAGGAAGTTTAATTTAATTATAAAATTTTAATACTTTCAACAAATATTATAAACTGTCATAGAAGATTTCTAAAACCTCAACCAACACACAAGTTTGTTACGCAAATATTAATCAATTTTTCATTGTCGTACTCGCCGAATCTTTTCTACTATCAAAAGTGCCTTAAAATTTTAATTAGGTAATTTCGCTTATTGAAAAAATAATATCCTAGATTAGAATTCTAACAAGTTTTATATATTGTTTTAGATTGGAGTATTTTATGATTCAAAAAAGACCGCTTGTAAATGATTTATACACAGCTGATCCTTCTGCCCACGTTTTTAATGATAAAATTTACATTTATCCATCTCATGATGAAGATGTTGATGTTGAAAATAATGATAATGGCGACCAATATGGAATGAAAGATTATCATGTTTATGAAATGCAAGATGAAAATACTTTACCTCGCGACTGTGGATGTGTTTTTTCTTTAAAAGATGTTCCTTGGGCTTCAAAACAGCTTTGGGCTCCAGATTGCGTTGAAAAAGACGGAAAATATTATTTTGTTTTTCCCGCTCGCGATAAAGAAGGATTTTTCCGTATTGGAATTGCAATTGGCGACAAACCAGAAGGTCCTTTTGTTCCAGAAAAAGATTATATCAAAGGAACATATTCAATTGACCCATGTATGTATCCAGATTCTGATGGAAAATATTATCTTGTGCTCGGTGGAATTTGGGGCGGACAACTAGATCAATATAGAAATAACAAATGGTCTAGCGAAAATAAAGAACCTCAAGGTGATGAACCAGCTTGTACACCAAAAATTGCTTTAATGAAAGATAATATGAAAGAACTAGCAGAAGAACTAAAAGATTTAGTAATCGTAGATGAAAAAGGAAAACCTCTTTGTGCTAGTGATGAAGAACGCAGATATTTTGAAGACCCTTGGCTTTTCAAAAAAGATGATACTTATTATTTTACATATTCAACAGGAACAACTCATCTTTTGTGTTACGCAACTTCTAAAAATATTTATGGTCCATACACTTACGGTGGAAAAATTTTAACACCAGTTTTAGGATGGACAACACATCACTCAATTCTCGAATATCACGGAAAATGGTATTTATTTTACCACGACTGCGAACGTTCAAATGGAATAAACCAAAAACGTAACATAAAATTTAGAGAAATAAAGTTTGATAAAGATGGAAAAATCCAATGTGAAGATGGCTTAGATTGGGGAAACGTTAAAAAATAATGCGAAAGCATTATTTTAGTTTCATCCAACAAACAGCCACAGCCGAGATTTATCGAGGCTAGATTGGGGAAACGTTAAAAAATAATGCGAAAGCATTATTTTAGTTTCATCCAACAAACAGCCACAGCCGAGATTTATCGAGGCTAGATTGGGGAAACGTTAAAAAATAATGCGAGAGCATTATTTTAGTTTCATCCAACAAATAGCCACAGCCGAGATTTATCGAGGCTAGATTGGGGAAACGTTAAAAGGGGCTGTCCAAAAAGAATAAAACCGGTGGTTGAGGTTCTCGAAACCACCGTCTTTTATTCACTTGTAAATCTATTCAAACGCTTTAATGCTTTTGATGACGCGGCTTTATTTTTTTGAATTAAATCTAGAAAAACATCTGTTTCAAAAATCATTAAATCACAATTTTCAATAGCAACTGCTGAAGTTATTCTTTTTGTATTTAAAATCCCAGAAATTTCTCCAAAAAAATCACCATTTTCATAAAAATTTTTTACACCATCATTAATTTCTTCAACTTTTCCTCTCCGAATAAAATAAACAAAATCTGATTTTTCACCTTCAGAATAAATCTTTTCACCAGCTTTTATTTTTTTTGTTTGCGTTTTTAATTTATGAATATAAGGCTTTCCAAAAAATTTTTGATTCCACCAATTTGCAAAAGAATTTTCACTTTGTCTTTGCATCGTGTAAAGTTGGGCAATCAAAAGTTCCTCAAAAAATTGACTGATAAAAACCATCTGTGCACAAAACAAAAAAACTGCAAAAAACATATAAACTTTAAATAAAAATATAAATAATGTGCTGATTGTTCCATAAATGATATTGTAATTTGTAAAATGCATAAATTTATTGATAAAAAATGAAATCACAAAAGTAACGCCCGTAGAAATTGCAGCGTAAAAAACACAAAGACTCCAACGAGGTTTCGTTCCAGACATAAATTTATAAAAATAAAGTGTAATTAAAAAAAGCATTAAATATAAAACAGAAGAAACAATTCTATTTGAATTTGTATTAAAAATTAACGGAAAAGATTCTTTTATTGGATTAAAAATTGATGATTTTAAAAATTTATTAAACAAAAAAACAAATATCATCACGACAATAAATAAAACGACTAATACAAATTCCGAAATAAAAGTTAAAACTTGATTAAAAATAGAAAGCCGTTTTGTTTTTGAACGAAAAATTCTATACATTGCTTGGATGATTGACATAAACATTTTTCTAGCCATCCAAATCACCCAAAAACCAACAAAAATATCAATAAAAGAAAAAGATTTTTTATTCATCAAATTATTAATCAAAGAATTAAAATCATAAAATGATGAAAAACGTTCACAAAAATCAAGAAGGATTTTTAAAAGTTCTGGTTCAACTTTTAAAAGACTAATTAACATTGTTAGAATAATCAAAACAACTGGTACAACAGAAAATATAAAACTGTAAGAACATGAAGCAGCACTTTCCCACAAATTATTATATCCGCAACTTTTTACAGAAAGAAAAACAAACTGCTTTAATTTTGTAAAAAATTGAGAAAAATATTTTACAATTTTTTTATTCTTTGTCATACCAAAAGTTTTATTAATTTTAAAAATCTGCTAATTTTGGAGCACGTGGATAAGGAATTACATCGCGAATATTTTCCATTCCTGTTACATAACGGATTAAACGTTCAAAACCAAGTCCAAATCCTGAATGTGGAACTGTTCCAAATCGACGCAAATCTAAATACCAATCATAATTTGACATATCCATTTTGCGTTCTTCGCATGCTTTTAAAAGTTTTTCATAACTTTCTTCGCGTTCAGAACCGCCAATCAATTCACCAATTCCTGGAACCAAAACATCAACGGCTTTTACAGTTTTTCCATCATCATTTTGTTTCATATAGAATGATTTTATTTCTTTTGGATAATTGTAAACCATAACAGGACAGCCAAAAATCTTTTCTGTAAGATAACGTTCATGTTCTGTTGCAATATCACAACCCCAGTAAGGTTTAAACTCAAATTTATCAGCGTGTTTTTCAAGTTCTTTGATTGCATCTGTGTATGAAATGCGTTTAAAATCTGCATTTGCAACTTTTGTAAGATTTTCAATCAAACCTGGTTGAATTCGTTTATCAAAAAATTCCAAATCTTCACGACATTTTGTTAAAGCCCAATTTAAAAGATATTTTACAAAATCTTCTTGAATGTCCATATCATCTTCCAAATCGTAAAAAGCCATTTCTGGTTCAATCATCCAAAATTCAGACAAATGGCGTGGTGTGTTTGAATTTTCTGCACGGAAAGTTGGTCCAAAAGTATAAACTCTAGAAAGTGCCGTTGCCAAAGTTTCTGCTTCAAGCTGACCGGAAACTGTAAGATTTGCTTTTTTTCCAAAAAAATCTTTTGAATAATCAACAATCTTGTGAGCATCTTCAATTTTCATGCCATTTTGACCCGCTTTTACACCAAGTTCAGCAATTTTTTCCATAGAAAGAGTTGTAACCTGGAACATTTCGCCAGCACCTTCTGCATCTGAACAAGTAATTTCTGGAGCGTTTATGTAAACAAATCCGCGTTCCTGAAAGAAAGTGTGAACTGCGTAAGCCATTTGATTTCTTACACGGAAAACTGCACCAAAAGTATTTGTTCTAGCTCTTAAATGTGCATTTTCACGCAAATATTCCATTGACATTCTGTTTTTTTGCAGAGGATATTCTTCAGGATTACACATTCCCAAACATTCAATATTTTCAAGAGTAACTTCAACTGCTTGTCCGCTCGCTGGTGAAGGAATTAAAATTCCAGTTGCACGAACAGAAGCACCTGTATTCAATTTTTTTAATGTTTCTTCAATATTATTTACATTTGCATTATTTGAAGGAGAATTTCGGTCAAAAGTAAGTTGAATATTTGCAAAACAACTACCATCATTAACCTGAATAAAAACAAGATTTTTTGAATCACGAACTGTGCGAACCCATCCACAAACTTTAACATTTCTTCCGTCTGGAGAAGAAGTTAGTAAGTCTTTAATTAAAGTTGGTACCATAATTTTACTCCCATAGTAATAAATAATGTAAATATGAAAAATAGTTTATCACTTTTTAAAAGATGTGAAAAGTAAAATGTTAAAAGACTAAATCTTATTTATTTGGTAAAATCTTCGTTATGAAAAAAAAATCTGATAATCAAACAAAATGGTACAAAAATAAAATTTTTAAAATCTCGGTTTTTCTGATTCTTGTAGTTTTTCTTGCTTTTTTTTCGCTAGTTGGAATTCGTGGTATTGAATTTTATAATTTAAAAGAAGCTCAAACTCTTTCTGTAAATCGAAAAAATGATTTAGATTTATTTTTGAAAAATAATTATTCTGAACGCAATAAAATCATTCAAAAACTACCTTACACTATTTCATCCCAAAAAATTGATATTTTGGCAGAATCTGCAATTTTAATTGATATGGCAAATGGAAATATTCTTTATGAAAAAAATGCTGATAAAATCATACCTCCAGCAAGTATGACAAAACTTTTTGCGATGTACGTTGTTGAAGAAGAAATTCGTGTCGGAAATCTTTCTTACGATGATATAATTTATCTTCCGCCTGAATGTTGGGCTTGCAATATGCCACCTCACTCATCACTTATGTTTTTAGGAAAAGAACAAATTGTAACTGTAGAAGAGCTTCTCTTAGGACTTTCTATTTGTTCTGGAAATGATGCCGCTTACGCTTTAGCTTATGCAATTTGTGGCAATATGGACGATTTTGTTGTAAAAATGAATCAAATTGCAGTTTCTCTAGGTTTAGAAAATACTCGCTTTGTAGAAAGTTCTGGTTATAGCGAATTAAATACAACGACAGCAAGAGAAATGGCTAGTTTTGCAAGAGTTTATATAAAAAATCATCCTGAATCTTTAAAAAAATTTCATTCTGTAAAAAGTTTTACTTATCCAAAAGAAAAAAATCTTGCTCCAAAAGATATTTTACAAGCACAAGATTTTTCTCAAGGAATTCCAGAAAAAATCACGATGAGCATCACTCAAAAAAATACAAATCCGTTGTTAGAAAATCTTTTAGGTTGTGATGGACTAAAAACTGGATACATCGATGAAAGTGGATATAATCTTTCCTTAACTGCTCAGCGTGATTCTCGAAGATTTTTATCTGTTACAATGAAAGGTCCAGGAAATAACACAAAAGAAGGTCAAAATGGTCGCATTCATGATGGCACAGAACTTATGGAGTATGCATTCAAAAATTTTAGTGATTTATATGTGGCAGACAAAATTAATCCGATTTTTGTAAAAGTTTTTGGTTCAAAAGAAAAATCTCTCAATCTTGTGCCAGCATTTGATGTTGAATACGAAACAATTCCATTTATTTTGGGGGAATCTCTTCAAGAAAATATTGATAATGTAAAAGTAGAAATTGAAATTCCAGATTATTTATTTGGAAATATCACAATGGGAACAAAATATGGAGAAATTCGTTTTGTGCTAGATGATTATATTTTGGATACAATTCCACTTGTTGCAGATAGAAATATTGAACATTCAAATATGATTATAAGATTAGCTGATTCTATATATTGCAAATAAAATTATAAAAAAGTATTATATACAAAACTTACTTCGGAGGTTATTTTATGTCTTTGAAAAAAACTTTTTCTGCTGATGGAAAAACATGTACAGTTGTTTTTAATGTAAATCCAACAGCCGCTTCTAATGCACAGAAAGTTTATTTAGTTGGAGAATTTAACAGTTGGGATACAACAGCAAATCCTATGAAAAAAGGTCCAGATGGTTCTTTTTCTATTAAAAAACAACTTGAAACAAACAAGCAATATCAATTCCGCTATTGTCTTGATGGAAATTCTTGGATTAACGATTGGAAAGCTGATGGTTACGTTCGTTCAGAATTAGCTAATGATGATAATTCTGTAGTAGACACAACTGTTCCAAAAGCTACTAAAACTGCTAAAAAACCAGCTCCAAAATCTGCTGCAAAAAAAACAACAAAAAAATCAGCTGAAAAAAAATAGGCTTAAAATGTGAGTATTGACGCAATTTTTTAAAAATTGTATAGTTGTACTCACTTATTCCCCGATTGTGTAATGGTAGCACTTCAGATTCTGGTTCTGACTGTGGGGGTTCGAATCCTCCTTGGGGAACTCAACTGGACTAGTTTCTCTAGTTCAGTTTTTTTTTATCAAGATTCCCGATTATCTTGATAATTTTATTTGGCCTCTTAGAATATCGGTTTAGTTCGCGGCCCTCTCAAGGCTGAGAGATGGGTTCAACTCCCATAGAGGCTATCTGTTAAACATTTTCATAAATGAAAATGTACGCATTTTAGTGGTAAAACCTAAAATAACCCTGTCGGCTTATTTTTTCACGGTTTTTCTATTTGAGCGTAAATAACTTTCCATTATCAGAATTATCTGCTATTCCTAAAACTGCATACTTTATGATAGAATGAAATTTATGAAAAAGGTTCTTATTGCTGATAAACATACCTTATTCCGAGAATTTTTAAAAACTAAACTTGAAGAAGACCAAATTGAAGTTATTCTTTCTCAAGAAACTCGTGATGTTTTTGCAAAAATGATAACAATTCTTCCAAATTTAATTATTTTAGACTTAGAAGATGATGATTCCGAAGAAATGGATTTTCTTGAACAAAAATCAAAAAATTTCAACACCGTAAATATTCCAGTTATCATAACAGGACCAACTCGCGACAAAACAAATATCGCTGCTCTAGCAAAATACGGAGTTGTAAAATATTTTGCTAAACCAATTCAATTTGATATTTTTTTTGAGTCAATTGGACGAATTTTAAAATCAACACTTTCAATCGACACAACACCTTGCGTTTTAGACATTCACAGAAATGGAAATATCATTTTTATAGAAATTTCAAGAGGATTAAACCGAGAAAAATTGGTTCTTTTGCAATATAAACTTTCAGAAATGATAGAAAAAGAAGATATTGATAATCCAAAAATTGTTATAATGCTTACAAATTTTAATTTATCATTTATAGACGGATATAATATCGAATTTTTAATAAATAACATTCTTGCCTGTCCAAAAATTCGTAATAAAAATGTAAAAATTCTTTCTCTAAGTCCTTTTGTAAAAGAATTAATTGCAGGGCATCCTCAATATGCTGATATTGAAACTTCAAATCAGTTACCAAAACTTCTTTCATCTTTAGTTGATACAACTTTTACATCAAGTGTTTCAGATTTAATTACAGATAAAATTCTTTCTCAATCAAATGAATTTATTGATATGTCGGGAACTGTTGATACAAGATTTTCTTATGAACTTGGAGAAAATTCTGATAATGGAACCGTTTTAAAAATTGCAATTATCGATGCAGATTTAAAATCACAAGAACAAACAAAAATAATTTTTCAAACAATTGGTGCAGAATGTACATGTTTTTCTTCTGGAAGAATTTTTTGTAATGAATACGAACCAAATTTATTTAATCTTGTAATTCTTGATGTTCTTTTGCCAGACAATACCGGAACTCAAGTTTTGAAATTTTTACAATCACGCTCAACTTCTCCAGATGTTATAGTTTATTCTGCAAATACGCAGCGAGATTTTATCGTAAAAATTTTAAGTTTAGGTGCAAAACATTATTTGGTAAAACCTCAAAAACCACAAGTTTTAATTCAAAAATCACTTTCAACGATAAAAGGAAAATCATTCTAAATGCAAAAAATTAATTTTCATACTCATTGTACATTTTGTGATGGAAAAAATTCTGCTGAAGAAATGATTTTATCCGCTATAGAAAAAAAAATTTCGGTTTTGGGATTTTCTAGCCATTCTATTTTAAATTACACTTCAGATTGGCATCTTCTTCCAGAAAAATATGATGAATATACAAAAACGATTCGTTTTCTTGCAGAAAAATATAAAGAAAAAATTGAAATTCTTTGCGGTTTTGAAGTTGATTATATCAAAAATGAATCATTGCCTTCTGTACAAAATTATCAAAAATTTTCTCCAGATTTTATAATCGGTTCAGTTCATTATCTTGGAAATTTTAAACAAGATTTTACAGTTGATGATTCTTTAGAAAAAGTAAAAACTGGTTTTGAAAAAATCTATAAAAAAGATGGAAAAAAACTTGTTTGTGAATATTTTGAAGCTCAACGAGAAATGTTAAAAAAAGGTGATTTTCAAATTTGGGGACATCCAGATTTAGTTAGAAAACGAAACGGAATTCTTCATTTTTTTGATGAAAGCGAAAATTGGTATAAAGAGCAATTAAAAGAAACTGTAAAAATTGCAAAAAAAACTGATATTGTTGCAGAAATTAATTCAGGCGGAATTTCACGAAAATGTATGGATGATTTTTATCCTTCAAAATACTTTTTATCACTTTTGTATGAAGCAAAAGTTCCAGTTTGTTTTAGTTCTGATGCACATTCTCAAGATGCATTAGATTGTTCTTTTGAAAGAGCGATTCAAGAAGCAAAAGATATTGGTTACAAAGAATTTATTTATCCAACAACAAAAAAAATTTATAAAATTGATTTAACAAAAATTTAAAAATCTTTTCAAAAGCAATTAAACTTCAAAAAAATAATTTTTTTAAGAATGAATAATCACTTTTGAAAAATTAATCTTATCGATTTTTTCTTTCCTGAGCACTTGCACAAGATACACACATAAGAGCGTAAGGTAAAGCTTGTAACCTTTCTTCAGGAATATCTTTTCCACACATTACGCAACGACCATATTTTCCTTGATAAATTCTATCTAAAGCATTATCAATTTGTTGTAAACGATTTGCATCTTGAGCACCCAAAGCAGTTAACAAAGTTCTATCAATAGCATCTGCTGCAACATCCGCTTCATCACCAGATTCAACTGTTTTTACAAGTTGGCGCATATCATCACTCTGACCTGCAAGAGATTCTAATATAGTTCCCCTTTGTTCTTTCAATTTGGATTTCATTTCTTCAAGAAAAGCATTTGTCATTTTGGAATCCTCCCTAATATTTTAACTTCTGTTGTAAAGTTCTAAAGATTTGTATATACTAATATAAATGTAAACTTTCAAAAAGACAAATTCTTTTTGAAAAATTTTTTATAAAAAAGGGTCAAAATGGCAAAAGAAGAAGCGATTGAAGTTGAAGGTGTTGTAAAAGAAGCACTTCCAAACACAACATTTCGAGTAGAATTACAAGGTGGACATATGATTATGGCTCACTTATCTGGAAAAATGCGAAAACATTATATAAAAATTGTTCCTGGAGATAGCGTAAAAGTTGAACTTTCTCCTTATGATTTAAACAAAGGAAGAATCGTTTTCCGCGAACGTTAATTTTATTGACACAAAAAAAATATTTTGTTAAGGTTCATTCGTTATGAAAAATACAATCCGTTGGGCACAAAAAATCAATTCCTCTACGTTGGCTTACCTTTACCGCAATTATTATGATTTTTCTCTGCTTTTACGGAATTTTATGCTTTAGTATGTTTTATTAACTTATGGTAATTACAAGGCTTTCCGTAAAAAAAATGGAAAGCCTTTTTATTTTTAAATAAATCTAATTTGGAGGAAAATATGACTTTATATGAAGATTTAAAATGGCGAGGACTTATCAAAGATGTCGCTGGTGAAGAAAGTGAATTACAAAAAATTCTTGATGGAAATCCTTTTTCGTTTTATTGGGGGACAGATCCTACTGCAGATTCTCTCCACCTAGGACACTACTCTTCTCTTTGCATGGCAAAACGACTTGCAAATGCAGGAAAACATCCAATTTTGCTTTGCGGAGGTGCAACTGGTAGAATTGGAGATCCTCGTCCAACTGCCGAACGAGAAATTATTTCTGATGAAGCAGTAAATCACAACATTCAAGGAATTCGTTCACAAGTAAGTAAACTTGTTCCTGGAGCAGAACTTGTTGATAATTATGATTGGATGAAATATTATACTTTTTTGAATTTTTTGCGTGATATTGGAAAATACATCAATGTAAACTATATGCTTGGAAAAGATATAATTCAGCGTCGGCTCGAAACAGGAATTACTTACGCAGAATTTTCTTATATGCTTATGCAAGGTTATGATTTTTTACATTTGTATCAAGAAAAAAATTGTATCATGCAAGTTGCTGGTTCTGACCAATGGGGAAATATTACAACTGGTGTAGATTTTATCAGAAAAGTTTTAGATAAAACTGCTTATGCTTTTACAATGCCTTTAATTTTAGACCCAACTGGCAAAAAATTTGGTAAATCAGAAGGAAATGCACTTTGGTTAGATAAAAATAAAACAACTCCTTACGCAATTTATCAATATCTCATCAACACAGATGATTCAAAAGTTTTGGAATATCTTAAAGTTTTCACATTCTTAACAAAAGAAGAAATTGAAGAAATTTATGCAAAACAACAAGAAGCACCAGAAACAAGAATCGCACAAAAAACGCTCGCTTACGAAGTTGTAAAAGACATTCACGGTAAGGATGAAGCTGATAATGCAGTTTTAGTTAGTCAAAAACTTTTTGCAGGTGATTTTAAAGGACTTTCTGTAAACGATATTCTTTCTGGAATGAAAGGCGTTCCAACTTTCAAATATACAGAAGAACTTCCTTTGGTTGATATTCTTGTAAACAATAAAATTGCAAGTTCAAAAAGAGAGGCTCGCGAATTCATAAAAAATAATGCAGTTTCTATAAATGGTGATGTAATAAATGATGAAACTAAAATTATTACAAAAGATATGGCTCTTGAAGGAAAAGTTATTATTTTCCGACGAGGAAAGAAAAAATATTTCTTAGCTGAAATTTAAAAAAAATACTACCTTTAAAATGAAGTGAAATAAACTTTATTTAAAGGTAGTTTTTTTTGTAGATTTTATTTTTTATCAGTTTTTATAGAATTAATCATTCCTACAAATGCACTAATTGCACCAAAAATTCCATTGATAAAAACTCCACCACAAATTAAAAATCCAAATGGAATATAATATGAAATTCTAAACATAAATAACGATGCAAAGATTTGGAGAATTTTCAATAAAAATTTTGAAAAATAAGATTTTCCAGAAGTTTGACGTTTTTGATAATTTGAATAATCATATTCTTCAGAATTTTGAGTTTGTTGATTTTCATTAGAACCCGTCGCCCATTGCCAAAAATCTTCATTTCCAAAAGGATTTGAATACGTATATTGATATTGTCTTTGATAAGTTTGATTATTACTGTAAGAATTTTCAGAATATCCGCCTAAATCATATTGACGACGTTTTGTTTCATCACCTAAAACATCATAAGCAGAATTGATTTGTTTAAATTTTTCTTCAGCAGCAGAATCTCCAGGATTTCTATCTGGATGATATTTAAAAGCAAGAGTTCTATAAGCTTTCTTTATTTCATCAGAAGTTGCATTTTTAGAAACTCCTAGAATTTCATAGTAATTATTCATAAATTTAAAATACTAATATTTATATGATTTAACAAGCAAAAAAACTGTTATTATGGATTTTTTTCTTTCTCAAAAATCATATCACTCAAATTTTGCAATTTCAGCTTGGCAGAGTTGGTCGCAAATTTCGTTATATTCAACTCCAGCATGCCCTTTTACCCAATTCCAAGTTACATTTAACTTTTCATTTAAAGAATCTAATTCTATCCATAAATCTTGATTTTTTACTGGTTTTTTATCAGCAGTTTTCCAACCTTTTAATTTCCAATTTTTTATCCAAGTTGTAATGCCATTTTTAACATATTGACTATCTATATTTACAATTATTTCTGATTGAGTAAAATTTGGCGTATTATGAATGATTTTTAATGCATTTATTGCTGCCATTAATTCCATTCTGTTATTTGTTGTAAATTTTTCGCCACCAGAAAGTTGTCTTGCAATTCCATCAGCAATTATAACAATTCCCCAACCACCAGGCCCCGGATTTCCATGACAGCCACCATCTGTGTAAACTATAATTTTTTCCATATTAAACTAAAACACCTTTTGTACTTGGAATTGTTCCTTTTCTGCGTTCATCAATTTCTATAGCATTTCTAATTGCTCTTGAAACAGCTTTAAAACACGCTTCCATTTTGTGATGATCACTTCTACCACGAATTACGTCTATGTGGAGATTGCATAATGCATTTGCTACAAAACCTTGCCAAAAATCTTCAAAACAATCAGTTTGAAAAGATGATTCTTTTCCTCCGCTAATAGAAACAAGTGGCATTCCAGAAAGATTAGAATTGCAAACAAGAAAAGGTCGCCCACCAAAATCAACAGACGCTTGTGCTAAAGTTTCGTCCATTGGATAAATAAAAAATCCACTTCTAAAAATTCCAGCACAATCACCTAAAGCATTTTTAAAACATTGTCCCAAAACAATTCCTGTATCTTCTATTGTATGATGTTGATCTACATCTAAATCGCCTTTTATATAACCAGACAAATCAAAAAGTCCATGTTTACAAAAAGATTTTAACATATGTTCAAAAAATCCGATTGGATTTTCAACATCATATTTCCCAGTTCCATCAAGATTTAAAGTTAATTCAATCTGAGTTTCGCCAGTAACACGTTTTACAGTTGCAATTCTGTTCATTCTTCCCTCTTTTTGTTTTATAAAATTAAAGCATAACTTTTCTGAGTTCATATTCAACAATATCAGATGCACCAAGATTTTGTAGTTTTGGCAATAAAGTTGGAACTTCAGATTTTTTTACAGCAATTTTTACAGCATAACCGTTTCCACCAAATAATGGAGAAACTGTTGGACTTTTCATACTTGGAATACCTTTTATAAGAGCATCAAAATCTTTTTCTAAAACATTCATTTCAAGCATGACTCGGTCGCGAGCGTTTAAAACTGTTTCAAAAAGCATTTTTAATTCAAGAATTTTTCTCTTTTTTTGAGGATTATTCATTGCTTCTTTAGATGCATACATTCTTGTAGAACTTTCCATCAAAGTATCAACAATTTTGAGGCGATTTGCTTTTAGTGATGAACCAGTTGAAGTGTTATCAATTAAAATTTGAGCGATAGAATCTTCTGTGTCTTGAACAAAACCTTCAGAAGTTCCCCAAGTTCTAAAAATCGTTCCATCAATTTTTTTATTTTCAACCCATTTTTTACTAAGAGTTTGATATTCTGTTGCAATTGTAACTGGATTTTGTAAAAGTTTATCATAATCGCGCGCTTCTGGAATTGCAGCAACAATTCTTACAGGATCAAATCCTAAATCCATAATTTCAACAACATCATTTTCCACTTGATTTTCATAAACCCAATCTTTTCCGCTAAATCCTAAATCAGCTTTGTTATTTGCTAAAAGAAAACTTGTAATTTGAGGTTTTACAACTTGAAATGCTAAATCTTCTTGATTTGTAGTTGGAAAATATTGACGGTCGGGAAGATGAATTGAAATGCCAACATCACTTAAAAGTTCATAAACAGACTCGTAAATTCTTCCTTTTGCAAGTAAAATCTTTAATTTTTCCATAAAAACCCTTTTATTTTTGAAAGTAAATTTTTTAATATGATATAGAAGAATTAATAGAATTTCAACAAACTATAAATTCAATTTTTAAAAGTGATTGATATTTAGTTTTTATGAATTATAATTGATTATATTTTACATTAAGGAAAAACTATGCCTATCACAAATTATCTTGAAAGAAACGCAGAACTTTATGGAAACGACTGTGCTTTAGTTGAATTAAATCCTGAAGTTAGAGATAACAGAAGAATCACTTGGAAAGAATTTGATTTGACTCAGCCTGAGCCGAATTTACCATATCGTAGAGAAATTACTTGGAAAACTTTTAATGAAAAAGCAAATAGATGTGCTCATTATTTAATTGAACGTGGAGTTCGCCCCGGTGATAAAGTTGGAATTTTGATGATGAATTGTCTTGAATGGCTTCCAATTTATTTTGGAATTTTAAAAACTGGAGCGTTAGCAGTTCCTTTGAATTTTCGTTATGCTTCCGACGAAATTGAATATTGTTTAAATTTGGCTGATATTTCAGTTTTATTTTTTGGTCCAGAATTTATTGGTCGTCTTGAAGCAATTTCTGAAAAAATTATGCCTCACAGACTTTTAATTTACGTTGGAGAAGGACTTCAACCATCTTTTTCTGAAAGTTATGTTATGTCTGTTATGAATTATTCATCAGAAAATCTCAATCTTTCTATTTCTGATGATGATTATGGTGCAATTTATTTTAGTTCTGGAACAACTGGTTTTCCAAAAGCAATTTTACATCGGCATAAAGCGTTAATGCATGCTGCGGCAGTTGAACAAAATCATCATGGACAAACAAAAGATGATGTATTTTTATGCATTCCGCCTTTATATCACACTGGAGCAAAAATGCATTGGTTTGGTTCTTTAGTTAGCGGAGGAAAAGCAGTTCTTTTGCGTGGAACAAAACCTGATGTTATTTTAAAAGCAGTTAGCGATGAAGGATGTACAATCGTTTGGCTTTTAGTTCCTTGGGCTCAAGATATTTTACTCGCAATAGAAAATGGAACTGTAAATTTAAAAGATTATAAATTAAAACAGTGGCGACTTATGCATATTGGTGCGCAACCTGTTCCTAAAAAACTGATTGAAGATTGGAAGAAATATTTTCCTCATCACGCATACGATACAAATTACGGACTTTCTGAATCGATTGGACCAGGCTGTGTTCATCTTGGAATTGGAAATGATGATAAAATTGGAGCAATTGGAATTCCGGGTTTTGGTTGGAAAGTTCGCATTGTTGATGAAAATCGTAAAGATGTAAAATCTGGAGAAGTTGGAGAACTTGCTGTAAACGGTCCTGGAGTTATGGTTGAATATTACAAAGCACCAGAGGCAACCGCAGAAGTTTTAGATGATGAAGGATGGCTTTACACTGGAGATATGGCAATGCAAGATGAAGATGGATTTATCTATCTTGTAGACCGAAAAAAAGATGTAATTATTACTGGTGGAGAAAATCTTTATCCTGTTCAAATAGAAGATTTTTTAAGCAAAATGCCACAAATAAAAGATGTTGCTGTTATTGGACTTGCAGACTCTCGCTTAGGAGAAATTGCAACTGCAATAATCGAATTAAAACCAGGAGCAACTTGCACAGAAGATGATGTAAATAATTTTTGTATGGAATTGCCTCGTTACAAACGTCCACGAAAAATTATTTTTGCACCAGTTCCTAGAAATGCAACCGGAAAAATAGAAAAACCAAAATTGCGAGAAAAATACAGAACTATTGACCCTTTTGCAAGTATGAGAGAAGAATAAAGTGTAATTTTTTTTAGTTCATTGCTAAAAATATTTTTTCACTATAAAATAAATTCACATTATTAAATGAGGTAAAATTTTATGAACAATTTTATTTTTTTAGGACCTCCAGGAGCTGGAAAAGGTTCTTTGGCTGTAAAAGTTGCAGAAGAGTACAAAATTCCACATATTTCTACAGGTGATATTTTTCGTGCAAATATCAAAGCACAAACTCCTCTTGGAGTAAAAGTTAAAGCAATTATCGATTCAGGTTCTTTAGTTAGTGATGAACTTACTTTTGAATTAGTAAAAGACAGACTTTCTCAAGATGATTGTAAAAACGGTTATATTTTAGACGGTTTTCCAAGAACTATTCCTCAGGCTGAAATGTTAGAAGGATTAGTTTCTGATATAAAAGTTGTAAATTTTGAAATTCAAGATGAAATTGTAATAAAAAGACTTTCTACTCGTAGAGTTTGTAAATCTTGTGGAGCAAATTACAACGTTCTTACTTTAAAACCAAAAGTTGAAGGCGTTTGCGACAAATGTGGTGGAGAACTTTATCAACGTGATGATGATAAACAAGAATCTATTTTACACAGAATGGATGTTTACCGCGAACAAACAGAACCTTTAATCAATTTTTATAAAGAAAAAGGAAAAATCACAGATTTAGATGCTTCAATAGAAACTGATATTTTACTCACAAAATTTGAAGAAATCTTTAAAAAATAAAATCATCATAAATCATTATTGAAATCTTTTCATTTCAGTAATGATTTATAAAATCTATCACATTAAAATCAAAAAAAATATAGTATAATTTTCTCTAAAGTGTTAGTATTAGTTAACATAAGGATAAAAAAAATGATACATTTAAAAACAATAGATGAAATCAACGGAATTAGAAAATCATGCCATCTTACAGCAGATATGTTTAACGAACTTATTCCACAAATTCATGCGGGAATGAGCACTTGGGAAATTGATAAACTTTTCAAAGATTATATTTTGGGACACGGAGGAACTCCTGCTTGGTATCATGAAGATTATCCAGGAGCCGTTTGTATCAGCATAAATGAGCAAGTTATTCACGGACTTCCTTCAAAAAAACGCATTTTAAAAGATGGTGATTTAGTAAGTTTGGATGTTGGAATTGATTTAAATGGATTTATAAGCGATACAACTCATTCACTTTTAATTGGAAATGTTAAACCAGAAGTAAAAAAACTAAAGCAAGTTACTGTAGAATGTTTAAAAGCTGGAATTGCAGCGTGCAAAGCTGGAAATAGAATTAAAGATATTACAGATGCTGTTTATGGAATTGCTTCTGCTCACGGTTATGGAGTTGTTTACGATTATTGTGGTCATGGAGTTGGTCTTGAAGTTCACGAAGATCCAAGTGTTCCAAATTGTCCTTTTAGAGGTCCAAATCCACGAATTAAACCCGGAATGGTTTTAGCCATTGAACCGATGATAAATCTTGGAACAGCAGATGTAGAAACTTTAGATGATGGCTGGACAGTTGTAACTTGCGATAAAAAAGTAAGTTGTCACGAAGAACATACAGTTGCAGTTTTTGAAGATTATACAGAAATTTTAACAGATTTAGATTATTGCGGAAAATCTGTACTAAAAGAATAGTTTTATTTAAACTTTGTTATCTTTTTTATTTTTTAGTAACCTTTTTTTATAAATATCATTATTTTTATAAACACAAGATAAAAAATAAATGAAAGTGAAAACTTTCTAAATAAAATTTTATGGGAGAAAACTATGAAAAAAGGTTTTAAAATTATTTCTACTTTTGTTTTACTTTTATTTGCATCTACATTTTTGTTTGCACAAACTACTTCTCAATCATCTTTATCAGTAGTTGAAGCGTTTCAAGATGTTTTTCGTTCTGTAAGTAATAAATTACTTCCTGCTGTTGTAGAAGTTGATGTTATAGAAACAAAAACTGTTGTAGACCCTTTTAGTAATTTTGGTTGGCCTTTTGGTGATTTTTTTGGAAACAACAATCAAAATGATGAAAAAGGAAAATCTAATAATGGAACAAGAGAATATGAATCGGCAGGACTTGGTTCTGGTGTAATTGTAAGACGAACAGGAAATACACTTTATGTTCTTACAAATAATCACGTAGCAGGTTCCGCAACAAAAATTTCCATTAAATTAAATGATGGACGAGAATTTCAAGGAAAATTAGTTGGCAATGATGAAAGAATGGATGTTGCTTTAGTTTCTTTTGAAAGTTCAGACTCTTCTATTCCTGTCGCAAAACTTGGTAATTCTGATAAAGTTCAACCTGGCGATATTTGTCTAGCGTTTGGAGCACCGCTTGGTTATAGTCAATCTGTAACACAAGGAATTGTTAGTGCAATTGGCAGAAGTGAAAGTCATATGTCGGCAATTAGTGATTATATCCAAACAGATGCGGCAATCAATCAAGGAAATTCTGGCGGTCCACTTGTAAATATTTATGGTGAAGTAATTGGAATTAACACTTGGATTGCATCTCAATCAGGTGGTTCTGTTGGTTTAGGTTTTGCCATTCCAATCAATAATATAAAAGATTCTATAGATTCATTTATTAAAAACGGAAGAATGACTTACGGTTGGGTTGGAGTTTCTTTACTTGAAGTAAATAAAGAATATAAAGAAGAATTAGGCGTTCATGATTATGAAGGTGCTTTTGCCGTAGAAGTATTTACAAATTCACCTGCATATAAAGCTGGTATAAAACCAGGAGATTTCATTGTGGAATTAAATGGTAAAAAAGTAAAAACTGTAAATCAACTTGTAAGAGATGTAGGAAATTTACGAGTTGGAACAACAGCAACATTTGCAGTAATTCGAGATGGAAAACTTCTTCCAACAATTTCTGTAAAAGTTGAAGAACGAGCAAAAGATAATGAAATTCAAAATAGTAAAATGTGGCCTGGATTTATAGCGGTTCCTCTTACAGATGATGTAAAAAAACAATTAGGAATTGATGATAAAAAACTAAAAGGTGTTGTCATTTCTAATGTTGAAGAAAAATCTCCTGCAGCAAGTTTAAGACTTCAAAATGGAGATATAATAACTGCTGTAAACGGAAAATCTGTTTCAAACTTAAAAGAATTCTACGGAGAATTAGCAAAAGCACAAAAATCCGTTAATTTTGATGTTTACACAAACGGTGGAACAATAACAACAGGAACTTATAAATTTTAATTTTTGGAAAGATTTTCTTTAAGATTAGTGTGCAAGATTGTCGGGTCAACCTGTCTGCCGACAGGCAAGAGCCCGACAATGACACATTTTTATCTGTGGAAATCTGCGGGAAATTTTACAATTTAGTATAAACTTGCTGCGAGAATTGAGCAGCGCGAAGCGGTCGCGAACGAATGTGAAGCGACTGAGGGTTACCGAACTGCGAAATGCGAGTTGGTGAAAAGATTCAGCCCAAACACTTTTTTTACAAAATAATTATTCTTGAATGAGAAAGAACTTCGTTTCCGTTTTCTGTTATGAGAACATCATTTTCTAGACGACACCCACCAATTTCCGAATTATACAAACCTGGCTCTAAAGTTAAAATCATTCCCGGTAAAAATTTCTGCTCTGGCGGATTTTTTACACTTACTCGTGGTTTTTCGTGAATTTCCAAACCAATTGCATGACCTAAAGTATGAGGCATTTTTTTCTTTGCACTTGCAAAAACTGAATCGGCTTTTTTTGCTGCTTCAAAAATTGAATGTTCTTTTGTGTAAAGTTTTAAACAATCATCGTACGCTTTTTGAACTAAATTCAAAACTTGTTGTTGTTGAAAGGTTAATTTTCCTTTTGCAACTGTAATTGTTGTATCGCTGGTGTAACCGTTATAAACTACGCCAAAATCAAGAATAGAAAGTCCGTCACTTGGCCAAGGAGCTGATGTATAACCTGGAAAAGCGTGGATTGCAAAACTTCTTTCTGGACCGGCTGCCAATGTGTCAAATCCTGTTCTTTCACAACCGTTTTCGCGTAACATTTTTTCTATTAATAATGCAACATCCATTTCGGTTTTTATTTTTTCTTCTTTGATTTGTTTTTCAATTTCATCGATGATTAAATCTCCAACTCGGCATGCTTCTTTTGTACATTCAATTTCGTATTCATCTTTTATCATTCTTGAATTGACTACAAACTGATGAGCACCATCTTCTTTACAACGACAATCATAATTTGAAAGTGCATCCAAAAATTTTAAATAATGTGGATAAGTAAGATATGGTGGCAATTCTATTTTTTTATTTTCTCCATGAGAGGCATAAACATTTAAAACCGCTTTTACAGCATCAATATCATTATTTTTGTAACGAGTATATGGAATAATTTTATTTGCATGAGAAAGTTTTTTTGCAAGATTTTCATCCCAAGGAATTAAAATTGTGTAAGAATCGTTGAAAACTATTAAAATGGCATCTGAAGTATGACCTGTATAATATCTGATTGCAGGTTCTCTATGTTCTTCACTATCAATAAAAACGCATGCTCCAGAATTATTTTCTTTTAAATAATTTGCCAAAACTGAACATCTATTTTTATAAATTTTTTCTAATTCTTTTTCTGAATAATTTTTCATCTTATGCTCCAAAATTTTATTCTAAAAATTCAAAATTATTTTTTTCGTGATTTTACTTTTTTTAAAATTACTTTGATTATATCATCTTTTGTAATTATCAATTCTGCAATTCCAATTACAATAAAAATAATCGCAAGAATTATAACTGGAACTCCATAACTAATAAAGCGTCCATAGTTTTCAAATGATTTTAACAATATTGGTCTTAAAAAATAACAAGGAATTGCAGCAATAATTGAAAAAATTGTGATTTTTAAACAATAAATAATTGTATTTAAAACTAATTTTTTTACTTGAATTCCTTCCATTTTTCCCATAAAAATAAACAAAAAAACTGTATTTATTAAACTTGCCAAAGATAAAGCAAAAGCAATCCCTTTTCCTCCCATTGGTTTTGTAAGAATTAAAACTAAAATTATATTTGCTACAAAACTGATTATTCCAGAAAGTGTTGGAAATTTTGTATTTCCTTGTGCATAAAACGCTGGAGAAATTATTCTGTTTAATGCAATAAAAAGAAGCCCCGCAATGTGAAAACGGAATTCACTTAACGTTAAGAGAACAGAATCATCATCAAATGCTTTACTTTTATAAAGAAGAGAAATCATTTCTTTTCCTGTTACCAATGAATACGCAGTGATTGGAATGGAAATTAAAGAAATAATTTTTATTGCTTGTAAAAGCATTTTGTTAAAATCATCATATTTTTTTTCATTTGCAAGACCACTTAAATCTGGAAGAATTACAGTTCCAATTGAAACAGCAAAAATTCCCAAAATAAGTTCTTGAAGTCGTAAACTATATTGCAAACTTGCTGCAATTCCTTCTCCAGCACGAGTTGCCATTGAAGTTGAAACTAAATCATTTAATTGATATGCAGCCATTCCAATAATTGTTGGAACAATGAGAGAAATAACTTTTTTGGTTCCCGGATTTGAAAAAGTCTTTTTGAGAGAAGTAAAACAAACTTTCCATCCCGTTTTTTTGATAAAAGGAAATTGAAAAATCGCTTGAACACATCCACCAGCAATAACTCCAATAGACATTGCTCTAGCAGGATTTTCTGTATATGGAGAAAGAATATAAGTTGCAAGAATTACAATTCCATTAAAAAGAACTGGTGTAAATCCTGAAGGTGCAAAAATTTTACAACCATTAAGAATTCCTTGAAAAAAAGCAGCAACTGAAATTACAGCTAAATATGGAAACATTATCCGTGTTAAGATTGTAATTTCTTGTTTTTGTAAAAGCCAATACTTTACTTGTTCAGCATAATCTAACGCTTGAGTATCAACAGGTTTCTTACAAAATAAAGGCATTAAAAGTGGAGTTATGATAATTCCAATAACAACAACTGTAGTTGTAAGAAAAGTTACCAAAGTAAAAGTTGAATTTATAAATTGCTGAGTTTCTTTTTTTGAATCATCAGTTTTATTTTTTTCCAAATATCCTTTAAAAGTTGGAATAAACGCTACTGAAATTGCATTTTCCGCAAATAATCTTCTTAAAAGATTAGGAATCATAAACGAAACGGCAAATGCATCTGCATACATTCCTGTTCCCAAAAACGCCGCTTTCGTCATTTCTCGCAATAAACCCATTATACGAGAAGCCAATGTCATAAGAGAAAGTAAAAAACCTGATTTTACCAATGATTTATTTTTTACTTTTGATGATTTTTCTGTTTGATTTTTTTCCATAATTTACCTTTCAAAGAATAATATCATTGAGAAATTTTATCAATTAAATTATAATTTTTATAATAAATAATTAAAAATGTAAAAGGGATGAGAAATGGCGTCTAAATTTCAGCTTTTTCAAAAAGTCGGAAAAACAAGAATTATTCCAATTGGAATAAAAATTCTTGCAATATTTATCACTTTGATTTTACTTTCAAATTTTGCTACAAATTTTATTTCTGGACAACTTTCACAACGACAAATTCTTACTTTGAACAACACAATTATGGTCAATCAGTTGAAAGAACTTTACACAAATGCAACTAATCAATATCAAATTTATTCTTACTCCAAAAATAAATATGAAACAATTGTTTCTATGCGACAAGTTGCAAATAGCGGATTTGAAAATCCAAATAGTGTTGCTCTTGGAGTTGATCATTTTGGAAATATAAAATTTTTGGCAACAAAAAATCAAAATACAATTTGGACAAGATTTATTGATAATGAATCTTTAAAAAGATTAAATAATGATTATGATAATGGAATAACAGAAGGTTCTCTTTCTTTTAGAACTTTTGATGGAGAATATTTTGGAGTTTATAAATATCAACCTGATTGGGATTATTTTTTAATTCGAGCAGAGTTAAGAGAAGATATTTCTAAAAATTCAAGAAAAATCTTTTTACAATCATCTTTATTAATTTTAGTTTTCACTTTAGTTTTTGTAATTCTTGGATACATTATTTTGCATAGAGAATTTAGAACTCTTCGCCGTTTTACAAACAATCTTTATGAAATGCAAAAAAAGAAAAAACTTGAACTCATAGATTTAACAGACGCTCCAAATGATGATATTACTTATATGGCAACATCTTTTAATTCTTTATCATCTTCCATAAATAATCTTTTGGAAACTTTTCAAAAATTTGTTTCAAAAGACGTTGCTGCAAAAGCATACACCGACCAAGGAATTGCACTTGAAGGAAATCAACAGGAACTTTCAATCCTTTTTTCAGATATACGAAGTTTTACATACAGAACAGAAACTTTAGGAAATGATATTATTGACGTTTTAAACGTTCATTATAATCGCGTAATTCATAGTGTACATGAAAATTCTGGAGTTATTGGTTCTATTATTGGAGATGCAATTCTTGCAATTTACGGAACTTTAGACTCAAAAATGTCAAAATCATACAACGCAATAAAAGCCGCTTGGGATATTACGCATGTAACAGCAGATCTTCGCAATGAAATGATAAAACGACGAAAAGAAGTTGAAAAAAAGAGAAAACTCACTGAATCTGAAGAAAACGTTTTTCAAGCAGTTTTAATTGATGTTGGAGTTGGAATTGATGGTGGAAAAGTTTTTTACGGAAATATCGGTTCTAACGAACACATGGCAAATACAGTTATTGGAGATAATGTAAATTCAGCATCTCGACTAGAAGGATTAACAAGAATTTATCATCTTCCTGTAATTGTTTCTGAATATATAAAAACAGAAGTTGAAAAAGAAAGTGTTCTCTACAAATTTTATGAAGTTGATACTGTTTTGGTGAAAGGAAAAACTGAAGGTAAAAAAATCTATTTTCCTTTGGATACAAACGAAACTGATTCTGCAATTCTTAAAAAATACGATATTTTTGAAGAAGGTTTACAAGGTTATTATGAAGGAGATTGGAAACTTGCTCGTAAAAAATTCAAGGCATGTGAACTTGATATAGCAACAGTTTTTCTTGAAAGAATAGGAATAAAAAGTGCACCTTCTGATTGGAGTGGAATATGGACAATGACAACAAAATAAAAAAAGAAATTATTAATAATCGACACCAAGAAGTTCTTTTATTTTTGAATGATGAATTAAAAAAAATAAAAAAAAGTTCTACAGAAGAAACGTATGATATAAAAAAAGAATATGCAAAAACAAAAAAATATCACTCACCTTTTACATTTTTAGTTTTATTTGGAACTTTTATTGTTTTTTTTGGAATTTCTTTTGCAACTTATAAAATCATTTCTCAAAAAAATGATGAAATATCTGTAAGTTTAGACAATTTTGATGATTTAAATTTAAAATCACTTTTAGACACAATCACAAAAGCTCAAGATAGTTATGATAACGCAATAAAAAATAAAGCAACTTTAGAAGCTTCAAAAAATCGACTTATAAAAGAAGCAGAAGACAAACGCGACAATGATTTTTTTGTTTTGGACAGTTTAAAACTTTCAAAAAATGAATACAAAAGACGTTCTTTAGAAATAAATAAAGAATACACAAATTCTGTAAATACAATCAATTTGGAATATGACCCACAAATTACAGAATTAAATTCGCAAATAGAAAATTATCAAAAACAACTTTCAGAATATGACACTTCAAAGGTAAAATCTGCACAAGAACAAGAAAAGGCAATCAATAGTGAAAGACAACTCAAACAACTTGAACTTCAAGCGTTAACAGATAAATATGAAGCTCAAATTGCAGAATTAAAACAAAATATTGATGATTTACAAATTGCCCATTCTCAAGAAATTCGAAAATCTGTAAAAACTGTTCAAGAAAAATATCAAGCAGAAATTGATACTTTAGACCCAATTTTAAAAGATTCAAAGGCAAAAAATATTTTAGAAGATACAGAAGAAGTTCAGGTTGAAGATTTTAATGCAGACTTTATAATTTCTGAAAATTCTATTAATGATAAAAATCTAATTTCCGAACTAGAACAATTTCAAGAATATTTTGATAATTATCAATATTTAAATTCAAAAATCTCTTCAATTCCTCAAAAAAATACAATTCCAACTTATGTAGAAGCAAATAATACTTTTGTAAAAAAAATGGGTGAAACTTTTTCTCAAACTGCAACAAATCTTTATGCACAAAATGAAGAATTAAAAAATCAAATGGAAAATAAAATAAAACGTTCGGAAGAAATTTATACAAAAATCTTAACTTCTTCAAAAGCAAATGCATTAATTTATTCTGCAAATTCTTTAGATGATATTCAAATTTTTATTGCAGAACGTTCGCGTTTTCTTGTAGATAAAAAAAATGGAATTAATGCAGAATTTTCTATTGGTAAAAAAAGCATCAAAGGAACAATTGTATTAGATAAAGATGATATTTTTAGATTTTATATAGCGTTAGATGAAGATAATGAAGCTCCAATTGAAATAGAAACAATCTTGCCAGGAACTTTGGTAAAACTTTTAACAAAATAAACTATATTATAATAGAAAAAAATACATTTTAGGTCGATAATGTAAATATGGAAGATAATAATCAGTTTAAGGAACAATTAGAAGTTGCAATTAATAAAAAACAAGAATGGTTTAATTCAGAAGCTTTAGTGGAAGTTTTAAATCAATACAGAGTTTTAAGTTCTTGTGTTCGCAACCTTTATGATTTACTAAAAAAACGCTCATTATTAAATCCAGATCCTTACGGAGCTGATAAACAAATTACAGATATTATAATTCCAGACACAGAACCTTTTTTAGATAATGAAATTCCAAATATTTTAGGCATTCGACTTTCAGATTATTATTCAGTTTTAGATTATCTTTCAAATTATTTTAGATTTTCAGTTGATAATCTTTCTGCCACAAAAATTAAAAAACTTTTAGAATTTAATAATTTTATTGATTGGTCAAATGTTTCTCCAAGTAGCACAAAATTAAACACACACGCACTTGCAGTTCAACTTACAAATGCAAAAGTAAACGCACCAGCACTTGTAAGCGGAATGATTTCTGATTGTGTTTCAAAAAGTGCAGAAGCTGTAGAAACAATCAATAAAACTCTACAAGAATTATCGGTTTTTCAAAAAGAACGTTATAAACTTGAACTCAGACATAATCTATTTTCTCATCCAGATTTTAATCATCAAATTGCATTTTCAACACCGGATGCAGAATTTTCTGAAATAAAAAGAATTTATCCAAAAGTGATGGGGAAAAAACCTTTTTATAAAGATTTAGTAAATGAAATTATTATGGAAGACCAAAGTTCTGATAAAGAAAAATTAAGAGAATCCATCTTAAAAAAATTGGAAATTTCTTTTTATCATACAAAAAAAACTAGTTCTAAAATAAAAGAATCTAACACAAAACAAATGATTTTAAGTACAGTTATGGCGATTGGAGGAATGGCTTCTATTTTAGAACAATTGCGTGTTAAACTTTCTGATAATTTTAATATTTATTATTCAAATAAAGTTTCTTTTTCAAAAAAAATTGCGGAATTATTAAAAAAACTCTTTCACATTCCTCCAGCAGAAAAAATTTGTACTATAAAAATTGTAGAAGCAAAAACTGGAATTATTCGCGAACAAAAAGTAAATGTAAATAATTTTTTGGCAGAAATTGGACAAAAAGCTAGAGTTTATAACGGAATTGCAAATCAAGGTATGGAATTTCAAAAATTAACAAAATATCCAGAAGAAATGATTTTTAATTTTGTTACAAAACAAATTGCAGAATGTCAGACTTTATTTTCAACAATAAATGGTTTGGATTCATTTTTTAAAACTGAAGTTGATACTTTAAATCGTCCAAAAATCAAAGGCGTCCAAATAGAACTTTCAGCTTTAAGAAATGCAATTCTTAGTGCACAAAAAAAACGTTCTGAATATCAATCTACAAAAGAAGAAAAAGAACAATTATCAAATTTAGGAATAAAATGAAAAAAATTATAAAAATTCAAATTGCTTTTTTGGTTGCATTAAATTTTGCAATTTCTTTATCATCACAAAATTCACAAAATAATTTTGGAAATAAAGACATTTTTATTATAGAACCAATTGCTGATCACGATTTAAATCCACAAACGACATCATTTTCTTCCGATTCTCAAATCTTAACTGGACTTTACGAAGGATTATTTTCTTATAATCCAATCACTCTTGAACCACAATATGCAATTTGCAAAAATTATAAAATTTCTCGCGACAAAAAACGTATAACTTTTGAACTTCGCCAAGATGCATATTTTAGCAATGGAGAAAAAATCACAGCAAATTCTGTAAGAGATTCTTGGTTGCATTTACTTTCTACACCAAATGCACCGTATTCTTCCCTTTTAGACATTATTTGTGGAGCACAAGATTTTCGTCTTGGAAAAGGAAGTGAAAATGATGTAGAAATTTTTGTTCTTGATGATTATACACTTTCTGTTTATCTAAACACTCCAGCAAATTATCTTCCAAAAATTTTGTGCCATTCCTCATTTTCTGTAATTCATAGAATTCCAACAGTTTATAGCGGACCATTTTATTTAGATAATCGCGAAGATAAAACTCTAATTCTTAAAAAAAATCCTTATTATTGGGATTATAAAAATGTTCCAACAGAAAAAATAACTTTTTATCAGTCAAATGATGCTGATGAAAATGCTTTTTATTTTAACACAGGACTTGCAGATTGGATTATTGCTGATGTAAATACAGAAAAAATTCTTGATAAAAATGCATTTCAAATCAGTGCAGAATTTGCAACATCATTTTATTTTTTCAAACTTTCTTCAAAAAAAATGAACAAAACAAAAAAATTCAATCCTTGGGATTTTTCAGAATTTAGAAATGCAATTTTAGAAGCAGTTCCTTGGGATATTTTAAGAAAAGAGGCTCTCGTTCCCGCACCAACTTTAGTTTATCCTTTAAAAGATTATCCGCAAATTGATGGATTTTCTTACACAGATAAAATTGAAGCTCAAAAATTAATGAAAGATGCACGAAAAAAATATGGAATTTCTGAAGATGAAATTTTAACTTTACGATTTGATATTTCAGAATATTCTTTAAATGACGAAAAAAAACAAGCGTTAAAAGAAGCATTTAAACCTTTAGGTGTTGATTTAATTTTCACAATTTATCCTTCAAGTGAATATTTTTCTAATGTAGAAACTTCTCAATCAGATTTATTTTGTTACACTTGGATTGGTGATTTTGCAGACCCACTTGCTTTTCTCTCTCTTTTTCAAAGTGATTCAACTTTAAACGATTCAGGTTTTAGTAATTTCGAATTTGATAATTTAATTAAAAATGCTGCACAAGCTGATAATTCACTTCGTTCTTCACTTTTAGCACAAGCAGAAACTATTTTATTAGATAGCGGAATTATAATTCCCGTTTTTCATCCAATTTCTTTTAATGTAATTGATACAACAGAAATTGGTGGATGGTCAGTCAATGAATTTGATTTACATCCACTAAAATATCTTTACAAAAAAGAAAAAAAACTAAATATCCAAAATCTTGTAAGGAAGTAGATTATTAACTTTTTATTACTTCGTCATAAGTCAATTTAAATATTTCGCTCTGTTCTTTTGTTTCTAAATCAATGTACATATATTTTATATCTGAAACTCTTCTTGAATCCATAAAATATAGTTTTGAATCTCGTAGCCAAACCGTTTCTGTCATATCAAAGTCAACTGGTTCTTCTAAAAACAGTTTTGCTTCTCCACCACTTCCATTTGGGTCTATTTCTAGTATATAAAACTTATATTCCAACGAAACTGGAACTATTACGTAAAATTTTCCACCGTAAAAAACGCCTGTGTAAGAATAAAGTTTGAGTCCATGCTTATCTATTATACTTTGTGGGAAAACATATTTTCTCTCATTTATAAGTTTATCTCCAAAAATATCAAAAGCATATATATATGATTCATATTCATCACTCCAATTTGAATCTATATCTATTATAATTTTTTTATCTTGTATACCTAAAACACTACAAGTTAGGGTATCATCTTTAAAAGATAAAAATTTTTTATCATAAGTAGAAACGGAATTATTTTTTGTATCAATTTTATATATATAAGTATAATCATCTTTTTCGCATGCTATATAATAATCTCCATTTTCATCTGCTAAAGGATGCCTGATTGCTCCCATATCAGTTGTTGGAATATCATCAATTCTTTTTACACTTCCTGAATTTGAATCAAAAACAGTTATTTCATAATTTTGAAAAAAACCAATAAGCAATCCTTTTGTACCAACAGAATTATAACTATCCATATACGTTTTAGAAGCGTCAGTTTTATATCTTTGAACTTTTGAGTTTCCGGCTTGAATATAGCTTTGAATTCCGTTTATTGATGATGCAAAATATTTCTTTTCTTTACCTTTTCCTAATTCTACACATCGCCAAATTACAGAACCATCTTCATTTGGCTCATAAACCCAATCATATAATTTATTCGTTTCTGTATCGATTACTACAAAAATATCTCCAATTTGTTTTAATTTTGTTCCCATATTTTCGTTTCCAAATAAATTATAATATTTATAAACTGGCATTGTTATTACTATTGGGTCAGTGCAATTTCCTATATCGTTTATTGTCGTTTTTTTTGTCACTTCATCTACTGAATTATCAGGAAAATAAAATGGTGAACATGAGATAAATGTAAAGAGAATTATTAAAAGTAAGATTAGTTTTTTCATAATCACACTCCCATAATTTATAAATTTTTATTATTTTTACGATAACAAGATTTTATTATTCCGTCAAGTTTTTGTTTTCGTGAAAAGATAAAATCTAACAAATCAATATTTTCTATAAAATAAGATTTTATCATTATTGAAAATCGCAAAAAATAGGAATATACTAATATTTCATCATAAACAAAATTTTAGCAAATTTAATTTTTAGAGGCAAAATAATGGTAATTTTAACTTTGAACTGCGGTTCATCATCAGCAAAATATCAGGTTTACGATTGGGATAACAAAGAAGTAATGGCTAACGGCGTTGTTGAACGCATTGGAATTGACGGTTCTGTAATCACTCACAAAGCAAAGGGTGAAAAAACTGTAATTGAATCGCCTTGTCCTACTCACAAAGAAGCGATTGAACTTATTATAAAAGAAATTACTGATTCAAAAGTTGGCGTTATTAAGTCGATGGACGAAATTGGTGCGGTTGGACACAGAGTTTTGCACGGCGGAGAAAAATTTACAAAATCAGTTTTGATTACTCCAGAAGTTTTAGACGGTTTCCGCGATGTTATTGATTTGGGACCTCTTCACATGCCAGCAAATATTATGGGAATTGAGGCAGCACAAAAAGTTATGCCAAATGTTCCTCACGCTGCAATTATGGATACTGCCTGGCATCAGACTATGCCTGAAGAAACTTTCCAGTATGCAATTCCACGCGAATGGTATGAAAAATATGCTGCTCGCCGCTATGGTTTTCATGGAACATCATTTTTGTACACTGCAAAAAGAGCGGCTGTACTTTTGGGAAAAGAACCTAAAGATACAAATGTAATTATTTGCCACATTGGAAATGGTTCAAGTATGTGTGCGGTTAAAAATGGTGTTTGTTATGACACTTCTATGGGAATTACTCCGCTTGAAGGTCTTGTTATGGGAACTCGTTCTGGCGATTTAGATCCTGCTCTTCCTTTCTATATTATGAGAAAAACTGGAATGAGTGCTGATGAAATGGATAAAGCCTTGAATAAAAAATGCGGATGTCTTGGAATTACTGGACGTTTTTCTGACAGACGTGATATTGAAATTGAAGCAGCAAAAGGTGATAAACTCTGTCAGCTTTCTATTGAAATGGAAGCTTTGCGAATAAAAAAATACATTGGTCAATATATGGCGGAATTAGGTCATGTTGATGCAATCGTTTGGACAGCCGGAGTTGGTGAACGCGGACCTATCACTCGTGGAAAAGCTTGTTCTGGCTTAGAAAATTACGGAATCAAAATTGATGAACAGCGAAATGAATGGAGTTTTACAGGCAATGCAGAAACATTTATTCACGCAGATGATTCAAAAACAAAGATTTTTGTAATTCCTACTGACGAAGAACTCGTTATGACAGAAGATGCTTATGCTTTGATGAAAGGCACTTATGATGTTCATACAAATTTCAAATATTCTTTCCAAAGCCCAGATTATGTAAACAAAGCACGAGAAGAAGGATTAAAAGGCGACTTAGTAAAACGCCCAAATCTCGCAAAAGTAATCGCAAAACCAGGAATGTTTAATTAAAAAAAAATTGTCATTGCCGTACTCTTGCCTGTAGGCAGACAGGTTGACACGGGAATCTTTTCAATACAGATTGTCGGGTCGAGTCCTGCGACGTTTACAAAGCAATCTCGTACTACAATGACAAAACAACACTTCTGCGATAATTCTCTCCGAAAAAAATTTAAAAATAAAAAACCGACTATGCAAAAAAACACAATCGGTTTAAAAATGCGAAAATATGTTTTATATGTTTTATATGTTTTATTTTGATTTAAAGAAAGTTCGTCCTTAGAATTGACGAATTCTGAGGCGTTATGATTTGTTTGTCAAGTAATTTTATCTCTCGTACAACTCTCATACTTTTATTATAACACAGTTTTATACACTGTCAATGTATTGCAAAATCAGTCTGTGTAATGAGAGAAAAAAAATGGTAAACCTTGAATTTTATATCAAAATTAACATAGTAGGTTCAAAAAGATTTTTCATCTCTCTCCTACTATGTTAACTTTTTCAGAAAAGATTTTTATAATTTATAGTTCAATGCAGAAACTACTGCCGCAATTCCAGCTCTTCCAACGTTAGAACTTTTTCCAACGCCCCAAGCATCATCTCCATTTTCTTTTGTAATATGAACATACGCCATAGCTTTTGTGTCAGAACCTTTTCCTATTGAATGTTCATGGAAAGAAACAATGTTGAATTTTGGAACTGGAGTTTGTTTTAATGCGTTTACAAAAGCATCCAAAGGACCATTTCCATTACCACCGATTGCATAATCTTTTCCTTCCCAAGAAATTGTTGCCATAATTGCAACTTGTTCAGAATCATCACTTCCACGTTCACCTTCTATATGACGTTGAGAAAGTTCTTTAATTGTAAATGGAGATTTTGTATTAAGCCAAGTGTCATCAAATGCTTTATAAACTTCTTCATTAGAAATTTCTCTTTGTAATTTGTCCGCAGTATTTTTTACAACATTTCCAATAAAAGGATGCATTGCTTTTGGTGCAACAATTCCATAATCATGTTCAAGGATATAAGCCGCTCCTCCTTTTCCACTCTGACTATTAATTCTAATAATTCCTTCGTATTGACGACCAATATCATGAGGATCAATTGCAAGATAAGGAACATCCCAAAGTGCATTTTCATCCATCTTTACACGAGCAGCCATTCCCTTACGAATTGCATCTTGATGAGAACCAGAAAACGCTGTAAATACAAGTTCTCCAGCATAAGGCTGACGAGGAGGAACACCCATTCCAGTAAATTTTGTATATTCTTCAACAAGATAAGGAATATTTGATAAATCAAGTTCTGGATCTACACCTTGCGAAAACATATTTAATCCAACTGTTACAACATCCAAATTTCCAGTTCTTTCACCATTTCCAAAAAGACATCCTTCAACTCTATCTGCACCGGCTAAAAGTCCAAGTTCACATTGAGCAACACCTTCGCCTCTGTCATTATGATTATGAAGTGAAATTATAAGAGATTCTCTGTTTGAAATATGCTGACAAAAATATTCTATTTGATCTGCAAACTGATTTGGTAAAGCACATTCTACAGTTGTTGGCAAATTTAAAATTATTTTATGATTTTCATCAGCGGCATCGCCCCATTCTTTTACAACAGCTTCACAAACTTCAATAGCGTAATCGATTTCTGTTGTAGAAAAACTTTCTGGAGAATATTCAAGGCGAATATCAGTTCCTTCACTCATCGAAAGGCATTTTTTTACGCAACGAATTCCATCAACTGCAATTTGTTTTATTTCATCTTTTGATTTATTAAAAGTATATTTTCTTTGTGATGGTGATGTTGAATTGTAAAGATGGAAAATTGCTTTTTTGCATCCTTTTAAAGATTCAAATGTTTTTTTAATTAAAGATTCTCTAGCTTGGCATAAAACTTGCAAAGTAACATCATCTGGAACGTGATTTTCTTCAACCAATCTTCTCATAAAATTAAATTCAGTATCAGACGCAGAAGGAAATCCAACTTCAATTTCTTTAAAACCAATTTTTACAAGCAAATCAAAAAACGCAAGTTTCTGTTCTACACCCATAGGATTAATAAGTGCTTGATTTCCATCTCGTAAATCAACAGAACACCAAATTGGAGCCTTTGTAATTGTTTTTGTAGGCCATGTTCGATTAAATGATGGAACTGCTTCAAAAGGTTTGTACTTTCCGTTTACTTTCATTTTTACCTCACATAAAAAAAGACCCGCCGCAACTGCAACAGGTCTAAATTTGCTAATTAAATATTTAACACACTACCTATCAGTTACGGCTATTTTTGAGAAAATAAAGATAGTAGTAGTAGGTTCATGTGTTTCATAAATACTAAAGTAATTCAATTTTTATAAATTGTCAATGCTTAAACTTTATAAAAGCAATTTTGTCCAATTTCAAAGTTTTGATGAAATTAGATTATAAATCTCACAAAAATTATCGGACATATTTAGACATTTATCTATTTAGAAAATTCTTCCAAAACTGATTTATAAATCTCAAGACCTTCTTTTACTTCTTTGTCAGAAATTACTAGCGGTGGCAAAAATCTTACAACATCACTGCCAGCAGTAGTTACGCAAAGACCTTTTTCCAAGCATTTTACTTCTATATCAAATGGATTTATGTCCGAACTTATTTGAGTTCCAATCATCAAACCTTTTCCACGAACATCTTTTACAATTGGAAAATTCCAACTTGAAATTTCGCCTCGAATTACATCTCCCAAATGATTTACTCTATCTAAAAAATCTGGAGAAGAAACTGTTTCTAAAACAACAAGACCTGCTGCACACGCAAGAGGATTTCCTGCAAAAGTTGATTGATGGTCTCCCGCAACAAAAACATCTTTTGCTTTTCCACGAAATAAGCAAGCACCCATTGGAATGCCACCAGCAATTCCTTTTGCAAGCGTTACAACTTCCGGATTTATTTCAAGCCAATCAGAAGCCAAAAAAGTTCCTGTTCTACCAACGCCAGTTTGAACTTCATCACACATTACGATTGCACCAGCTTCACGAGCAGCCTTTGCCGCAGCACAAGCCCAATCTTTATCAACAATATTAACTCCGCCTTCGCCTTGAATACATTCAATAAAAAGAGCTGCAGTTGTATCATCAAAAGCAGTTTTTAAAGCATCATAATCACCAACTTTTATAGTTTTAAAACCTTCTGGATAAGGTGCAAAACATTCTGGATGAAATTTTGATTGTCCAGTTGCAGTTAGCGTTGCCAAAGTTCTTCCGTGAAAAGAAGATTCCAAAGTTACAATTGTTTTTCGCTTTTCGCCACCATTTAATTGACCATATTTTCTAGCAAGTTTGATAGCCGCTTCATTCGCTTCTGCACCAGAATTTCCAAAATAAACACGTTCAAAACCTGTAATTTTTAAAAGATTATTCGCAAAATCAAGTCCAATATCAGAAAAATAATAGTTTGAAATATGAATTTCTTTTTTTGCTTGATTTGATATTGCTTTTACAAGAGGTTTATAATTATGACCTAAACAATTAACACCAATTCCAGAGATAAAATCAATATATTTTTTTCCGTTTACATCCCAAAGTGTTGAACCTTTTCCTTTTGTAAAAATTAAATCAAAAGAACCATAATTATTTACAACATTTTTTTCCATAATTTCCTCTTTGCAATATAAAATTTTTCTTTGATTATAAACCTAATATTTTTATATTACTAGAGAAATTTGAGAGTTTTTTCTTCTATAATTTACAAATTATTTCTAGGAAAATTAGAAAATCTGGCTTTTTAAATTTTCTACTTCAATTCGTTCTAGTAAAGTATCGATTGAAATTTGAATTGTAAAAAGAAGTTCTTTATCTTCTAGAGAATTTGCAAGTTCTTTTATATTTTCCAAAACTGTTTTTATCATTTCATTTGAAATTGACTCTTTTTTCATTTCTAATTGATATTTAAAATCATCACCTAAAACTCCTGATTTTAAAAGTGCAATTGATGTATTCAGCAATCCAGGTTTTCCTGACATTTTGGAAATTAAATATTCCATAAGAAGACGCATTCTACAAGAAACAAAAGAATTTTTTTCTTCTTCTGGAAGATATGAAATTAAAATTTTTAATTTTTTAAATAATTCAATTTCTTCTTCATATTTTAATTCATCTTCATCATTTTTTAAGATATTTTCTATTTTTTCTAACATTAATTCAGCTGAATTTATAAAATTTTTATGCACAACGCTTGCATTTTCTGATTTTGAACTATTTACAACTTCTGGAATTTTATTTATTGCTTCCTGAATAGATTTTTCTGTTTTTTCCTGAAGTTTTTCTTGCATTTTTGATAATTGTTCTGCCGTTTTTTGAGCAACTAAAGCCGCTTGCATTGCTTGAGATGCATTATCCATTGCCATCTTTTGCATTTCTATAGCATTTTGATTTGCAAAATCATTTTTTTGCTGAGGAATTTTTGTATTTTTCTTTTCTGGTTCAATTTCATTTTCTTCAGATAATTCTCCAAAATCAAAATCATCTTCCAAATTTTCAGTTGGATTTTCTTCTTCAAAATTTTGCGAGCCATCTTCAGATTGCAAATTTTCTTCCGTATTAAATTCATCTTCTTTTGGAAAATCTTGTTCTTCCAAATTATCATCAAAAAAATCTTCGGATTGTAAATCATCAAAATCTTTTTGAATTTCTGGTTCAAAATATTGTGATGGTGGAAGATTTTCGTTTTCACTTGGATTTTCTTCAACAAGTTCTTCCTCAGATTCTAGATTTTCATCTTCAAGTAACTCATCATCAAAATTATCAAAAAAATTATCTTCATCTTCGACAAGACCTTCTTGAAGCGAAATATTATCTCCCATTTGAGTAAAATCAAAATCATCATTTTCTTCTACTTTTTGCTCCAAAACTGGTTCTTCAGGAGGAAGTTCTTCTTTAATTTCTTGAATTTGTTCAGTTTGAGGTTCTGGTTCCGTAATTGCAATTTTTTCTTTTTCGATTTTTTCTGTAACTGTTTGAATTTTTTTATCCGCAAAAACATTTGGAGTTCGTAAAGTCAAACTTTTATTGTAAGAATCTAACGCTTTTTGTAAATCGCCTTTATTTTCAAAAATTCGTCCAAGAATGTTGTATCCATCTGGATTTTGTGGTCGTCTTTCTATAAATTCGACTGCATATTTTTCTGCGTTTTCATATTTTCCAATTTGAGAATAACGAGTTGCTGCAGAAAGCATATAATCTTTGTAATGATGATTTAATCTTTTTATTTTATCATAAAATTTTTGAGCTTGTTCTTCCTGGTCTTTACAAATGTAATATTGTCCATACAAATCCAAAACTTGAATATCTTTTTCATTTGTTTCTTCATTAAGTTCTTTGATATTTGAAAGTGCAGTATCATAATCTTGAGATGAAAGCAAAGCGTGAACATATTGTTTACGAATATCTTTATTTTCTGGTTCAATTTCTAACGCACTTAAAATTGTGTCTAATGCTTTATCAAGTTTTTCGCCTTTTTCGAGAGATTCCGCAAGTCCTGAAAGAATTTTTACATCATTTTGTTTGTAAGAATCTGCTTTTTTAAATGTTTTTTCTGCAGAATCATAATCATACTGATTTATATAAATTTTTCCCAAAAGACAAAGCAAATCTGTATCTGTTGGATGAAGTTTGATTGATTGCTGAACTAAATTTTGAGCATCTTTATTTTTTTGAGCTTTTATTAAAAGTTCTGAAAAATCTCTGATTGCGTCAATCCAACCTGGACGAGTTTTTAACGCAGATTGATAACAACGAATTGCATCTGGAATATTTTTTGAAACTTCATACGCTCTTGCAAGATTGTAATTTAAAATTGGATGATTTTGGTCAATTTGAAGTCCGCGTTTGTATGAATTTATCGATTTTTCATAATTTTTTTGAGCAAAATAAATCGAACCTAAATGATTATAAGCCAAAACATCATCTGGATTTTCATGAATTACAAATTCAAAAGCATCAATTGCATCTTTAAAATTTCCCATTTCTTTGTAAGTAAAACCTAAATTGTAATAAACGCTCGCAGAATCACGACCTTCATCCACCGCTCTTTGCAAAATATTTATAGAATCTTCGTAACGATTTAAACGACGATAAATTGCACCTAAACTATTCATTGCTTCTATATAATGAGGATAAAAAGTTATAATTTGTTGATAATAAGGAATTGCTTTTTCATCTTCATGATTTTGAACATAAATGCTTCCAAGTTGTTTGAGATATTCAACATTTGAAGAATCTTCACTTAATAACATTTTGTAAAGTCTTGCTGCTGTAGAAAAGTCGTGAGATAAAACTGCACCTTTTGCTTTTGTAAGAATTAGATTTTTTTCCATATTTTTATCCTTTTAATAACGTGCCAATGGACGTGCAAAAACTTCTTTTGATAAATTTCCAATTATATTTTCATCGAAAATAGACCAAGTAGCAACAGCAAAATAATAAATTCTACCATTTTCTAAACCAGAAACTGTAAACGATGAAACTGAACCAACATTTATTGGAGATTCTCCTTCAATCGCAATTCGTCCTAAATATTCTCCAGGTCTATTTCCATAATACAAATAATATCCGCCAACTGTATCATCAACAGAATAATTCCAACTAACTGTAACTTTTCCATTTCCAGCAACGGCTTTTACAACAAAAGGCGGCAACGGAAGAGGAATTTCTGTATAATCTAAAGTGATTTGTGTTATGGAAGGCGTTTTTTCTCCGTTTCCATCTGGAAAAAGTTCCGCCGCAACTTGAAAATAAAGTCCTGTTACATCAGAAATTTGTTCTCCGCTTTGAACGGGTTTCCATTCAGGATAATTATCTGTCCAGTCATAATAATTATCTCCGGAACGTACATAAAAACAAATTTCAGTTTGAGAAGGAATTGATGTTTGAGCGGTTAATGAATTTAATTTTGAACCTTTTGAAACGACAATCGGTTTTGTTACAAAACGACCACCTTGAGGAACGTACATTGTAAAATCCATTTTTCCTGCATTTTCCGCAGATTGATAAGATGGAACTTCAAAAGAATTTTTTGAAATTCTAAAATCATCAATTTCACCAGTATAATTTGTACAAATTTCAACTTGAGAAGGACTTCCCAAATTTACAAAAAATAATTCTCCATTTTCAAATCCGTTTGAAGTTACAAAAATCAAATCTTCAGTCATTCCATCAACTTTATATTCTAAAAGACCTGTTTCTGAATTAAAAGAAAGAACGTGATAAGTCCATTTTTCAGGAATAATTTTTGTATGACCTTTTAAAACAATTTCTTTAAAATCTACATTTTCAGGAGAAGAAAAAATATTATTAAAATTCCATTCCAAATGACCTTCAAAAAAACTTGCATTTATAAGTTGATAAATAAGCGAACCATTTTTATTTTTCGAAGATTCCCAATTAAAAACATTTTCTCCATTTTCTGCTAAAGATGGATTTAACCAAAATTCAATCGTAAAAGAACTATGCAATCCTTCTGAACCAAAAAAACTTTCAGAATTTCCCAAAATATATAATCCACCAAGATTTCTACTTAATCCAGCAAGTTTTCCCATTTGAGTTTGATTAGAAGATTTTAATCCATTTGAAATAATTTCATAATTTCCGTATGCAATTGGAGAATTTTGAGATTCAAAATCAATTAGTAAATCTGTATTTTCATCAACAGAAAAAGAATTTGTATCTAATTGAATACATTCATAACCAAAACGGCCTTTTCCTTTTGTAATATTTTCTTCCGTTTGAAAATCTGACCAACCGTTACTTCCACCCAAAATAATTTCTTTGGCAGAAAGACTTAGAAAATTTATAAAAAATAAAACTACTAAAAATCCATTTTTTTTGATACAATTTATTTTCATAAAATGACAGACAAAACTATACGTGAAAAATTACACGAAACAGCTTTAAAAGCTCCCTTATCAAGTGGCGTTTATCTTTGGCGAAATGCCGAAAACGTCGTAATTTATGTAGGAAAAGCTAAAAATCTCAAAAATCGTTTATCATCCTATTTTTCAGGACAAAAAAACATAAAAACAAGACTTTTAGTTTCCCACGCAACTTCAATTGAATACATCACAACAGCAAATGAATATGAAGCTTTGCTATTGGAAAACAATCTTATAAAAAAATATAATCCACGCTACAACATTTCTCTAAAAGATGGAAAATCTTATCCGGTTTTAAGAATCACAAATGAAGATTTTCCTAAAATTTTCAGAACAAGACGAATACTTCAAGATGGCTCAAAATATTTTGGTCCTTTTCCAAATGTTTATGCTTTGGACACATTTATTGAAACAATTTTCAAACTCTATCCGATTAGACATTGTAGAACTTTTAGAAAACGAGATACGCCTTGTCTTTACTATCATATGGGACAATGTAAAGCTCCTTGTTGCAATAAAATTTCAAAAAAAGACTACAATCAATTAATCGGTGAAATTACAGAACTTCTTGAGGAAAAAGGAGATAAAACTGTTTCAAAATTAACCGAAGAAATGAAACTTGCAGCAAAAGAATTGAATTTTGAAAAAGCCGCTCGGCTACGTGATGGAATAAAAGCATTAATGATTATGCAAAATCAAAATATTGTAGAAAGTTTTGATTCTGAAGATAGAGATTATATTGCTTGGTACAGTGAAGGTGAATTAGTAAGTTTTACAGTTTTAAAAATCCGTGATGGAAAACTTTTAGGAAGAGAAAATTATCGTGTTGAATCTTTAAATGATGATGATGATTTAATTGGAGAATTTATGTCTGTTTATTATGAAGATTCAAAATCTATTCCACCAACAATTTTTATTCCTCCAACAAATGAATATCAACACATTCAAAAATGGCTTATAGAAGAAAAAAAAGCAAATTCAAAAATTATTTTAGTTTTAACAGAATATAAAGCAAATCAACTTGAAAATAAAAATGAATTTCCAAATTCGCAAGCTTCTCGCGATATTGCAGCAATTCAAATGGCTAAACAAAATGCTCATGAAGATATTGTTCGTCGTCTTAGAGAGCGTGGAGATGTTCCTGCAATGGAAGAATTAAAATCAAAATTGGGATTAGACACTTTACCTATTAGAATTGAAGGTTTTGATATTGCCCATATTGGTGGAAAATGGCCAGTCGCATCTTTAATCAGTTTTTACAATGGAAATCCAGACAAAAAAAATTATCGATATTTCCGTTTAAAAACAACTGATGGTTTAATAGATGATTTTGCTTCAATGAGAGAAGCGGTTTCTCGCCGATATACAAGACTTTTGAATGAACAAGCAGATTTACCAGATTTAATTTTAATTGATGGTGGAATTGGACAAGTAAACGCTGTAGAAGGAATTTTAAACTCGCTAGGATTAAATATTCCTGTTGCTGGTCTTGCAAAACGTGATGAAGAAATTTATCTCCCTGGAAATTCAACACCAATCTGTCTTCCAAAACGTTCCGACGCTTTAAGACTTTTACAACGCGTACGAGATGAAACTCACAGATTTGCAACAAGTAGAAATCAAACTTTAAGAACAAAAGAAAATACAAATAATATTTTTGAGGAAATTTCTGGAATTGGAAAAAAACGGGCAAAACAATTACTTTTTAACTTTACAACATTGGAAAATCTTGCAAATTCAGAAGAATCTAAAATTGCAGAATGTCTTCATATTTGTGGCGAAGATGCAGCAGAAATTTTATTAAAAGCAAAAGAATTATCAAAAAAACGCGAAGAAAAAAAATCTCAACAAAAACAATCTTTGGGAATTGCTGGAACTACAAAGGAAAAAGCGGCTCAAGCAAAATACATAAACGATTTAGCAAATCTTGCTTTAGATGTTGCTGAAGAAGATAATGATTACAATTAAAATTCATAAATCTTTTGCAAATTTTAATCATCAAATTTTTCAACAACAAATAAATTTTAATTTTTACACGCTTTTAAAAATTCCACAAACAAAGGTGATGGATTTGTTGGACGACTTTTAAATTCAGGATGAAACTGAACACCCAAATGAAATTTATTTTGTGAAGATGAAATTTCTACAGCTTCAACAAGATTTTCATCTGGAGAAGTTCCACAAATTATTAAACCAGATTTTTCCATTTGAATTCTATATTCATTATTAAATTCATATCGATGGCGATGTCGCTCTTCAATTAAATCTTTTTTGTAGGCTTTTTTTAACAAAGTTCCATCTTTTATTTTGCAAGGATATTTTCCAAGACGCATTGTTCCCCCTTTGATAACGCCTTCTTGACTTTTCATCAAATCAATCACAGGATTTTCACAAATTTCGTTAAATTCACGACTGTTTGCATCTTTTAATCCTAAAACATTTCTTGCAAATTCAATTACAGCAATTTGCATTCCAAGACAAATTCCAAAATAAGGAAGATTGTGAGTTCTTGCATAATTACAAGATTTTATCATTCCTTCAATTCCTCGTTGTCCGAATCCGCCTGGCAAAATAATTCCTGCACAATCTCCAAAAATTTGAGGAGCAGATTCTTCTGTAACTGTGTCGCTATCAATCCATTTGATAACAACTTTTTTTCCAACTACAAAACTTGCGTGATTCAAACTTTCTACAATGCTCAAATAAGAATCGTGAAGTTTTACATATTTTCCAACTAGTGCAATTTGAATTTCGCCATTTCTTGAATGAATATTTTTTACCATTTGTTCCCATTCTGATAAATCACATTTTGTATTTTCAATTCCAAGTTCGCGACAAACAACATCATCCATTTTTTGCCGATGCAACATAAGAGGAACTTCATACAAACTAGGAAGAGTTTCGTTATCAATTACACAATCATCTGCAACGTTGCAAAAAAGAGAGATTTTTTTGCGAATTTCTTCAGGAATTGGCTGAAGACAACGAGTAACGATAATATCAGGATGAATTCCAAGCGACATTAACTCTTTCACCGAATGTTGAGTTGGTTTTGATTTAAATTCATCAGAACCTGAAATGTAAGGAACCAAGCAAACATGAATAGAAAGACAATTTCGCCTACCAATTTCAATCATCAACTGACGAATTGCTTCCAAAAACGGTTGACTTTCAATATCACCAATTGTTCCTCCAACTTCAACAATACAAACATCAGCATTAGAAACTTCTGCATTTTTTAAAATAAAATCTTTGATTGCATTTGTAACGTGAGGAATGATTTGAACAGTTTGCCCAAGATATTCACCTCGTCTTTCACGATTTAAAACATCCCAATAAACTCGCCCAGAAGTCATATTAGAATATTTGCTAAGATTTTCATCAATAAAGCGTTCGTAATGCCCCAAATCTAAATCAGTTTCTGCTCCATCTTCAGTTACAAAAACTTCTCCGTGTTGAAAAGGACTCATTGTTCCGGGGTCTACATTCATATAAGGGTCCAATTTTTGAGAAGCAATTTTTAATCCTCTAGATTTTAAAAGGCGACCAAGACTTGCTGCAGTAATGCCTTTTCCAAGCCCAGAAACAACTCCTCCAGTTACAAAAATAAATTTAGTCATAAAAACCTCTAAAAATAAAAAAAGCCGTAGACCTTATGCAAAAACTATCAAAAGACAATTTTTGAGTAAAATCTACGACTTCTTTGTCGTGCGAAAACGCATTTTATTTGAAAAAGATATTACACCTCAAAAGTTTTTTTTTCAAGATTATTTGATATTTGTATTAAAGTTGCATTGCTTGTATTTTTATTTGCCTTTGTCATTAACACGGAAATCTTTCTGCACAAACCGCAAAAAAAACATAATTCTCCATATTCATTTTCTTTTTCCTACATTTTCTTATCAATTTTAGATTTTTTTTAGTTTTTTAAAATATCATAGAATGGAAAATTCATTTAAATGCTAGGAGGCAAAAATGAAAATTAAGAAACTTTTCGCTGTTGTTGCAACTTTGTTTATTGTATGTTCATCAACATTCGCTTTTGATGGAAACACATTCTGGAAAGAATACGGGGGAGGCTTAAAAAATGGTGATTCCCTTGTACATGTTGGAGTTGGTTTTGGTGGTCTTTTAACGGCAGATGTTGCTTATGAAAAATTAGTTCATATCAATAATACACTGCCTTTCAGTTTTGGCGGAATGGCTGCTGTTCGAATTGGTTCAATTTTAGATATTGATGCAGCTGCAACTGCGAGATACCATTTTAATTTTGGAGTAGAAAAACTTGATGTTTACGCTGGCTTTATGGCAGGAGTTTCTCTTTTGATGTATGATGGAGTTCATCCAAGATTCCTTTGGGGCGGAAATGTAGGTGCTTCTTGGTTCTTTACGGACAAAATCGCAGCGAGTATTGATTGTGGATATCCTTATTGGGTAAATGCTAAATTTACAATGAAATTCTAAAATTTATAACGATTTTTTTCAAGGCATCTCGGAAAATAGAATTGATTTTTTTTCGAGATGTTTCTGTTTTACTTTTAGGGCATTGAGTTTTTTAGAGTTTTATCAGATTATAATAATGAGGCGAAGGTTATCTGTTTTCTGATAACCTTTTTTTAATTCTTACACTATGAACGAACTTATTAAAAAAGAATTTTTAAAAAATAACATTACAGAAAATATTTCAATCGGAATTTTTGGAACAAAAAGTAAAAAAAATCTTGAATTAAAACTTTCTCTCCAATGTTATGGATTTTTTGTAAAAATTATAGAAAATTCTCAAGAAGTTCTTTTTTCTATTGAAGACAATCTTATCCAACTGCTTTTAATTTCTTCAGAAGCAATTTCTACTGATGAAAAACGTGAAGAAACTTTCAGGCTTTGCGAATGTATCCGCAAAAAGTTTATAGTTTATGATTTTCCAATTATTTTTCTTTTGGATGAAACATCTTCTCATCTTGCTGGAAAAATCTGCGAACTTAAAATAAATGATTTTCTTTTTGAACCTTTTGAACCTTCAGCCTTACTTTCTAAAATTCAAATTCTCGACGAATATAAAAAACTTTATTTTGAAAAACAAGAACTTTTAAAATCTGAACGCGAAAAATCTGTTCTTCTTTATTCTGTAACTCACAATGTAAATATTCCGCTCACAATTCTTTTAAATGATATTCAAAAAATATCTCTTACGCAAAATTTTTCTTTTAATCCCGAAAATGATAAAAACGCAAAAGACAAATCTGATTCTATAAAAAATATTCTTGAAAGTGCAAGAGAAATAAATCTGATAATACAAAATGCTTTAAATTCATATAAAATTTCTGATGGCCGCTATGTCGCTTTAAAAAAAATCATAAATCTTAAAGAATTTTTAGAAAGTGAAAATACATTTCTTTCAAGAAAAGCGGAATTAAAAAATCAGAAATTTGAATTTGAATGTTATGTAAAAAATCCTCGTGTTTTTTGTGATGAAAATAGTTTAAAAGGCATTTATGTAAATCTTGTTGATAATGCAATAAAATACACAAATCCTAGTGGAAATATAACTGTAAAAGTTAGCGAAGACAGAAATTTTCTTTATCTTTCAGTAATTGATGATGGACTTGGAATTCCTCAAGAAAAACGCCATCACATTTTTGAACGTTTTGCACAAATTGGAACAAAGCCAACTGGAAAAGAAAATTCTTGCGGACTTGGACTTTACGTTGTAAATGAAATTTGCAAACTGAACGATATTTCTCTTGAATATTCAGAAAACAAAAATGCAAAAAGTGGAAGTATTTTCACCGCAAAATTTACAAAAATCGGATAAAATAAAAAAATGATTCAATCAGATGACGAAAAAGAACTTATTTTAATTGTAGAAGATTCTGAATATTTAAATGATTTTATTGCAAAAAATCTTGTCGCACAAAATTATTCTGTGGTTCAAAGTTTTTCTGCAAAAGATGCGTTAAAAAAACTTGCAAAAAATGCATTCAGCCTTGTAATTTTAGATTTAAATCTTGGCGAAGATGAAAACGGAATGGATGTTCTTCATTCAATCAGAATTCAAAATAAAATGCTTCCGGTTATAATCGTTTCGTCAATTCAAAATAAAGAAACAAAAATAAAAGGTTTTCGTGAAGGTTGTGATGATTATATTGCAAAGCCTTTTTACATTGAAGAATTGCTTTTGCGTGTAAAACGGATGCTGGAAAAATTTTCATTTTCTAATTTTGAAAAAAAAGTGATTGAGCAGTCATATTCGTGTGGAATTTTTGAAGTTGATGTTGAAAACAGAAAAGTTTTAAAACGCGGAAAAAATATTCCCATGCGAAAAAAACAGTTTGATTTAATTTTATATTTCATTCAAAATCCGAATAAAATTCTTTCGCTAGAATCGATTTTTCAGAATGTTTGGAATGAACCTGTTCCCGACGAAAAAACTTTAGAAGCAAATATTTATGTAAATATCAGAACTTTAAGAAATTTAATAGAAGATGATAAAAAAAATCCAAAACACATACTTTCAGTAAGTAAATGCGGCTATATTTTTGACCCAAAATAAATTTGAAAAACTGTCATTGCCGTACTCTTGCCTGTCGGCAGACAGGTTGATACGACAATCTTTACTGAATAGATTCCCGTGTCGAGTTTCGAGAGCCTCAACCACCGTCCACACTAAGACAAATAATTTACTCTCTCTTTTATAAATTCGTGTTTTTTCAAATCTGCTTCGGAAAAAGTTTTGTTCAATTCACTTTCATCTTTTGATGCTTTTACAGAAAGTTTTCCCCAGCCGGCAGAAATTAAAGTCATATCTTCCATTTCAAAAGTTTCTTTCACAAATTCTTTAAAAAATTCTTTGTTCAAATTATCAAAATCAAGCGAAGTATCTTTTACAACAACATAAAATTCTTCACTTCCGATTCTATAACATTGACCGTATTTTCTATAAAATTTTCTGAAAACATTTGAAATTTCAAGAATGATATTATCAATTTTTTCGCGACTGTAATTCATTTTGAGTTTTGAAAAATGGTCTATTTCCACAACAATTAAAACTGAATCATTTTTTAAATTATTTAGCGATTTATAAAAACTATTTTGATTTTTAAGATAAGTTTGACTGTCAAGTTGCTGATAAAGTGTATCCAAATAAATAAAATACACAAACATCGAAATTATAACAGTTGTCCAAGTGATTTGAATTTCTGGAAGAAGAATTTGAATTGTCGTTCCAGCCAGAATAAAAATAAAATTCAAAAAGAGAATTGTATTTGAAGTTTGCAAATATCGGGTAGAAAGATTGATATTCTGAACTAAAAAATAAACAAGTCCAAGTGCATAAGAAATCATATAAACAATAAATCCTTTCGCACGTGAATAATTATTCATTTCATCTACAAAAAAAACGCTATATCCGTTTTCTGTAAGAAGCGAAATCAAAAACCACAAAATGTAAGCACCCCACACAAAAATAAACGGATTTATAGATTTTTGTTTTTGCGGATTTGGTAAAAGTGCATTTCCGAGCGTTAGAAAAAGCAAAGGAGTTAAACTAAATCCAAAAAAATTTGACGCAATATGAAAAAATTTAAAACGCAACGGAGAACCATCAAAAATAATCGTAAGAACTTCCATTATGCAAATTATCAAAATAATAAAACAACTTGCAGAAAATTGATTTTTTTGATGTCTGCTGATTACCGTGTTACTTTCTATTAAAATAAACAGCAACAAAAGTGAAGAAATATTTATAAAAGTAATCGCAGAAAAATAAGAAGTCATAAGTTTTTTATAACAAAAAAAGACGATAAAAACAACTGTAGAACAATGTACTTTATGTAAAATTTCTTTGATAAAGAAATTACTTAATTTTTACTTAAAATAACCTTAAATTATTCTTAAAATTATAAAAAAATTACTTTAAATTTGACAAATTTAAACTTGAGATTTATCCTAAAAATATAAAAAATCAAAATCCAAAATTATGGAGGATAAAATGAAAAAAACTATTTTATTTGCGACTGCTACAATGCTTGCAGTTTTATGTGTTGGATGTGCTTCTACAAAATCTACGGGTACAAAACCAAAATCATCTTTAACTGACCCTAATTATGTTTATCAAATGTATGATGATGTTATTTCTGGAGCGGTAGGAATTGATGCAGATGAAGCTAAAGCAAAATACAATCTTATTGATGCTGAACTCGTAAAATGGGCCCCAGATGGAAACAAAACTTATCTAAAAACTGGAGATTTGTATTCTAAATTCCAATATGAAGATGGAACTGGCGATTGGGCAGAAGACATCATGTCTAAAACTTATGAAAAAATTGATGTTGGCGATGGTGATTATATCATAGCTTTCAATCTTACAATGGCAAAACATATCGGTTGGATTTTAAATTTCTCTGAACAAGGTGCAAAACCAGCTTCTGTAAAAGATACAGTTTTTAAATTCAAGATGTATATTCCTGCTGAATATGCTGCCGAAGAAGCTAGAGAGCTTTGTTCTTTACGCGTAAATGTTCGCGACACAAACTGGGGATTAACTTATATTGATGGTCTTGATAAATGTTCTTTAGTTGATATTGGTGCTGGTTGGCACGTTTGTACAATTGACTTTGCTAACAAAACTTATGAACTTGGTGGCGTAAAAGGAACTTTCTCTACAGGTTTTGCTCGCGGAAAACACAATGCTGTAGAAATTCAGTTTGATGGAAAAGGCGGAAAAGCTGTTGCTCCAGTTTATTTTGACTGGGTTTCTCTTGATGGCTTAAAATAATTTTTTAAGTTTATCGAATTTAAACGACATTTCCCCTATACCGTTTATTATTCTTGTGTGTTGATTGAAACGCTCGAAATCAACACATTCACCAAACACGCTTGCGACATTTGCGAAGAAAACCCGTGTTTGATGAAATCAACACAGTCATTCCCGTGCACCGACACGGGAATCTTTCCAAACTCAATAATAACAAAAATATCTAAACAAAAAATAGACAATTTACAACAAAATAAATCTATTGTAGAATTGCATTTGTTCAAATGGATTTAATTTCTTTAAAAAATATAAAATTTCAATACGAAAAATCTAATTCCCTAGTTTTAGATGATATTTCTTTTTCTATAAAAAAAGGTTCTTACACCGCAATTGTGGGAACTAACGGCAGTGGAAAAAGTACAATCGCTAGAATAATTTGTGGATTAAATGATGTTATTTCTGGAAACGTTAATTTTTCTGAAAAAATAAAAATCGGAATTGTTTTTCAATCACCAAAAAATCAAATTGTCAGTAGTATTGTTTATCGTGATACAAGTTTTGGTCCCCAAACGCAAAATCTTCCAAAATCAGAAATTGAATTACGAACGATAGAATGTTTAAATGTGGTAGATTTGTTAAGTCATGCAGAATCTGGAACTGCGGAACTTTCTTTGGGACAAGTTCAAAAAACCGCTCTTGCTGGAATGCTCGCTTGTGAACCTGATGTTTTAATTATGGACGAAGCTCTTTCTATGATTGACCCAAAAACTCGGGAAGAAATTTTTGAATTTTTAAGATATTGGCACAAAAAAGGAAAAACAATTCTTCATATCACACATGATGAAGATGCTTTAAATGATGTTGAAAACGTTATTTGTATACAAAACGGAAAATTATTTTTTAATGGTTCAAAAGATGAATTTTTAAGTGATGAAAAAAATCGTTTTCTAATTGCAGGAAATAAAATTTCAAAAACTGATAAAACTTTTCTTCAAAAAAAACTTGATAAAGAAATTTCTCTAAAACTTTCTGATGTTTCTTTTTTTTATAATAAAAAATATGGCGTAAAAAATATCAATTTTGAATTATACAAAGGAAGCATTACTGCATTAACAGGAGAATCTGGTTCTGGAAAATCTACAATTTTGGAAATTTGTGCAGGTTTAAATTGTGATTATCAAGGAAAAATTTTTTGTAAAACTTCTCCTGTTTTAGCTCAACAAAATTCATCTTCCGCATTGTTTGAAGCATTTGCTTCTGATGATGTTGCTTTTGGTCCAGAAAATCAAGAAAAAACAGGAAAAGAACTTTTAAAAATTGTAAAGGAATCTATGAATTCAAGCGGAATTCCTTTTGAACAATTTAAAGAACGTCATACTTTTGAATTAAGTGGTGGAGAACAGCGACGACTTTCCATTGCGGGAATTATTGCTCTAAATTCTGATGTAATTTTATTTGATGAACCAACCGCAGGTCTAGATGCATTTTCTAAAGAACTTGTTCTAAAAATGTTTAAAGAATTAGCAGAAAATGGAAAAACTATTTTATTTAGCTCTCATCACCAAGATGAAATTGATTTTGCCGACAGAGAAATTCAAATTTCAAATGGAATTATCATAAAAGACACTTGCAATTCTTGTGAAAAAGATTTTATTTCTCCAAAAACAACAGAATCTGAATTAAAAGAACAAAAATCATATTCTGCATCAAAAATTATAAACACTTTGAGAAAAACATCTTCTTCATTTGGAAAATCTTCTGTTAATAAAAAAAATATAATTCAAAAATTGCATCCTTCATTTAGAATTTTGCTTTTTCTTTTGATGTTTACAGTTTCTTTAGTTTTAAAATCTGTTTTTGCAAGTTCAATTATGTTTTTTGTAACAATTTTTTATGCTTTGGTAAGTGGTTTTAAAATAAAAAATCTTTTTTCATCATTTTTAAAAATCTTACCTTTTTTACTTTTCTTCACAATTTTACAGCTTATATTTAAAACTCCGCTCCAAAACGAAATTCATTTTACAAATTGGGAATTTTTAACAATCACACCGTCAAAATTATGGTTTTGTTTAAATTCTTTACTCAGAACTTATTCTGCAATTTCTTGTATTTGTGCATTTTTTGTTTCCACTTCTGAATATGATTTAATTGACGGGTTGAAAATTCTTTTATTTCCACTAGAAAAAATAAAAATCCCTACTCGCTATTTTATTTTAATCATAGAAATAATTTTTAGATTTATACCTTTATTAATAGAAGAAACTAGTTCTATCATAAAAACACAAATTATACGCGGAAATATGAGAAACGTAAAAGGAACTTGGGGAAAAATAAAAGCGTTAATTCCTTTGTTAGTTCCAATAATCATACAAACAATCAAACGCTCTGAAGCTTTGGCAGATGCAATTACAATGAGAGGATTTTAATGAAAAATGATTTTAACTTTTGTCCAAATTGTGGAAGTATAAATATAAAATGTGAAAAAAATCATAAATGGACTTGTTCTGATTGTGATTTTGAATTATATAATAATGTAGCCGCTGCAGTTGGGCTGATTATTTATGATAAATATGATAATATTCTTTTGGAAATACGAGCAAAATCACCAAGAAAAGGATTTTTAGCATTTCCGGGTGGATTTATTGAACCGGATGAAACTGCCGAAAAAGCAGCGATTCGGGAATGTTGTGAAGAAATTGGAGTTGAAATTCCTGAAGTTCAATTTTTATGCACAAATCCAAATACATATCCATATAAAAATATTGAGTATAAAACCTGTGATATTTTTTTTACAGCAAAATTACCAAATCAATTTGAAACAATTGATGATTTTATAAAAAATTTGAATGCACAAAAAACTGAAGTTTTGGGTTTTAAATCTTGTTGTGTAAAAAATTTTGATGATATAAAAAAATTGCCTCTTGCTTTTGAGAGTGCAATAAAAACTTTAGAAAAATGGGTAGAGGTTAAAAATGTCTAGACGATTAATTATTGTGATTGGAATTATTTTTTTAGCTTTAATTTCAATTCCGTTCGCTTATTTTAAAGGAAAAGAAACAATCAAAGAGATTGGAAAACCAATTTGTTTAACGCCAAAATATTTTTCTCTCAAATTGTTTTTTACTTATTTTATTTGTTTACTTTTCATTTTTTTGATTCTTTTTGAAATGGTAGAAATGATTTCAAGTTATGTTATGGGAATTTGTGCAGTTATGGGTTTTTACTTAGCGAACAAACTTGCTTTTAATATGAGAAATATTGGAGTTTTTGAAAAAGGAATTATTACTCCAGTCGGAATTGGAGTTAAATTTTCTGATATAGAGAATTTTAGTGATGTTACACAATCTGATGAATTATCTGAAGAGGAATGTAAACAAATGATTTTAATGAATACAAAAAATATTGGCTCATTAAAAGTAAAATGGACTTCTAAAAAAGATTGTGAAAAAATCAAAGCGGCTTTAAAAGAGTTAAATTATTATAAAAATTAATGCATCTTGACATTAAAAAATATTTTTGATATATTTATAATACATTTTTGGTGTGGTACCCAATCGGTAAGGGACTGGTCTGCAAAACCATCATCGGTAGGTTCGACTCCTATCCACACCTGAAAATATTTTGTTTATAAAAGTACTTCTTTTGAAGTACTTTTTTTTTCATTCCGTTGAAGCAAAGCTCCGGAGTGTTGATATATATTTAAGTCTGTCAGAAATGGCAGACTTTTTTATTTATTTTTTCAACAATCTAAAAGTTTCAGGAGCTCCTAAATAAGATTTTGGCATTTTTTCATTTGCAAGATGAATTACAATTTTTTCCAAAACAATATTTGGCGTTACAGGATAAATACGCAAAGTATTCAATCCTTTTTTACAATTTTCATAAACAGAACAAATTCTAATATTGTTTGAAATATCAGTTCCCCAAGGTTCTTGATTATCTCCAACAGAAAAATCTTTTTCAACAACATTTTTTAACAACTTATTTTTATTAATTTCTGCCACAAATTGAAGTTTATTATCTTGATACGCAGGATTTGAAGGATTTAAATAAAAATCAAAAGAATAAACTCCTTCTTCTTCCAAAGCAAATTTATATTCTACAAAAGGTGATTTTTTCAAATTAGAAAAATTTTCATTCACAAGATTTGCTTTTACCGCTCCAAGAGTTTTTCCGTAATCTTCCAAAATGTTCATTTCTCTTGAAAAATTAAAATGTTCCGCTTCAATACTTATATATTTTTTAGTTTGAATAAAAGTTCCTTCTGGATAATCATTTTCTGAAAAACTTGAATTTGCATCAATAAAAACATTTACTAAAATTTTTGCTCCATGTCCATCATTACTTTCAAGTGTGAGAAGAGTTGTTTTATTTGTATCAAATTTTAATTTTTCTCTATTAATTTTTAAAATAATTGTTTTGATTTTTTTCTCATCATCATTTAAAGTTTCATAAGAAATCCAAGAATTTTCATTATCATTGTGAAGTTTTATTTCTAACTCAATATTTTCATTAGAACAATTTGCAACAAAAATTTTTGCTTCTTCTACATCAGGATTTTTAAAATCATCTAAGAAAAGATTTCTATCCGTCCAATCTTGCCCCGAAGTTGTTTTTTCAAAACCGTCAATCCAAGCCAAAATTCTTTTTTTTCTAGTTGGCTCAACTAAACTATAAATTGGATATTTATTTTCTGCCTCACACCAATGAGAAAATCCAAAATGTTCAGACCATCCCATTGCATAAAATTTTCCTTCGCCAATTTTATCAAAACTTTCAACAAGATTTTTATCAAATTCATAACATTCACGAACTTTTTTTGCATAAAAATTTGCTGCGATTGCATTTTTTGAAGCAAACCATTGATTTTTTCCAGAATAAAGTTGCATTCTCAAAACGTTCATCGTTCCACAAGCAGGATAATAAATTTGTGAATAAAAACCTGTTTTTAAAGATTCAGGAATTTCTTCTAAAAGTTTTATTGATTTTTGAATTATAATTTCTGCTTTTTCTAAAATTAAATCGGATTCACCAAAATTTACAGGATGAAAAGTGTCTGATTGTAAACTTTCTGTTCTTCTTAGATTTGTTAATCTTGTGTATCCATTTAGAACTTCATAAATTTCATCTTTTTGATTTTCTTTTAAAATTCCAAAATTCTTTTCAATCCATTGTTTTGTATAATTTTGTGTTGAAAAATCATTTTTTCCGTATTTTTCATAATCATACGCTAAGTCTAAAAAGTAATTTAAAGGAAACTCATTTGTAATAATATCACCAACATTAACAATCCATAAATCTTTTATTCCAAACTCATACGCAGCACACATTTGTTCTTTTACTTTTGGAAGATGAGATGTATTTATCCATTCATAAGAAAAAGGCCAACCATGATAGTCAAAATGATAATACATTCCGTAACCGCCTTTATGAGAACGCATTTTTTTCGTAGGAACAGTTCTAAGATTTCCGTGATTATCATCGCAAAGCATTAATGTAACGCCTTCTAATTCTGGTGAATTGATTAAACCTTTTGTATGTTTATCTCCATAAAAATAAGGCTCAACTTCTTTATATAGAGCAAGCATTCGAGGAACTTTTTCCAAATTTTGATTTACATATTTTTTTATCAAATGATTTTGTGTAGAAATTACGTCTTTTAAAAGATTTATATTATCTTTTAAGGTTGCATTTTGCATGATTGCCGTGTCCGCTTCTCCACGCATTCCAACTGTAATTACATTTTCAAATTTTCCGTTGCGTTTTAATCCATCTTCCCAAAATTTTGTAATACCTTCTTTATTTGTACGGAAATTCCAAGCATCACCATAAATAGAATTTTGTCCTCGTAAAAATTTGTACTCTTCACCAGCTCGACAACAAGGTTCGTGATGACTTGTCCCCATAATTACGCCAAGTTCATCAGCAAGTTTTGCATTTTCAAGATTTGGACCATCATCACTAAAACGAGCAGACCACATTGCTGGCCAAAGATAATTTCCTTTTAGACGCAAAAGAAGTTCAAAAACGTGTTCATACATTTTTGCATTAAATCCACCAAAACGCTTATTTGTCCAATTTCCAAAAGCAGGCCATTCATCATTTATAAAAAATCCGCGATATTTTACAGAAGGTTCTTTTGAAACAAAATTTGATGATTTATCAATTATAATAGAATCTTTTTTGCAAGGTTTTATATCAAGCCAATCAACAAAAGGAGAAACTCCCATCAATTCAGACAAATGAAAAAGTCCGTAAATAACGCCACGTTTGTCGCTTCCAGCAATCACAATGGCAGATTTTATTCTTGGAAGTTCAAAAAAAGGATTTTCTACAACGCTAAACGAATAAACTTCATTTTTTCCACGAACTTCAGAAAGATTTATCTTTTTTTCTAATTCTAGTTTTTGAAGTACTGGTGAAGTGTCTGCAATTGCAAAAATTACAAGATTTCCTTCTAAAGCATTAAGATTTTCTCCATATTCAGGAAGAGCATCTGTAACTCTTTGAAAATCTAAACGAACTTTATCTGCAATTTTTTTTATACCAGAATTAATAGAAGGTTCGATATAAAAAATAAGATTTGATTGTGTTCCATTTTTTTGAATTTCCATAATTACCTCATTTGACAGTATAACACTTAAAAAAAAATCCTAATAGTAAGATAATTATGAAAGTTAGTTTGTTTTATAAGAATAAGAGAATTCCATTAAAAAAGGCTACCTTTTTTGATAGCCTTTTTTTAATTATCAGGTCATACGTACCCCGATAATGACAAATTGAAAGAATCTGCGACGTTTGCGAAGCAAACTCGTGTGTTGCTCATTCCCGTGCGTTGGTTGAGACTCTCGAACACCGACACGGGAATCTTTTTTTTATTTTTTAGATTTTTTTTGTTCACTTGGTTTTGATTTTGCACCAGCTACAGCAGCAGCCATTTTTGCTTGAGCTGCATTCAAATCATTACACATAAGAATTGGCTGACCAGTTGCATCTAAACAATCTCGCCATAAAGAACCTTCTGGATCAACTGCATTTCTGTGAGCAGTTACCGCTTTTATTGGAAGATGAACAAATTTGTCATGAACTAAACCAATTACACATTTTGTTTTTCCTGCCATTGCAGCGTGAACAGCATTATTTCCAAGTCGTTCACAATAAATAGAATCTGAAGCAGTTGTAACAGATGCACGTACTTGGTAAGAAGGGTCGATATATTTTAAGTTGATTTCAATATTTTTTTCTTTGAAATATTTTTCTATTTCTGATTTTAAGAATAATCCAATATCAGATAATTTTTTATTTCCAGAAGCATCAGTTGCACCTGTACTTTCAAGTAAATCTTGTCCAGCACCTTCAGAAACTACAATTACAGCATGACCGCGTTTTGCAAGACGACGTTCAAGACTAGCTAAAAATCCGTTTTCGCCATTCATTTCAAAAGGAACTTCTGGAATTAAACAGAAATTTGTTTCATGAGATGCTAAAGCTGCTTCTGTTGCAATAAAACCAGCTTCTCGTCCCATAAGTTTTACAAGACCTATTCCATTTATTTGGCTTGCAGCTTCCATATGAACAGCAGCAACCGCTTCTTTTGCTCTTTGAACAGCAGTCTCAAATCCAAATGAACGGTCTATAAAAAGCAAATCATTATCAACAGTTTTTGGAATTCCTACAACTGCACATTTCATTCCACGTTTTTCAACTTCGCAAGCAATATCATAAGAACCACGTTGAGTTCCATCACCACCGATAATGAAAAGCATATTGATTCCATCGCGTTCAAGACAATCAACAATTTCAGAAACTCTTGTTCCACCACCGCGACTTGTTCCAAGATAAGTTCCACCAATTTTATGAATTTCATCAATAAGATAGCGGTCTAATTCAATAGGTTCATATCCTTCTTCTGCAAAAAATCCGTGAAAACCATATTGATAACCTTTTATAGTTTTTACGCCATAACGAGTATTCAAACAACGAACAATTGCACGAATAACATCATTTAAACCTGGACAAAGTCCACCACAAGTACAAATTCCTGCTTTTGCATGAGCTGGGTCAAAATAGATTTTTTCACGAGGACCAGCTTTTTCCATCAAATTTGAAGAATCTAAAATAATTGGTTTTGATTTATCGTAAACGTTTACTTCAGAAATAACATAAGAATCATCACGAACATAATTTGCAGTATAATCACCATGAACTGTAGAAAGTTTTATTGGAGAATTAATAGTACAAGGTCCCAAATTTTCTATGGTAAAATCAAATTTTTCTTCAGACATCTGAACACTCCTATATGATGAAATTAGAAAGATTTCCAATTTCTAAAATGATTTATTTGTAAAAACTCTAATTTTATAGAGATTATCAACTTACATTTTACCAATTGATTATTTATTTCGCAAGTGCTAGAAAAAAATGTTCAAATTTGCTCAAAGTACTTGAAAAATTAAAAAAGATTTTATATTATATTATCACTTGCCGGGATGGCGGAATTGGTAGACGCCCAGGACTTAAAATCCTGTGCCGAGCAATCGGCGTGCCAGTTCGATTCTGGTTCCCGGCAAAAGCCTTTCTGTAATAACAGGAAGGCTTTTTTTTTATCTTAGGGATTTTTTATGGAACCACATTCTTATTCTAAAATTTGTGCATTCAAATCAATTGATGATATAAAAGGCAAACACGTTACTATTATGGGCTTAGGTTTAAATGGTGGTGGAGAAGCCGCTGTTAGATTTTTTCTAAACAAAGGTGCGTATGTTACAGTTACTGATATGAAAACCGAAGAACAATTAAAAGCAACTGTAGAACGCATAAATTCTGATAAATCATTAAATCTTAAAAATTTAACTTACAGACTTGGTGAACATAGAATAGAAGATTTTGAAAATGCAGATTGTGTAATAAAAAATCCGGGCGTAAAATATGAAGGAAATAAATTTTTAAAAGTTGCCAAAGCGATTGAAACTGATTTAAGTATTTTTTTACGTTTTACAGATTGTCCAATTATTGCCGTAACAGGAAGCAAAGGAAAATCTTCCACCGTAAGTGCAATTTATTATGGATTAAAAACCGCCGGATATAAAACTTTTTTGGGAGGAAACATAACTGTAAGCCCACTCACTTTTTTTGATGAAGTTTCTTCCGACACTCCTGTTGTAATTGAATTTTCTTCTTGGCAACTTGCAGATTTACGAGGAAGAAATGTTTTAAAACCTCACATCGCACTTATTACAAAAATTGTTCCAGACCATCAAAATTGGTACGGAAATATGGAAGATTATGTTGCAGACAAAAGATTAATTTATCAAAATCAAACAAAAGGTGATTACTCTATTTTTGATGCAGAAAATGATGAAGACGGAACTAGTCCAGATAAAAAAATCCATCCTAATGCGACAACTTGGGGAAATCTGTTTGCAGAAGAATCAAAAGGAACAATTCTCCGCTATGGAAAGTCAAATCTTAAAAATAAAAAAATAAATTATGGAATTTGGCAAGATAAAGATGATGATGGTAATTTTTGCGGAAAAGTTTTTTTACCACAAATGGAAAAACCAGAAATCATTTTGAAAAAACTTTCTGTTCCTGGCGAACACATGAAAACTAATGTTTTAAATGCAGCTTTAGTTTTATTTCTTATGGGAATAGATTCAAAACGAGTTTCAGAAATTTGTGGAGGCTGGACAGGAATTCCTCACAGATTACAATATTTTCATACTTGGAAAAATCAAAATGGAACAAATTTTAAATTTTATAATGATTCTTGTTCTACAGTTCCTGAATCCGCAGTTGCAGCAAGTCAATCTTTTGGAAAATCAGTTTTTTTAATAACAGGAGGAACTGATAAAGGATTAGATTTAACACCAATTACAGATTTACTTTTACAAAAAAATACAAAATCAGATTTTTTCCCAGTAAATGATGTTTATTTTATAGAAGGAAGTGCAACACAAAAAATAATTCCAATTTTGGATGAAAATAAAATAAATTACAAAGGATCATTTAATTCACTTACAGAACTTTTAGAAAACTTAAAAGAAAATTTACAAAAAATAAAAGATACAAAAAATGATGAAGTCGTTGTTTTTTCTCCAGGTGCAACAAGTTTTGGAATGTTTCAAAATGAATTTGACAGAGGAAATCAGTTTATGGAGTCTGTAAAAAAGATTTTTTAAACGGAATACGGATTATTATAGTTAATAATGTTTCACAGTTGATTTTATTTCTTCAGTCTGTTTAAAACATCATCAAAAAAAACTAAATCCTCTTTGGAAAGATTTAAGATTTTTTTTACGATTGGAAAAACTGCTTCATCAACTTCGATTTTTATTTTAGAATCCTTTCCCGTTACAAGATATTCAACACTCACATTCAACGCCTGGGCAATTTTTACAGCGACATCAGCAGCGGGAATAGAACTATTTTCTTTAAGATAATTGCTTAACGACCCAGCCTTTATTCCAGCTTTATCGGCAACTTCTTTTACCATAAGACCTTGATAAGAAATTTCATCCCGCAAATTTTCCTTGAAACCCATATTTTGATTTTAAGTTAATTTACGCTCGTTAAGTTGATTTTACGTATATTTACGGTTATAATATTTTATCAAAGTAAATTTACGTTTTTAAAACAAAATCTGCGTAAAGATACGAAATGGAGAAAAGAAAAATGAACAATGATGAACACAAATCAAGAGAAGAACTAAAACAAGAGTATGAAGATTTTAAAGTAAGACAAAGCGATAGAGATGCTACTTACGAAGCAAAACTTCAAAGTGGAAAAGCAAGCGGATTTGATAAATTTTGCCATGTTATCAATAAGTTTTTATCTGGCTGCATCGATAGTCTGGGAAAAAGACTTTAATCAGGGAGAAATGAATTATGGGATTTTTTGAAGAACTTATTGGTGCTGGTCTGAAAATGGCAGCCAACGCAATTGAAAATAAAATTAATCAGTCTGCATTAGAAAATACTAATATTGCATCAATTACATTATCATCTATGATGGCAATTGATGATAGAGTATATAACGCTTGGTTTGATGCAATTTTTAATAAATGTGGAAACTTATTACAGATAAAAATTACAAATGAAACAAGAAATATTAATTGGACTATAAAAACCGATAAGAGTGTATATGAAGATATTTCTTATGAATCCTTTGTTATTACAAATGGAATTATTACAATAAAATACGGACCATATGGATTAGGCGGACGAGCTCTAGAAATTTCTGGAAAAAATTGTGGAAGACTTTTAGAACCTATAAAAGAATTCCTAAGTAATCTGACCTGTTGTAATATTGAACAAATAGAATACGAAGAAGTTCCTTTCAACGATGAAAAAAATTGGTTAGAAAATAGCAAGCAATTTTTATTAAATACGATAAATAAAGATAAAATTGAGAAAGAAAAAAAATCTCAAGGAATTGAATATAGTATAAAAGTATTGACATTTTTACTCGGTAGAAAAAAAGAACTTTCTGAATCTGATAAAGAATTCATTGAAACTTCTATAACAAGTATGTTTGAAGAAGAATTAAAAGAATTTGATATAGATATAAGTAAAAAAATCGAAAATACATATCATAAAATTAAACATTTAAAAAATTCTGAAGATTTTTTTATAAACAATAAAATAAATGAAGCTCATCCTTATGCAAAAAATATAGTTTTCGTTATGTCCATTATCACATTTATCTCAATCACGGGCGAAAGTGAAAATGGAAAATTTAAGCCTGAATATGTCTACAATTTATATTTAATTCGCAAAAATTTGAATCTTACAAAGAATGATGAGAAAGACTGTATTAAAGCTATCGGAAATATGGCACAAATTTCAATAGATGAAACAAAAACTATTTTTGAAAATATATTTTCTGAAGAAACTATTTCGACAATAGAGGAAAAATTTCCAGAACTTTTAGATGGCTATCCTGTAGATTTCAAAAAAGATGTAGAAGAAATATATCTTAATTTTGTAAATGAATTTGGAAGTAAAATAGAGCTTTTACACTTAGCCTATAAATCACCTGAAAAACTTAAAGAAGTTATAAATTCTTATGCAAAAAATGCAACAACAGATGAAAAGCCAATATTAATTTTTGATAATTCAGCGTTTAGCAACTGTAAAACAGGTTTTCTTATTACAGACAAACATATTTATGCAAAAAACAGTTTTTCATTTTCCAGCATCTGCATAGAAATTCAAAATATAGAAAACATCTATTCAAAATCAGAATATGGAGTTTTAAAAATATTCTTCGATAGTACAGCAGTTGAAGTAGAACAAATTGGAGATAAAAAACTCGTTGATTTTTTAAGTAATTCATTAAAAACATTAACAGAAAAAATCAAAATAGCAAAAAACATCAATCTTCCAGATTTTGAAGATATATTCGATGAAGAAAAAGGAGAAGACTAAATATGTTTTTAGAAAAAATCGAAAAATTTAATCCAAAATTTGAATCACTTAATACGAATTCAAATTCTTATCCTGAATTGATTTGTACTGTAAAATCGCCGTCTTGTTGTATGGCTCAATTTTTTCCAACTTATGTTACGCTCAAAAAAGATGGAACACAAAAAAATTTTGATTATGATGAATTTGCGGCAATTTCTGTAAAAAAATCTGGCACGAATATTTCTATCACTTTGAATAAAAAAAATATTTCTTATGACACAGAAGAAGCAGAAAAAGCAAATCAAGATGCTGAATTTTTAAAATCCCTCGTAAAAACTTTTGAAGACGGCTCAAGTTCATCACCTTACGAAAATGTCCGCTTGATTTGTGAAGAAAACGGAATCTTTTTTGACGGAAATTACAACAAATATCTTTATCATTTGATTTTTGAATATCACAATTTCTTTAATTTGATTGTGCAAAATGGTGTTCTTTCAGAAAATTGCAGCATTGAATATATTCTTGAAGACCATACCGCAGGCATTTTGGATAATGCGAGTGGAACTGCAACAAGTCTTGTGAACAGTTTTTTTTCTGGCAATCTTGTCGGTTCACTTATGAACGCAGGAAAAAGAATTGCAAAATCTATTGGAAATGAAATTATTGGAAACAGCGGAATTCTTGTTGTTACAAACGAAAATGTAATTTATACAAAAGGCGATACTGTTCAGCTTATTGGTGATGATTTGCAAGATGCACTTGATTCTTTGGAAGCTGAACGTGATGAAACAATGCAAGGTGCAATGGATATTTTTTATGATGGAACAAAAATTCTTGATAATGTTTCTGGAAAATTTTGGTCAGAATATAGAAACACTGTACGCAATTTAAAAAATCATCCAAAGCAAAATTTAATTGAAGATGATAGTGAATATTCTGAAGAAAGTAATTCATTTTCTGAAAATCTAGAATCAAAAAATTCATTATTCACAGAAGATGATATTGAAGAAAAACTTACAAAATTAAAACGTATGGCTGATAACGGTTTAATTTCTAATGATGATTATGAAAAAAAGAAAAATGAAATTTTAGGAATTGAAACTGCACCGCAAAAATCTAATGAATCGCAGCAAGTACAAATCATCCAGTCACAAACTAGTCAGCCACAAGGAAAAGCACCACCGCTTGAAAAAAAACAGGTTGAAAACATCGCCACAAATGAAAAACCTAAAAAAATGCATGGTTGTCTAAGAGCGTTTTTGATTACTATTGGCGTTACGTTCGGGCTTTTTGTTCTTCTTGTTATCATCGCTATGTTTTCTCCAGAGTAAAAATTAGGAAAGCAAAATGAAATGTAGATTTTGTGGACAAAACTTGCGATGCGTAAACGATATGCTTTATGCACCGAATGGAGCAAAATGTGCTGGAAATGGAAACAAAAATCATATAGCAGTTTCTGATGGAAAAATATGTGTTTATTGCGGACACGAAACAAGAATTCTAGCACAAAAACTTTGCACAAAATACGGTTTCAAATGCACTCACTCGCCAACAGGTGGGCACAGTTTGCAGTAGAAATAAATTATCGCTGAACAATTCAGCAACGGAGGAAAAAATGAAATCAAGATACGAAGTTTCTTATGAAGTCATTACAAAAAGAACAGGAAAAGTTGCTCGCCAAAAAGCAATTTACACAGCAGAAAGCGTTTCTGACGCAAAAGCACAATTTTTGTCGCATTACAGAAACACAGGCGATATGTCGTACAGAATTATTTCTTGCGTAAAAAAATAAACCACAAGAAAAGATTCCCGTGTCGAGTTTCGAGAGCCTCAACCGCCGGCACGGGAATCTTCTTTCGATGTAAAATTAAAAT
>CAYPGB010000009.1:0-82660 GCA_964410365.1 uncultured Treponema sp.
TTGATTCGCGTTGTAAAAAATGCATCTTTGAATTACGTCAAGCGAAAAGAAAGGGAACGAAAAGCTTACGAAAAAGTTTTGTATGAAGACCACCGAAAGCCCGAATCTGGTGAAATTGACGTTCTGAAGCAAGAATCTATTAAAAAAGCTAGGGAGGCTTTAAAAAAACTTCCAAAAAACTTGCAAGATGTTCTTATACTTCGAGAATATGGTGATTTGAATTATAAGGAAATTGGAAAAGTTTTAGGCATTACAGAAGGTAATGTTAAGGTAAGAATTTTTAGAGCTAGGGAACAGCTTGTTAAACTTATAGGAGAAGATAATGTCTTTTTGCCCGAGTAAAGATATTCATTCCTTGTATTTGGATAACGAACTGCCTGAAATTTATAAGGCTGAATATGAAGAACATTTAAAAACATGTAAAAGTTGCCAGTTGGAATTTGAAAGAATTTCTCAAATTCATAAATTGTTAAATTCTGATGCAAAATTAATTTCACCTTCAAAAGAATATTTGGATGAAAGTTATGCTCGTTTATTAACAAAGATGAATTTTAGTAAAAACACAAGTAGAAAATCATCTTTTGACAATAAAAAAAGTTTTAAAAATATTGGATATTTTGTTTGTGCTGCCGCCGCTGTTGCTGTTTTTGCTTTTGTGATGCCTTTAAAAACATCTTCAAAAAATCAAATAAATTCTGGAAATGTGAATGTTGCTTCTTTTCCAGAAATTATTACAAATAAAGTTTCTTTTTATAGTGGAAATAATAATTCAATTTCGGATAATATTAATACTGTTGGATTTGGTTCTGAAATGACGAAAGAGAATTCTCAAAATTTTATAATGAATGTAAATTCATCAAGAAATTCTGCAAATCAAAAACGGATAAAAATCATTCCTGATAATGATGTAGAATTGCTTCGTCCAGAACTTGATTCAATTTCAATAAAAATAACGCTTCCCGGTATTGATTCAGTTCCTATGACAACTGAAATTAATGTTCCAATGGAAGTTGTTTCGGGCAGAAAATAGGTGAATTCTACAAAAAAAATAAGTTATTACTTTAGACGCTATCCTTTAGTTAGAGTTTGTATTGCTCTTGTTATTATAGCACTTATTATTGGTTCTTCAGTTTTGATTGGTTTAAAAACTGAAAGAATTCCAGAAATTGAATTTATCAATCCTCCTGTTGGCGAACCTGGAGATGTTGTTGTAATTTCTGGAAAAAATTTTGGTGAAACAAGAGATATGGGCTATGTTGAATTTTCTGGTGTAAAATTAACTTCGAGTGCTTATATTTCTTGGGAAGATTCAAAAATAAAATTGATTTTACCTGCAAATATTCAAGATGGACTTGTAGTTGTAGGAACAAAAAAATATCGCTCAAAACCATCATTATTTTCTAATAAAGTTGATATTCCAATTCCAGTTCCAGTTGTTGCTCAATCTTCCAAACCTGTAATTACTTCAATTGGAAACGGAAAACATTCTACTGGCGATTTACTCATCATTCAAGGAAATAATTTTGGAGAAATGAGAGGAAATTCTAGAGTTTTATTTACGATTGATTATGATAACAAAATTGCAGATTCGGCTTCAGTTATTACATCAAATATGTATGTTGAAAATCTTGTAGAAGCAAATGAATTTGAAAATGCCTATGAATTTTGGAGTAATTCTGAAATTCATGTAAGAATTCCTGATGGAGTTTGTTCTGGAGTTATTTTAATTGATACGGGAACTGAAAAGTCTGAAGTTTTTAAATATGAAATCACAAGTCCTGCAAAAAAAACTTACAAAAATAGAAAAATTTATCTTATCAATTATACTGCGGATATTGCAGATATAAATACAAATGATGTTTCTACTATTACGTTGAGATGTCCAATTCCAATTGAAACATCTTATCAACCAAATTTACAAATAACAGAAGTAAATCCTTCTCCGGTTTTAATGAATTATCAAAATAATTTAATTCATCAAATTTCAAAAAATAGAAACTATCTTCCAAAAACTGTTTTTAGTCAGACTTTTGTAATTCCAGTTTATGAAATTGGAACACAAGTTAATCCGAATAAAATCACAAATTATAAAAAAGGTAATTTTCAATTTGTTGATGAAGCGTTGAAAAGTGATAGTTTAATTCCTTCTGAAAATGAAAAGATTTTGGAACTTTGTGAAGAAATTGTTGGAAAAGAAAAAAATCCTTACAAAAAAGCACAATTAATCTACAATTATATGTGTGATAATTATAAAATTTTATCAAAAATAAGAAAAAATAATGCAGAACCTTTGGATTTATTAAAAAATAAAAGAGGTGATGCTTACGATTTTGCAATAATTTATACGGCTTTACTTAGAGCAGCTTCTGTTCCAGCGTTAACCGATGCAGGAATTTTAGTTTCTCAAGATCAGACAACGCAAGCTCATTGGTGGAATGAATTTTATATTTCTGGTTTTGGTTGGATTCCTGTTGATGTTTCTTTGGGAGCGGGTTTAGAATATAAAAAATGGACAGAAAATGAACTTTTAGATGAAAAAGAATTTTATTTTGGAAATATGGATTCTCATCATATTGTTTTTTCTCGCGGATGGAATGAATTAAAACCGTTCAGTCAAGAAAACAAAATTGTTCAGCAACCAAGAAGTTTTGCTTTACAAGGAATTTGGGAAGAATCTTCTCAAAATATTACAAAATATAGTTCTTTTTGGAGTGTTCCTATTATAAAAGGTATTTATTAAAAATAAGAGGTAAAAAATGACAACAAAAGTTTTAAGCGTTGGCGGTTCAATTATTGTTCCAGATAAGCCAGACACAGATTTTCTTGGAAAATTTATTGAAATGTGTACAAAATGGCTTGATGAAGATAAATCCAGAAGATTGATTTTGGTTGCAGGTGGTGGTGCTCCGGCAAGAGTTTATCAAAATGCGTATAAAGATGTTTGTGAAAAAACTAATTCAAATTTTGATGCAAATTCTGCTGATTGGATTGGAATTATGGCGACAAGAATAAATGCGCAACTTTTAAAAGCTTCATTTGGCGATTATTGTAAAAATGATGTTGTTTATAATCCAACTTCTGATGATGTAAAATTCGACGGTCAAGTTTTAGTTGCTTCTGGCTGGAAACCTGGATTTTCTACAGATACAGACGCAGTTTATCTTGGAGAAAAATTTTCTGCGGACACAATCGTAAATCTTTCTAACATCGAAAAAGTTTATACAGATGACCCTAAAAAAAATCCTGATGCAAAACCAATCGACACAATTTCCTGGTCAGATTTTAGAAAAATTGTTGGTGATGAATGGACTCCGGGAAAAAATTGTCCTTTTGACCCAATCGCATCAAAAAAAGCACAGGAACTTGGTTTAAAAGTAATTTGTGCAAGTGGAAAAAATATTCAAAATATAAATGCAATTCTTAATGATAAAGATTATTTTGGAACAACAATAAATTAAAAATTTTCCATTTTTGAAAGTATGTTTTCAATTTTGATTGCATAATTTTTATCAGTTGCCCAAGTGCCACTTAATCCGCTAATGTCTTTTACAAATTTTGTTTTATGAACCCAATTGTAACGAGGATCTACTAGCGGTTTTTTTAATTTAACATCTTCAGTCGTTGCGTATGCTTGCAAATGTTGAATATGCGCTCTCACTCCAAGTTGTGGCGTTTCAAATTTTTCTCCAGGATGATTTTTATCAATTGCACCAAGCCCACAAAAATTATTCCATTCTGGTTGAACTAAATTTCCATAAGTTAAATAACCAGTTTCAAGACACATTTGAGCGAAAGCGACATCAGAATTTATGCCTTCATCATTTGCTTCATCAAAATAAAATTGAGATAAGAGTTTTACAAATTGTTCATCGCTAGAAGGATTTTGTGTCATAAAAAAATTGCATAATTGATTTGGAGAAAGTTTTCCTTCTGCTAAAAGATTTCTTGAAATGCGAACTTTTTTGTGGTGTAAAGTTTGACAAGAAAAAAACATAAAAATAAAAGGAAGAAAAAATATTTTTTGATAAATTTTACGCATATTTTGATTTTCGGAAAAAAAAATCATCACTTTATTTAAAGTTTTTTCAAAAAAAATTCCGAAAAGTGAAGTTTTTGTAAATATTATTAATGATGAAATATATTATAGATACACAACGACCAGATGTTCGCGAAAGAGCTCTTTCAAAAGGAATTGGAAATTTGTTTGATAATGAACTTGTTGCTTTAATTTTAGGAACTGGAACAAAAGATTTTCCTGTAGAAAGTCTTTCTCAAAAAATTATTAAAACAATGGATAATACAGATTCTACAGAACTTATAGAAGCGTTGCAAAAATTAAAAGGCGTCGGAAATGGAAAAGCTCTTGCTGTCGTTGCTGCGTTAGAATTGGGAAAAAGACGAAGTATGCATTTAAAAGCTCCAATAAATTCTCCAAAAGATGTAATTCCTTTTGTAAGAAATTATGCAGTCAGTCCGCGTGAACATTTTATTGTAATTACTTTAAATGGTGGTCACGAAATTATACAAATTCATGTTACTTCTGTTGGAACATTAAATCGTTCTCTTGTGCATCCGCGCGAAGTTTTTTCTGAAGCAATAAAAGAAAACGCTGCAGCAATAATTTTATGTCATAATCATCCTTCTGAAAATTGCAATCCCTCTCAAGATGATTTAGAAACAACTTGTGTTTTGATGAAAGCGGCTAAAATCATAGGAATTCCAATTTTAGACCATATTATTGTTGATTGTGAAGGATATTATAGTTTTTTGGAAAATGAAGTATTGTTTTCTGAAGAATAGTCGAGTAAAATCATTTTATGAAAATAAAAATTTCTTTTTTTTTGTTTTGCATAATAAATATTTTTGCTTTTGCGGAATTAAAACGAATTCCTAAGGATTTTGATTTTTTTGAACCTCCAAGTCCACATCCACTTTTTGAAAGAATAGAAAATCCTTATAGAACAAAAAAATTGGAAAACGAAAATGATTGTGAAATTTGTATAAAATCGAGCGAATTTAATACTTCAGTTTATATAAATGGAAAATATGAGGGAACAACAGATTTAGTTTTAAAAAATCTCAAACCTGGAAGATACATAATTGAACTTGAAAAAAAAGGTTTTGAGCCAGATAGATTTGAAATCATCGCAAAAAAAGGAATGTATCAAGAATATCGTGTAAAACTTTTTGAAATTCTAGGAAGAATTTATGTTCACGATTTACCTTCCAATTCGTATGTTATTATTGATAATAGTTCAAAATCATCTGCTGTAAATGATGTTCCGCCAGGTTATCATAATGTTGAAGTTAGAAAATTTGGATATAATTCTTATTATGAAAAAGTATATGTTTACGCTTATAGAATAAGTCATATTTATCCAGAGTTTACAGAAGCAACTTTTTCGCTTTATGGATTAAAATCTTCCAAAGAAATAATTAATCCAAATTATAAAAATTCGTTTGGAAGTGTTGATTTTTCTTTTCAAGTTACAAAAGATGGAACTGCCACAATGGAAATTGAAAATCAGCAGGGAGAAATTGTTTGGAAAAAAGATTGGTATAGTTTTTCAACTTGGACTCAAAGTGTAAATTGGGTTCCAGAATCTTCTTTACCCGACGGTCAATATTTTGTAACTGTAAAATCAGGTAATTTTTTGGAAAAAATAAGTATTATTTTAGATAGAAATTATACTTACAATTTAAGTTCTATCAGTAATTATGGTTCAGGAATTGGAAATCTTCCTTCTGTTTTTGGAAGTAATATGAATTTATGCGTTCCTTATTTTTATTTTGGTGGATTTTTAAACAAAAACGCAAATAATAATTTTATGAATTATCAGGTGGGAATTTTTCTAGATTTTGCAAAACATTTTGAATTGAATTTTTCTTTTGGACTTGGAACAAATAATCTTTCTTTAGAAAAACCAAAAAAAATTGCGACAAGTTTTAAAATTTATGATTATAATTCAATTTCTGAAATGACAAAATTTTGCTATGGTGGATTAATTCATTATGGTGTTACTTTTAATATGAATAATTTACCTTTTGGAATTGCAAATGGAAACGGCTTAGGTTTTGCTGGAATTTTTGGATTTGATTTTTCTAAAATTTATTTAGGATTTTCGTCAGATTATATTTTTGCTTCGTATGATGGAATAAATTTTAATTTACCTTCTACTTGGAAAAATACATTTGCGTTTTCTTGGAGAACTAATAATTATGTCAATTTTAATTTTTGGGCTGGAATAAATTCAAGTTTTTGTATAAATGATGATTATTTGAATGATTTTTTTAGAGGTATAAATCTTGGTGGAGAAATTGTTTTTATGTTTGGAAATTCTTCTTTTATGGGAAATATAAAATTTGATGCAAATTTAGTTCCAAAAGATGAATCTTTCTTTTATGTTGGTTTTTGCTTGTCATATTTATTCTGATTTATTAAATTAAGAGTATGAAACTTTATACAAAAGGACAATTAATTTTATCAATCATTTGTACTACAGCGATTGTTGTTGCTACATCATCAATTATTTTTTTATGTGTCAATAAAAATTCATCACCAAAAAATCAAAATCAAATAGTAGAAATTCAAGAAAAAAAATCTGTGGAAGAAAAATCTGCGTTTGAAGTTGAAAGTGAAGAAAAATCAACAATGCCAGTTTCTTTTGGAACAACAAAATATACACAAGAAGAATATCAAAATATTAACGTTTATGATTTGTGTAATGAGGCAGTTGTAAATATCAATACAAAAGTAACTTCGTATGATTGGTTTTTGGAACCTTATGTAAAAGATGGAGGAAGTGGTTCTGGTTCAATCATCGATAAAAATGGTTATATTTTGACAAATGTTCATGTTATTCAAGATGCAACAAAAATTTATGTTTCTCTTTTTGATGGAAGTCAATATGAAGCGGAAGTTGTTGGGCAAGATTTAGATAGTGATTTGGCAGTTTTGAAATTTAATCCTCCAGAAAATATAACTTTAAAAACAATTTCTTTTGGAGATTCAACAGCTTTAAAAGTCGGTCAAAAAGTTATTGCAATTGGAAATCCTTTTGGTATGGAAAGAACAATGACAACGGGAATTGTTTCTGGACTTGGAAGACCAATTCAAAATTCAAATAAACGAATAATCAGAAATATGATTCAAACTGATGCGTCAATAAATCCTGGAAATTCTGGTGGACCTTTGTTAGATACGAGTGGAAATATGATTGGAATTAACACAATGATTATGAGTTCGTCTGGTTCATCTTCTGGAGTTGGATTTGCTGTTCCTTCAGAAACGGCAATTCGTGTTGTTTCTGATTTAATAAAATATGGAAAAGTTCAGCGTGGAACTTTAGAAATATCTTTCTTCCAAAATAGTAGTCGAATTGCTCAATACGCAGGTTTAGATATTTCTACTGGAGTTGTCGTTTCTCAAGTTGAAAAAGGTGGAAATGCAGATTTAGCTGGAATTCATGGTGGAACAAATGCTGTTTATTATGGAACTAGAAGAAATATAATTTATCTTGGAGGAGATATTATTACAAAAATAGATGATATTTCTATTGGAACTTTGGCAGATTATTATTCTGCTTTAGAAAGTAAACGTCCTGGCGATGAAGTTTCTATTGTCGTTCATAGAAATAAAAAAGATTATCTAATAAAAGTAATACTTTCTGAATAATGCGTAAATTTAAAGTAAATTCTCCATTTCAACCAAGCGGAGATCAAGGTCAGGCAATAGAAAAATTAAGTGAAGGTTTTTTACGGGGCGATAAATTTCAAACTTTAAAAGGCGTTACTGGTTCTGGAAAAACTTTTACAATGGCAAAAATAATTGAAAAAGTTCAAAGACCAACGCTCATAATCAGCCATAACAAAACTCTTTCTGCTCAACTTTATAGAGAATTTAAAAGTTTTTTTCCAGATAATGCAGTTGAATATTTTGTTTCGTATTATGATTATTATCAGCCAGAAGCGTATGTTCCTGCAAGAGATTTATATATTGAAAAAGATTGCGATATAAATAAAGAAATTGATCAACTTAGACTTAGAGCAACTTATGCATTGATGGAAAGACGTGATGTTATTGTTGTTGCAACAGTTTCTTGCATTTATGGTTTAGGAATGCCTGATGTTTATAAAGGAATGCGCGTTCACGTTGAAAAGGGCGAACTTTTAAATATCAAAAAATTTGCAGATTCTTTAATTTCGTTGCAGTATTCTAGAAATGATGATGTTCTTGAAAGAGGAAATTTTAGAATAAAAGGTGATGTTATAGAAGTTTTTCCACCGTATATGGAAACTGATGAAGCATATCGGATTGAACTTGAATGGGACGAAATTGTAAAAATCTGTCGGTTTGATGTTTTAAATCGAAATGTTATAGAAAAAATTGATGAAACAGTTTTTTATCCTGCAAAACATTTTGTAATTCCTCAAAATCAAATTATAGAAGCAACTGAGCGAATTCAAAAAGAAATGGAATCTCGCGTTGAAGAATTTCAATCATCTGGAAAAATACTTGAAGCTGAGCGTTTGAAAACTAGAACAACTTACGATATTGAAATGTTAAAAGAAATGGGAACTTGTCCTGGAATAGAAAATTATTCTGCTCCAATTTTTGGCAGAAATCCTGGCGAACCTCCTGCAACTTTATTACATTATTTCCCCGATGATTTTTTGTGTATGATTGATGAAGCTCACGTTACAGTTCCTCAAATTGGGGCAATGTATGAAGGCGACAGAAGTAGAAAACAGAATCTTATTGATTTTGGATTTCGTCTTCCAAGTGCTTTAGATAATCGTCCTTTGAAAAAAGCTGAATTTGATAAAAAAATGAATCAAATTATTTATGTAACAGCAACTCCGCGACCAGAAGAAATAAAACAAAGTTCTCAAGTTGTAGAACAAATTATTCGTCCAACAGGATTATTAGATCCAATTGTGGAAGTTCGTCCGAGCGAAGGTCAAATGGAAGATATTTACAAAGAAGTTCAAAATCGTATAGAAAAAAAGGAACGTTCTTTAATTTTAACTTTGACTAAAAAAATGGCAGAAGATTTAACTCAATATTTAACAGAATTAAATCTAAAAGTAAAATATATTCACTCAGAAATTGATACTTTTGAAAGAGTTGAGATTTTAAAATCTTTACGTTCTGGAGAAATTGATATTTTAATTGGAATAAATCTTTTGCGAGAAGGCATTGATTTACCGGAAGTAAGTTTTATAGCACTTTTGGATGCTGATAAAATTGGTTTTTTACGTTCAACAACATCTCTCATTCAAATAATTGGTCGAGCGGCTCGAAATGCTGATGGAAAAGTTGTAATGTACGCAGACCATATGAGTCCTGCAATGGAAGAGGCAATTAAAGAAACAAAACATCGTCGCCAAGTTCAAGAGGAATATAATAAAGAACACGGAATTACTCCAGTTACGATTAAAAAAGCGGTCGAAGATATTTTAGTTCACGAAAAAGATGATGCTGAAGATAGTGCAAAAATGAATCTTGAACTTTTGAAAACGAATACAAATCTTTTCAATCCTTCCGAAAGAAAAAAACTTATAAAAGCACTTACAAAACAAATGTCAGATTTTGCGGATAGAATGGAATACGAACAAGCGGCTGCAATTCGAGATCAAATTCGAGAAATAGAAAATCAATATGGAAAATAAATTAAATTAATTTTACGCAACCAAAAGGTGTATCAGAATAATTTAAAAAATCTTTTATTAACGAATCTGCAAATTTAGAAATTTTGTTTAATCTAAAATTTCCATTTTTTGTTTTTACAAGAGGATTTATATATCTTTGTTTGACTTTTAAATTTACGCAAAAATATTCATCTTTTGGTAATTCATTTTGAGTATGTTCAATTTTTTCCATATTTTTAAAAGTATTGAAAAGTTTTTTTAAATATAAAGATGATTTAGTATTTTCTAGTTTTTCTAAAATTTGTTTTTCGGAAAGTGTCATAAAATCTTGTTCGCAAAGAATTTTTTCTTTTTCGGCAAGATTCATAATTGTTCCCATTAATTGCAGTGCGAGTTTATCTTCGTTCATTTGCAAAATGTGTCCTGTCATACAAAATTTTTCGCAATAAAGTTCTGCCATTTCTAAAGAAGTAAAACCTAATTCTTGAGTTTGATTTTCATTTTGAAGAACGGAAATATCATTATAAGTTTTTGAAATTTCTTCTAAAGTCCAACTTCCTTCTAAAACCATTCCCGAAGGATACATATATTCAAGTCTGTCTGCACTAAGACAAGGAATCTCGTTATCAGCGATTGGATAAATATGATAATCTTGAACTTGTTTTGCATTAAGATTATCTTGTTTTAAAAGTTCTAAAAGTTTTTTATTTTCGTTTATGATTTTTGAGTTTGTTTCTTCAGTTGAAGTTTGAGTTAAAGCATCACCTTTTCTAAAATCTGAAACATGCGAAAAAACTGGAGTTGAAACATCATGCAAAAGTCCTGCGACAGTTTGAGCTTTGTCGTGCGTAAAATGCCAAATAATCAAAGCAACGCCAATACTGTGGTCTAATCTTGAATAATAAAATCGATTTTTAAAAAGTTTTGTCCAATCTGAACCGCACAAAAGACCAATTTCGGAAAGTCTTTTTAGCAAAGGCAGATTTAGATATTTTTTCAAAAATTCAGGAAATTTTGGTTCAAGAATTTTATGATAAGATTCTATATCATATTTTTTTTGAGGATTTGAATTTATAATTTGTTCAAAAGAAAATTTATCGTAAAAATTGCTCATTTATTTTTTTAAATTAACATCAAGTTCGTTAAAAGGCTTTTTAATATTAATATCAAGTTGATTGTAAGGAACATCAATTCCAGCGTCATCAAAAACCTTTTTCACAGCAATGTATAAATCATTTTTTGTTTGGATAAAATCTTCTGGTTTAAACCAAACTGCGACTGTTAAATCAATTCCACTATCGCCAAAATTATCAAACCAAACGGCAGGTGCAGGCTCTTTTAAAACTGTAGGACAAAGTTCTGGTGCTTTAGAAAGAGTTTCCAGTGCTTTTCGCATATCGGTGTCGTAATTTATAGAATATGTAAGAGTAAATCTTTTTTTTGAGTGAAAAGATTTGTTTACTAAATCTGTGTTTATGATTGTAGAATTTGGAATTCGAACCATTTCGTTATCATAAGTGTGAAGTTGAATTGACATAAGATTTATACTATCAACAATTCCTGTAATTCCATCAACTGTTATGGTATCTCCAACTTTTAAAGTTCCTTCTGTAAGTATAAAAAGTCCACTAATCATATTGCTGATTGAAGTTTGTGCGGCAAATCCAATTGCAATTCCAGCAATTCCAGCGGCTCCCCAAATTGCAGAAAGTTTGATTCCGAATAATCCTAAAACATACATCACTACAAGAACGTAAAAAATATATTTTATAGCACGAGTTATAATCATCTGGCGATGAGGATTTGTTCTTTCGGCAGGAATTTTTTTTGTTGCCCGAATAAGAAGTTTATAAATTATAAAAAAAATCGCTAAAATTATAATAACGCCAATGAGTTTAAAAAGATTTTCCCAAGTGCAAAAACTTTTTATCCAATTTACAAAAGTTGATGTTTGTTTAATAATTGCTTCTTCCGCAGAAGTTGCAACTTCTACCAATGCATTTGTTTCTTCCATTTTTATTTCCTTTGAAAATATTTTAATTATGTTTACATAAATCTGCAATTAGGCATTTTTCACATTTAGGATTTTTTGCCGTGCAAATGTATCTTCCGTGAAGTAAAATCCAATGATGTGCGTTTGGAAGATATTTTTTAGGAATTCTTTCTAAAAGACTTTTTTCCACTTCAAGAGGAGTTTTTCCTTCTGCAAGACCAATTTTTGGACTAATTCTTAAAAGGTGAGTATCAACTGGCATTGTTGGTTGGTGAAAAACAACATTTAAAACGACATTTGCAGTTTTTCTTCCAACTCCGGGTAAAATCATCAAATCTTCTATGTTATCTGGAATTTGAGAATTAAATTGATTTATAAGAATTTCTGAAAGTTTTATGATGTTTTTTGCTTTATTTTTATACAATCCAATTGATTTTATGTAAGGAATTAAATTTTCACTTCCTAAAGAAACCATTTGTTCTGGAGTTGTGATTTTTTCAAAAAGTGATTCTGTTGCAATGTTTACACTTTTATCTGTTGCTTGTGCAGACAAAACAACAGCAACTAAAAGTGTGTATGGATTTTTATAATTTAATTCTGATTTTGGAGCTGGATTTTGTTCTTGCCAACGCGAAAAAACAATTTCCAGTTCTTGAGAAGATAAAAGTTCCATAAAATTTTATTTTAAAGCTGCTTTTAATTTTTCAATTTTATCAGTTTTTTCCCAAGGAAAATCTTCTCTACCAAAATGACCATAACTTGCAGTTTTTTGATAGATTGGACGTTTTAAATCTAAAGTTTTGATAATTCCTGCTGGAGTACAATCAAAAACTTTTTTAACTGCATTTTCAATTTTTGCTCTTTCAACTTTTTCAGTTCCGAAAGTTTCTACCATAATTGAAACTGGGAACGGAACTCCAATTGCATAAGCCAATTCAACTTCTGCTCTATCTGCTAATTGTGCAGCAACAACATTTTTTGCAATGTAGCGAGCCATATAAGCCGCAGAACGATCAACTTTTGAAGGATCTTTTCCACTAAAAGCACCGCCACCATGTCTGCCCATTCCGCCATAAGTATCAACAATGATTTTTCTTCCAGTTAAACCTGAATCTCCGTCTGGTCCACCAGTAACAAATCTTCCTGTTGGGTTTATATAATATTTTGTGTCAGATTTTAAAAGTCCAGTTGGTTCTAAAACTGGTTTGATTATTTCTTCAATAATTGTTTTTTCAATTTGTTCGTGAGAAATTCCATCATCATGTTGATGAGAAAGAACAACTGTATCAATTCTAACAGGTTTGTAACCATCATATTCAACTGTAACTTGAGATTTTGCATCAGGTCTAAGCCATTTTATAGTTCCATTGTGTCGCAATTCGTGAGCTTTTTGTAAAAGTAAATGTGCATAATAAATTGGAGCAGGCATTAATGATGGAGTTTCGTTACAAGCAAATCCAAACATCATTCCTTGGTCACCAGCACCTTGCTGACCTTCATACTCATCAAGACCTTTTCCAATGACGCCTTGATTTATATCTTCAGATTGAGCGTGAAGTCTGTTCATAAAAATACAATTTTTTCCATCAAGCCCAATTTCTGGAGATGTGTAACCAATATCAACAGCAACTTTTCTTGCAATTTTTTCTATATTTATATTAAATTCTTTTAGATTAATATCTTTTTTGAAAAAATTAATTTCTCCACCAACTAAAAGAAAATCTGTGGAAGAAAAACTTTCACAAGCAACGTGTGCATTTGAATCTAAAGAAAGACAATAATCAAGAACTGCATCAGAAACTTGATCGCATAATTTATCAGGATGACCTTCACCAACTGATTCAGATGTAAAAAGATATTTGTTATTTAAGACAGAACTCATTTTGAGCCTCCTATTTAGCAAATTTGTCAAATCATACGATTGACATCGGCTGCAATTTGGATAAATCGCCGCTACGTGATAAAATCATCACGGATATGAATATATTGCAATAAAATTAAAAATGCAATATCTTATCTTAACCTTAAAATCTTATTTAAAGCAACGTGTTTTTAGATTTGTAAAATGTTTTTTTTTATAGGAAGTTAATTTTATGTCATTGCAAAAAACTTTTTCACAAGATAAGAAAAAGTGTTCTGTAACATTTATAGTTTCACAAAAAGCATCTCAAAATGCAAAAAAAATTAATCTTGCTGGAGATTTTAACAGTTGGAGTAGTACGGATACTTCTTTAGAAAAAAATGATGATGGTTCTTTTTCAGTAACGTTGGAACTTGATTCAAACAGAGAATATCAATTTCGTTACCTTTTAGATGGAATTAAGTGGGAAAATGATTGGGATGCTGATAAATATATCCCAGCACCATTTTCTAATGCAGATAATTCTGTTGTAGTTTGTTCAGAAGATTTTAAAAAACAAAAAAAATAATCTCTTTGTAAAAATCATAAAATTTAAAAGAATTTTTCCTCAAAAATAACTTTTTTCTCAGTTATTGATAAAAATCAATTTTTAACTTAAATAAAATTCCTTTTTGTGCATTGACAAAGTCTGTTTTATAATAGATATTATAACTGACAAAAAAACAATTTTTGTCATTAAGATATTAGGAGTTATTATGGCAACAAAAGAAAAAAGAATTCCTTGGGCTTTTTTAGAAGAATATCGTGGAAAAGAATTTTTAGGAGAATGGCCAACTTTTCCAGAACTTTTGCGAATTCAAACAAAACGATTTTCTGAACGCCCATTTTTTACAGATTTTGATGGTCCAAATGGTTCAAAAAGAACTTTTACTTATGCACAGGTTTTTAGTAAAGTTATTTTAATTGCACAATTTTTGATTTCACAAGGAATAAAAAAAGGTGATAAAGTTGCTGTTAGTGGCAAAAACTCTCCTGAATGGGCAATGGTTTATCTTGCAACATTGTATGCAAGCGGAATTATAATTCCTGTTGATAATGGTTTACACGAAAATGAAGTTGTAAATATTGTAAATACAGCAGAACCAAAAATCTTTTTTTGTGATGATGATAAATATGATTATTTAAAAAAAGATTTCCCAAATTTAAAAGTTTATTCATTAAATCCAGAAAAAGATGATTATGTTTTAAAACTTCTTATTGAAGAAGATAAAGAAGTAAAATTAAATGAACCTGTAACAGAAAATGAAATAGCAGCAATTTTATTTACATCAGGAACAACAGGAACACCAAAAGGTGTAATGCTTTCTCATAAAAATCTTATTTGTGATGGTTATATTGCTCAAACAAATCTTTTAATTCTTCCAACTGATGTTTTTTATGCACTTTTGCCAATTCATCACGCATACACAATGCAAGCAGCTTTTATTTGTCCTTTTGAAGTTGGTGCAGAAATTGTTTTTGGAAAAAGTATGGCTGTTACAAGATTGATGAAAGAGTTAAAAGAAGGAAAAATCTCTATAATGTTAGGAGTTCCTCTTCTTTACAATAAACTTCTTGCCGGAATTAATAAAGGAATTCGAGCAAAAGGTGCTATTGTTGCTGGAATTATGGGATTTTTGAGAGGACTTTCTTTCTTATTGAAAAAAATAACTGGAAAAAATCTTGGAAAAGGCATTTTCAAAACAGTTCTTACTCAAGCAAATATTTATACTTTAAGAGTTGCAATTTGTGGTGGTGGACCTTTAGCAAAATCTGTTTTTAAACAATATCAAGCAATGGGAATAGATTTTATACAAGGCTACGGACTTACAGAAACTTCTCCAATTATTGCATTAAATCCACTTGAACATTTTAAATTGGAAAGTGTTGGACAAATCTTTTCTCCATATATGGAAGCAAAAATTCTCCCAAGCGATACAGTAAGAAATGGTCATCAAATTGGTGAAATTGCAGTAAAAGGTCCAATGGTAATGCAAGGTTATTATAAAATGCCTGAAGAAACTGCAAAAATGTTTACAGAAGATGGATTTTTCAAAACTGGCGATTTAGGCTGGATGGATAACGAAAATTACATTATGCTTTGCGGACGTGCAAAAAATTTAATCGTAACAAGTGGTGGAAAAAATGTATATCCAGAAGAAATTGAAGATTCATTCCAACTTTACGATGATGTTAAACAAATTACAGTTCAAGGTTATTACAAAGATGAAGATAAAACTTCTGAAGAAATAGAAGCTCTTATTTATCCAAGTGATGATTTATTTGCTCGTTTTGGATTAGAAAGAAAAGAAGATGTAGTTCAAGATGAAATTTATTCAGAAATTCAAAAAATTGTAAGCAAAGTTAATAAAACTTTACAAGCATATTCACAAATTTCAAAAATCACAATTTTGACAAAACCTCTTGAAATGACAACATCTTTAAAAGTAAAGAGAAATTATAACAAGTAATTTTGTTTTTAAGTTATATTTTGCCGTGCTAGTCACGGCATTTTTTTTATGTGCATTGGTTTATAGATTCTGTAATTCTTGTACAATTATCCCCAGTCATTTCCCATGATTGATACGGGAATCTATTATTTTGGATCAAGTCCGATAATGACAGCGGTTAGAATATTCTCGTGATAACCGATAATGACAGTTTTGTTTCGGGGTGAACCCGATAACGACAAGGTAGCATTTTTCATTGAAACTTTATATATTCAATCAAAATTTGTAACTTTCTAATAAAACTATGTTTTTTTAGATAAAAATATCTTATAATTAATTTTATGCAACGGAAAGTTAGTTTTGAATTATTGATTAAGCGAATCTTATTTGTTTTTTTACTTATTTTTGAAATGTGTAGTTTGCGTCTTTGTGCAGAAGATGTAACTCCTGCAAAAGCTCAAGTTATGAGAGAAGCGTTTGTTTCGGAAGTAAAAAAATATGTTGGTTGTCCTTATCAATATGGGGCAGTTGGTCCAGATTCTTTTGATTGTTCTGGATTAATTTATTTTACAGCACGAGAATCCTTAAAAATTCAATTACCAAGAACGGCAAAAGCAATTTATAATTATTGTAAAATTGTTTCAGATAAAGAACGCGAAATTGGTGATTTATTATTTTTTAAAACAACTTCAGCAGATGTAATTTCTCATGTTGGAATTTATATTGGAAATTATCAATTTATTTCAGCAATAAGTGATGGTGTAAACGCCGGAGTTGTAGTTTCTTCTTTAAAACAAGAATATTGGAAACCAAGATATGTTTGTACGGGAAAATTTTTAAAAGAAGGAATTCCTTCTGAAGAAACTGAAAATTCTTCTATTAATAAGAGTGAATCTGTCAGTTTTAAAGGTTCTAGTTTTAGAAAAAGTGATGGAAGTTTTGCAGAAAATATAATTTTTGATGGAGCGGCTTTTTTTGATTGGTCTTTATTTGCTCCAAAATCGTTGAAATTTAGATTTCGCGGAATAGATTTACAACTAAATGCACGTTTTTCAAAATGGATTTTAGAACCTGGAATTGGTTTAGATTTTAGAATTAATACAAGCCAAAAATTGTTTCAAATTCCAGTTTTGTTTTCTGCAACTGTAAATGATTATTTTAGATTTTACGCAGGACCTGTTTTTTCTTTTACAGAAGGAATTTTAGTAAATTCTGAAAAGAAAATAAAAGGTTCAATTTTTCCAGGAATTATTGGTGTTTCATTTTCAACTCCAATGATAAAAGCGGGCGAAACACGAATTCAATTTGTTCAAGATGTAAGTTATACAATTTTTAATAATTTAGACAATTCCGCTTTAAGTTTTGTAGAATCTGTTTGTTCTGGATTTGTGATGTATTCAGGAATTCGAGTAAGTTTTCCACTAAATATTTTTTTGAAAGGATTATAGTTTTATGAAAAATATTTTAAAAATGATGATTTTTTTGTCTTTATCAATTTTTTTGTTTTCTTGTGATGCAAAAGTTAATTTAATTTATGATGGAACAAAAATTTCTCTTCAATTTAATGCTCTTGCAGAAAAAGGTTTTGAGAAATTATTAAATTCTTTAGATTCCGAAAATCAAAATTATATAGATACAAATGAAATAATTTCTTCATTAGAAAAATCTGGTTATAAAAATGTAAAAGCAAATTTGCAAGATAATAAAGAACTTTCAATTTCACTTGAAGATATTAATAAAATTTTGCTTTCAACACAAATTTTAAAAGTGGAAGATGGATTATTAAAGGAAGATTTTTCTGTAAATGCATTAAAATCATTTTATAATTCTAGTGATGAACAAATTTTACAATTTTTAGATTTATTATTAGCTCCAGTTTTTAATGATGAAAAAATGCCAACATCAGAATATTTAGAAATTATTGCATCATTTTACGGACAAGAACTCGCTGATGAATTAAAAGAAAGTAAACTTATCATCACAACTCAAAATTCTTCAAAAAAAATAAAACATACTTATCAACTTGTTGAATTATTATGCGGTAATTACGAATAGTTTGTGTTTTTACTCTAGAAAAAAATCTAATCTTCACTTATTATAAAATTATAATTAATTGTTATAAAAATAATAAAAATCAATCTGAAAATTAATTTTTTTTGGAGGAAAATTATGCTTTTTAAGAACAAATTTTTTGCAAGTTTTTCTAGTTTAATTTGTTTTGTAACTTTATTTGTAAGTTGTATTATTCCATCTACCACAAATAAAAATTCTGAAAGTGGTGATTATTCTTTTATAGAAAATCTTGGCTCTAAAACTCAAATAACTTTAAATAATGTAAAAGGCAAACAACTTTTTTATGTGTGTTTTAATAATTCTGATTCAGAAACAATTGAGTACAAAAATACAAGATATTTATTTAATGCAGAAGGCGTTGTAGAAAATAGAAAGATTGGAGCACTTTATTCTCAAAGTCAAAATCAAAATGTTCATGCAAATATAAAACATTTTGTTTCGCCTGAAAATTTTTCTGCAAAAATAAATACAAATTCTCGTGCAGCAACAAAATCAGAATCTAAAAATTATACAGAAGAAGCGAGTTTATGGGAAATTGGGAAAAAGAAAGAATTTTATTGTGATAATAATATTCAATTATCATCATATGAAAAAAAAGAAGTAATTCTTGCGGCAAAAGGTCAGAAAAATGGAAAAACAATTTGTTTAGTTTGGGTTGATTCATCTTTATACAATTTAGAATCAGATGTTTTTGGAGAAAAGATAAATCAATCAATTGCAGAAAATATTGCAACAAAATTTGCAGAACATTATGCTCACGAAAAAGCAATTTTTGGAGATGAATGTGAATATCTTTTTGATAAAAATGGTTATAGCTACAATGAAACAATGGATTATAATTCACCAACTGGAAATCTTATCAATATTGTAATTTATGATATTGGAAATGATTACGAATCTTCAGGAACAGATACTTCAAATTTAAATGAAAATGAAAGCGGAATTGTTGGATATTTTTATAGTAAAGATTATTTCGAACAAAATAATATTGCTAAGGATGGAAGGGCATTTTCTAATGAAGGAAAATTTTTTTATATTGATGCCGCTTGGTGTAATTATTCTGGAATAAATGAAAAATGTTTATATGATGGAGTAAAAATTGATGGAAAGAATGTTGTAAGTGATGTTGTAATTTCTACGCTTTTTCATGAATTTCAACATATGATTAATTTTGCTCAAAAAAATATTAACAATGAATTAGTTGTTGAAACTTGGTACAATGAAATGCTTTCTATGCTTGCAGAAGATATGATGACAGAACAACTTAAACTTTCAGAAAATGATAAAGTTTGGAATGAGCGTCTTCCAGTTTTTAATCAATTTTATTGGAGTACAGGAATTGATGAATGGGTGGATGAGAGAGAAATTTATTCGTATGCGATGGCGTATACTTTTGGAGCCTGGCTTTCTCGTGAATATGGTGGACCAAAATTTGTAAAATCGATGAGTAGTAATAATAAAACTGGAATAGAGTCAATTAGAAAAGCAATAAAAGATGTTACTGGAAAAGAAATTTCATCATCACAATTGTATAAAAATTTTATTCAAGCAGTAGTTTTTCATGATGATTTTGCAAAATCCAATAATCTTTACAGTTTAAATAAAGAACCAGGAAATGAAATTTCTGCTTTTGGATATACAAGTTCTATGAATTCAATTTCTTTATTTGATGATGATGAAAAATTTTTCTATCCTATTAGCACAAAAAAATCACCACAAATTTTTGTAAAAGGTCCACTTATTTTATCAAAAGAAAACGGGTATTCGCTTCGTCCACACGGATTTGTTATTTATAATATTGGAAAAGCAAGTTCAGATTCTGTAGTATTGAATTTTTCAAAACAAAAAAGTTCAAACGAAGAAGTTATGATTTTTATTCAAGATGATTTTTCTAATTTGGTTGGTTATTAATTTTGAGGTGATGTTAAAAATTAAGAATGAAGTGTAATTCTTTTCTATATTATAAAAGAATATAAAGGAAAAGAATTACACTTATATTTTTATCTTATAAAACCAATTCCAATATATGGTTTAAATGATGTGAAATTATAATAACCTCTTGTTTTTTCTTCTCTAAAAGAGAGTGTAGTTGTTCGTAACTGGAAAAAATCATGAGTGATAAAAGTTCCTGCTGTAAGATAGAATTTTTTTGTTGGTTTAAATCTAAAGCCTAAGTCTCCGCCGAGTCCAAAAGAAAAATTTAATATATCAGCCATTTTTTCTGAAGTAAACATTGTTTCAGAAAGATGTAATCCTCCTGAAACAAAAACATGAAATTTGTCGTTAATATCGTATTTAAAAGAAGGTCCAATTATTGCCGATAAAATAACATTCATACTCCAATCGGAACTTGTATATTTTAAGGAAACATCTTTACCTGTATATTTCATATTATAACCAAGATTTCCATTTCCATTTATATAAAATCCCCAATTTGAAGGTAAGAAATAGGTTGTCATAGAAAAGTTAATTCCATTTGTAAAAATAGATTTTGAATAATCATCGCTTTCCAGAAAAATTCCATGATTGTAAGTAAGTCCTGTGTAAGTTTCGTAATTTGCTGAAAAAGAAAATGATGTAAAAACTGTAACTAAAAAAGCTAAAATAATAAATTTTTTCATATAAACTCCTAAAAAATTAATTTTAAGAATTATAAAATTGTAGAAAGAAATATGTCAATCTAGTAATTTTCGGTTATTTTTAATAATCTGTATCTTATTGTTGTTTTATTTTGTGATTTTAATTTAAAGTTGCAAAAATGGAGAAAAAATGAATATTTCTAAACGCGTTTTATTATTTTGTTTGTCTTTTTGTATTTTCTTTTCTTCTTTAATTGCTGAAAATTCTTCTACAAAAGAATTTTTTCCTAGTGAAGAAAATGTAAAATTTCTTGGTCGGTCTTATGTTTCTAATGACGATTTATTACTTTGTTTTTCTGGAACAGGTGCGGAATTTAAGATTGAATCAAAATATCTTGAAGTGCAAATTTCTGGTGATAGCGGTGCAAAATTGCGTAAAGATAATGGTTCTGCCGCTCGAATTGTTGTTTTTGTAAATGGCGAGCGAAAAGTTGATGAAATGATTTTAAAACAATCTCAATCTTTTGTTGTTTTTGATGAAAAAAAGCCTTTAAATGCAGTTGTTCAGATTTTAAAAGTTTCAGAATCTGCAAATTCTATAGCTGGAATTTCAAAAATCATTACTGATAAAAAAGGAAAAATTTCTCCAACCGAGCAAAAAAATCTAAAAATAGAATTTATTGGAGATTCTATCACTTGTGGTTATGGCGTTGATGACTTGGATAAAAATCATCATTTTGCAACTTCTACAGAAGATAATACAAAAACTTACGCTTATAAAACTGCTCAAATGCTAAATGCTGATTATTCTATGGTTAGTTTGAGCGGTTGGGGCGTTGTTTCAGGTTATACTTCTGGTTCTAAAAATGCAGATAGCGTGCTTCCAAAAGTTTATGATAAAATTGGTTTTACTTTGGGAAACACTTTTAACGGCAAACAACCTCAAAGTATAAAATGGGATTTTTCTAAATTTGTACCAAATTTTGTAGTTATAAATCTTGGAACAAATGATGATAGTTATGTAAAAGGTAATAATTCTAAAAAAAGTGAATTTGAAAAAGCATATATTGATTTTCTAAAAGATATTCGTTCTAAAAATCCTGAAGCAAAAATTGTTTGTACTCTTGGAATTATGGGTGATAATCTTTTTTCTTCTATAGAGAATGCTGTTTCAGAATATTCTAATCAAACTGGCGATAAAAATGTTTTTGCTTTGCGTTTTTCTCCTCAACAAGCGAGCGACGGAATTGCAGCTGATTGGCATCCTTCAGAAAAAACTCATTCTAAAGCAGCTTCTCTTTTGGTAGAAAAATTAAAAGAGTTGGAATAAAGTTTTTTTTTGCAAAAACGAAGTAATCATTTTATAAAAAATTGGGCGGTACTTGCAGACCTGCTGTCAAGTCTGCAAGTCGGGTGTTCCAGCCTTCGCTAACGCTCATTCCCAAATTGCTGTGGTTTCGATGAACTCAACCAACGCAATTTGGGAACTTCGGGCTTTCATACCCTACCGCAAATGATGTAACTAAAATTAATAATTTCTGTCCTGAAAATAAATTCCTACGGCAATACCAAAATCAAGTCCGTACCTAAAATCATTTGAATTCCAACCGATAATGTTTCTCATATAAGGATAAATCGTTACTGTTTCTAAAAGTGTAAGATTGTATCCTAAATCAAAAGCCATTTTCCATTTTAAGTAAGGTTCATAGTTCTGTTTATAAATGGGAATTTGATAAACTGGATATAGATAAAGGCATAATCCATTTAATGGAAAAGTAGGAGATTCAAATATATGAAAGTATGAACCTAAACCAAAAGTTAGTTGCATTGAAGTTACGTCTTTAGTTATGGTTTTATCATTTTCTGTATAAAATCCCATTCCAAAAGAAGCACTAAAAGTTGTTTTACCAATTGAAAGAAAAGAAACTCTAGATTCGCAGATAAAATTAAGACAAGAGTCAACAGATTCATAATCCTCTTGTGCAAAAACAGCGTTATTTCCTGTAACAGTGCCTAGAAGACTTGGAAGATAAAATTTCAAATCACCATCTATCTGCGGATATTTTTGTGATTTTTCTTCTTGCGAAAAACAAAGTGAAAACAAAAAGCAGAAGTATAAAAAAACTAAATATATTTCTTTTTTCATAGTTCTATTCCGTTACTGTGATAGTAATTTTTTTTTCTACCGGATATTCTTCTTTTACATTTCCATTTTCATCAATAAAAAAAACACCAAAACTAATTTTATATTTACCAGCTTTTTCAAAACTAAAGGATAGAGTTGATTTATAATAATCAAAATTTCCCATTTTTATATATAAAGTGCTATTTTTAGAATCATAATTAACTTTTTCCCCAGTAAGTATTTCTACAGTTTCTATAGGAATATTTTTTATATATATAAGTAAAGGATTATTTTCAGAATAATCTTGCCCAAAGGTAATATTTAATTCAATTTTTTCATTCGTAGAAACTTCTTTTTTATTAATTTTGTATGCCAAAAGATAATAATAGGAGTCTCCACAACCGATTGGACAACCAAGAAATAAAAATAATGAAAAAACTAAAGCCATTACAATAATTATTTTTTTCATAGTTCTACTCCTTCATATTTTTTTTACACAATAGACATAATTTGTAAAAAATGTCAATCATATAAAATGTTGTTATTTGTTTTAGTAGGGGTCTGTCCCCTTCTGCGTTAGCGCTGGTAGCCCCGAAGTTCCCAAATTGCCTGTGCTTTGACATGCTCAACCTCTGCAATTTGGGAATGAGCGGTAGCGAAGGGCGAACATAGCGACCTGCTGAAAAGCAGGGAACGCCTGTATTTTTAATTTCACTAAGGAAAAATCACGAAGTTTTACAAATATGATGACTTCTTTTTAATAAAAATGTAAAATCTCTTATTATGAGTGAAGATTTTTTAAAATTACAAAACGGAAGTGATATTCGCGGAGTTGCAATTGAAGGTGTAGAAGGTGAAAATGTAAATCTTACTCCAGAAATTGCAAGAAAAATTGGTTGTGCCTATGTAAGTTGGCTTGAAAAAAAATCAGGAATTCCTCCTTACGAAATGAAAATTGGTGTTGGTAGAGATTCAAGACTTTCTGGACCTGCGTTGGCAGATGCTCTTATGGAAGGAATTTCTAGTGCTGGTGCAAAAGTTTGTGATTGCGGATTGGCAACAACTCCAGCAATGTTTATGTCTTTAATTTTTGAAGAAACTGATTTTACAGGTTCGGCAATGATTACGGCAAGTCATCTTCCTTATAATAGAAATGGAATTAAATTTTTTGACTCTGATGGTGGACTTGAACACGAAGATATTTCAGAAATATTAAAACTTGCGTCTTTTCTTGCTCCAAAAAAAGTAAATGATTTTGTAGAAAAAATAGATTTGTTAAGTCTTTACGCAGATTATCTTAAAAATAAAATTAGTTTTGCACTTGAAGGAATTACTCCTTCTGGCGAACTTCCTTTAAAATCACTTCATATAGTTGTTGATAGTGGAAATGGTGCTTCTGGCTTTTTTGTTGATAAAATTTTAAAACCACTTGGTGCCGACACAACTGGAAGTCAATTTCTTGAACCTGATGGAATGTTTCCAAATCATATTCCTAATCCAGAAAATAAAGATGCAATGGCAGCAATTCAAAATGCAGTTTTAAAAAATCATGCAGATTTGGGGTTAATTTTTGATACTGATGTAGACCGAATGAGTGCTGTTTTAAGTGATGGAAGTGAAGTAAATAGAGATTCCATTATCGCAATGATTTCTGCAATCTTGGCTCCTACTTATCCAAATTCTACAATTATTACAGATTCTGTTACTTCTGATAGACTTACTTATTTTTTGCAAGATGTTTTGGGACTTCATCATCTTTGTTATATGCGCGGTTACAAAAATGTTATTAACAAGCAAAAAGAATTAAACGCAAAAGGCATTTGTGCTCCGCTTGCAATGGAAACTTCTGGACATGGTGCTTTAAAAGATAATTATTATCTTGATGATGGTGCATTTTTAGCGGTCAAACTTATCGTTGCTCTTGCAAAAGCTTCTAAAGAAGGTAAAAAACTTGATAGTCTTATAGAAAAACTTCCTCCTTTGGTTGAAGAAGGTGAATATCGTTTTAAAATTAATTCAGAAGATTTTAAAACTTATGGAAATAATGTTTTGGAAGAATTTAAAAAACGTGCAGAAAAAGCTGGTTATGAAATGCCAACTTCATACGAAGGCGTTCGACTTTCTTTCAAAGGTGAAGATGTTCAAGGTTGGATGCTTTTAAGAATGAGTTTGCATGATCCAGTAATGCCTTTAAATATTGAAGGTGGCAGAAAAGGTGATTTAGCAAAACTTGTAAAAATTGCACAAGAACTTACAGAAGGTTTTGACAAATTAGACAGAAGTTCTTTAAAGTAAAAATTATTACAAAAGGAAAATAGAATGGAACAATACAAAAAAGAATTTATAGATTTTATGATTGAATGTCAGGTTTTAAAATTTGGTTCTTTTACATTAAAAAGTGGTCGTCAATCACCATTTTTTATGAATGCAGGAGCGTACATTACTGGTTCTCAGTTGAAAAAATTGGGCGAATTTTACGCAAAAGCAATTCATAGTAATTTTGGAGATGATTTTGATGTTCTTTTTGGACCTGCGTATAAAGGTATTCCTTTGGCAGTTGTAACTGCTGTCGCTTATTATGATTTGTATAAAAAAGAAATTAAATATTGTAGCGACAGAAAAGAAGAGAAAGACCATGGTGCAGATAAAGGTTCTTTGCTTGGTTATAAAATAAAAGATGGTGATAGAGTTGTTATTATTGAAGATGTTACAACTTCTGGAAAATCAATAGAAGAAACTTATCCAAAAATAAAAGCTCAAGAAAATATTTCTGGTGGAATTAAAATTGTGGGAGAAATGGTTTCTCTTGACCGCCGAGAAAAAGCTCCTGATTCAACAAAATCTGCATTAGAAACAATTTCAGAAAAATATGGATTTCCAGCAAGAGCAATTGTTTCTATGGATGATGTAATTGACGCTCTTTACACAAATGGCGATAAATCTATCATTAATGATGAAATAAAACTTCAAATTGATAAATATTACGAGCAGTGGGGTGCATAAAATTTATTTTGAAAAGTTGGATGCGTTTTTTTTGAAAAATGCATTCAACTTTGAAAATTTGTTCAAAAAATATTGCAAAATTAAATACAAAATACTAAAGTCTTTATCAATATGAAAACTTATGAAAAAGATTTAACTGAAGGTTCCTTATTTAAAGGAATCTTTTTTTATAGTGCTCCACTTATTTTAACTAATTTATTACAAGTTCTTTTTAATATTGCAGATGTTGCTGTCGTTGGACGTTTTGCAGGTTCTTTACCTTTAGGTTCAGTTGGTTCTACATCTCAACTTTTATTTTTCTTTACGGGACTTCTGATGGGGCTTGGTGGAGGAATAAATGTAATTGTTGCATTTTATATTGGAGCAAAATCAAAAAAAGATATTACAGAAGCAATTCACACAGCGTTTATAATTTCTCTAATTGCAGGATTTATTCTTATGATTGTAGGATTTTTCTTTGCAAGACCGATTTTAACTTTAATAAAAACAAAATCTGAACTTTTAGATGGAGCGGTAACTTATTTTTCAATTTATATGCTGAGTATGCCAGGAGTTGCAATTTATAATTATGGAAATGCAGTTTTAGGTGCCTCTGGAGATACAAAACGTCCTCTTTATTTTTTAACGATTTCTGGTATTGTAAATGTTATTCTCAATCTTTTTTTTGTTATTGTTTGTGATATGGATTGTGCTGGAGTTGCACTTTCAACTGTAATTTCTCAATATATTTCTGCAATTTTGGTTATGATTTCTCTTTTTGTAGGAATTGGTGATGTAAAATTTAGTTTAAAATCATTACGGCTAAGTGGAGAAAAATCTCGAAGAATTTTGAAGATTGGAATTCCTGCCGGTTTACAAAATTCTATTTTTGCTTTTGCAAATACAGTTATTCAAGTTGGAGTAAATTCTTTTGATGCTGTTATGGTTGCTGGAACATCAGCTTCTTCAAATTTGGATAATATTATTTACAATATTATGGGTGCATTTTACACAGCGAATGCAACTTTTATTGGACAAAATTATGGTGCAAAAAAGAAAAAACGTATTTTACAAAGTACAATTATTTCTAACGGATATGCATTATTTTTTGGAATTGTCATAAGTATTTTGTTGTACATTTTTGGAAGACAAGCAATTGGACTTTTTACAACTGATACTGCTGTAATTGAAGCTGGTCTTTTAAGATTAAATATTATGGTGTTTTCTTATCCTGTTGCAAGTTTTATGGATAATACAATTGCTGCAAATAGAGGACTTGGAAAAACTGTTGTGCCTTCAATTATCGTTTTAATTGGCTCTTGTCTTTTTAGAATTGTTTGGGTTTATACTATTTTTGCTTGGTTTAAAACAATTCCTTCTTTGTTTTTGCTTTATATTTTTAGTTGGGCTTTAACAGCAATTGCAGAAATGGTTTATTTTGTAAAAGAATATAGAAAGATTTAAAAGAAAACTCCTTTTACAAAAATTTCTATTCCAATTACAATAAGGATTATTCCACCAAAAATAGTTGCTTTATCACTAAATTTTGTACCAACTTTTTTTCCAATAAATAATCCAAACATACAAATTATAAATGTAACAATCGCTATGATGATTGAACATATCAATGCCATTAAAATTCCATAATCTGCAATTGTAAAACCAACAGAAAGTGCATCTATAGAAGTTGCTAAACCTTGAATGAGAAGACTTTTTAAAGGAAGTCGTTTTTCCACAACTTCAGGTTCTTTTGTGTCACGAACTGCTTCTACAATCATTTTTATTCCAATATAAAGTAAAAGAAAAAATGCAATCCAAGGAACAAATTTATTAAATTTTTCAAAATAAACAACAATCGTGTGAACGCAAATCCATCCAATCATTGGCATTGCAAACTGAAAAAATGCATAACAGCTTGCAATAAAACACATTCTTGATTTTTTCATTTTGATTTCATTTAATCCATTTACCATAGAAACAGAAAAAGCATCCATTGCAAGCCCAATTCCGAGTAAAAAACTGTTAAAGAAAAACATAATGCTCCAATTCATTTATCGCTCCTAAAAATAAAGAAGTTTGATTAGCGTAGTGTGTCAAACTTTTTCTTCTATCAAAGTACAATTTTATCATCAAGAAAAAATATAAAATTTTTTTTAAAAAACACTTGAATATATATTCAAATACTTGTATATTATATTTAGTTAGTGTTTCCTAACAAAAGTATTATAGCTCTTATAATTAATTATACATTTAGATTTTGTTAATTTAATTCAGAATCTAAAACATTGCTCCTAATCCGATTACTCAATTGCCAGTGGGTAGTCGGATTTTTTTTTAGATTTTATCACACATTTTACAAAATAAAAATATCATAAAACTTTTAATTGACAATAGGGAAAAAAACATTATACTTAATTTTCAATAAATTTGAAAAGATTTTAAATTTAGAATCGGTGCTTTTAAATATGGAGGAATAAGATGAAAGCAATTGAACTAGAAAAGGCATATAATCCAAAAACCTTTGAAGATCGTATTTATAACGAGTGGGAAAGTAAAGGATATTTTAAACCAATTTCTGATGAAAAAAATCCAATTCACTGTCAGTGTGAACAATGCAATAAAAAAACAAATACTTATTCAGTCGTAATTCCTCCACCAAATGTAACAGGTGTTCTCCATATGGGGCACGGTTTAAATAATACTTTGCAAGATATAGTTGTTCGTTATCATAGAATGAAAGGTGATAATACTCTTTGGCTCACAGGAACTGACCATGCGGGAATTGCAACTCAAAATGTTGTAGAAAGACAACTTAAAAAAGAAGGACTTTCTAGAAATGATTTAGGTCGTGAAAAATTTCTTGAGCGAACTTGGAAAGTAAAAGAAGAACATCATAATATAATTGTAAAACAGCAGCGAAAACTTGGAAATTCTACAGATTGGGACAGAGAACGTTTTACAATGGACGAAGGTCTTTCTAAAGCGGTAAAAGATGTTTTTGTAACTCTCTATGAAAGAGGATTAATCTATAAAGGTCAATATCTTGTAAATTGGTGTCCTCGTTGTGGAACTGCTCTTGCTGATGATGAAGTTGATCATACAGATACAAACGGAGCAATGTATCACATTTATTATGAATTTGCTGATGGACCTGCTCCTGATGGTTCAACTCGCATAGAAATTGCAACAACTCGTCCAGAAACATTACTTGGCGATACTGCTGTAGCGGTAAATCCAAAAGATGAAAGATATAAATCAATCGTAGGGAAAAAATTAAAACTTCCGTTAACAAATCGTGAAATTCCAATTATTGCAGATAATTATGTTGATAAAGAATTTGGTACTGGAATGGTAAAAATCACTCCAGCTCATGACCCAAATGACTGGCAAGTTGGACAAAGAAATCATCTTGAAGTTATAAATATTTTAAATCCAGATGGAACTTTAAATGAAAATTGTCCAGAAAAATATCGTGGACTTACTTGTCAGAAAGCTAGAAATATTATTATTGAAGATTTAAAAGAATTAGGACTTTTTAAAGAAGAAGAAAAAATTGTTCATTCAGTAGGACATTGTTATCGTTGTGGAACAGTTGTAGAACCATATCTTTCTTATCAATGGTTTGTAAAAATGAAACCTTTAGCAGAAAAAGCTTTGGCTGCTTGGAGAAATGGCGAAATTGTTTTCTATCCTAAAAAATGGGAAAACACTTATGAACAATGGCTCACAAATATTCGTGATTGGTGTATTTCTAGACAATTATGGTGGGGACACAGAATTCCAGCTTGGACTTGTTCTGAATGTGGAGAAGTTATTGTTGCTAGAGAAGAACCTTGTAAATGTCCAAAATGTAATGCTTCTAAAGAAAAACTTGAACAAGATCCTGATGTTTTGGATACTTGGTTTTCTTCTTGGCTTTGGCCTTTTTCAACTTTTGGATGGCCTAAAAAAACTCCAGATTTAGAAAAATTTTATCCAACAACTGCACTTGTAACTGCTTATGATATAATTTTCTTCTGGGTTAGTCGTATGATTATGGCTGGTCTTGAATTTACAGGAAAAGTTCCTTTCCACGATATTTATATTCACGGACTTGTTCGCGACAAACAAGGTAGAAAAATGTCAAAATCACTTGGAAACGGAATGGATCCTCTTGAAATAATCGATATGTACGGGGCAGATGCATTAAAATTCACATTAGGATTTATGTGTGCTCAAGGGCAGGATATTTTAATTGATAAAGATTCGTTCAAACTTGGTTCAAGGTTCTGCAATAAAGTTTGGAATGCATCTCGTTATCTTTTGGGAAATCTTGAAGGAAGAACTTTAATTCCTGTAAAAGATGATGATTTGACTGAACTTGACAGATGGATTTATAGTCGTTTAAATTTTGCTGCAAAAACTGCAAGAGAATCTTTGGAATCATATAGATATAATGATGCGGCATCTGCATTGATGGAATATTTTTGGAATGAATTCTGCGATTGGTATGTAGAAGCTACAAAAATCAATTTCAAAAATGGTGATGAAAACGAAAAAGACAGACAAGCTTCTGTTTTGATGAATATTTTGGAAGAAAATTTACGACTTCTCCATCCATATCTTCCTTTTGTTACTGAAGAAATTTATTCAAAACTTCCGTTAGAAGAAATCGCAAAAAATAGAAAATCTGCGGGAAATCAGAAAGTTTCTTCCAATTCAGAATATGTTGGAATGTTGATAAATGCACCTTATCCAGAATATTTAGAAACTCGCGAAAATCAAGAAATTGAATCTCGTTTTGAAGTTTTGAAAGATTTAATCGGGAAAGTTCGTGCTCTTAGAGTTGAATGTGGAATTGACCCTGCAGAAAAAATCAATATTGCAATAAAAATTGTCGAAGGAAGTTCAGCAGAAGTTTGTCGTGAAAAAATAGAAATGATAATGCTTTTATCTGGAGTTGCTCATATTGATTTTGTAAGTTCAAAACCAGAAAGTTCGATTGGAACTGTTGGAAAAGATTTTGAAGCATTTATTTTAGTCGATGAAAATATCAACAAAGAACAACTTTTAACTCGTTTTAAGAAAACTTTGGAAAAAGAACAAGGTTATGCAAAAATGAGTGAAAATAAATTGAATGGTAATTTTGCAAAGCATGCGCCAGCAAATCTTATTGAAGAAGAAAAACAAAGACTTGCTGAAAGTCAAAGAAAAATTGCTACATTGCAATCTTATATTTCTAATTTATAAATAAAATTATTATAAGGAGTTTAGAAAAACTGTTTAAAATTGGCAGTTTGTATCTTGGGAAGTTTGCATTGCAAACTTGTATAACATATTTGCGTTTTCATATTTTGTTATGGAAACGTTTAAAAAGCTAATTAGAAATAAAAATTTCTTTTTGACTTTTTATAGGAGTAAATATGGTAAAACAAAAATATCAGATGAAAATTGAGCGTTCTGACAAAATGGACACTCAACATATGCAACAACTTCGAGATATAAGTCTTGCTCCTTATATGCAACTTGCAACTGGACTTATTGGAAAAGCTCGCCATGCTGGTGGAAATATGTTTCGGCATCAGATGGATACTTTATCAATCTTAATTGATTATGGATATATTGATTCCGTTTTATTAAAAGCATCTGTCGTTCATGACACAGTTGAAGATATTCCCGATTTTGACAGAAATTTAATTATCAATGCTGATGATGAAGGTTTAGAAGTATTAAATCTTGTTTTAGAAGTTACTCGCAGAGATGATGAAGATAAACGCCAATTTTTAAAACGAATTCTTGATACAGGAAGTCAAAAAGCAAAGATTTTAAAATGTGCCGACCGAATTTCAAATATGATTTCTCTTGGTTACGTAACTGACCCAAAATTTATAGAAAGATATTGTGATGAAACTGAATATTTTCTTTTACCAATGGCATTAGAAATCGATTTTAATATGTATCAAGAATTAATAAATCTTATTATGACGCGAAGAAGATATTTGGAAGATGGTGGATATTTTGATATTCGCCATAAAGATTCTTCTAACGACAAATAAATTTATTTGCAATCTTTAAAAACCCAAATTTTTTGAAAAACATAACCTAAAAAGAATAAAATAACTTGAATTACCACATTTGTTAAAGTTTTTAAGATATTTAAATCTATTTTTAATAAAAAAATTATAAGCGGAACTAAAAAAGTTGTAATCAGCATTTTTGGTGTTGCAATAGCAAAAAATTTTATAGCTTCTTTTAGTCCGTTGTTTTTTGATTTGAATACAAGATGTTTATTTAAAAAGAAACATGCAACTGTTGCTAAAATATAACAAATTGCAGTAGAAATTCCTTCTGCTAAAGATTGATTTATCATCTTGCACAAAAAAGGTGTTAAAAAATAAAACAAAACATATTCAGATAAAGTACAAATTATCGAAACTGATGAAAATTTTATAAAATGTGTGATTTTATTTTTGAAATTACATTTTTCTTGATTTTGCGACATAAAATTAGACATATTGTTATAGAATATGAAATCTATAAAAGTGTCAATGCTATTATTTGAGAGAATCAATTTGAAACTTGCGTTTTTTTTGTTTCTAAAGTAATCTTTTGTAAAAAGGAAATCGGAGGTAATTATGAAAAAAAAATCTATTGCATTAGCTACTTTATTATTTTCTGTTTTAGCACCAATTTTTGCAAATGAACATGGTTTTAAGTTTGAAGCGGGTGCACTTTCTTCGATTATGTTAAAACCTTACGCCTATGAACAAGTTGGATATTCTTACAAATGGGATTCAGGATTTTTTGTTGGCGGAGATATTCGTTTTTTAGAAAATATTATTCCAAGTTCAAAAGCCGAAGCTATTGTTTATTTTATGGCAGGGCCAACAATTGGATATAAAAATTTTTATTTATCGGGTGGAGCGTTTTTTTATAACAATATGACTTCAATAAAAGATACATATTTTTATGCTAGAACAGGTGCAAGTTTTTCACCTTGGCAATGGGGAAAAGGAAAGGGCGGAATGGATATTGGATTAGAAATTTCTCCAACACTTTATATCCCAGATTCAGAAGACGAACTAGAAGCCGGATTAGGTGCACTATTTGGCTCACTTTTTAATCTTATAAAATTAAATGTCGGCGTAACATATTATTTGCCGTTGTAGAAAAATCAAACATTCCTTGATAGGCTAAAATTATGAAAAATGATTCTAAAAAAATTGATTTAACTTATTCCGAAGCGATTGAACAAGTTATGCTTCATAATGATTTTGTTGCACCTTTAAAATTGATTTACAAAGAAATTTGGAACTACAAAGACAAGAGAAAAGTCAAAGGAAAAACTCCTGATATGACAATTCAGGAACGTGTTCAGAGGGACAAAAGATTTACTCGTGTGGGGCTTGGAGTTTATGCCTTGACTGAAAAGTTAGATTTACTTCAAAAACAAAAAATCCCGAGTACAGAAAAAGAAAAATCAGCTTCCCGTCACGGAGAAATTCAGGGAATGTTGCTCGAAATTGGTAACAACAAAAGTGATGTTGAAGAAACATACACAAACGACAAAAAATTTGTCTTTCAAAATAAACTTCTTGGTTCGATTGCAACAATAAAATCAGTTCCAAATTTTACTTATGAACATATAATAAAGGAAAGTGTTTCTTTTGCAGATGTAATTTGGTTCAATGAAAGGATGTTTCCGTCAAAAATTTTTGAAGTTGAAAATTCTACAGATTTCCGAGATGCATTTATAAAATTTATGGAGCTTCAGGATTTTATGACAGATTTTATTTGTGTTTCTCCAGCGGAGAGAAAAGTGAAATTTGACCGCGAAAGACAAAAATCAGCGTTTAAACCAATTGCAGAACGTGTAAAATTTTATTCTTATGAAGATGTTGAGAATGATTACAACTTAAGTTTACAGAGATTCAGAATTGTGTAAGGAAAAATAATTTTTCTTTACTTTTTTTTCGTGCAAAGGATAGTAGCACCGCGAAGCGTTCGGGAGCAAAGCGGACGAATGTAGCGAAAGCGGAAGTGCGAATAGCCTGGTTTTTTGCAAAGCAAAAAATGCACCCAAATATTTTTACACCGACATTCTATGACGTTGTTTATGTGTTATAATTTTATTATGGAAAATAAAATTTTGCAAAACGGAAACAAAATTCGCGATGATGTTCGTAGAACGACAAGAATTCTTCAAATTGATGAAATGTTTCGTGGTGGAAATTTTGTCAAGATGGATGATTTGGTTTTTAAATTTGGTGTGAAAAAACGAACAATTGAAAGAGATTTTGAAAGGCTTCGTGATGAAATGAATGCACCGATTGAATATGACAAAATAAAAAAAATGTATCATTATGCGAATCCGAATTTTTCTATTACAAATGTTGTTTTGACGGAAGGTGAACTTTTTACAATGGCGACAATTTCTCCGTTGATGGAACAATACAAAAATACTCCGCTTGAAAATTCCTTTCGCAATATTGTTGAAAAGATTTCGGGATTTTTGCCTGAAACTGTTAGTGTAAATTCTTCTTTTTTGAATTCTGATATTTCTTTTATTTCTGACCCTTTACCAAAAATTGAGGCGAATGTTTTTAATTCGATTTTTAAAGCTGTAAAAAGTCGAGAAACTATCAGTTTTGATTATAAAAGTGTTTCAAGTAGTGTTTTTAAAAAGAAAATTTTTGATGCGTATCGAGTTCTTTGTCAAAAAGGAAATTGGTATGTTTTGGGATATGAACATGTTTGTGAGGAATCTAGAGTTTTTGCTTTATCTAGAATAAAAAATATTTCTTTTGAAAATAAAAATTTTACTATTCCAGAAGATTTTGATTTAAAAAATCATATTGATTTAGATTTTGGAATTTGGAATAATACTGAACCTCCTGTTGAATATGAAATTTGTTTTGAAAAAAATATGGCGAATTATATTTTGGAAAGAGAATGGCATAAAAATCAAATTATTGAACAATTGGAAGATGGTTCTGTCGTGTTGAAATTTTGTTCAAATCAAAAAGAAATGATTTTTTCTTGGATTATGAGTTTTGGAAAATCTGCTACGATAATTAAACCTAAAGAAATGCGAGATGAAATAAAATCTGAATGTTTAAAAATGGCAAAAAAATATTAATTTTGTGTGATAGTTTTTGAAAAATCTCTAATTTGTATAATCATATTTATCAGCAAAAATCTGCGAAATCTGCTGGAAATTCAACAGATAATATTTTTTTACTATTGACAGAAAATCTCTTTATATATAATATGTTTCTATAAATAGAAACATAGAAAAATGGAGGTTTGTTATGAAAAAATCTTTAGTTGTTTTGTTAATGATTTCAGTTTGTTTTAGTTCTTTGATGGCAAAATCTAAAAAAGATAAACCAAAAAAAGTAAAAATTGGTATTGCAAAAATATTACAACATCCAGCACTTGACTCAATCGAACAAGGTGTTATGGATGCAATAAATGATGCAGGTTTTAAAGTTTTTTATGATTTACAAAATGCAAATGGGGATGTAAATACAGCAAATCAAATTGCCGCTCAGTTTAAAGCAGAAAAAGTTGATGTTGCCGTAGGAATTGCTACTCCAATTGCAATCGCTCTTGCAAATACAATAAAAGATACTCCAATCGTTTTTGGAACTGTTACTGACCCTTTGGGAGCAGGACTTGTTACAACTTTGGAACATGGTGAAGGAAATGTAACTGGAATGTCTGATGAACTTCCTTCAAATGAACATGTAAAATTGTTTAAAAAAATTGCGGGAATTAAAACTTTGGGATATATTTATACTTCAAGCGAAGATAATTCTGTTTCTGCATTAAATCTTGTAAAAAAAGGTTGTGAAGAAGCTGGAATTGAACTTATTGTTCAAGCAATTTCTAATTCTTCAGAAGTAAAACAAGCAGCAGAATCTATTGTTGATAGAGTTGATGGACTTTATCTTTCTACCGATAATACAGTTTTTTCTGCTTTGCCAAGTTTAGTAGCCGTTTTTAATAAATCAAAAAAGCCAATTTTTTCTGGTGATGTAACTGGAGCGTTGGACGGTGGATGTTTTATGGCTTCCGGATTTAACTACTACAAAGCTGGTTATGCAACTGGAGAAATGGTTGTGGATATTCTTAATGGTAAAAAGCCTTCAGAAATTCCTATTCGTTTTATGACAAAACCATCAGATTCTGATTTATTGTTTGATTTAGATGTTGCAAAAGCTTGCGGAATTACAATTCCTCAAGAATATCTTAATCAAGCAACTTATATTATTGAAAACGGAAAACTTACAGAAAAAAAATAACTACAGATTAAAAAAAATATGGGGCTATCTAAAAAGAATCGTCATGCTGAACTTATTAGATAGTCCTTTCTATTAGGAAATCAAAATGTTAGAAACAATTTTAATAGAAGGATTAATTTATGGAATTATGGTTTTAGGACTTTTTATAAGTTATAGAACCTTGAATTTTTGCGATATGACTGTTGATGGAGCGTTTCCAATGGGAGGATGCATTTTAGCAGCATGCCTTTTAAATGGAATTTCTCCTGTAGTTGGAATTATTCTTGCTTTTTTGGGAGGATGTTTTGCAGGATTATGTACAACTTTACTTTATACAAAATTGCGTGTTCCAGATTTGCTTGCAGGAATTCTTATGATGACAATGCTTTATTCTGTAAATTTGCGAATTATGTCAAACAGAGCAAATGTTTCTTTTCTTCGTGTAAAAACTATTTTTTCACGATTGACAGAATTTATAGAAACATCTTTTCCATCAATTCCTTCAGAAACTGGTATTTTGATTTTTCTTTTAATTTTTATCATAATTTTTAAATGCCTTTTAGATTTATTTTTTCACACAGATTTAGGGCTTACAATGGGAGCTCTTGGTTCTAATGAACAGATGATAATTTCTCAAGGTGTAAATCCTCAAATTGTAAGAGGAATTGGAGTTTGTTTTGGAGATGGATTAGCTGCTCTTTCTGGTGCTTTTGCTGCAATGTATAACGGATTTGCTGATGTTGGTAGTGGAACTGGCGTAATTGTAAGTGGATTGGCTTCTTTAATGCTTGGTGAATTTATTATTCGGTCAAATAAAATTGGATGGATTACTTTAAGAGTTTTAATCGGTTCAGTAATTTATCGTGCATTGATGTTTGTGGCTCGTCGTTACGGAATGTATATTCATCTTACAGCAAATGATTTGAAATTAATTACAGGAATTTTGATTATAATTTGTTTGATTATTGCAAACATAAAAGGAAAATCAAATTTTATAAAACATTTAAAAAGACCAAAAAAGCAATAAAGGATAAAAAAATGATAACGCTTGAAAATATTTCTATAGTTTTTAATCAAGGAACTCCTGACGAAAACAAAGCTTTGAAAAATATCAATTTAAAAATAAATAAAGGTGATTTTATTACAGTAATCGGTTCTAATGGTGCTGGAAAATCAACTTTGTATAATATAATTGCAGGAACATTAACTCCAACTTCAGGAAATATTTATCTTGAAAAGGAAGAAAATGGAAAATCAATCATCAAAGATATAACAAAAGATAAGGAATACAAAAGAGCTTCTTATATTGGACGAATTTTTCAAAATCCATTATTGGGAACAGCTGGAAAAATGTCTTTAGAAGATAATATGATGATTTGTAGTAAAAAAGGCTGGAAAGGATTAAAAATCAGTTTAAATAGAAAAAAAAGATTAGAATTTAAGGAACAACTTCGTCAATTGGAAATGGGACTAGAAAATCGTCTTAATGATAATGTTGAACAATTTTCTGGTGGACAAAGACAAGCGTTAACTTTATTGATGACAGTTCTTTCAAAACCTTCAATTCTTCTTTTAGATGAACATACTGCTGCGTTAGATCCTACGAATGCGGCTTTGGTGATGAAGCTTACAAAAAAATTTGCAGAACAAAATAATCTCACAGTAATGATGGTAACTCATAATATGCAACAAGCGTTGGATTATGGAAACCGACTTTTAATGATGGATTCAGGAGAAATTATTTTAGATATAAATGGTGAAGAAAAACAAAAACTTACTTTAGATGATTTGTCAGAACGTTTTAAGCAAATCAAAAAACACGGAATGACAAACGACCAAATGGTTTTACAATAAAATTTGTTCCGTAAAAGCCATTTTAAAATTTCAGCGAAAGGGAAGTAAAATATTTTCTTGAGCGAATTAATTTTTTGATTTTGAAATTACTACGCATAGTAACAAAATACTTGACCACTTACTTAAATAAAGATATAGTTAATAAAAGCTATTTTAGAAATGGAGGTAAAAATTATGACTAACAAAACAAATTCTACATTTTCCTTTTATTTTTACTTTTATTTCTTCTCAATTCAATAAAGAATGGATAGCTAAAATTTAAGAGTGAAAATATAAGCGGTTCTGTTCTTTTTAGAGTGGAACCGCTTTTTTGTTTTAAGAGGATTTTATGACAGATTTAGAAACCGAAAGAGCAAAGATTAACGAAATTGATAAGCAGATTGCAAATCTTTTTGAAAATAGAATGGATGCGGCAAAAAAAATTGCTTTATACAAAAAAGAATACGGTCTTCAAATTTTTGATAGTTCAAGAGAAAAAGAAATTTGTAAAAAAGAATTAGAACTAATAAAAAATCCAGATTACAAACCTTATTATTTAGAATTTATTCAAGATTTAATGGATGTTTCTAAAAAATATCAAGGATTTGTTGTTCAAGGTAGTCGAATTGCATATTGTGGAATTGAAGGTGCTTGGGCAAATATTGCGGCAAAAAAAATCTTTCCAAAGGGAAATATCATTTCTTTTTCTAGTTTTTCAAAAGCGTATGAATCTGTTGTGAATGCTGATTGTGATTTTGCTGTTCTTCCAGTAGAAAATAGTTTTGCTGGAGATGTAAGTCAAGTTTTTGATTTGATGTACAATGGTCCTCTTTATATAAACGGAATGTATAATTTAAAAATTGAACAAGCATTACTTGGCGTTCCTGGAGCAAAAATTTCTGATATAAAAAAAGTGATTAGTCATCAACAAGCAATTGACCAATGTACAGAATTTTTACAAAAAAATGGATTTGAAATTGAATATGCAACAAATACAGCAATGGCAGCAAAACAAGTTGCAGAATTAAATGATAAATCAGTTGCGTCGATTGCGAGTGAAGAATCTGCAAAATTATATGGACTTGAAGTTTTGGAAAGTGCAATCAACCAAAATGCACAAAACACAACTAGATTTGCTGTTTTTTCTAGAGTTATGACGCAAGATTTAAAAGCAAATGGAATCTTCCTTATGATGTTTACCGTAAAAAATCTTCCTGGCTCACTTGCACAGGCAATCAGTTCTTTTGGAGAAGCGGGCTACAATCTTCGTTCGCTTAGAAGTCGTCCAATAAAAGATGTTCCTTGGAAATATTATTTTTATGTAGAAGGCGAAGGTTCAATTTCTTCTGAAAAAGGAAAAAAATTAATTGAAACTTTAAAAAAAGATTGTGAAGAAGTAAAAGAACTTGGACATTATATTAACGAAATAAATATCTAAAAATGTGATGAGGAAAAAATGGCAACAATAAAAGTAGATTTAAAAGAAAATAGTTATGATATTTTAATCCAACGAGGAATTTTGAATGAAGCTGGAAAAGAATTAAATCTTAACAGAAAAGTTTTAGTTGTAACTGATGATGGAGTTCCAGTTGAATATGCTCAAAAAATTTTAAAACAATGTAAAGAATCTTATTTATTTACTTTTAAAAGTGGTGAAGAAAGTAAAAATCTACAAACTTATGAAAAAGTTTTAATAGCAATGTTAAATCATAATTTTTCTAGAAAAGATTGCGTTGTTGCAGTTGGAGGTGGCGTTGTTGGAGATTTAGCTGGATTTGCTGCTGCAAGTTATATGAGAGGAATTGATTTTTACAATATTCCAACGACAGTTTTATCTCAAGTGGATTCTTCGATTGGTGGAAAAACTGCCGTAAATCTAAATGGCGTAAAAAATATAGTTGGAGCATTTTTCCAGCCAAAAAAAGTTTTAATTGATACAGAAGTTTTTAAAACTCTTCCAAAACGTCAAATTTCAAACGGTCTTGCAGAAGCTTTAAAAATGTCTATGACTTTTGATTCAGAATTATTTGAAATCTTCCAAAATGGAAATCCTTTTGAAAATATGGATTTAATCATAGAAAAATCGTTAATTATCAAAAAAAATGTTGTAGAAAAAGATGAAAAAGAATCAGGACTTAGAAAAGTTTTAAATTTTGGTCATACAATCGGACACGGAATAGAAAGTACTTTGCTTGATGGCACTTTACACCACGGAGAATGTGTTGCCTTAGGAATGATTCCAATGTGTTCTCCAGAAATTCAAACAAAATTGATAAAATGCTTAGAAAAACTTAATCTTCCTACAAAATTTAAAATTGATGAAGAAAAAGTTTGCGAAGCAATTTCTCACGATAAAAAATCTACTGAAAATTCAATTACAACGGTTTTTGTTTCAGAAATTGGAAAATTTGAATTTCAAGATATGAAAATTTCGCAAATAAAAGAATTGTTACCAATAATTGAAGGATAAATTTTATGAAAAATACATTTGGAAATAGTTTGCAAATTACTTTATTTGGAGAAAGTCATGGACCTTTTTTAGGAGCCGTTTTAGATGGACTTGCACCTGGCATAAAAATTGATAGAGAATTTATTTCTCATCAGTTAAATTTGCGTCGTCCGAGCGGAAAAATTTCTACTGCAAGAGTTGAAGCGGATAATTTTCAAATTGTAAGTGGAATTTTTAATGATTTTACAACGGGAACTCCACTTTGTATTTTAATTCCAAATGAAATTCAACATAGTAAAGATTATTCAAAAATGGAACATCTTGCTCGTCCAGGTCATGCCGATTTTTCTGCCGAATGTAAATATCACGGATTTCAAGATTTTAGAGGAGGCGGTCATTTTAGTGGAAGAGTTACCGCTGCTTTAGTTGCTGCTAGTGCAATTGTGATTTCTGCTCTTTCTAAAAAAGAAATTTTTCTTGCAAGTCATGTAAAATCTTGTGGAAGCGTAAAAGATTTAAGTTTTTCTGAAAATCAAGATGAATTAAAATCACAAATAAAAAAATTAAATAATCAAACTTTTGCGGTCATTTCATCAGAAGTTGAAGAAAAAATGAAAACTGAAATTGAAAATGTTGCAAAAGAAGGTGATAGTATTGGCGGAGTTTTAGAAACTGCGGTTATTGGATTTCCAAGTGGAATTGGTGAACCTTGGTTTGACTCTTTAGAAAGTCTAATTTCTCACGCTTTGTTTAGTGTTCCTGCTGTAAAAGGCGTTCAATTTGGTGATGGTTTTGATTTAGTAAATAGCAAAGGAAGTATTTTTAACGATTCTTTTAGAATGGAAGATAATAAAGTTGTAACAAAAACAAATCATAATGGTGGAATAAATGGTGGAATTTCAAATGGAATGCCAATTTTGTTTAGAACAGCAATAAAACCAACTCCTTCAATTTATAAAGAACAAGAAACAATTGATTTTGAAAAATATGAAAATGCAAATTTAAAAATAGAAGGACGTCATGATCCAGCAATTATTCACAGAGCAAGAGTTGTCGTTGATAGTGTAACCGCTTTAGTTTTATATGATGCTTTAGCAAGTCGTTTTGGAACAGATTTTTTTATGGAAAAACAATAAAATCAAAAAGGAAAAAAAATGGAATACGGACTCATTGGTGAAAAATTAGGACATAGTTATTCAAAAGAAATTCATAATCAAATTGGAAATTATGATTATATTTTAAAAGAAATTCCAAAATCAGAATTAAATTCTTTTATGACAAAAAAAGATTTTAAAGGAATAAACGTAACAATTCCTTACAAGCAAGATGTTATTCCATTTTTAGATTTTATTGATGATTCTGCAAAAGAAATTGGAGCAGTAAATACAATCGTAAATAAAAACGGAAAACTTTTTGGCTACAATACAGATTTTTTAGGTTTAAAAAGATTGATTTTATCATTAAAACTAAATTTACAAGATAAAAAAGTTTTAATTTTAGGAACAGGCGGAACAAGTAAAACTGCTTTTTCTGTTGCAAAATCACTTGGAGCAAATCAGATTTTAAAAGTTTCTAGAAAATGTGATGAAAATTTTATTACTTATGAAGATGCAAGCAAAAATCATAATGATGCACAAATTATTTTAAATACAACTCCTTGTGGAATGTTTCCAAATATAGATGCGACCCCAATTGAATTAGACAATTTTGAAAAATTAGAAGGCGTTGTTGATGTAATTTATAATCCTCTTAGAACAGAATTTGTTTTAAATGCTCAAAAAAAAGGTTTAATTGCACAAGGCGGATTATTTATGTTAGTTCAACAAGCAATTGCTGCCGCAGAATATTTTTTTGACCAAGAAATTGAATTTCAAAAAGCAGAAATGATTTATAAAAATCTTTTGAGAAAAAAACAAAATATTGTTTTAGTTGGAATGCCAGGTTGTGGAAAATCTACAGTAGGAAAAAAACTTGCAAAAGAATTAAATCGTGAATTTTTTGATACAGATGATTTAATTTTTCAAGAAAGGGGACAGACCCCAGCTCAAATTATAGAAACTCAAGGTGAAAATACATTCCGCGACATAGAAACTTCAATTTGTAAAGAATTATCTTCAAAAACTGGAGTTGTAATTTCTACTGGTGGTGGTGCAATTTTACGAAATGAAAATATTTTTTATTTAAAAAATAATGGAATTATCTTTTTTATTGATAGAAATTTGGAGAAAATCAAAGCAACAGGGGACAGACCCCTATCAAATTCTGAAGAAAAACTCAAAAATCTTTACGAAATTCGTTATCCAATTTACAAAGGTTGTGCAGATTTCCACATAAAAACTGATGAAAATCTTTACAATACAATAAATAAAATTAAAAAAGAAATTTAATAGGAAATAAAAATGAAAATTCTTGTGATAAATGGACCAAATCTCAATATGTTAGGAATTCGTGAACCTGGAATTTATGGTTCAGAAAATTATAAAACGTTGATAAAGACAATTAAACAATTTGCAAAAGACAAGAAAATTAAAGTTCAATGTTTTCAATCAAACCACGAAGGCGATTTAGTTGATAAAATTCAATCAGCGTATGGAAAATTTGATGGAATTGTTATAAATCCAGGAGCGTATACTCATACAAGTGTTGCCATTTTGGATGCAACAAAGGCGGTAAAAATTCCTACTGTAGAAGTTCATATTTCTAAAGTAGAAGAACGCGAAGATTTTAGGCAAATCAGTTATATCAGACAGGCTTGCGTAAAAACTATCACTGGGCATGGTATAAAAGGTTATTTGGAAGCAATCGATTTTCTTTTAAAGAGGTAAAAAATGAAAATTTTTCCATCAAACGCAAACGGAATAATCACAGCACCTCCTTCAAAAAGTATGGCTCATCGATATTTAATTTGTGCTGCACTTTCAGACGGAATTAGTGAAATTCATAATATTGCTTTTTCGGAAGATATAAAGGCAACTTTACAATGCATAGAACAACTTGGAGCGTTCGCAAAAATTGAAAATGATACAGTTTTTGTGAATGGTTGTGGTTCTAAAATTTTATCAGAAAATTTTGAAAATGAAAGAATTTTTAACTGTAACGAAAGTGGAAGTACTTTAAGATTTTTTATTCCTCTAGCAATGCTTTCTGAAAAAAAATCAAATTTTTTTGGTAGTAAAGTTTTAATGACAAGACCTCTTTCTGTTTATGAAGATATTTGTAAAAATCAAAAAATAAAATTAGAACATAAAAATGAAGGCATTCAAATTGAGGGAAAATTAAAATCTGGAATTTTTGAGATTCCCGGCGATATTAGTAGTCAATTTATTACGGGGCTTTTGTTTGCACTTCCTCTTTTGGATGGAAACAGCAAAATAATTTTAACAAATTCAATAGAAAGTAAACCTTACATAAATATGACTCTTCAAGTTCAAAATGAATTTGGAATAAAAACAAAATGGGAAAATGAAAATACACTTTTAATTTTGGGTAACCAAAGTTATAACAAACAAAATGCAACTGTAGAAGGTGATTATTCCAATGCTGCATTTTTAGATGTTTTTAATTTTCTTGGTGGAAAAGTTCAAGTTCAAGGTTTAAAAAAAGATTCTCTTCAAGGTGATAAAATTTATCAAGAATATTTTGAAAAATTAAAAAATGGATTTGCAACTTTAGATATTTCTGATTGTCCAGATTTGGGACCAATTTTATTTGTTTTAGCAAGTGCAAATCACGGTGGAGAATTTACTGGAACAAAAAGATTAAAAATAAAAGAAAGTAATCGTGGCGAAGTGATGTGCAAAGAACTTGCAAAATTTGGTGTAAAATCTGTGCAAGAAGAAAATCGGATTGTAATTTATAAAGAAAAACTTTCTAGTCCAAAAGAAATTATTTTTGGACACAATGATCACAGAATTGTAATGTCTATGGTAACTTTGCTTTCTTTAGTTGGTGGCGAAATAGAAGGCACTGACGCTGTGAAAAAAAGTTTTCCTGATTATTTTGAAAAAATAAAATCACTTGGAATAAAATTTGAATCATAAAGGAAAAATAAAATGGAATGGATTACAAAACAAAATATTTTAATTGTTGGACTAGGACTTATGGGTGGAAGTTACGCAAAAGCTTTAAAACGCATAGGTTATCATCTTATGGCAATTGATTCTTCTAGCGAGTCAATTCAATTTGCATTAGAAAATAAAATTATTGATGAAGGAAGTGATTTTCCAGACCCAGAATTGATAAAAAAAGCAGATGTAATCATTTTTGCTTTGTATCCGCATATTTTTTCAGAATGGATAAAAAATAACCAAAGTTACTTTAAATCAAACATAAAAATTACAGATGTAACTGGTGTAAAAAGTAGTATTGTTTATGAAATTCAAGAAATTTTGCGAGATGATGTCGAATTTATTTCTGCACATCCAATGGCTGGTCGCGAAGTTTACGGTGTTCAAAATAGTGATGATAAAATGTTTCATGGAGCAAATTATATTGTTGTTCCAACTCCAAAAAATACAGTAGAAGCAATAGAATGGTGTAAAGATTTGGGGCATCTTTTAGGTTTTAATCGAATTTCAGTTTTAACGCCAGAAGAACATGATGAAATGATTGGTTTTGTTTCTCAACTTACTCACGTTATTGCAGTTGCTCTTATGGATTGTAGCGATAATTCTCATTTAGTTGATTATACAGGAGATTCTTTTAGAGATTTAACTAGAATTGCAAATATAAATGATAAAATGTGGAGTGAACTTTTTCTTATGAATAAAAAGCCTTTACTTTCACAAATGGACAAATTTATAGAAGAAATGCAAACTCTGAGAGAAATGTTATCTCAAAATGATAAAGAAGGTCTTCGCAAAAAAATGCAACTTTCTACAAAAAGACGAGCGTTATTTAATAAAAAATAAAATAGACAAAGAGGTGATTATATGAATATGGAATTTGAAAGAAAATTAACTATTCCAGCTGAAGTAAAAGAACAATTTCCAGTAACTGCAAAAGTTTCTGAAACTGTTGAAAAAAAACGAGCAGAAATAAAATCTATTTTTGAAGGTCGTTCAAACAGAATGATTTTGATAATTGGACCTTGTTCATCTGATAATGAAGATGCGGTTATCGATTATATGACAAGATTAATTCCTGTTCAAGAAAAAGTAAAAGATAAAATTTTATTAGTTCCTAGAATTTATACAAACAAACCTCGTACAACTGGTGATGGTTATAAAGGTCTTTTACATCAGCCAGACCCAAACGGAAAACCAGATATGTATAAAGGAATTTTGGCGACAAGACATTTACATATGCGTGCAGTTGAAGAAACTGGTTTTGTTTTTGCAGATGAAATGCTCTATCCTGATAATTATAAATATTTGGATGATATTTTAGGCTATGTTGCAGTTGGAGCTCGTTCTGTAGAAAATCAAGAACATCGTCTTACAGCAAGTGGAATTGAAGTTCCGGTTGGAATGAAAAATCCTACAAGTGGAGATTTTAACGTAATGATGAATGCAATCACCGCAGCACAACACAAACATACATTTATTTATAGAGGTTGGGAAGTTCATTCACAGGGAAATCCTTGGTCGCATGCAATTTTAAGAGGTTCAACAAGTAAACATGGAAATAATGTTCCAAATTATCATTATGAAGATTTGGTTAGACTTTGCGACGCTTATGATTCAAAACCACAATTAACAAATCCTGCTGTAATTATAGATACAAATCACTCAAATTCAAATAAAAATCCTTTTGAACAACCACGAATTATTATGGATGTTTTAAATTCTTGCGAACATAACGAAAGAATAAAAAAATTGGTGAAAGGATTCATGATAGAAAGTTATATAGAAGATGGTTCTCAAAAACCGGGAGAATGTTGTTATGGAAAATCAATAACAGATCCTTGTTTGGGCTGGGAAAAATCTGAAAAATTAATTTATACAATTGCAGAAAAATTAAAGTAATATTACGGTCATTCCCGTGCAGCGACTGAATTATCATTCAAATCTTGCGACGTTTGCTAAGCAAACTCGTGTGTTGCGTAAGCAACACAGTCATTGCCGTACTTGATACGGCAATCTTTCAATACAGATTATCGGGTCACGCCCGATAATGACAAAATGATTGAATCTGCGACGTTTGCGAAGCAAACTCGTGTGTTGCGTAAGCAACACAGTCATTCCCGTGCTCCGACACGGGAATCTTTCTTTACATCCTTTTAACTTTCATTTTACAGTTGCAAAACATTGAAAACATTGACATATTCTGTAAAAGGAAGTATTTTATTGTAGTGTTAGAATATTCTAACAAAATGTAAAAATTGGTACTTCGGTACTAAAAGGAGTTTTTTTTATGAAAAAAATTTTTGCTATTGTATGTGCTGCTTTTGTTGCAAGTACAGCTTTTGCTATCGATGGAGTAAATGTTTCTTACAAAAATAAACTTTCATCTGATATTGTAAATATTACAACTGGAGAAGACGGCGAAGTTAATTTTGCTGGAATTAAAGACAAATCTTCTGTAGATTTTAAATCTGAAAAAGTTGATGCAGGAATTACAGTGATTGTTTCTGCTAAGAAAGATGGTGAAAATTTTACTCAATCTACAAAAGTTGATGATTGGTTTATTGAATTTCGCCCAATCAAATTTCTTACTTTAGGAATTAGTGATGTAATTTCTACAAATGGTTCATATCTTCCTGTTGAGGATGATAATATTGCTAACGGAAATCTTGGTTCTGATTATGTTATGGTTCTTCGCCCAATTTCAGGCTTAAGAATTTCTGGTGGACTTGATAATCCTGTTATATTTGCTAAAAATTCAAAATTAGATTTAAATTTTGGTGTTGATTATACAGCAGAAATGTTTTCTTTAGGAGCAACTTTCCGTAATGTTGCAAATGATTTTGGTTTTGGAGCATATGCTTCTTTCTCTGGACTAAAATCTTTTAATTTTACAGCTGGATACACATACAACGCAGAAGATTCTTTCTGTGATGTTGGTGGAAATATTTTCAATTTAGGTGTTTCTTTTGGAAAAGATTCTTTATCACTTGCTGCTGATTTAGTTACTAATTTTGGAGCAGATGAAAACGCTCTTGATTCTTCTTTAGATTTATACACAGGTTTAACAGTTGGTTTTGATATTACAAAATCTTTTGTAGCTTCTGCAACATTTATTTTTGAAACAGAATTTGATGAAAACATTGTTGCAAATGTTGTAAGCATTGAACCTGATGTTACATTTACAATCAATAAAAATAATGAAATTGGTGCTGGAATTAATTTTGCTTTTGCAACAAGCGGAATAAAAGAGTATACAAAAACAGAAACAACAATTTCTTTCCCAGTTTATTGGAAATTTAGTCTTTAATTAATTTAATTTTTTTGGAGGAAGAATTTTTTTAACAGATTTTCTTTCTCCAATTTATAAACCTTCCTTTCTAATTCAATCAAATCAAAAAATCAAATTTTAATTTCTCAAACAAAAAAGTCCACTAACAAGCGACTAACATAATTTGATGTTATTGTATTATAATTATTTATATTTTGAAGAGAAACAAATTGGAGATTTTATGTCCTTAAAATTTGATACATCAAAAAAAAGTAAAAGTGAATTAATTTTAAAAAAGAATGTGTTTCTTGATGTTTCTTATGATGAAAAAAAAGAATGTGTATATCTTATGACAAATGATTTTAATATCATTACAGAAAAATTAAAAAGTTTTTCTTGTAGAATTCCAAATTCAAATGATTTTACAGAAAATTCAAAACTTTCAAAAAATATCCAGAATGAAATGAAAACTTTTGGAACATCTTTTTCAATTACAATTAGTTTGGATTATAGTTTTTTACATTATTTAGATTTTCAAACAAAAAAATCATATTCCGTTTCTCTAGAAAATCTTTCTATTGATGGAAAATCAACTAACATTATAAAAATGTTTTATTATGCATGCAATAATAATTTTGAAGAGATTGAAAAACTTGCAAAATTTGGTTGTGATGTTGATTTGTGCACAGAGGAAGGAATTACTCCATTGATGTTAGCGTGTACTTTTAATTCTGCTCAATCAGTTAAAACTCTTTTAAAACTTGGTGCAAATATAAATGCAAACGATATTGATAAACTAACTCCTTTGATGTATACAGCAATCAAAAATTCAGCAACTTCTGCAAAAATTCTTCTTTCAAATAAAGACATAAAAATAGACAAAAAAGATAGTCGTTGGGAATCTGCTTTTGTAAAATGTGTAAATCATAAAAGTGATGAAACTTTAAAAGTTTTGCTTAAATTTTGTGCCGAAAAAATATCTGATGAAGAATACGCTCAAGCAATGCAAAAAGCGTTAGATGAAAATAATATAGAACAAATTAAAATTCTTTTAGAAAATAGTAAAAATCCAAAAGGTTTATCTTATGTAGCTCTAATTTTTGCTTGTCAAACCGAAAATCAAGAACTTTTTCATTTATGTATGAAATATGATTGCGATGTAAATGCTTCTTATCAATTTGGAATGACTCCTTTGATGATTGCGTGTTATACATATTGTTATGAAATTGCTGTTCTTCTTCTTAAAAATAATGCAGATGTAAATAAAGTTGATGATGATGGAATTACCGCGTTAATGTATGCTGCAATGAAAGCAAATATTGCAATTATTGAACTTCTTATAGAGCATGGTGCAGATTGCAAAGCAAAAGATAAAAATGGCAAGAATTATGAAGATATTTTAGAAGGGTGGGAAGATTTTTGTAAAGAACCAGACACAAGAACTTTTTCTCAATTAATTTCTGATAGAATGATAGAAAAAATATCAAATCCATTGCAAAATAAAAAAAGTGATATTTCTCTAGAATATAAATCTTTTTTAGAATTATTTGATTTTTATGTACAAAAATATTGGGAACGTTTTCCAAAAAATAAACAATCAGATATTTATAGAGATGCAGGACTTTCAAAACAAACTTTTTCAAAAATCCGAAGTAATAGAAAATCAGATTATCGCCCAAAAAAAGATACAATCATACAACTTTCACTTGGACTAAAATTAACAAAAACCGAAACTGAAAATTTATTACAAAGTGCTGGATATTCTTTCTCCGAAAAAGATAAAAAAGATATAGAAATAAAAAAACTTTTAGATGAAAAAAATTATGACCTTTTTGACTGGAGTAATCGCATTTACAAAGTTTCTGGAAAAATTTTCTTTAAAACATTAATTGAAAATGATGAAAGATAAACAAAATTAAAAAAACTATCATTTTTGTAAATAATTCTTAAAATTTATATTTTTAAATTCAGAAAAAATTTGTACTTTAAAATAAAAAAAGACTTCCGAAATTAATCAGAAGTCTTTCTGAGCTACACTGGATTCGAACCAGTGACCCACGCCTTAAAAGGGCGTTGCTCTACCTACTGAGCTAGTAGCCCAACTCATTCTCGTGAATGTTTAATTAATATATAATTTATAAAAAAAAATGTCAATAGAAAAATATATTTTTTTTAAACTTTTTTTTATATTTTTTTTGCTTGTTGTTGATTATTTTAATTCATTTTGATAAATTGTTTTTATAAAGGAGTGAGGGAGTAAAAATTTTATGAGAGGTTTTTATATGAAAAAACTTTTTGCAGTTTTATCAGTTCTCTTTGTAATGGGAACAACTAGTGTATTTGCTACAGGTATTGGTGCACAATTTGGTGGAAATGTTTCAAATGGTGGATTTGGAACAGGTGCTGCTGTAACTTTCAAATTAAATTCTGTACCTTGTGTATTTGCAGCAGATTTAGGATTTGGTTCTGGTTATTTTAATATTGGTCTTACTGCTGACTGGTGGTTGGCTAATCCTAAAATTGAAGGAACTTGGGGATACTATTATGGAATTGGTGTTGGTGGTTCTGTTTCAATAGTTGATGGTGGTTATGGACATTTCGCTGTTGGACCTCGTGCTGTTATCGGAACAAACGTTTTCCTTTTAAAACGTTCTTTTGAACTTTACTTACAAGCTGCATACCAACCTTTAGTAGTGATTGCTAATGGTGTTAATTTTAATTGGTTAAATTTCCCAGTTGCTCTTGGTTTCCGTTTCTGGTTCTAATCATTTAGGGTAATTTAATTAAAAGACCTTCTAATAAATAGGAGGTCTTTTTTATTTTTAAATCTTTGTATTTATTTTGTTTATCGTGTAGAATATATTTTGATTAATTAAAAATCCTTTTAGAATTGAGGTTGTTATGGTAATTCGTGAATCGGCAGAAATGTATCTTGAAACTATCTTAGTATTATCAGAAAAAGGAACTGTTCGTTCTATTGATATTGCTAATGAAATGGGATTTTCTCGTCCAACAGTAAGTGTTTCTGTTCATAATCTTGATAAAGAAGGTTATATAAAAATAAAAGATGATGGTTCAATCATCCTTGAAGAAAAAGGTAGACAAATTGCAGAAAAAATTTATGAACGTCATAAAGTTTTAACTTATGTTTTTGAAAAAATTGGTGTTGAACCAGAAATTGCATCAAGTGATGCTTGTAAAGTAGAACACGCTATATCATCACAAACTTTTGAATGTATAAAAAAAGCAATTGAAAAATACGAAAATCAGAATAAATAAAAGGATTCAAAAATGAAAAAAAAAGTATCAATAATTTGTGTTTTATTTTTACTTTCGATTTGTTTTGCAAAAGAAAAAAAAAGTTTTTTAGGAAATGGAGAAGTTTTTCATCTTTCTGTTGCAACTGAATCAATCATTTTGGGAACGGGAATTTCTTTAGTTGCAACTGATATTTTATGCTCAGATATTTTAAAATTAAACAGAATAAGTCTTCCATTATCTTTTGATAAAAATTCTATTCCCGTAATTGATAGACCTTTTATGAATCAATATTCCAAAAAAATTGATAAAATCGCAACTTTTATTCAATTTGGAGCACTTCTTTCGCCAGCAATTTTAATGACAACTAACAAATCTGAATGGTTTACAATTGGTGCAATGTATGCAGAATCTGTAATTTGGGCGTATGGATTAAAAGAATTAGGAAAATTGATTGTAAATCGTGCTCGTCCATATATGTATTTTGAAAATTATCCAGAAGAAAAAATTAATGATTATGATTGGGCAAATTCTTTTCCTTCTGGTCATACAACACTTTCTTTTGTCGGAGCGAGTTTTACAAGTTATGTTTTTTCTAAATATTTTCCAGATTCAAAATGGAAATGGGTTGTTACAAGTTCATCTTTTGCAATTGCAACAACAACTGGAATTTTAAGACTTTTAAGCGGAAATCATTTTCTTACTGATGTAATTTCTGGAGCAGTTATTGGAACTTTATGTGGTTTTTCAATTCCATTTTTCCATACAATTTTTCCAAAAAAGCAAAATGAAAATGTACAAATTCTTGCAAGTCCAACAAGTTTTTCCATTAATATAAAATTATAATTTACAGGAGAAAGAATGTTAAAAGCGTTAATTAAATTTTTTAAGGCACTGAATCAAAATTCAAATCCGAGTGAAATTGCAAATGCTGTTTGTTGTGGAATGATTTTAGGCTTTATGCCAAAAAATAATGCATTGTGGTATATAATTGCAATTTTTTGTTTTTTCTTACGAATTCAAAAAGGTTCGTATATAATTTCTACTTTTTTATTTTCATTACTTTCACCTTGCTTAGATTTTTGGTTTGATTTTTTTGGATATTTCATTTTGAAATTAGATTTTATGCAACCAGTTTTTGTTACTTTGATGAAAACTCCGTTAATTGGTTATACAAAATTTTATAATTCTATTGTAATGGGGTCTTTATTAACAAGTTTAATTCTTTATATTCCAATGTTTTTTTTAGTAAGATTTCTTATTCAATTTTGGAGAAGTCATTTAGTTCCTGTTGTTAGAAAAACTAAACTTGTAAAGATTGTTTCAAAAATTCCATTAATAAAAAAAGCAAAGGCGTTGATATAATATGAAAACTAAAAAAATAAAAATTCCATCTCTTTTTAAGAAAAAATACACAAAAAAATCACTTGATAAAAAAATCTACAAAAAAATTTTTATTGCAGATGATAAAAAATTTGTTCAAAGTTTTATTGAACAAGTTGGAACAAAAGGAAAAAAAGAAATTCCAGTTTATTCAATTCCATTAGATTCCAAAATTGATAAAAAACAACAAAAAAGACTTCTTACAATTGCAAAATCTATAAAAAAACAAAAAGGAAATGTAAAATTAGTTCCTTTATTTGCAGTTTTGATTTTTATTGCTGCGGTTGGAATTACAATCACTTTAACAAAAAATATTATTTGTAAAAAAATTATTACTTCAACTTGTGAATCTATTTTTGAAGCAAAATGTGATATTGAATATTTGAATTTAAAATTTTTAGATTCATCTTTTACAATGAAAAATTTTGAAGTTGCAAATAAAAAAGAACCAATGAAAGATTTATTTTCTATAGAAAAATTAAATTTTGATTTTGATTTTTGGCAACTTTTAAAAGCACATTTTATAATAGAAGATTTGTCTGTTATTGGAATTGAAACTGGCAAGCAAAGAACTGTTTCTGGAGATTTGACAGAAAAACGTTTAAAAAAACTTGAAGAAAAAAAGGCAAAAAAAGCTGCGAAAGAAGCTAAAAAAACAGATTCTACAAATGTTATGATTAGTTTAAAAGATAAAGTTGTAAATCTTACTACAACAGAAATTTCTTCACTTTTTGAACAGTATAATCCTCAAACAATAATAGAAAATTGTTATTCTCAACTTGAAACTCCAAAAATTAGTGAAGATGTAAAAATTCAAATCACAAAAATAAATGAAACTTGGCAAAAAACGCCAGAAACTATAAATTCAAAAGTAAATTCTGTAAAAAATTCTGTAAATCAAGCGGTTAATTATGATTTTTCTTCTATAAAGAATAATCCTACAAAAATAAAAGAAGCTTTGGAAATAATTAATAATGCAATTACAGAAGTAAATTCTTTAAAAGATGAAACTTCTAAAATTACAAATGATTTTAAATCTCAAACATCTGAAGTTACAGATTTAACGAAAAAACTTACAAATGCAATCAACCATGATAAAAATCTTGCAACAAAAGAAATTTCAAAAATCACATCTTTTAAACTTTCTGACACAAAGAATTTTATTTCTGCTTATTTTGATAAACTTGGTTATTCTGTTTTGGGAAAATATTATCCTTATGTTTATAAAATTGTTAATAAATTATTAGAAATAAAAAATACATCAAAACCTTCTGAAAAAAAGCCTAAAAAAGAAAAATCTAAAGTTGTTGCAGGAACAAGACAGTCTGGTCGAGATGTTTATTTTATTGGAGAAACAAATCCTCGTTTTTGGATAAAAAATATCGAAGCTTCTGGTTTTGGAATTAATGCACAAGCAAAAAATGTTTCTTCTGACCAAAATGCACTTGGAAAACCTGCCGAAGTAATTTTTTCTATGAATAAAAATGCAATTTCTCATAATGCAAAACTTGTTGTTGATATAAGAGAAAATTCTTCATCACCTTTAATAAATGCAGATTATAATTGCAATTCACTTCCTGTAAATTTGCCATCATCAGTTTTTGGAGGCGGACAAGGTGTTCCAAGTTTTGATGCAATCAGTAAAATTGCTTTAAATGCTTCAATTTATGATGCAGAGGGATTTACGATTTCTGGAAATGGGAATTTTTCAAATTTAAAAATTACAGCAGAAGCATTTGAACCAGAATATGCTTACAATATTTATTCAAGCGTTTTAAATAAAATTAATTCTATGACACTTGCATTAAAAGCGGGATACACAAATTCCAATGGGGTGATTATGAATTTTTCTACAGATGCTGATAAAAAAATTGGAAATGCAATTGTTTCTGAAATAAATACGCAACTTGCAACTGTAAAAAAATCTGTGGAAGAACAACTTTCTACAAAAATTTCAGAAATTTCTGGTGGAGCGTTGGGTGAAATTTCTAGTTTTGAAGATATAAAATCTAAAATTTCAAATGCACAAGATTCTTTAGATTCACTTTCTGCACAATTGGAAGCAAAAAAGAAAGAAGCTACAGATATGTTATCATCACAAGTGGAATCTGCAAAAAAACAAGCAACAGAATCTGTGAAAGAAGCGGCTTCTAGTAAATTAAAAGGATTATTTGGCAAGTAAAATGAAGATTTTAAGAAAAATTTATTTATTTTCTCTGATTTTATTTTTTATTTGTGCGATGAGTTGCAATCAGAAAAACAAGAATTCTGTTTCTTTTGATTTAGAAAATCTTCCAAGTCAAAAAGAACTTTCTCAAGAATCTGAACCTGTTAGCGAACAAGTTGATTTGGACTTAACACAAATGAATGCAAATATGATTTATGCAGAAGTTTTTAATATGCTGATTGAACCAGAAAATTATGAAAATAAAAATATTAAAATTTCTGGATATTTTAATGTTTTTACAAATGAAAATACAAACGAAAAATATTATGCAATCATCATTCCTGATGCTTTAGAATGTTGTCAGCAAGGCTTAGAAATTGTTTGGCTTGGAGAACATTCTCCAGATGAATATCCTACTCAAGGAGAAAAAATTACAATTATTGGACGATATACAATCAGAGAATTAGAAAATGGAATCACTTATAATTATCTGGCTGTGAGTAAAATTTAATTACGTTGAGAAAAGTCATATAAATCAGTATACTTTAAAAACATACTTTATAATGAGGTTTTAAATGGACGCAAAATTAGAATTTAGAGAGATTATCGCAAATGCAATCAATGAATTTATAAAAAATAAAAATATCGAAACAGAAGAAATAAAATCTGAATCTGTTGTTGTTCAAAATGCTCCTAATCCAGAAATGGGAGATTTAGGTTCTCCAATGTTTGTTTTTGCAAAAACTTTGAGAATGGCTCCTCCTCAAATAGCGGCTTTTGTTGCAGAATTTGCTAGTGATTGTAAAATTGGTAAAATTATTGCGGTTGGACCTTATGTAAATATAAAACTTAACAAAGCAGAAAGTGCATTTCCTATTTTGGAAGCAATAAAAACTCAAGGTGAAAATTACGGTTCTTTCAATCAAGAAGGAAAGCATCCTTTAGAAAATCGTCGTGTAATGATAGAATATTCTGCCCCAAACACAAATAAACCTCTTCATCTTGGACATTTGAGAAATGATGCTCTTGGTGAATCTGTAAGTCGAATTTTGAAACTTGCCGGTGCAGATGTTTTTAAAGTAAATCTTATCAATAATCGTGGAGTTCACATTTGTAAATCTATGCTTGCTTACAAATGGTTTCATGAAGAAAAAGGTGAAACTCCAGAAAGTCTTGGAATAAAAGGCGACCATTTTGTTGGACAATGTTATGTTGAATTTGACAGATATTTGAAAGGTGAAAAAGATAAACCAGAAACTGCTCATCCTGAAGCTAGTGAACAAGCGGAAAAAATGCTCGTTGAATGGGAAAATGGAAATCCTGAAGTTTTAGCTTTGTGGAAAAAAATGAACGAATGGACTTTAGACGGATTAAAAGAAACGTATGAAAGAACCGAAGTTTCTTTTGATAAACTTTATCTAGAAAGTGATACTTATCTAAAAGGAAAAGATGAAATCTTAAAAGGCCTTGAAAAAGGTGTTTTCTTTAAGGCGGAAGATGGTTCTGTTCGTATTGATGTAACTGATGTGGTTGGAAAAGGAAAAGATGAAGATTCTCACGAAAAAGTTTTATTACGAAAAGATGGAACTTCAGTTTATATGACGCAAGATATTGGAACTGCAATAAGTCGCCATTCCGATTGGAATTTTAATCAACTTGTTTATGTTGTTGCGAGTGAACAAAATTATCATTTTAAGATTTTATTTTATATTCTTAAAAAATTGGGATTTACTTGGGCAGATTCTCTTTATCATTTGAGTTATGGACTTGTAAATCTTCCTTCTGGACGAATGAAAAGTCGTGAAGGAACAATTGTCGATGCAGATGATTTATTAGATTCTCTTCATAATGAAGCATTAAAAGCAATTAATGAACGCGGTAGAAATGAAGATGTTGGAAATGCTGATGATGTTGCAGAAAAAATTGCACTTGGTGCGTTGGATTATTATCTTCTTCAAGCAACTCCAATAAAAGATATGCTTTTTAATCCAGAAGAAAGTTTGAGTTTTAATGGAAATACTGGACCTTATTTACAATATATGGGTGCAAGAATAAATTCTATTTTGGCAAAAGCAAAAAATTCTGGAATTTTAAGTGATTCTTCTCAAGAAGCCGTAGCACTTCTTTCTTCAGATGATGAATGGACTTTAATTAAACAACTTGGAGATTTTCCTTGTGTTGTAGAAAAAGCTGCAATCAATTTAGACCCAAGTGGAGTTGCAAATTATGCTTACGAAACGGCAAAATCATTTAGTAAATTTTATCAAAATTGTTCTATTATAAATGCTGAAGAACCAAAGTTGGCAGGAGCAAGACTTTATTTGGCAGAATGTACTTTAAATGTTTTAAAAAATGCAATGCATCTTTTGATTGTTCCATATCTTGAAAAAATGTAGGAAAAATCATCATCATTTATAATTTTACAAAGAATTTACTTTGAGATAGATTTTTTTATGTTATATTTGATAAAAGTTTTATAATATAGGAGTTTTGTTTTTTTTATGGACAATCATCTTAAATATGTGATTTTGGGAATTGCAGTTTTAATGTATGCTTTTGTAATTGCTTTCCAAAATAAAAAAGTTTTGTTTACATCTTTAGCTGCGTTAATTGTAATTGTTTTGGGAATTATTTTTCCAAATAAAATTTTTATTTTGCCTGAAGGAAATATAATTTCTGGATTTGCTTCTCATTTTTATGCAATCAAACATTCATTTTTAGAAATCATAAATTGGAACGTAATTTTAATTTATCTTGGAAGTATGACGATTGCAGCATTATTTTTGTATTCAAAAGTTCCTGCTAGAATTGCGGATGCAATCATCAATAATAGTAAAAATACATCAATTGCAATAATTTTAATTCTTGTGATGACTGGAATTATTTCTATTTTTGTTGAAAATGTTGCAACTGTTTTAGTTATGGCTCCAATTGCACTTTCTTTGTGTAAAAAATTAAAAATGAATCCTACAAATTTTATGATTGGACTTGCGGTTGTTTCAAATTTGGAAGGAACAGCAACTTTGGTAGGCGACCCTCCAAGTATGATTTTTGCCGCTTATGCAGGATATAATTTCAATGATTTTTTTGTACATCAAGGAACTTTATCTGTATTTTTTATAATTCAAGCTGGACTTTTAGCAGGTTGTATTTATTTTTATTTCTTTTTTGCAAAAATTGGAAAAACAAAAATAGAAGTTGAAAAAACAGAAGTTATTTCTTGGGTTCCTTTTTTCATCCTTCTTGCAATGATATTTGGGTTGGCTGGAATTTCATTTATAAAAACAGATTTTGCATATTTAAGTGGACTTTATGTTTTTGTTTTAGGTTTAATTTCTGTTTTATGGTATGTTTTCACTCAGAAAAAATCTGGAAAAGAAGTTGCAGAACTTATAAAAGGTTTAGATTGGGAAACAATTTTCTTTTTGTTAGGAATTTTTATTGTAATTGGTGCAATTCAAGAAGTTGGTTTACTAGAAGATTTTGCTCATTTCCTTGAAAAAATTTGTGGCGGTTCTGAAATTGCAGCATTTATCATAATTGTGGTGGTTTCTGTTTTAATTTCTGGTTTTGTTGATAATGTTCCTTATATTATCGCAATGTTACCTGTCGCTGGAAGTTTAGCAACAAATATGCAGATAAATAAAGAACTTTTGATGTTTGGACTTTTAATTGGAAGTTGTCTTGGCGGAAATCTTACACCATTTGGAGCAAGTGCAAATGTCGTAAGTATGGGAATTGTAAAAAAAGAAGGTTATCCAATGAAATTTTCAGGTTGGTTAAAAGTTGCTCTTCCTTTTACAATTTTGACAACAACTGTAGCTGCAATCGTGCTTTGGATTTTGTGGGCTTAAAATGAAAGGTTTAATAATCGCGGGAACTAATAATTTATTTACTGTTGAGTGTGAAGATGAAATCACTCGAAATTGTACAATTAAGGGAAAAATTTTAAAATCTGATAAACAGTTTTATAATCCTTTAGCTCCTGGCGATATTGTAGAAATTGAAATAGATTCTATAAATGATGAAAAAGGACAAATTCTTTCTTTAGAAAAAAGAAAAAACACTTTTTTAAGGTGGAATGTAAAAGGAAGATGTCCTCAGTTATTAGCATCAAATCTTGATTATCTTATTTTAGTAACAACTCCACAAGAACCGCCATTTCGTCCTCGTTTTACCGATAGAGCTCTTTGTCAGGCTGAACATCAAGGAATTGAACCGATAATAGTTTGCAATAAGTGGGATTTAACGGAATCTATGCAAACTGACGGTAGAATTGAAGAATTTGAAAATATTGAAAAACGTTTAAATATATGGGAAGATTTAGGATATAAAGTTTTAAGAATTTCTGCAAAAACTGGAGAAGGAATGATAGAATTTGCAGAAATATTAGAAAATCATCTTTCAGCTTTTGTTGGTCAAAGTGGAGTTGGAAAATCTAGTTTGATAAACGTTATGGATGATTCTTGTGTTTTAAAAACGGGAAGCCTTTCTAAAAAATATGGAAGAGGAAATCATACAACTACAAAAGGAACTTTAATTCATCTTACGTTGAATGAAACTCTTACAGATGGAATAAAAGGTCGAAAAGCAAATATAATCGATACTCCCGGAATTCGTCGTTTTGTTTTAGATGATATTCAAGCCGATGATTTAGCAATGTATTTTAGAGAATTTGAGCAATTTGTTGGAAAATGTAAATTTGGATTAAATTGCAAACATCTTACAGAACCAAATTGTGCAATTCGCGAAGCAGTAGAAAATGGTAAAATTACACAAGAACGTTATGATAGTTGGAAGAGAATTTCAAATGAAATAAGAACTGGTTCTTGGGAAGATTAATTTTACTATGAATAAAAAGGCGTTAATTGAAATTGATTATTTTAGAATTCGTGATGAAATTGCGGATTGTTGTGTTTCTGAAGAGGGAAAAAATTTTTTGTTAGAAAGAGAACCTTTCGACAAAAATTCTGAAATTGAAAGATTAAAAAATCTTAGTAGAGAATGGAATAAATATTTATCAAGTGGATATTCTTTTCCAATTTCATCTTGGGAGCCAATTGGTTATCTTTTTGTAATCATAAAAACAAAAGGAACAACTCTTTCTTTGGAACAAGTTTATTCGCTAGGACAATTTTTGCAAAGTTTAAAAAAAGTTCAAGAAAGTGTAAAAAATCATCAACTTGAATTAAATTTAAAATTTTTGGTGGAAGAAATATCAAAACTTCCAAATTTAGAAGAAGCAGAAAAAAAAATTTTTAGAATTATCACAACAGATGGACAACTTCGAGATTTACCAGAAATAAATGCAATCCGAAAACAAATTGCAAGTCTTAACTCCAAAATCAAAAATATAATGCAAAGTTTTACATCAGACCAAAAATTTTCTTCGGTGTTGGAATCTTCGGTTCCTGTTTTGAGAAATGGAAGACAAGTTTTGGCTGTAAAAGCGAGTTTGCAAAATCGGATTGAAGGAATTATTCATGAAGTGAGTCAAACTGCTCAAACTGTTTATATTGAACCTGAAGAAGCGGTGCGATGTTCAAATGAGCTTGTTCAAAAACAAAATGAATTACAACAAGTCATAAAACGAATTTTAACAGAATTAACAGAATCTTTGCAAGTTTTTCTTCCAGATTTTAAGAAAGCATTACCAATTATGCAACTTTTAGATTCAACTTTGGCAAGTGCAAAATGGGGACTTGAAAATGATTGTACTTATGCAATTTTTTCTAATGAAGAACCTCCTTTGTTGTTAAAAGCAAGACATCCTCTTTTGGGAAAAAAAGCAGTTCCAATTGATATTCGTTTTATGTTTGAAAAAAAAGTTTTAATTATTACAGGTCCAAACACTGGCGGAAAAACTGTTTCATTAAAAACTTTTGCTTTACTTTCGATGTTAAATCAATCTGGATTTCCAATTCCTGCTGGAGAAGGTACTCGTCTTCCTGTATTTTCAGATTTGTACGTAGATATTGGAGATGACCAATCTTTAGACCAAAATCTTTCTACTTTTAGCGGACATATGAAAAACTTGGCACTTGCTGTAAAATCTGCAAATTCTACTTCTTTGGTTTTACTTGATGAACTTGGAAGTGGAACTGACCATCAAGAAGGAAGTGCAATCGCAATGGCTGTGCTTGATGAATTGATAAAAAAGAAAAGTTTTGTTTTGGTAACAACTCATCAAGGTGTTTTAAAAAATTATGGATATACAAATTCAAGTTGTGTAAATGCAAGCGTAGAATTTGATGCAAACACTTTATCGCCATCTTATCGTTTGTTGATGGGAGTTCCTGGAGAAAGTCATGCGTTGGATATTGCAAAGAAAAATGGTTTTCCTTTAGAAATTATAAAACAAGCAGAAAATTATATTGCAACCGAACAAACTGATGTATCATCTTTAATTCGCGGATTAAATCGTAAGCATGTTGAACTTAATCAAATTCAAAAAAAAGCAGAAATTGAAGCAAAAAATCTTGAAGAAAAATCACTCAAAATAAAAGAAAAAGAAATTTTTTTAAGAAAAAAAGAGCATGAATTAAAAGCGGGAAAACAACAAGAATTGAATGATTTTTTAATTCACAGTCGTCGTCAGTTGGAAAATTTAGTTAGAACTTTAAAAGAAGGCGAAGTAACACGAGAAAAAACTTTAGCTGTGAAAAAATATATTTTTGATTTGGAAAAAAATACTGATAAATTTCAAGAAAAATATGAACTTGAAGAAGAAAAACTCATTCAGGCGGAGGAAAAATTCAATCAATCTTTGAAAAAACAAAATCATCCTCCAAGTAAGAAAAAAACTAAAAAAAAGATGAGTAATTCTGAAGCTTTAAAAAATGCAATTCCAATTATAAAACCAAATATTGAAAAAAAATCAGATTTGAATTCTCCTGAAAAGATTCAAAAAATTTCTGAAGGTGCAATCGTTCTTGCAAAATCAACTGGAATTGAAGGAACAGTTATTTCAAAAGTAAAAAAAGATTTTTGGCAAGTTCAATTTGGTAGCGTAAAAATGCAGGTTCGTGAAAAAGATTTAATTTTAACTCAAAAAAATCAGCAGAATTTAAAACCGTCTGTTTCTGTGGAATTGATTTCTCAAAATCAAGATTCTGTAATTGAAAAAGACTCTTCTCCTGTGTTTGAACTTCGCCTTTTGGGAATGCGTTCTTCAGAAGCCATCAAAGCTTTAGAAAAGCAAATCGATTTGTGCGTTTTACATAATTTGCAAAGTTTTAGTATTATTCATGGAAAAGGTGAAGGCGTTTTGCAGCAAGAAGTTACAGATTATCTTTCACATTGTCCTGTTGTTTGTGATTTTGGTTTTGCAAGTGCAGATGATGGTGGAACTGGAAAAACTTATGTAAAAATTGGTAATAGAAAATAAATTATGCAATGGTTTGAAAAAGAAGATTTTTGGATAAATTATTCTCCAATTATGTTTGATGATGCTCGTTGGGCGGAAGCTCCAGATGTTGCTAATTATGTAAAAAAAATTGCAAATTTAAAAGAAAATGCATCTATTTTGGACGCAGGATGTGGCGTTGGAAGAATTTCTGTTGAATTGGCAGTTTTAGGCTTTCAAGTTACTGGAGTTGATATAATTCAAGCGGAATTGGATGCGGCAAAAGAAAGTGCTTGTGATGAAGGAGTTGAATTAACTCTTTTAAATGCAGATTTAAGAAATTTTAAAACTGAAAAAAAATTTGATTGTGCTATTAATTTATATACATCATTTGGGTATTGCGAATCAATAGAAGAAGATATGATGATTTTAAAAAATATTTATGATTCTTTAAAATCGAATGGAACTTTTATTTTGGAATGTACAAGTCGCGAAACTGCAATTATGTATTTTACAAAAGGTGAAATTTTTGATAGAGCGAATTTTACAGTAAAAACGCATTTTGAAGTTGTTGGTGCTTGGGAAGGTTTACTTTCTCGTTGGGATTTATACGAATGTGGAAAAATTGATAATTCCAAACCAATTATTTCTCACGAATTTGTGCAAAGATTATATTCTGCCGCAGATTTACGCAATCAACTTTTAAAAATTGGTTTTAGAAATGTAAATGTTTACGGCGATTTTGATTTTTCTCCATACGATGAAAATGCAAGAACAATGATTATTGTTGCGGTAAAGTAAATCAGAAGTGAGTCTAAATTATAACAAAAATTGTGTTAATAATTTAGACTCAGTATGGAACTTTTTATAAATTATTATGCGTAATAAAGCCCTAAAAAATTGCTTCAAATTTTTGCAATTTCTATTACGGATTTACGACAAAAAACCTTTTGCTTTTAAAAGTTCAGCATTTAAAATTCCACCAAGTGCTGCTCCTCTTTTTGTGTTATGACTTAATGCTACAAATTTTACATCAAATACATTACAAGGACGAAGTCTTCCAATTACACAAGCCATTCCTTTTTCTGTATCGCGATCACGGCGAGGTTGAGGTCTATTTTCTTCATGTCTTACAACAATTGGATGTTCTGGTGCAGAAGGAAGATTTAATTCTTGAGGAACTGAAGTATAAGAAGTCCAAACCTTTTCAATTTCTTCTAAAGAAGGTTTTTTATCGTCTGGTAAATCGAATTCCAAAGAAACGCAAGCAGTATGACCATCAATAACCGGAACTCTTGTACAAGTTGAAGAAACAATTGGATATTCTGCGTTTACAATTTTTCCATTTTCAACTTTTCCTAAAATTTTAAGACATTCTTTTTCTGTTTTTTCTTCTTCACCGCCAATAAAAGGTACGATATTATCAATCATATCAAAAGAAGGAACTCCAGGATATCCAGCACCACTTGTTGCCTGCAAAGTTGTAACAATCATTCTTTTTATTGGATAACCAGCTTGAATTAAAGCGTGAATTGGCATCATATAAGTTTGAAGAGAACAGTTTGGTTTTACTGCGATAAAACCTTTCTCCCAACCGTGATGTTTTTTTTGTTCTTCAATTACAGAAAGATGAGAATAATTGATTTCTGGAACTAACATTGGAACATCTTCTGTCCAACGATTTGCAGATGCATTTGAAACTACAGGAATTCCTTCGCTTGCATACGCTGCTTCAAGAGCTTTTATATCATCTTTTTTAGGCATTTCCAACGCAGAAAAAACAAACTGACATTTTCCAATTGCTTTTTGTGCGATGTTTGCATCTTCTACAGTTAAATTTGCAACTCCAGAAGGAATTTCTGCACCAATTAACCATCTATTTTTAACTGCATCTTTATAAAGTTGTCCAGCAGAACGAGGACTTGCCGCAACATAAGTAACTTCAAACCAAGGATGATTTTCCAAAAGTTTTATGTAACGCTGACCAACCATTCCAGTTGCACCTAAAACTCCAACTTTAATTTTTTCTGCCATAAATAACCTCCTGTGCAATAAGTTACTGTGTTCTATAAAAAAAGTCAAAGAGAAAAAATTAATTTCCGATTTGACTTTTTTAACAACTTCGCAATGAAATTAGAAGTTGTTGTTGATAAATGTTTTACAAATATCAATTTCTTTCGATAATTGATTTCATCTTACTTTTATAATTTTTGCTACAAAAAGCTGCATCTGCCGCATTTAATAACAATTTTTTTTCATCATCTTTTGTAATTTTATACATTTTTTCAATATAATTAAACTCATTTTTTAAATTTGTTCTACAAATTGCCATATCATCAGTGTTGATTGTAACTTTTACACCTTTTTTTATAAAATCAACTAAAGGATATTTTTTCATATCTTCTATAACTTTAGTTTGATAATTACTTGTAGGACACATTTCTAAAGGAATTTCATTTTTGATGATATAATTCATCACTTCAGGATTTTCAAAACTTCTAATTCCATGTCCAATTCTTTTTGCTCCAAATTCAAGTGCTTTTTTTACGCTTTCTGCACCACTTGCTTCTCCAGCGTGAATTGTAAAAGGAATATTCCATTTTTTAGCAAGTAAAAATTCCTGTTCAAAATTTGATGTTTCAAAAATCGATTCTGCTCCAGCTAAATCTAAAGCGACAATTCCTTCATCTTCTACAAGATATTTTTTTGCAAGCTCAATTGTTTCAAGATTTTCTTTTTTATTATCGGAACCACGCATTAAACACAAAATAAGATTTGTATGTAAATCACTTTGTTTTAATCCTTCTAATGCTGCTAAAATCACTTCTTCTTGAGAAAGCCCTTTTTCGCAATGTTTTTGAGGAGCAAAGCGAAGTTCTAAATAAATTAAACCTTGATTTTTTAAATTTTCTTGAACAAGTTTTACTGCCAAAGAGATGGATTCTTTTGTCTGTAAAAGGCTGCCTGGTAAATCAAAACATTTAAGAAAATCATTAAGATTTCTGCAATTTGGAGAAACCGAAAGTTTTTCTAAAAGTTCATCATCATTTTTTGCTGGAAGAATAATATTTTGAATTTCTGCCAACTTTTTTGCAATTTCTACAGTAATACAACCATCTAAATGGCAATGCAAATCTATCAAGATAAAACTCCGTTACAAGTTACAATCTTTTATTGCTTTTTCAATTATTGCTTTTGCAGAATCTGTAACTTCAACAAGCGGAAGTCTACAAGGTCCTGAAGGCATTTTTTTATAATTCATTGCATATTTTATAGAAGATGGATTTCCATCGCAAAATTCTGCTTTAAAAAATGGTGCAAGTCGATAATTGATTTCTCTTGCAGTTTTAAAATCTCCATCCAAGGCAGATTGTGCTAAATCATGCATAAGCGCTGGAATAAGATTTGACGCTACTGAAATAACGCCATCTCCACCAGATGCAATTAATGGTAAAGTTAAACCATCATCACCAGACATAACTGAAAAATCAGGTTTTTTATTTTTAATTTGTCCAATTACTTCCATCATTTGAGCAACCGAACCACTTGCTTCTTTTACGCCAACAATATTTGGAAGTTCAGCAATTCTTGCAAGTAAATCTGTAGGAATATTTAAACCAGTTCTACCTTGAATATTGTAAACGATGATTGGAATTCCAACTTTTGAACATGCTGCAAAATGTTGATAAATTCCTTCTTTTGAAGGTTTATTATAATAAGGAGTAACAACTAACGCTGCATCTGCTCCAACTTTTTTTGCTCTTTCACAATATAAAACAGCATCTTTTGTATTGTTAGAACCAGAACCCAAAATAATAGGGATTTTTTTGCCAGAGGAACTTTCAAAAGCACGAACTTCTTCAAAGACAATTTCAATAAGTTTGTCTTCTTCTTGACCAGGACGTTCGTCCAAAGTTGGAGTTTCAGCTGTTGTTCCTAAAGGAACTAATCCATCAATGCCTTGTTCAAGTTGATATTTGACATTTTTACGGAATCCTTCAAAATCTACTGAACCGTCAGAATTCATTGGAGTAATTAAAGCCGTAAAAGCACCCTTGAAAATATTCATAAGCATCACCTCTGTGAAATTATACTAAAAATTTGTAGTAATTTTACAGAATTTCTCTATTTTAGTCATTAACAATTTTTTTATCTTTTCCATTTATTTAAATTGATAAAAATTAAATTGATAAAAAATCTCAATTATATTTGCTATTTCCAAATGTCAAAATCCTCATTATAATTGTATTTATGGTAAAAATTTTTATTGATGGAAAAGAAGGAACAACTGGTTTAAAAATCTACGAAAGATTTTCTAACCGAAAAGATATTGAAATTCTTACGATTGATGAAGAAAATCGTAAAAATCCAGAAGAACGTGCAAAAATGATAAATGCTTCTGACTTTACTTTTTTGTGTCTTCCTGATGTTGCTGCTATTGAATCTGCAAAACTTTGTACAAATCCAAAAACTGTAATAATTGATGCTTCCACCGCTCATAGAACAAATCCTGATTGGGCGTATGGTTTTCCAGAACTTGATGATGATTTTAGAGAAAAAATAATGAAATCAAACAGAATTGCAGTTCCTGGCTGTTATGCTTCTGGTTCAGTTGCGATTTTGTATCCGCTTGTAAAATCTGGAATTTTGCCAAAAGATTATCCAGTTGTAATTCACGCAGTTAGTGGATATTCTGGTGCTGGAAAAAAAGCAATTTCTTTGTATGAAAATCAAAACCGAAATTCTGAATTAGATTCTCCACGTTTGTATGCACTTTCTCAACATCATAAACATCTTCCGGAAATACAAAAAATTTCTGGCTTAGATTTTGAACCAATTTTTAATCCTTATGTTTGCGATTATTATCAAGGAATGACAGTTTCTATTGGTTTTCACTCAAGACTTTTAAATAAAAATGTAAATGCATTTGATGTTCTTGAAATGTTTAAAAATCATTATAAAAAAACAAATTTTATCCAAGTTGCAGAAAATTTAAATGGCGAAAATTTCTTACAAGAAGCATTTATTCCGTCAAATACTTTAGCAGGAACAAATAATATGCAAATTTTTGTTTGTGGAAATGATGAGAGAATTGTTATTACTTCTCGATTTGATAATCTTGGAAAAGGTGCATCTGGAGCGGCTGTACAATGTTTAAATATCAGAATGGGAATTGATGAAACTGAAGGTTTAAAATGAAAAAATATATTTGTTTAAGTTTTGATGATGGACCAAATCTTGAAAATGACAACACAATGAATGATATGCTTGACGTTTTGGAAAAATATAACGTTCCAGCATCATTTTTTTTAATTGGAAATAAAATCACAAAAGAAAATTCAAAAGTGATAAAACGTGCTTTTAAAATGGGTTGCGATATTCAAAATCATTCTTGGACTCATCCTGCAATGACAAATTGTACTCTTGAACAAATAAAAGAAGAATACGAAAAAACTGATGAAGCAATTATTTCTATTACAGGCGAAAAACCGCAATTTTTTAGACCTCCTTTTATTGCCGTAAAAGATGAAATGTATGAAATTATCAAAACACCTTTTATTTGTGGTTATGGTTGCGAGGATTGGCTAGAAAATGTTTCTGCAGAAGAAAGATACCATCGGCTTTTAGATGGAGCAAAAGATGGATTGATTTATCTTCTTCACGTAATGGAAGGAAATGTTGCAACTTTAGAAGCAGTTGATAAAATCATTCCAATTTTGAAATCTCAAGATTATGAATTCGTAAATCTTCCAGAATTATTTAAAATAAAAGGAATAAATCCAAATCAGGAAAAATCACTTTGGACTTGTGTAAATTAGATGTTGTATAAATATGCATAAAAATGTATAAATATACAATAAAGGAAACTATTTTATGAGCAATATAAAATTTATTGATGGTGGAGTTTGTGCTCCTTTAGGATTTACAGCAAACGGAATTAGAGTTGGCATAAAAGAAAGTAGAAAAATTAATGATTTTGCATTAGTTTTTTCTGAAGTTCCATGCAATGCGGCGGGTGTTTTTACTCAAAATAAAGTAAAATCAGAAAGTGTAAAATTGGCTCAAAAACATCTTGAAAATGGAAAAGCACAAGCTGCCGTAGAAATTAGTGGAAACGCAAATACTTGTACAGGTTCTCAAGGTGCGGAAAATGCACTTCGTATGGCAAAAGCTGTTGCAAAATCACTTGGAATAAAAACTGAAGATGTAATAACTTATTCAACTGGCGTAATTGGTTCTCAATTTGATATTTCAAAAGTAGAAAATAATATTGAAACGCTAAAGAAGGGACTTTCTAAAGAAGGGCATAAAGAAGCACGAGTCGCAATTATGACAACAGACACTCATTATAAAGAATGTGCTTTGGAATTTGAAATTGATGGAAAAATCTGCAAAATGGGAACAATGTGCAAAGGTTCTGGAATGATTCATATCAATATGGGAACAATGCTAAGTTTTATCACAACAGATTGTGCAATATCATCACAAATGCTAGACAAAGCGTTACATTCATCTATTTTGGGAACTTATAATTGCGTAAGTGTTGATGGCGATACTTCTACAAATGATACTTTAACAATTTTGGCAAATGGAATGGCAAAAAATAAAGAAATCACAGAAGAAGGAAATGATTATGAAATTTTTCTGGAAGCTTTAAATAAACTCAATACAATTATGGCAAAAAAAATAGCAGCAGATGGAGAAGGTGCTTCTCGACTAATTGAATGTAATGTAAAAGGTGCAAAAAATGTAGAAACTGCTCGTGCTCTAGCAAAAGAAATTATCTGTTCAAATTTGGTAAAAGCGGCAATGTTTGGTGCAGATGCAAATTTTGGAAGAATTCTTTGTGCAATGGGGTATAGCGGAATAGATTTTAATCCCGACAAAACAAGTATTTGGTTCACTTCAAAGAAAAATTCAAATCGATATTTTGAAAATTATGAAGATTTTGAAGTTTCTGGAGAAAATATCATTCAAGTTTATAAAGATGGCGTTCCTCTTGTTTTTGATGAAGATTTAGCAAAAAAAGTTATGAATGAACAATCTGTAGAAATTTTAGTTCAATGTGGAGAAGGTGAGGCTTGTGGAACCGCTTGGGGCTGTGATTTAACTTATGATTATGTAAAAATAAATGGTGATTATCGAACTTAAAATTTTTGCATATTAATAGAAGAAAATCATCTTATAAATAATTTTTGGAGACATCAAATGAATAATGTGAATATAGAAAATCTTACTACAGAACAATGGTCTTTAGTTTTGGCAGAAGCATTGCCTTATTTTAAAAAATGGTGTGGAAAAGTTGTCGTTGTAAAATATGGCGGAAACGCAATGTTAAATGATGATTTAAAACACGCTGTTATGGATGATATTGTTTTGTTAAATACAATCGGTATAAAAGTTGTTCTTGTTCATGGTGGTGGTCCAGAAATAAATAAAATGCTTGAAAAAGTCGGAAAAGAATCAAAATTTGTGGATGGTCTTCGTTATACTGATGAAGAAACGATGGAAATTGTGCAAATGGTTCTTACCGGAAAATTGAATAAACAAATTGTTGGAATGATTTTACAGCGAGGCGGAAATGCAGTTGGAATTTCTGGAGTTGATTCTGGACTTTTACGAGCAGAAAAAACAAAGAAAGATTTAGGATTTGTTGGCGATGTTACAGAAGTTAATCCTCAGATTTTAACAACTCTTTTAGATAAAAATTTTATTCCAGTAGTTTCTACAGTTGCTTTGGGAGAAACAGGAGATGATTCAAACTACAACATCAATGCAGATACCGCTGCCGCAAAAATTGCAGTTGCCTTACATGCAGAAAAATTCGTACAACTTACAAATGTTGCTGGCGTTTTGAGAAATATCAATGACCCTTCAACTTTAATAAAACGAATTGAAAAAACAGCGATTGGTTCATTAAAAGCAACAGGAATTATTGCTGGTGGAATGATTCCAAAAATTGATTGTTGTCTTACAGCTTTAGAAGGTGGCGTTCCTCGAACACATATTATTGATGGTCGTGTGCAACATTCATTGTTGATAGAAATGTTTAGCGACCGTGGAATTGGAACAATGATTTATTAAAAAGATAATTTGGAGAGAGTAATTTTTTTAGTTGAAGATTTTGAATTTAGAAAATTCTGATTTTTCAAAACATATATAAATATTTTTATAAAAATAAAAGCAAAGTTTCAAAGAAATATTTTACTTGACGGAAATAAACGGGGGGGGGTAGAATATTTATTAAACCTTATGAAAATTTATTTTTTACAAATTGAATTTTGCTTAAAATTTTCTTTTCCCACTTTTATGGATTCAAATCCGATGTTTGTTTTGCGAAGCGTTCTTGGAAAAAACTTGCACACAATGTGTTGCATCTCAAGAAAATCGAAATGTGCGGAATGTCAATTTTCAAAAACTTGTGTTTATGCTTTTTTGTTTGAAACAATTCTTTCATCTGATAACGGCACTCTTCCAGGACGAAACAGGGCAAGCCATCCTTATTCCTTTTCTTCAACCCAGAACTTGGCTGTCGGAAACTTTCTAAAAGAATATTCATTTGAAATGACTCTTTTTGGACGTGCAATAGAATATCTTCCATATATATATGCGGCTTTTGTACGGAGCGGCCAGAACGGACTTTTTAAAAGTCGCACAACATTTAAAATTGAAAATGTTTTTGCAAACGGAAAAAATATTTTGATTGATGAAAATCATCTGGACATGAACTTTTTTCCGTTAGACTGGAATTATGATTTTTCTGATTTTGGAAAAGATTGTAATGATAAATTTATTCTTGCAGCGGATGAAGGGATGCCGAAACAAGTTCAGAATGACGGTACTGAAAGAACTTCTGAGATTCTAGTTAACTTGAAGTCGCCTTTAAGATTTAAAGTCGCAGGTCGCTATACACTTGATTTTACAGCGAAAGATTTTATAAATTGTCTTTTCCGCAGAGTAAAAACGCTTTGCTCTCTTTATGGTGAAATTTCTGAAGAAGAGAAATTTTTATGGCAGATTCCGTGTGAAAATATTTTGATAACCGAAAAAAATCTACATTGGGTTGATATCAGACATTATTCAGCAAGACAGAAAACTTCAATGGATTTGGGCGGCACCGTTGGAACTTTTAAGTTGTGCGGAAACTTTTCGGAAGCGGAAAGATGTTTGCTCAAATTCGCGGAAGTTGCTGGAGCCGGAAAAAACACGAACTTCGGTCTTGGTCAGCTTGAGTGTTGGGAAAAGTAAGGAAGCTTATGCGATAAAATTGCAGAGATTTTACTGTGGGATGTAATTTTAAAAGGAGATTGGAATTTGAGTGAAATAAAAAAGGAAGAAATTGTGCTTGCCGCGTGGCTTCACGATGTCGGCAAGTTTGCGCAGCGGGCGGACGTAAAAGAACTTTATGATAAAAGTCTTGAAATTATGTACTGTAAGCCGACTTCCTACGGCGGATATTCACATCAGCATGTTGTCTACACGGAAGGCTTTATAAATGCCTACAAGGATATTTTTCCAGATGAAATAAATATTCTAAACGTAAAAAATCTTGCAGCTAATCATCATAATCCTTCAAGTTATTATGACTGGATTATTGCCGAGGCTGACAGACTTTCCAGCGGTTCCGACAGATGTAATGTTCTTGGTGAGATTGACGCAAAAGATGAGGCCGACTTTGATGAGTCGAAAACAGAAACAAAATTGAAATTCTATGAAAAACCGATGATTCATATTCTTTCAAGCCTGCATTTGGATAAACGGGAAAATCCTAAAAATGCTTTCTGCAAAATGGCGGAGCTTGATGGCAAGAATATTATTCCTATTGAAAACTACAAACTTTCAAAAGAAACATATGTGAAGCTTTGGAAAAAGTTTGTTTCTGATTTTGAGAAACTTTCCGGGCTGGAATACGATGAGTTCTTGCTTTCGTTAAATTCTCTTCTTGAGCGTTACTGGTGGTGCATTCCGTCTGCAACAAATGTGGATGCAGACATAAGTCTTTATCAGCATGCAAAGACAACCGCGGCTTTTGCTGCGGCTCTGTTTGAATATCAAAAAGAAGAAAATAAGGAAGATGAAGTTTCGCTCAAGACTGACGGCAAGAAATTTCTTTTTATAAACGGCGACATTTCCGGAATTCAAAAATACATTTTTGACTTGAAGACTTCTTCCGACAATGCCAAGCTGCTTCGTGCAAAGAGCTTCCAGCTTTGGGCGCTCGGCGAGATTATCTCGCAGTATATTGTAAAAAAGTTTGGCGTAACTTATGCGGATATAATGACGAGCGCGGGCGGAAAGTTCATAATTCTTCTTCCTAACACAAAAAAGGCAAAAGAACTTCTTTCAGAACTTCAACTTGAAATTGAAGAATACTTTTTGAATGAGTTTTCAGGTAAACTTACTTGCATTATTTCAAGTGGAACAGAAGCAACTTACAAGAATTTAGAAAAAGGAAATGTCATTTCGCTTATAAACAGAATTGGAGATGACGGAGATATTGCAAAGTCAAAGAAAATGCAGAAGTCTATTTTTAAGCACGGCTCTGTTTTGAACGAGCAGTATGAGCTTCTGCAGAAAAACGGCGAATGTCCTAAGTGCGGAGTTTTTGCAGCGAGCAAGACGGAAGGAAGCGACGATGATCGTCAGTGCAGAACTTGTACCAATCTGATTGAAATCGGTGGAAAACTTGTTAAGTCTGCAAAAATCACTTTATATTCTGATGTTTTAAAGCCTTTCGAAAAGATGATTCATTTTTACAAGGATGATGAGAATCCAAAGTTCTATTATTCTATAAACGACTATAAACCTGGCTTCCCGCTCATGTATCTTCCTTACGTTGCTCCGAAAAAAGAAAACGGCGAATTGCTCAATTTTAAGGAAATCGCGGACAACTCAAAAGGCAACAAAAAACTTGCGATGTTCAAGTCTGATGTTGATAACCTTGGCTTGATTTTCAGCCAATCGCTCGGTGAACGGATGTCTTTTTCGCGTTATGCAGATTTGAGCCATATGCTGCATTTCTTCTTTTCAAGTTTTTATGCCTGGTTTGTGAACAACAAAAAAGACCAGAACGGCGATTTGTACAAGGATAAAATCTACACTGTCTTTTCCGGCGGCGATGATTTATGTGTGCTTGGAAGCTGGGACAGCATTATGCAGTTCGCACTTGATTTTGAAAAGGAACTTGCCGCATTCACAAATAATAATCCTTCCGTTACTTTGAGCAGCGGAATCGTGCTTTCTACTTCAAATGTTCCTGTTCGCAATATCGCAGAATCGGCTGAGGAAAATCTTGAGAAATCAAAAGACAGACCTGGAAAAAATGCAATAACAGTTTTTGGCACAACAGTTTCCTGGAATGAATATGAAAAGCTTCTGGATGATGGAAAATTCATTCAAACGCAACTTGAATTGAACAAGAAAAATCCAAAAGACGGCGTTTCAACCGGAGTAATTTACAAATTTCTTGACTTTGCGAACCGTGCGGAAAAAACTCTAGGAAACGGAAAACGTAAGATTGCAGATGTTTCTGAGCTTGTCGGAAAAACTGATAAAGCAAGTTCAAAAGACAGAATCTGGAAAAGCAATTTTGTCTACATTCTTGCCCGGAATGTAAAAGATGAAAAACTTAAGAAATGGCTGCTTAACTTCGGTGAAAATCCGAACACAATGATTAATTCACGCGTGGCTGTAAGCTATGCGCTTTATACACAGAGAAAAAATTAACGGAGGAAAAAATGGCATACACTCAAAACTATGGAAACAGAAACGGCGGAGGATTTCAAGAGAGAAAAGATTTAACTCCTAGTCCGATACTTTTCAAATTTTATGATAGCAATGGAGATATTGAAGAAAAACTATTTGAAAATACAGCGCTTAGTATTTCTAAAACGTTTATCGGAACTGATTCAAATGGCAGGGCTACGAATGTTTCCCCGACTCAGCTACGGAAATTTTTTGATGAAGTAAAAAGTTACGAAAAATATTTCGTTTCTGATGATGAAACAAAATGGAAAGAAAAAAAGCCTTATATAAAAATGTTAAAATCAAAAATTGCTTATGCAGTTGCTCGAAAAGGCGTGACAAAAGGTGTTTACAAAAATCTGGAAAAATTTATTTCTGACTGTGTCAATTATGTAAATCAGGAAAAAGATTATTTTGTATTTCTTTCTTTGTTTGAAGCTGTGTATGGTTTTTATTGCGAAGAACTTTTGAATCAAGGTTTTAAACTTAACGACTAAATCAAGGAGAATCTTATGTATCAGATTGAAATTAAAAAAATTACAGGAAAGTTGGTTGTTAAAACAGGTCTTCATATAGGTGCTGGCAGTGATGAAGTTCATATAGGCGGAGTTGATAGTCCAATAATACGGAATCCTATCAATTTGGAACCATATATTCCCGGCTCTTCAATAAAAGGAAAAATGCGTTCTCTTATGGAATGGAAACTGAACAAAATTGATATAAACAGAATTGGAGAGCCTTGTTCCTGTGGAAAATCAGATTGCCCTATTTGCAGAGTTTTCGGAACAGCAAACAATTCAAAACAGGGGGAAGAAGATTCGAAAAAGCGAGGACCGACTAGAATTATTATTAGAGATGCTGTGCTTTCAGAAAACTCTAAAAAAGTTTTTTATTCAGTCAAAGAATTGGTTGAAGTAAAAGCAGAAAATAATATCAATAGAATTACAGCAAAAGCCACCCCAAGACAACTTGAGCGCGTTGTTCCGGGTGTTGAGTTTGACTTTGAGATTTCCTACCGCGTCTTGGACACTGGCGATGGCGGCGACTTGGACAACAGATATTTCAAAGATGTTGTGCTTGAATCGCTTAAGCTTTTGCAGAACGACTATCTTGGCGGTGGCGGAAGCCGCGGAAACGGACAGATTGAGTTCAAAGACTTAAAAGACGAAAACGGAAATGCTGTTACTTTATAAGGAAAGAATATGCAGTTATTCAAAGCTACAATAAAATTACTTTCACCGCTCGCGACGGTTTTAAAAGGTGATACAATCTGGGGACATATTGTGTGGGGAATTGCAAACCATGAGGGCGACGAGGCAGTTGATAAATTCCTTTCTGAAGAAAAATCAGATGAGCCGCCTTTGATAGTTTCTTCCGCTTTCCCAAAAGACACAATCTGCAAGCCTTATCCGCCGCATTTCGAGAGAAAAGAAAAACTTAGCACGGAAGAGTATGCCCAAATAAAAAAGAGCAAGAAGGTAAAATTCGTTCCCGCGTCAGAAGCCTTTGAAAACGAAAAAAATATATCTTCAAGCGGCTTTGGATTTGAGAAAGTTTCTTCCATGCACAATTCAATAAACCGTTTTTCAGGAACTGTAGAAGGAAGCAATCTTTTTGCTTCGACGGAAATGTGGGCAGAAAATCCTTGTTTTGATATATATGCGCTTTCCTCATATAAAAAAGAGCGGGTGGAACAGCTCTTGGTCTGGGCTTTTGAAAACGGATTCGGCGCGGATTCCTCAACCGGAAAAGGAAAAATCGTTTTGGAAAAAATCTCGGAGACAAAGCCGAAAAATCACACAGGAAAATACGTTGCTTTGGCTCCTTTTGTGCTTGACGACATTGTTTCTTCCATAAAGAAAGATTCTCTTTGTGCTGACATTTTCGTGCGGACTGGAAAAATAGGCGGCACATTTTCAAGCTTTATGTCACCATATAAGAAAACGGTTTTGATGTTTGACGAAGGCTCTGTTTTTGAAAGCGACAAGCCTTTGCAGTTTGTAGGAAAACTTTTGACAGATGTCCACTCGGACAAAAGAATCTGCCAGTCTGGATTTGCGCCTGTAGTTCCTGTCGCGATGGAGAATGAAAAATGAAACAAGTTTACAATTTGACAATAGAGCCTCTAACGGCGGTTCATGTTGGAAGCGGAGAGTCTCTTCTTCCGATTGATTATACGCTTGCAAGCCCAGGCAACAGCAATGTTAGCCGGTACGTAAAATTCAACTCTGACAAAATAATCGATGGAATTATAAAGTCTGGAAAGCAGGCCTTGATAAACGAGCTTGAAAAAGCAAATGATTCTGCTGATGTAAATGTCCTCGGAAAGTTTTTCAGAAAATATTTTTACATGGGCGTTTCTTATGATGCGTCCACAACAAAAAGTTTCAGAAATCTTTATTCAGATAAAATACGTGGCAGCCTTTCTGATAACGCGCTTGAAGTTCAGCAGATGATGCATGAGGAAAATAAGCCTTATATTCCTGGCTCATCTATAAAAGGTTCTATCCGCACAGCCGTTCTTAACAGCTTGCTTGATGAAGTTTATGACAAAAGTTTTGAAGAGCTTGCAAAATTGCCGGACAAAAAAGTTCAGAATGAGCTTCTTGGAATCACAAAGGAAGGAAGGGAAAATGATGCCCAGAAAGATCCATTCCGATGTGTTGAAGTTTCAGACAGTATTTTTTCTGCAAGAGCGCAGCTTGTAGGCCAGATGAAAAATGCAAAAATCGACAGAAGAAGCGGAGAATTGACTTTTGTGGATATGCAAATAATTGCGGAGACAATACCAGGGCGGCTTACGGACGGTAAATCTCCTGCGGAGTTTTCAATCAGAATAAACTCAGATTTGCAGAATTTTGATTTCGGTGAGTTTAACGTCAGTAAGAAAATTGACTTCAATAAAATTGCAAGGGCGTGCAACAGTTTCTTTAAGCGGCAGTTTAACGAAGAATACAAAGATTTTTATAAGGACGCTTATGATGGAATGGATAAAATCCTGGAGCTTAAAAAAATAATTGATGCAGTAGATGTGAATGATACAGAAAAATTTCTGCTTCGTTTAGGACGCTGGAGTCAGGTTGAGTATGTAACTCTTGAAGATTTACGAAAACCAAAAACTCCGGTTAGAAAAGGAAAAGTTATGCCTTATGGAACTACTCGTACTCTCTTCGATTTCGATGGACAATATCTTCCTTTGGGCTGGTGTGTCTGTACTGTGAAGAAATAGCAGTGATTCTCTCATTCTTCCTCAAAATGATACTGTAAATCTAATCTTTGAGTTGATAAAGGCGAATTCAAGAATCACTTATTCAGAGCTTGCTAAAGAAAGTGGAAAGTCGCGCGCCACAGTCGCCCGCGCTGTAAAGAAACTTTCAGACAGCGGAATTATAAAACGTACCGGAGCGGACAAGAACGGATTTTGGACTGTAAAAGAAAAATAAAAATGGAGATAAAAAAAATGAAAACAACGCTGATTAGTTTTGTTGGTACCGGCTTGCAGAGCAGAAACTGTGACGGATATGAAAATACAAATTATGTTTTTCCTGACGGCGCAAAGATAGAAACTCATATTTTTTTGAACGCGCTTCTTGAGGCCAAGTACAGAGATTTTGCAAAAATCATTCTTGTTGGAACCCAAACTTCCGGTTGGGACATGCTTGTCGAAGACGATGAAGATTTGTGGCTAAAAGTTCGCAATGCAAAGGAAAATAATTTAATTTCTGGCGAGATTATAAGCGAAGTTGAAAAGCACGTTTCTCAAAGAACCGGAGTTCCAGTTATTATAAAATGCCACACAGACGTGATTGATGACGAAACTTCACAGAACATATTTGACTTGTACAGTTCAATCGTTCCGGAAATAAAGGACGAGAACATTCTTTTTGACATAACGCACTCGTTCCGCTCAATGCCGATTTTGCTTTACCAGGCTTTGCAGTTCTCCGTTTCGCAGAATCCTAAAATCAAGAATGTCGAGATTGTCTACGGCGAGTTCAAAAAGGAAGAAAAACTTTCTTATGTGCGCGACTTGTCAAGTTACTGGAAATATTCGCAGATTTCAGACGCACTGTATGTTTTTAACCAGAAGCTCGACGGATTTCGGCTTGCGGACTTGATTCAAAATGAATGGGAGGCTGGAAGCAAGGCAATCCGCCGTTTTTCTGAAATTGTGCAGACAAACTTCTGTCTTCAGATTACAGAAGTCGCGGCTCAGCTCCGCAATTCTCTAAAAAAATATCCTGAAAATGCTCCTGAGTGGCTCGGCAAAGTCCGCGATGCTATTTCAAAAATATTAAAAGCGATAAACGTTGAGAACAAAAATCTTTCAATCTCACTTTTGGGCTTTTCAAAATTCCTTTATGAGCGGAAACTTAATGTGCAGGCTGTAATCTGTCTGCAGGTGGCTGTGGAAACTAGGATTTGCGAGAGCGAACAGTGTGTAGATAAAATCGGCGACTATGACTGGTGGCAAAAGTACGGAAAAGATATTTTGCATAAGATAAAAGATGGGGAGTGGAAAGAAATCGGAAATCCGCTTACAAACCTTGAAATCTTTAGAAACCAGATTGCACATGGAGGCGGCAAAAACAAAGATGGCAATTTTCCGCACGCCGCGAATATTCCGAACATTTACGAAAGCGGACTGCACGGAGTAGAAAATCTATTCTGGGAGCTTTCAATATGAATCTTTTAATCACAACGCTTGGAACTTCATGGCAGATTGTTCCGGAGTTGTTCGGACTTACGAATCCTGGCGATTATTATTTTTTTACCGGAAATGAAAAAGTTATAAAATTCCGCGAGGAAAACAAAATACAGTGCGTTGATGAGCTTTGGGTTGTGACAACTGAAAGTCAAAAAGATTTGGAGATTCTTAAAGACTGGGCCAAAAAATGGAATTGCCGTCTCCATGTCTTTGTGTGCAATGGCGTAGACAGTTTTGCGGACGAAGCTGAAATCCTAAAAATGCGCTCGTTCATTTACAGAATTGTTTTGTTCGGTACAGAAAAGTCGGATTTGCTTTATCTTTCGCTTGCTGGCGGAAGAAAAACAATGAGCGTGATAGACAAGGATTCCGTATTGAACCGTACAACTGATTTTGGCATTTCAATATTTGACAGGAGCAAACTATGCCCAGAACTTTCTGCCTTTTAAACCACAATCTTACTCAGAAGCAACTTGAAGAACTAAAAGCAAAGTTTTCTTCGCAAGAAATTATCTATCCGCCGGAAGAAATTAAAAATTGTTGGAGCCAGATTCTACCGGAAAAGGACAATACTGGAATTATTAAATCTGTTGTTTTATGGCTGAAAACTTTCGGGGCAAAGGATGGAGATTTGTTCATAATCCAGGGGGAATTTGGTTCAACATTTACACTTGTTGATTATGCGCTTAAAAATCAGCTTATTCCACTTTATGCAACAACAAAGCGAGTTGCAAAGGAAACTCGTAATGGAGAACAAATTCTTCGCGAATATATTTTTGAACATGTAAAATTTAAAAAGTATAAATATTATGAGGATGATTAATGTCTGAAATATATATTTTATCCGATTTCGGAAAACTTTCTAAAAAAGACGAAACAATAGTTTTTTCGCAAAACGATGGAACTAACACAATTTTGTTTCCATTTAAAACGGAACATTTAGTTCTTATAGGAAAAATTTCAATCAGTGCAGATGCTTTTCGGCTTTTATCAAAATATAAAATAGGAACTACATTTTTATCTTCAAACGGTCGTTTTAACGGAAAACTGACTTTTGGAGACGGCAAGAATGTGTTTTTAAGACAAAAGCAATTTAGAATTTTGGATAATCAAGAAAAATCTCTTGAAATCGCAAGAAGTATTGTTTCTGGAAAAATCCGGAATGAAATCAGTTTTATGCAGAGAATTAAAAGAAAAACTGCTGCTGAGGATGAAACAATAAGAAGAACGATTTGTGACGTGAAAAACGCGCTTAGTTCTGCAGAAAAAACTGATGATATTGAAAAACTTCGTGGTTTTGAAGGAATTGCTGCCAGAAAATATTTTGAAGTTTTCGCATTTAATATTAATTGCAAATGGGCACAGTTTCAAAAAAGAAGCCGAAATCCTCCGAAAACAAATGTAAATGCAGTTTTAAGTTTTTTGTATACTCTTTTATCCTATAGAGTGGAAAGTGCGATTGAAGCAACCGGAATGGACTCTTGTTGCGGAACTCTTCACGCGATGAATTATGGGCGTTCTTCTCTTGTTTTTGATTTAATGGAAGAATTTCGAACTGCAATTTGTGATTCTGTCTGTTGTAATCTTTTTAATTTGGGAATTTTATCTCAAGATGATTTTGAAAAAGTTGATTTTTCTGAGGAAAGTGATGATTTCCCCTTTGATAAAGATTTTGATGAAGAAAATGAAGATGATGATAAAAATCATATAGGGATTTTACTTACAAAATCAGGATTAAAAAAAGTGATTTCAAATTTTGAATCAAAAATGAATTCAATTATTTTTTATCAGCCATTGGAACAAAAAATTTCTTATGCAAAAATAATCTATCAGCAAGTTTTACATTATAAAAGAGTTATTCTCGAAGAAGAAATTGAATATAAGGCATATTATTTTAAATGATTTATTTTATTTCGTACGATATATCTGATACAAAAAGACTTCAGAAAGTTGCAAAGATACTCAAGAATTTTGGAATAAGAATTCAATATTCTTTTTTTGAATGTGAAATACAAAAAGAACAATTCGAATTCTTAAAAACAGAACTTTTAAAAGTTATCAATAAAAAAGAAGATAATTTAATTATTTATCCAATTTGTGAAAATTGTGTTTCAAATATATCATCAATAGGAAATGGAAATATTTTTATTCCAGAAAAATTTCAAATTTTATAAGGTTTTTTTATGAAAGAAAAACATTTTTTAATAGTTTATGATATTCGTGATAATAAAAGACTTGTAAAAGTTTCAAAATGTATTCAAAGTTATGGTTGGCGAATTCAAAAATCAATTTTTGAAACAAAAGCTACAGAGAAAACTATATTACAATTAAAAATTCAACTAGAAAAAATTGTAGAGAAAGATGAAGATTTTGTTTTATTTTTTGAGATTTGTGAAAAGGATTGGGAAAAAAGACAAATTTTTGGAAAAATTAATAAAAATCAAGAAATAATTGATAATGATGAAAATTTTGTGATTTTATGATAAAATTATAAAATAAATCTTTGACAAAAAAAATCGCAAAGTTCTTTTTTTATAAAAAAATAAAGAAAAACACAAAGGTTTGCGATTTTTATGTAATTTTTTGTAATATAAGGAATTAAAGAAAAAAAATGAAAGATTTTTCAATTTATAAGAACGAAAATAATATTTTTTGTCGTATAAATAATGCAACAGTGCGAAAGTATAATTATAATTTCTTATACAGTAAGTATTTAGAAATGGTAGTAAAAAAACAAATGACCTGATTAAAGGGATTAAAACAAAATTGCGTTAGGATAACATTTTAAGAATTTATTTAACAAAAAAAACAAATGACCTGATTAAAGGGATTAAAACTTTTTGATTGTTCCGTAAATTCTCACAACTCTTGTATTAAAAAAAAACAAATGACCTGATTAAAGGGATTAAAACACTAGATAAATCGTCAAGGTTAATTTCTTCTTGAGCAAAAAAACAAATGACCTGATTAAAGGGATTAAAACGTTGTTCAGAAGTATAAAAATCTATTTGTAACTCTTTAGCAAAAAAAACAAATGACCTGATTAAAGGGATTAAAACAATTCTGCACAAAAAATATAACTTCCATAATTTTGATAAAAAAAAAACAAATGACCTGATTAAAGGGATTAAAACTAAATTCTATTTTAAAATTAATCATTTTTTTTACTCCTTAAAAAAAACAAATGACCTGATTAAAGGGATTAAAACTCTTTTGCATTATCAATTAATTCTGATGCTTTTGTAAAAAAAAACAAATGACCTGATTAAAGGGATTAAAACTTCCCAAGCCTTTTTAATTTTTGCTCTCAATTCATCTTGCATAAAAAACAAATGACCTGATTAAAGGGATTAAAACAAAACTCCTACCTAATTAACATTATCTGTCATAGAATTTAATAAAAAACAAATGACCTGATTAAAGGGATTAAAACACGTTTACATCTTTGAAACCATAACGTGAAAGCTAAAAAAAACAAATGACCTGATTAAAGGGATTAAAACTCAACTAAGCGCTGTTGCTTAGTCTTTGGTCTGAACTCAGAAAAAAAACAAATGACCTGATTAAAGGGATTAAAACCAGTTGTTTTATCAGTCCATCGTTCTTGCTTCAACACACCTTCAAAAAAAACAAATGACCTGATTAAAGGGATTAAAACTGAATTAGGATTGTAATCTCCATTATTCATATTCATGATTAAAAAAAAACAAATGACCTGATTAAAAGGATTTGAAAGGTTATCATAAAATTGCAGTGGAAAAAGACCGATAAAGAGTGAAATATGACACAGTAGACAAAAGAATTCAGAGAGCAGGCAGTTTTATTGTTTGATGAAATTGAGGTAAAAAAGGTGGCTGAATAGCTTGGAGTTTTTTTTGTAAAAGACCGTAGAAAATAAAGTCTTACAGCAAGTTTGGATATATTTTCGAGTTCAAACAGCAAATTTTCGCATATAAAGTGATTTTTGATATACGGTAGTTGAGCCTCTTGAACAACTTCTGCGACGTTTGCGAAGCAAACTCGTGGTGTTGCGTAAGCAACACAGTCATTCCCGTGCTCGACACGGGAATCTTTTCTGTAGAATTATTCTTGCAGATAAAAATGAATTTTATATAAGGAAAACTTACTTTTCAAAAATCATTTTTTCAAGTTGGCGAATACGTTCAGCTTGTTTTTCAATTTCAATATCTTTCTGTGCAATCAGTTTTTCATCTTCTGCTTTTTGTTGTTCAATACCTTGTGTAATTCCTTGTGCAATGCCTTCTTGAATACCTTCTAATTTTCCTTCTCTCTTTCCCTGTATTTTTCCTTCCTGAATTCCCTCTATTCTTCCTTCTTGTCTACCTTGTTCAAAACCTTTGGTCTTACCTTCATTAATTGCATCCATCTTCCACATTTGGATATTGATATAATTATTTT
>CAYPGB010000010.1:0-72356 GCA_964410365.1 uncultured Treponema sp.
GGGAAAGGCTTTTCCCCTCAAAATTGGAGAAAAAATGAGAAATAAATACGAAGAACAACTTGAAAAACTAAATGCAAGCATTCAAAGAATGGGAAAAATGATTGAGCTCGCTATTCAAAGTTCAATGCTTTCTCTTATGGGAAGAGATAAAGAAGCTGCAAAAATAGTTCGTTCCAATGATGATGAAATTGACGAAATGGAAAGAGATATTGAATCTCAATGTTTAAAACTTTTACTAGAACAACAACCAGTTGCAAGTGATTTACGACTTATAACTTCGGCACTAAAGATGATTACGGATATGGAAAGAATTGGCGACCACGCTGTTGATATTGCTGACCTTGTTTTAAATCTTCCAGATTTTAAATATGAAAACATAAACATTTTGGAAGAAATGTCTGACCAAATTCTAAAAATGATTCAAGAAAGTGTTTCGGCTTATATTGAACGAAATTACAACAAAGCAAAAAATGTAATTCTTCAAGATGATATTGTTGATAAACTTTATCACACCATAAAAAAAGATTTAATAGAAAAAATTAAAAAGACTAACGAAGGTGAAAAGATTTTAGATTATCTTTTAATTGCAAAATACATTGAGCGAATTGGTGATCACACTGTAAATATTGCAGAATGGATTATTTTTGCACTCACTGGAAAAAAAGAGTAGGGGATTTTAAACAAAATTAATTTTATCAATATTTTTAGACATTTGTTATATTCAAAAGTATGTAGAATTTAGTTATAATAAAATTCACTATTTTTTTATAAGGAAACAAAATGGATAAAGTTATTTTAAAACCAGCTGATTGTGCTTTAGATTTAGGTGATGGAAGTGAACGCGGGCTTTATGTAAGTCAAGATTACATTTTACAAAAAATGAAAAAAGTTCATCGCGGAATAAGTTTGATGTATACTTATTATCCAAATGATGAAGGTTGGCCTGGAAGAGCAAGTGTTGTTCATAAACAAGAAACTCCTTCTGGAGCCTGGGATTATCCTTACGAAGATTATTTTCCATATCGTGGAGGAAGAGAAGGTCTTCGCGATGATGAACCTTTTAAATATATGAAAGAAATTCGTCAACGCGGAATGGAAGTTGTTTTAACCCTTACAATTGACCCAAAACTTACAGAAGAAGATTTAATCATTCTTGCAAAAGATTTACGTCCTTATGGTCGCATATTGCTTCGCGTAAATCACGAATGTACAGGAACTTGGTTTTGTTTTAATAAACGTGCAAATTATCAAGAATTAGCAGATTTTTTTGTTTTAGTTTGTAAAGTTATGCATCAATATGCTCCAAACGTAAAAATGATTTTATGTGCTGGAATGTTTGATAAAAATACTGGAAAAATTGAAATGGAAGATATTTTTCTTGAAGCTCACAAAGCCGCTGACATTTGGTCGGGAGATAATTATCTTTCTTTACATTGGGGTTGGCCTGTTGATGTTGCAACAAAAGAAACTCACAATTATGCATGCTACGATGTTGATGAAGTTTATGAAAAAGCAAAAGCAACTTTACACCGACTAAGAGAAATTACTGGACAAAATAAACCTATGGTTCTCTCTGAATTAAACGGTGATGGTGATGTAACTGGAGCGTTTGAACAGTCAAATATGATGAAACATTTTATGGAACGTCTTCAAAAAGATGATGAAAAATGGCTCTCCGGATTTACAATGTATCAATTCCGTGATGATGGTCGCTTGGGATTAGAAATCACAGACCCAAATAATAATCAAGTTGGAATTGAACAACCTATGCTTTCAATGTACCGTTCTGAACTTCATAAACCATTCTTCAGTCAAAAAATTGAAAACGCTGGAAAAATTGAACTTCCTGCAAAATTGAGATGGGGTAGTTCCGAAGATGCAGAAGGTGTTGAAATTGATTGTCATTTCAATAAAACTCCACAATATTTTGAAGTTTATTTTGAAGATGAACTTTTAGAAATGAATATGATGATGGAATTCAATGGTTACTGGTTTTACAAAGCTCCAGGAACAAAATGTATTGATTTAATGTCATACTTTTTTGAAAATCCAATCAATTCTCCAAGTACAATGAAATTAAGATTTTTCTGTCCACCAAAAACTGGAATGAATTTGCCAATAGGGGAGGGGACAGACCCTTACAATGCTCCAGATGGTGATTGGCTTTACAATTCTTACACAATTTTACCAAAACTTCCAAAAGTTAGAATTGATGAAGAACCAGTTTCTCTTGCAAAACATTATGATGATTAAAAATCATTGAGAATATTTTCCGAGAGCCGACTTTTTGTCCTTACACAGAGTTTTGTCATTCCCGTACACAGATTTTCTGTTATTCACGTACACAGACTTTTTGTCATTCCCGTGCTCGACACGGGAATCTATTCCAACAGATTGTCGGGTCACGCCTGACAATGACATATGAAATGAAGCAAATCCTGCGATGTTTGCATAAAAACTCGTGCGTCACGTTCAGTAACACAGTCATTCAAGAACAGTGACGTTTACGTAATAAACTCGTGGGTTGTTTATATCAAGTATGAACATTTTTTACTGCATAATTTCATAAAAAATAATTGAGGAAGCCTGAGCAACGTTTAAACTATCTACATTGCTTTCAGGCTTTCCTTGTTTCATATTTCCCCAAGGAATAATTATCAATTCATCACAATTAGATTTTACAATTTTTGAAATTCCGTTTTCTTCATTTCCCAAAATGATTAAAATAGGTTTTCCTTTAGAACTAATTGATTTTAATTCTGAAACAGTTTTTTTTGCTTCTAAACTTGTTCCAATTCTTATCATTTTACCTTTTATAGCATCTAAAAAATCAAAAGTTGAACGAATATAATAAATATTAACATATTCCATTCCACCTTCTGCCACACGATAAGAAGATGTTGTGATTGAAGATTGAGCTTCATCCAATGGTATTACAATATTTTTTATTCCAAAAAACGCAGCGGATCGAACAATTGCCCCAAAATTATTTGCATTTCCAATTCTATCTAAAAAAATTGCATTTTCACCATTTTCAATCCAAGAATCTGTAATGCTACTATCTAATTGTTGAATTTTTGGTGTTTCTATCATCGCAACGACACCTTGATGATGAATACTTCCGCATAATTTTTCTAAATCTTCTGCTGGTTTTTGATTATAAATTCCGTGATTTTTTGCTAATTTTTTACAAAGTCCACCAAACTTTGGAGCAACTTCTTCTGTAAAATATAGTCTTTTTATTTTTTCAGGATGATTTTTTTCAAGTTTTTTTACAGTTGCAAATCCACAAACTGCTAATTCATTTCTTTTAGTATTTTTCATAATTCTCATTATATAAAAAAACCGTTAAAAACAAATCCAAAAAATTTGCTTTTAACGGTTTTAAATATTAAAAAATCTTTTTATTTTACAAGTTTTACATCAAAACAAATATAAGCATTTCCTGGTATTCCTGCTTGTGGAATTCCCATAGCACCATAAGCTAATTCTGGAGGAATTACCATTTTTCTTGTTTCTCCAACTTTCATTTGTTGAACCATTAAATCAAAACCAAGAATCATTTTTCCTGCGGCAGTTTTAAATTCAAGAGGAGCGTGTCCTTGTGGATGAAAGCCTTTTGAAGCGTCAAATAAAGTTCCATCAGTTAAATAACCTTGATATTCAACTGTAACATTTTTATTTTTTCCAATAGCAGAACCTTTTCCTTCTTCAAGAATTTTAAAATAGACTCCACTTGCATCTTTTGTACAATCTGATATTAAAGCTTTAAATTCCTTTTCCTTGCGTTCAGCTTCTGCTTTTTTAAATTCTTCTACTTTCTTTTCATTTTCTTTTACGCATTTATCAAAATCTGATTGTGTACAAGTAAATTTATTTGCTTCATCACCTTGTCGAATAATTTTGATAGATTTGATTGTATCATTTTGAGCAACACTATCAACAACTTCTTGTCCAGAAAGAACTTTTCCAAAAATAGTATGTTTATAATTTAACCAATCAGTTGGAACATGTGTTATAAAAAATTGACTACCATTTGTATTTGCTCCAGAATTTGCCATTGCAAGTTTTCCTGGTTCATCAAAAATTAAATCTTGAACAAATTCATCTGGAAATTTATAACCAGGACCGCCAGTTCCATTTCCAAGAGGATCGCCACCTTGAATCATAAAATCTGAAATTACACGATGAAATTTTAATCCATCATAAAAAGGCTTTCCTTTTGCAGCATCTAAAGTTCCTTCAGCCAATCCTACAAAATTTGTAACTGTCATTGGTGTTTCTTTATAAAAAAGTTCAAGAACAATTTCTCCCTTTTCTGTAGATAAAACAGCGAAAACACCTTCTTTACCTTTTAATGTTTCCATATAATTCCCCTTTGGACTACATGCTCCAACAGATGTAATTGCTACAGCAAAAATTAGTCCCATTAAATATTTTTTTAAAAACTTTCTCATCTTTTTCCTCATAAATTAAAACATTGTAACAATCCATTCTTTTAAAGCTTCAATTCTTGCTCTTAAAGAATCTGTCATAATATTTTCAATGTTAGGATATTTTTTACAATTTGCATCCATATTCATATAAAGAACAAATTTTTCACCACAATCTACAGCAATAATTGAAACTCCGAGATTTTTTGGATTTATAGCTTTCATAAATGCTAAACCTAAAGAATCTTCATTGCTCAAATATGCATAAATTGCATTTTCTGATTCATTTATAACTTCTGAATACGCTGTTACACCAAAACTAGCATCATCTTGAATTAAATAATAAATTTCATCTTTTGTAGAACCTTTATTTCTATCTGCAATTTTATTTCTATTTTCAAGATTATCAATCATATAAGCTTTTTCATACAAAATTTTATATTTTTTGTTTGTATTTGAATAATATTTTATTCCTTCCATTTTAGAAATAGAACGCATTAATTCAGAAATATCATCTACTTTAATATCTTTTCTCGAAGATTTATTTTTTGTAATAATTTCATTTTTATCTAACAAAAAAAGATATTCCAAAACAAATGGAAAAGAACCTTTTGTTTTAGTAATTTTTCTACTATTACAAAGATTTGTATATTCACAATTTGGAAGAAGTACATAATCATCTTCCGCATTATTGTGAAGAGAACTAACTACTTTTTTTTCTTGCAATTCATTTAAATATTTTGAATTTACAACATCTTCAATTTTTAAAGGAACAGACCAAACTGTTAAAGATGAACAAAAAAATATTCCAACAAAAAATAATTTTAGGCTTTTTCTCATTAACAAATTCCTTTATAAAAAACTCGAACTTGTTTATAAACTCCTTCACCTTCACTTTTTGTTTCAACATCTGGAATATCATTTAAAGTTGTATGAATAAGTCTTCTTTCAAAAGGATTCATTGGTTCAAGTAAAATTGAATTATGTGATGTACGAACTTTATCGGCAGTTGTATAAGCAAGTCTAACTAAAGATTCTTCGTGACGAATTCTATAATTTTCTGTATCAAGAATTACGCGAACTTCTTCGTGACCAAGTCTTCCTGCATAAATATTTGATAAAAGTTGCAATGCATCAAGATTTTTTCCTTTTCTACCAATTAAAATTGAAGAATATGATGATTCAAGTTTTATTCCAAGTTTTTTATCTTCTCTATAAGCAACAGAAACTTTTACATCATAACCCATTTTTTCAATAACTGTAGAAATAAATTCTATAAGTTTTTGTTCAAATTCATCTTGTGGTAAAGGATTTGAAACAATTCTTGTATGATTTTCAGAAGTATTTTCATCAAAAGAAGATTTTTTATCATCATCAAAAGTATGAACTCTAATTTTTACATAACCATTTTTAAAAAGTGATTTTTTCTGAGCTTCCAAAATTTCAACATCAAATTGATCTTTTTCAAGACCTAATTCATTTGCTGCATTTTCAATAGCTTCTTTTTCTGTTTTTCCTTCATATTCGTAAGTCATTTGTATATCCTCTTTTATAATTTTTTATTAAATTTTTTATTTGAAGTTTTATTTCTTTCCTTTAGTTTAGCTTTTGCTTTTGGTGGAAGTTTTTTAGATGAATCAACTTCATCAGTTTCCATTTCAGATTGTTTTTTAGCCATCATTCTATTAATCAAAATTTGTTGAATCATTTGGAATGCATTACTTACTGTCCAATAAAGAAGTAATCCAGAAGGTGCATTATAAAATAAGAAAAAGAATATAATTGGCATTCCATAAGTCATAAACTTCATCGAAGCACCGCTTTTTCCTTGAGTTGCTCCTCCATATTGAGTGATTTTTCCATAAAATAATTGAGTTGCAACATAAATAATTGGTAAAATTCTTAATTGATTACCTAATAAAGGAATATTAAATCCAAAAGTTACAACGCTATCACCTTTAGATAAATCTTCTATCCAATGAGGAATAAACATCGAACCTCTAAATTCAAAATAATTATTAAAAAGATTGTACATTGCAAAAAGAATTAAGAATTGGAATATCATCGGAAGACATCCACTCATAGGATTATATCCCGCTTCCTGATAAATTTTTGATAATTCTTGCTGCATTCTTTGCTGATCATCTTTATATTTTTCTTGAATTTTTTGAATTTGAGGTTGAACCTTTTGCATTTTCAAAGTACTCATAGATTGTTTCTTTGAAAGAGGGAACATTGCAAGTTTTAAAAGAATTGTAAGAAGAATAATACAAATTCCCCAGTTCTTAATAATTTTATGCAATAATTCAAGACACCATTTTAAAATATTTTCAAGCCAACTTAACCATCCACTTGTTTGCAAACATTGAGTGATTTTTTTACCACCAAGTCCCCATCCGTTATTTTCAGAAACATTGTAACGTTTAAGATCTTTCTCATTGCGTGGACCAAAATACATATAGTAAGTATCACTTACATCAGATTCATTAAATGATTTTCTTTCAATTAATGCTTGTGAATTTGTATAATCATTATTATCTACAGATGTTGAATAAAAACCTGAATTTATAATTTCAGATTGAGAAGGAATTATTAATTCAATAAAATATTTTCCTCCAATTCCAGTCCAAATAAAATCTTTATCATATCTTTTTAAAGATTGACCAGAACCAAGATTTATTTTTTTATATTTAGAACCATTATATGCTACAAATTGACGATATTCATATCTATCTTGTTTAGGATTATAACGTGGACCAACTTGTGGTGAAGTACGAATTGTATAAGCAACTCCTTCATTATCAAGTCCTTCTCCAGTTTCGGAATGAATTAAAACATCAAGTTTAAAAACATATTCATCATCTTTAAAAGTATAACGTTTTCCTAAAACATATTTTTTTCCATCAATATTTATATTTTTGGTGAAAAGATAAGAATAATCATTTTCTTTTACAACTTTAAAATTATCATTTATGATTTTTGAATCAACTGGTCCTAAAGCTAAAGAACAAGTTCTGTTAAAATCATTTACATTGTCTGAAATTTCAATGCCATCTTTTGTATCAGTATCGATATGATTCTTAAGTTTATAACTAAGAATATCTCCACCTTTATTTGTAAGTTTGATTTCTGCAAGATTTGTATTGATTGTTATGATTTCTTCATCAATTTTTTCACTTAAATCTTCATTTTTATTTTCTTCAGATTCAATTACTTCTGAAATTTCAGGAAGATTTTTTGTTTCTCCTGAGTTTTCTTGAGATTCAGCAACTTGCTCAATAGAAGTTTGTTCTTCTACGTTTTTATTTTTAAAAATCAAAGGTGAAATTGCAAATGTTGCAACAATTACCAAAGTAGAAAGTACAATGGCCCAAATTGTATTTTTATCCATAAGATTTACTCCAAGTTAAAATTTTCACTACGGAACAGGATCATATCCGCCATCATGAAAAGGGTTACATTTTAAAATTCGTTTGATTGAAAGAATTAGTCCTTTGAAAGGTCCATATTTCTTTATAGCTTCTAATGCATACGCAGAACAAGTTGGTGTAAATCTACAACAAGGACCATGCAATGGTGATATACAAATTTGATATATGCGAATTAAAGTACAGAAAAATTTAGTTAAAAAAATTTTTAACCATTTAATCATCTTTCTTAATTAATCCTGCCTTTTCATACAATAAACGAATTTGTTCACATCGCGAGTTGAACGAGTCATTTCCAGGATATATTAAAATTAACATATCATATCCAGTGTTCAGATGTGATTTTAATAAACGATAGACTTCTCGGCTGTATCTTTTTGATAAGTTCCTTTGAACTGCGTTACCGTATCCACGAATTAAAGGAAAACCAACTCGGTTTATTTCAAGATTATTTTTATTAAAATATAATTTAGCTCCTGGAACACTTATCTTTTTTCCACTTTTAAATAGCCTTTTAAAAGTAGCGGGATTTTTTATTCGCTCTTCACGTTTAAAAAATCCCGTTTTTATTAAGTCTGTTTCCATCCCTAGAATGCTATTAGTATTTTTTCTTTTCGTCAGCAACTGACAACTTCTTTCTTCCTTTAGCACGTCTTCTTGCTAAAATCTTTCTTCCGCTTTTTGTTGCCATTCTTGCTCTAAAGCCAAATTTTCTGTTACGTTTTACTTTACTTGGTTGATATGTTCTTTTCATTGAAAGGACTCCTTATATATTTATAAAATATTTTCATTATAATTATTTAAAAATAGTAATAAAATATATCATTATTTATTTGAGTTGGTCAATATCATCTTTTTTAGGTTTTCAAATCGTTGTTCTAATTCTGGAGGAAGTGATGATTTTATTTCAACTTTTTCAGATGATTTTTCTATTTTTGAAAGTTTTTCTTCCTGTTCATCAATTTTTTTATTTCTTTCATCATTGTATTTTTTTAATTGTTCTTCATAAGATTCACTTAAATTTACATTACTTCCTGATAACCTAAAAGCTAAAGAATTTATTTTAAAATCTGGTAAACTCCAATTTAATCCTTTTAAAATAAATTTTTGATTAAATTTAAAATATTGAATCCATCCAGAATGATTAACTTCTACAAGAAGAATTCCATTTTTAAAATCAACAACATGAGAATTTGCAGCTAATTTTTCTCCTAAACTTATATTTTCATCATCATCATTTTTTTTACCAATTTTTGATACAACCTTTTTCCAAATATTTGGAAGTTCTTTTCCACCAATAGAATCTAAATTTGTAACAAAATTCATCATATCTGCAGCTGTAAAAATTTTATTATCATTCATACCATTCACCATTTTTTATTTTATAAACTCTTGTAGAATCGTGCATATATCTTTCGTAAGGTTCGCCTGTTAAAAAAGTACAAAAAAGTTGTTCGTATTCAGGAAGCATTGAAGTTAATTTTGCTCTTTTATCTGGATCCAATTCCAAAAGAACATCATCCATTAACAAAACTGGTTTTAAATTTGTAGAACGAGCTAAATAAACTGATTGAGCAACTCTTAAAATCAAAGAAATTAATCTACATTGACCAGTTGAAGCAGTTTGAATGAATAATTTATTATCTTTTATAAAATTTATTTTATCACGATGAGGACCACTTAAACTTGTTTCTAAATATTTATCATTATCATGATGATTTTTTATGTATTCCAAAATTTCTTCTTCAGAAGGAAATCTTTTCCCAGATTCATTTTTAATTTCTTTCCAAGAAGGTTCATATTTTATAAAAAGACCTTCAATTCCTGTTATCTCTTGAAAAATTTTTCCAAATATTTCGTTAAACTGAAAAATTGCTTTTTTTCTTTTTTGTTGAATTATAAATCCATATTTTACAAGTTGATTATCATAAACATCTAACATTTCATATTCATGATTTTTTAAAATAAGATTTCTACTTTTTAAAACTTTTTTATAATTTCTCATATCGTCGATATAAGTTGAATCATACATTGTTAATGATTGGTCTATAAAAAAACGTTTATATTCTGGTTCTCCAGTTGCAAATCTTAAATCATCATGACAAAACAAAATACAAGGAATTGTATTGATTAATTCTTTTCTATCGTTGATTTTTTTTCCATTTTTTTCGATTCTTTTTTTATTATTTTCAAAGATGATTGAAATTTTTTGAATATCATTTTCATTACAACGATAAATTGAATTTAAACTAAAATTTTTTTCGCCATTTTTTATAATTTGAGAATCTGTATGAGTTCTAAAACTAATTCCATACGCAGAATAATAAAGAGATTCAAGAATATTACTTTTTCCCTGTCCGTTTTCACCAACAAAATAGACCTCTCTATTAGAAAGGTCTATTCTATCATTTTTTAGATTTCGGAAATTATAAAAATTTTGATATAAAAACAAATTAGATTTTCCTAATTTTAAATATTTTTAATAATTCATTGGCATAATTACGTGAATGTAATCACCAATTGGTTCTCCTCTAACAATTACAGCTTTTGTAATATTTGCTTCTTCATCACCTTGAGAATCATTTACATTAAATTCAAATACAACATTTTCTGTATCAATTACTTTTAGAGGTTCCATTATATAATTAAAATTTAAAGACATAGAAATATCTTGACCATCATAACGACAAGGAATTTCTTCATCAGCATTTCCAATATCAGATTCAGGAGAAATAAGTTTTAAAACTCCAGAATTTATTTTGAAAATAATTCTACTTACAGATTTATCAACCATGATTGTAGTTCTTTTCAAAGCAGCTTCTAAATCTGATTTATTAACCATAAATGATTTTGTTAAATTTTCTGGAATTACTTTTTTATAATTTGGGAATTGACCATCAATCAAATTTGAAGAAAATTCAAAATTTGCAAATTTTATAAAAATAGATTTATCAATTACAGAAATATTTAAATTTCCTTCATCAGGAGCATTTTTTAAAACACAATTCAAAATTTTAATTGGAATAATTGCTGATTGAAAATCTGGAACATTTAAACCAACTTTATTTACACAAGAAAGTCTTCTTCCATCAGTTGCAACCATTGTTAAAGTATCATCATTTTTTACAAAATAAACACCTGTCATAAAATATCTATTTTTATCTTCTGAAATTGCAAAAATTGTATGTTTTATCATTTCTTTAAAATCTTTTGATGAAATTTCAAAGAAAGGAACATTTTCTGAAGAACCAATTTCTGGAAATTTATCTGAAGTTTGACTTTTTAATTGGAATTTTATTTTCTTTGTAGTTGGTTTTATTGTTACAGTAATATCTTGTTGTTCAAATTCAATTTCTCCAGAAGGTAAAGAAGATATGATACTCATAAATTTATCACAATAAATAATTGTTCTACCTTCTTCTTGAATATCTACAGGAATAGTTGTTGTAAATTTTACTGCTGAATCTGTAGCTTTTATTGTTAATGAATTATTTTCTGCTATTACAAGAATATTAGAAAGAATTGAAATAGGACTTTTGTTTGTAATAATTTCTTGAGCAATTGATATTTCTTTTATCATTGCATCTCTATCAAATGTAAATTTCATTGAAATCTCCTTTTCCACTTTATTTATTTATTATTAAATTTTTTTAAATTTAGTAGTAATAATAATAAGGTCTGTTTATATTGTGGAAAACTAATCTAATTCATTATGATATAAAGATTTAGTTAAGTTCATAAATAAAACAAATTTATTCACTTTTTATCCACTTTTCCACATTTTACTTTAATAAAAGTATTTTATCCACAATTTTTTAACATTTTATAAACATATTTATTTTTTATATTCTTTTATTTCTCTCATAAATAATTGAATTTTTGACTCAAAAGAAGAATCTAATTTTATAAGTTCTTCAATTTTTTCGTTTGCATGCATAATTGTAGAATGGTCTTTTCCTCCAAATTCACTTCCAATTTCAGAAAAAGAAAGTTCTGTTAATTGTCTTGTAATATAAATTGCAATTTGTCTTGGAATTACATATTTTTTATCACGTTTTTTACTTTTTAAATCTGAAACTGAAATATTGTAATTATCAGCTATAACTTTTTGAATAATATCAAGAGAAATATTTTCAGAAATATTAGTACTTAATAAATCTTTAAGTTGAGTTTTTACATTATCTAAAGTGATTTTTTGACCCATTAAATCTTCAAGACCAAATACTTTTTTTAGAGCTGCTTCCAAATCTCTAACATTTGTTTCAACATTTTTTGCAATAAAATTGATAATTTCTTGGTCTAAATTTTTTCCCATCAATTCAACTTTCTTATGAAGAATTGCACATCTTGTTTCATAATTTGGAGGAGTTAAATCTATACACAATCCATTTGAAAGACGACTGACAAGTCTATCTGCCATATTTTTAATTTCTTTTATAGGACGGTCGCAAGTAAAAACCATTTGAGAATTTTTTTCGTTTAAAGCATTAAATGTATAAAAAAGTTCTTCTTGAATTCCGCTTTTATTTTGTAAAAAGTGAATATCATCCAAAAGTAAAACATCTAAATTTCTATATTTATTTTTAAATTCACTAGCTTTTTTGTTAGTTAAAGAATTTGTAAAATCATTTGTAAAATCTTCTGCAGATAAATAACAAATTTTAAGTTTTTCATCATTATTTTGATAAATATAATTTCCAATTGCTTGCATAAGATGAGTTTTTCCTAAACCAGAACCACCATAAAAAAGAATTGGACTATAATTTTTTCCAGGATTTTTTGCTGCGGCTAAAGCTGCCTTGTAAGCATAATCACTATTTTCTCCAGGAATAAATGTATCAAAATTATAATTTTCATTTAAAAGAGGATGTTTTTTCTTTTTTTGAACTTTGGGGATTTCATTTTTTTCTTTTATTTCTATTTCAGGAGATTTTTCTTCATTAGATTTTATTGGTTCTTTTTCTGAAATATTTTCTGCTTTTATAATACATTCTACTTTTAAATTATTTAATCCTGTTATTTCTCTCAATTTATTTTCAATTACATTGATTGAACCTTTTGTTGTAACTTGATTTTTCATAAAAGGAGAAGCAACAGAAACAGTTACTTTATCAATATTATCCTCTACATAATTTACATTAAAATTAAAAATAAATTCATTTTCTTTATTTTTTTCAATGTATTCTTTGTGAAGTTCTTCCATAGCATATTTAAATGCTTCTTCATAAATTTTTTCAGACATATTTTTATTATCTAAAAGTTTTATTAAATCTTCAAGATAAAATAAAAACTTTTAAAACTACCATTTGTTAGTTTACAGTGTAATTGAATTTTACGTATTTAAAGATTAAAATAATATGTTACAATTTAAAATGTAGAGGGAAAAAATGTCTGCTAGTAATTACGGTGCAAGTAATATTCAGGTTTTAAAAGGATTAGAAGCTGTTAGAAAAAGACCTGGAATGTATATTGGTTCAACAGGTCCAAAAGGTCTTCATCATCTTGTTTATGAAACTGTTGATAACTCTATTGATGAAGCAATGGCTGGTTTTTGTGATAAAATTATTGTTGCTTTAGAAAAAGATGATATTGTAAGAGTTGAAGATAATGGACGAGGAATTCCAGTAGATATTCATCCTACAGAACATATTTCTGCTCTTGAACTTGTTTTAACTCGTTTACATGCTGGTGGAAAATTCGATAAAGGTTCTTATAAAGTTTCTGGAGGTTTACACGGAGTTGGTGTTTCTTGTGTAAATGCACTTTCAGATTGGATGGAAGCAACTATAAAGCGTGATGGTCATATTTATCGTCAAAAATATGAAAGAGGAGTTTCAAAAACTAAAGTTGAAGTTATAGGCGATTGTTCAGAAGAAGAACATGGAACAACAATTCGTTGGAAAGCAGATAAAACTATTTTTACAGAAACAACAACTTATGATTATGATGTTTTAAAAAATCGTCTTAGAGAATTAGCATTTTTAAATTCTGGAATAAAAATTATATTTAGAGATGAACGTCTTGAAAATCCAAAAGAAGAAGTTTTGCAATTTGTTGGTGGAATTAATGAATTTGTAAAAAATATTGATGAAGGAAAAGCAGTTATTCCAGAAAATCCAATTTATATTTGTGAAACAAAAGATGATGTTGTTACAGAAATTTCAATGCATTATAACAATTCTTATTCAGAAAGTGTTCATACTTATGTAAACGACATTAATACTCGGGATGGAGGAACTCATCTTGAAGGTTTTAAAAGTGCATTGCGTTCTGTAATAAACAAAGCATTAGATACAAATGAAAAATTAAGAAAAGCAGTTGGAACTTTAGATAAAGACGAAAAACTTACTTATGAAGATATGAGTTCTGGACTTACGGCAGTTATTTCTATGAAAGTTCCAGAACCAGAATTTGAAGGTCAAACAAAAGAAAAGCTTGGAAATACAGAAGTAAGAACAATTGTTCATCAAGTTCTTACAGAAAAATTAACAATTTATTTTGAACAAAATCCAGCGGTTCTTGAAGCAATTTGTAAAAAAGCAATGGATGAAGCTAAAGCTAGAATTGCTGCAAGAAGAGCAAAAGATAATATGCGTAAAAAATTTGCATCAGATGGATTTGGTCTTCCAGAAAAACTTTCAGATTGTTCAGAAAAACACGATCCAGCGTCTTGCGAAGTTTACATTGTCGAAGGAGATTCTGCCGGTGGTTCTGCAAAAAAGGGTAGAGATCCTAAACATCAAGCAATTCTTCCTCTTTGGGGAAAAATGCTGAATGTAGAAAAAGTTCGTCCAGAAAAAGTAATGAATAATGATAAACTTGAACCAGTAATTGCTTCTTTGGGAACAGGTTTTGGAAAAGATTTTAATATTGCAAAATTACGCTATCACAAAATTATCATTATGGCAGATGCCGATGTTGATGGTTCTCACATTAGAACTTTACTTTTGACTTTCTTTTTTAGGTATATGCCTCAACTTATTGAAAATGGTCATATTTATCTTGCAATGCCTCCACTTTTTAAAGTTCAACTTGGAAAAAAAGAACCTGTTTATTGTTATTCAGAAGCAGAACGAGATATAGCATTAAATGAACTTGGTGAAAATAGAAGTAAAGCTGATGTTCAACGTTATAAAGGTCTTGGTGAAATGGATGGAAAACAACTTTGGGAAACTACAATGGATCCTGCTCATAGAAGAATGAGAGTTGTAACAATTCCTGATGCAATTGCTGCTGATAAGATTTTTAGTGTTTGTATGGGTGAAGAAGTTGAACCTCGTCGTGAATTTATTGAGAAAAATTCTAGTTATGCAAATTTGGATATTTAGAAAATAAAACTAACGTTTGGTAGTTATTAATTTTAAGTAAGGATAAAAATAATGGAACAAATAAAAACAGCTGAAGGTGGAACAGTTATAAAAATTCCAATTGAAGATGAAGTAAAAAAAGCTTATATAGATTATTCAATGTCTGTAATTGTTCAGAGAGCATTACCAGATGTTCGAGATGGTTTAAAACCTGTTCACCGCAGAATTATGTATGCAATGGACACTCTTCATATTGGAAGTGGTGGAAAAACAAAAAAATGTGCAACAATCGTTGGTGAAGTTTTAGGTCATTATCATCCTCACGGAGATTCTTCTGTTTACGATGCACTTGTTCGTCTTGGACAAGATTTTGCTCAAAGATATACAACTATCACTCCTCAAGGAAACTTTGGTACTATTGCAGGAGACCCAGCAGCAGCATATCGTTACACCGAAGCAAAAATGTCTAAAATTGCAGAAGAAATGGTTGCTGATATAAATAAAAATACAGTTGATATGGTTCCAAACTTTGATGATACAACAAAAGAACCCGCTGTTCTTCCTGGAGCATTTCCTTTTCTTCTTTGCAATGGAACAACTGGAATTGCTGTTGGAATGGCAACAAATATGCCAACTCATAATTTTAAAGAAGTTGCTTCTGCCATTTCTGCTTATATTGATAATCCAGAAATTACAATAGATGAATTAATGCAACATATAAAAGGTCCAGATTTTCCAACTGGTGGAATTATTTATGGAACTGCTGGAATAAAAAAAGCATATACAACTGGACGCGGAAAAATTACAATTCGTTCAAAATTCACAATTGAAACTCACAAAAATGGAAAAGAATCCATTGTATTTACAGAAGTTCCTTATGGAGTAAACACAACAAATATAATTAGAAAAATAAAGGAATTAAATCGCGATAAACAAATTGATGGAATTGTAGATGCAAATGATGAAACTTCTGACAGAACTGGAATGAGACTTGTCGTTGAATTAAAAAGAGGTGCAATCACAAAAATTGTATTAAATCAATTATTTGCAAAAACAGATTTACAATCAAATTTTGGAGTTATAAATCTTGCACTTGTTCCTCAAGAAAAAGAAGGAGAACCACGGTATAGCGAACCAGAATATGGATTAGTTCTTCCTCAGACTTATTTAAAACCAGAAGTTTTGAATTTAAAACAATTAATTGCTCATTTTGTAAATCATCGTGATGAAGTTATTACTCGCCGAACAATTTATGATTTGAAAGTTGCAAAACATAGAATGCATATTTTGGAAGCACTTATTATTGCAATTAATAATATTGATGAAGTTATAAAAATTATCAAAAGTAGTAGAACAACAGAAGATGCAAAACTTCGTCTTGAAGAACGTTTTAATTTTGATGATGAACAAGCTCAAGCAATTGTTGATATGCAATTAAAAAGACTTACTCATATGCAAGTTGAAGATTTGCAAAAAGAAATAAAAGAACTTCAAGAGTTGATAGATTATCTTTCAGATTTACTTGCTAATCACGAAAAAATTCTTCAGCTCATAAAAAATGATACAAATGCTCTTGCAGAAAAATATGGAGATGAACGTAGAACAGATATAGTTCCTGATGAAGTAGAAGCTATTAACGTTGAAGATATGATTAAAGATGAAGAAATGGTTGTTATGATTTCTCGTCTTGGTTATATCAAACGAGTTTCTATTGATAAATATAAAAAGCAGAGTAGGGGAGGAACTGGTTCTAATAGTACATCTCTCTTGGAAAATGATTATATTAATCAACTTTTCATAGGTTCTACAAAAGAATATTTATTGTTCATAACAAATATAGGACGAGCATATTGGATAAAAATTCATGAAATTCCAGAATCAGAAAAAACAAGTAGAGGTGCAAATATAAAAGGACTTTTACAAGTTTCTGCTGATGAAGAAATTACAACAATAGTTTCTTTAAAAGAATTTTCAGAAAATCTTTATTTGTTTATGACAACATCAAATGGAATTGTAAAAAAAGTTCGTTCTTCAGAATTCCAAAATGCAAAAACTAAAGGAATTATTGGAATAAAACTTAATGATGGAGATAAATTAATAAGTGCAATCCAAACTACAGGAAATTCTGAAGTAATGTTAATTTCTCGTCGTGGAAAAGCATTAAGAATAAAAGAAGATACTGTTCGTTTAATGGGAAGAGCAAGTTGCGGTATAAAAGGAATGAAACTTTCAGAAGGTGATGAAATTGCCGCTGCTGTAGAAGTTAAACAAGATTCTAATATTATTCTTCTTACAGAAAAAGGCGTTGGAAAACGTATTTCATTTGATTGTTTCTCTGTTCATGGTAGAGGAACTGGAGGACAAAGAATTTTTGGAAATACGGATGCTAAAGGAGAAATAATTGGAGCTCTTAATGTAAAAGAAACTGATGAAGTTGTTTGTATGACAAGTCAAGGAAAAACTCTTAGATTTAAGGCTTCTGAAATAAAAGAACAAGGACAAGGTGCTTCTGGTGTAAAAATTGTAAATATCAAGGAACCAGATTATCTTGTTGGAATTGATAAAGTTCAAGAAAAAGAAGAAAATGATAACTAACGTTTGTTAGTTGAAAATGATTTTTTTATTGACAAAAAAGATTCTTTTATTAATAATAAAATAATATACAAAGGGTATGAACTAAAATTAGTTCTAGGGTGATTTTACATCAGGCAAGGCTGACCATTTTTTTGGTCAGCCTTTTGTTTTTGTTGTACTTGATAAAAATTGTCATTGTTGGGCTAGACCGACAATCCATTATTTTTAATTATTGAGGTCAAACTCGATAATGACATTTATAAGTATGAAAGTCTGTGAAAAAATATAGAAATGAATCAGAATAGTTTCACGTGAAACCTTTGTTATTTTAATAAAATAATATCCACAAAATCCACAGAATTATCCACAAAATAAAAAGTTATCCACAAAATAATCCACAACGGTGGATAACTTGTGTTTCACCTGGAACAATTTGTTTTTTATTTTATAAAAATTGCATTTATAAATATTAAAATATTTTGTAGATTTTTTATAAAGGTGTTCCACGTGAAACAGTCTTCTTAATTAGAATAATTTAAATATTTTTATTGTTTCATTAATTTTAAAATAATTATTTCAGTTTCACATGAAATATATTTTGATTTATTATAAATATTTAGTTTCACGTGAAACTTTGTGTGATTTTAATATTAAGTTGTGTGTTTTTACTAAAATATCAGTTTTATAAAAAAAAGTGTTTGTGTTTTTATTTTGTTTCACGTGGAACGTGCTTTGATTTGTAAAGTATTTCACGTGAAACATTTTATTGCGTGTAAAAAATTAAAATGTTTTTAATAAACAAACGTTTGTTAGTTTTTAATTTTTTCTAACAATCGTTCGTAAGTTCCCCCTTTAAAAAAAAATAAAAACTCCTTTTGAATTAAGAAGTTTTTATTAAAAAAAGAAAATATATTTTGGAATTTAAAAATTTATTTTTTATTATTCTAAGAATTTATTTTGAATTTCTATTTTTTCTTCTGGAGAAAGATTTAATGTTTGTGTAAAGAAATTTTCCATATCACCAAATTCTTTTTTTAGTTTATTAAATGAAGAATCTAAAAATTGTTTTTTTGCTAACAAAGAGAGTTGTATTCTTTTTGCAAATGAAGGTTTGCCTTTTAAAAGCATAAGTCCCCAATATACAAAAAATGCTTTTACTCTGTTTATTTTGTTTGAATACATATATTCTTCTGTGATAGTTTGAGTTGGAACTCCCAAAAAAGATAAAATCAAAGCGGAAATAATTCCTGTTCTATCTTTTCCAGCAGAACAATGAAAAACAACAGAAAGTTCATTTTCTGGCAAAAAAAGTATTTTTTTCAAAACAGCTATCACATTATCTAAACATTTATCAGAAACAAGATTTTCATATAAATCAGTCATTACAGGCATTTCATATAATGATTTTAATGAATGAATTCTTTTTTCATGACTTATTCCAAGCATAGATTCATCAGTTATAGGCATTTTTAAATAAGTAACACCATCTATAATATCATCTGGAGATTCTTTAATTTCTTTATCACAACGTAAATCGATTATAGTTTTTAAATTGTAAATAAATTTTAATTTGTAAACATCAAGAAAAGTAAGCTTTCTAAGAGCTTTACCTCTTATCAACATATGTTTTTTAATGTGTCTTCCGTCAGAGGTTTCAATTCCACCTAAATCACGAAAGTTTTTTAAATGTTTTAATTTGATGGGTTCCATTTATTGCTCCAGATATTTTTGTGTGAATTATAATTTTATCATAAAAATGCAAAAGTGTTAAAAAAAATATGTTAATTTTGAATTTTTATTAATAGAATATGGATTGTTTAAAATAAATAAAAGACTAAAAAAAGTATTGTTATGATTAAGTTGACAACTGTTGGATAAATCGAGTTAGAAAATTATCAAATTTTATATCTTTGTGTTCTTACTACAAATTGCAGAAAGAACACAAAACAAAATTATTTTTCAAAAACAAGACAATCTTTTAAAAATTTTGTGATTTTTAAATGTTGTGGGCAAGAATTTTCACATTTTTTACATTTTATACAATCACTTGATTTTTCTCTATTTTTTGTTACAGAAAGATATTCTTTTTTTAATTCATCAATTGAATTTGTTTGCATTTTATTTTTTACATTAAAAATTTCTGGAATTGGAATTTGTTTCGGACATCCATCTGTACAATAATGACACGCTGTACAAGGAATTAATGTATCATCAGCAAGTGCAATTTGTGCTTCTTTTATAACTGATTTTTCGTAATCTGAAAGTGGAATAAAATTTTTCATATAAGAAATATTATCTTCTACTTGTTCCAAATTTGACATTCCAGAAAGAACTGTGATTATTCCATCTAATGATGCTGCAAATCTAATTGCCCAAGAAGCGTAAGAAAGATTTTGATTAAGTTTTTTATTTGCCTCATCAAAAATATTTTTTACTGGAGAAATTGGATTTGCTAAAGAACCGCCTTTTATTGGTTCCATAATTGTGATTGGAATTTTATGTTTTAAAGCAATTTCATAACAATTTCGAGATTCAACATCAGGATTTTCCCAGTCTGCATAATTTATTTGAAGTTGAATAAAATCTACATCAGGATGATTTGTTAAAAGTTCTTCAAGTAAACTAGAATCTGCATGAAAAGAAAATCCAAAATGTTTAATTAATCCTTTTTCTTTAAGTTCTTTTACAAAATCCCAAATGTGATATTTATCATATTTTTTATAATTGCTTCTTGTTAAAGCGTGTAAAAGGTAAAAATCAAAATACCCAGCCCCCGTTCTTTCTAAACTTGTATAAAATTGTTGTTTTGCACTTTTTTCATCATGACATTGTTGCCAAGCACACAATTTTGTTGTGAGTAAAAATTTTTCTCTAGGATAACGTTCTACAAGTGCCAGTTTTGTTGCCTTTTCAGATTCTCCATTGTCGTAAACATAAGCAGTGTCAAAATAAGTTCCGCCCGCTTCAATAAATTTATCAACCATTTTGCAAGTATGTTGAATATCAATTTTTCCATCTTTTGTTTTTGGAAGTCGCATCAAGCCAAATCCTAATTTAAAAACATCTTTTCCTAAATAATTTTCCATAACATCCTCATTTTTATAGCTCTAAAAATTTCTTTTATTATAAAATAGATTTTTTTTATTGAATAGTTTTTTTTTATGAATAAATATTTTATAATTTGAATATATTTTTTTTGGAAGTTGATATGTCGCAAAATCAAAATAAAACAGCAGAAAATATAAGAGATGTAATTCGTTATCTGCAAAAATTTAAAAATGCAGTTGTTGTTATTTATCTTGATGATAAAACAATTCAATCTCCATTATTTTCTAGTCATATTCGCGATATTGCATTACTTCATTCTATTGGTTTGAAAGTTGTAATTATTCCTGGTGCAAGAAAACGAATTGATGAAATTCTTTCTTCGGCAAAAATTTCTTGGGAATTTAAAAATGATTGTCGTATAACTACGGAAGAAGCAATGCCTTTAATAAAAATGGCTGCGTTTGATGTTTCTAACACGGTGATGACAAGTCTTGCCGCGAATAATATTACTGCAACAATTGGAAATTGGGTTCGTTCGCGAGCAAAAGGCGTTGTAGATGGTTTTGATTATGGAACTGCTGGCGAAATTGATAAATTACAAGTTTCCGCAATAAAAAGTGTTTTAGATAGTGGTTTTATTCCGATTTTTCCTTGTATTGGTTGGAATTCTGTTGGACATCCTTATAATATTTCTTCAATTTCTTTAGCACAAAAAGTTGCAATCGAATTAAAAGCGGATAAACTTTTTTTTGTTATGTGGGACAAACATTTAAACAAAAAAGATTTTATTACAAAAGAAGAAATCACTCTTCACGAAAATGGTGATATTGCCGCAATGAGTATTGATGATGCTCAAATTTTTGCACAAAATAATCCATCTGAATCATCTTTAGTAAATCTTGCAATTCAAGCGTGTAAAAAAAATGTAACACGAGTTCACATTGTTGATGGAAAAACTGATGGTGTTATTCCAACCGAAATTTTTAGTAATCTTGGTTCAGGAACAATGATTTTTGTAGAAAATTATGGAAAAATCAGAAAGATGCAACAAACAGATATTCCAGCAGTTCTTTCGCTAATGCGACCTTTTGTAGATTCTGGAAAACTTTTACCACGAACAGAAGAACAACTTTCACAAACTTTTGAAGATTATATTGTTTACGAAATTGATGGAACAATTCACGCGTGTTCGGCACTTCATTTTTATGATGATGGACAAGCAGAAATTGCTGCGGTTGCCGTTGAAGAAAACTTTGCAAAAATGGGAATTGGTTTAAAAATGATGGAATATCTTATTGAAGAAGGAAAATCTAAAAATGCAAAATCTATTTTTATTCTCACAACTCAAACATCAGATTGGTTTGAAAAATTAGGTTTTGTTTTAGGTTCATTAGATTCTCTTCCACCAAAAAGAAAATCAATTTGGACATCAACAAGAAATTCAAAAGTTTTTTATTTAAAATAGTTTTTATTTTACAAGAAAGTGAATTTTTATATCTTTAAAAATTTGTCATTTTTGTGCTTAACACGGAAAACTATTATATAAATTTAAAAATTAATTTTAGAGGAAAAAAATGAAATTAAAATTAGATAATTTAAAATGGTATGGAAGAAATTTAGATTTTGAAGGAATTAGATATTTTGATTATTCTGCAAGTGGATTTGAATTTTGTTTTACAGGAAAAAAGGCTTCTTGTAAAATTTTCAGTGATTCTAATTATTTTGATGATAATACAAAAGGAGTTGTTGGAATTTTTATTTCTGAATTGAATAGTGAAAATGAGTACGAAGGTTCATCTTATTGGGAAAATTTTCCAGATGAAATGTCAAAAAAAATTATTCTTACAGAAAAAATAAATGATGTTATTTTGTTTGAATCTGAAAGCGAAAAAACTGTTATCATTCGTGTTATAAAAATTAGTGAAGTTAATTTTGGTTCTGCAGGAATTCAAGAAGTTGAAATTGATGGAAAACAGATTTTACCAAAAAATGTGCAAAAATCTACATTAAAAGTTGAAATAATTGGAGATAGTATTACTTGTGGCTATGGAATTGAAGGTGTTTATTTAAAAGACGGTTTTACTACTAAACAAGAAAGAGCAGATAAAGCGTACGGATTTTTAGCAATGAAAATGTTAAATGCTGAATTTCAAGAATGTTGTTGGAGTGGAATTGGAATTATTTCAAAATATGTTGAAGAATCTGTAGAAATTCCTGATACAAGTGTAGTTATGCCATCAATTTGGCCTTATAAAGATAAATCTTTAAGTTTAAGACTTGGAATTGAACCTGAAATTTGGGATGAAACACAATTTTCTCCAGATTTAGTAATTATCAATCTTGGAACAAATGATGCAAGTTTTGTTCGTGATGTTGAAGGAAGAAGAATTTCTTACGTAAGTGGATTGCGTCAATTTTTAGAAGCAATACATAGACGTTCTCCAAAAGCAAAAATTTTAGTTTGTCTTGGTGTGATGGGGCAACAACTTTGCGACTCACAAACAGAAGCGGTAAATCTTTTCTGTGACGACTTTAAAAAAGTTCCTGTAAAAGTTATAAAATTTCCAGTTCATGATGAAAAAATTGATGGAGTCGCTTGTGATTGGCATCCGAATGCAAAAACGCATCAAAAAATGGCAATCCAACTTGTAGAATCTATTAAGAATTGGTAAAAAAGATTTCCGTGTCAACCTGTCCTGCCGACAGGCAAGAGCACGGGAATGACTGTGTTGCTTTCAGCAACACACGAGTTTGCTTCGCAAACGTCGCAAATCTTGAATAAACTGTCATTGTCGGGCGTGACCCGACAATCTTCTATGGAATATGAATTATTTCTCGAGGTTTACTTCCATTTGCTGGACCTACAATTCCTCTTTCTTCCATTTCTTCTACAAGTCTTGCGGCTCTGTTATAACCAATACTTAATCGTCTTTGCAAATAAGATGCACTTGCTTTTCCTGCTTGAACAACAATTTCTAGAGCTTGGTCATAAAGAGGATCATCATCGTCCATAGGTTGTCCAAATAAATCTGTTCCTCGTTCGTCATCATCATCAGAGAACATTTCATCATCAATATAATCTGGTTCACCGTAATCTTTTACAGATTTTACAACGTTTTCAACTTCTTGATCTGTTACAAAAGTTCCTTGAATACGAATTGGGGCTGGATCTGAAGCAGATGCATAAAGCATATCACCTCGTCCAAGTAATTTTTCTGCACCAACTGTATCGATGATGATATTTGAGTCGGTTCTTGAAGCAACCATAAAGGCAATTCGAGTTGGAATATTTGCTTTTATTAAACCGGTTATTACATTTACAGAAGGTCGCTGAGTTGCTAAAACAAGATGAATTCCAACCGCTCGGCTCATCGCAGTTAATCTTGCAATTACATTTTCAAGTTCTTTTCCGCTAGTTGCCATCAAATCTGCAAATTCATCAATAATCACAACAATGTAAGGAAGTTTTTCTGTTGCAATATTTTGATTTTTTATTTTTAAATTATAGTTTGAAATATCACGAACGCCCATGCTATCTAAAAGTGCATAACGTCTTTCCATTTCGCACAAACACCATTGTAAAGATTGTAATGCTTTCTTTGGTTCTGTAATTACTGGCGTTAAAAGATGAGGAATATTATTATAAAGTTTTAATTCAACAACTTTTGGGTCTACCAAAACAAGTTTTACATCAAATGGAGAACGTTTATACAAAATTGAAAGAATTAACGAATTGACACAAACAGATTTTCCAGAACCAGTTGCACCTGCAATCAACATATGAGGAGTTTTTGCCAAATCTATAAGTTGAGCTTTTCCTAAAATATCTTTACCCAAAACAACAGGAATAGACATTTTTTCCCATTCTGGCAAATTCATCTCAATAATTTCGCGGAAACCAACCACAGAACGATGTTTATTTGGAACTTCAATTCCGACAGCTTGTTTTCCTGGAATTGGTGCAACAATACGAACAGATTGAGCTGCCAAAGAAAGTGCGATATTGTCTTGCAGAGCAACAATTTTGCTAAGTTTTACGCCCGGAGCAGGTAAAATTTCAAACATTGTTACAACTGGACCTTTTTTAATTCCAATAATTTGAGCTTCAATATTAAATTCACTGAGAGTTTGTTTTAATTTCAAAGATGCATCTTTTGTTGCATCATCAATCAACCAATATTGGTCATCTTTATAAGCAATTAATAAATCTGAAGGAATGATGTAAGGTCCTTTTTTCATTGCTCGATTGCCTATTTTTGGCGGATTTGGTTCAATTGTTGTTGTTTTTGGAGTATTTTCTTCTTGTTGAGCATTAAAAAAATCTGTTAATTCATCTGCGGTGAGATTATTTGCAGATTGAGGTTTTATATTTTCTGTTGTTAAAGGTTGAATTTCTGAAACTGGAATAGATTCTCGAATATCTTTTTCCATATTTGAAAAAACATTTGAAGCAGCAAAACTAAATCCAACATTGTTATCATTTTCAGAAATTTTACTAGAATTTTCATTTGAAGATGATTTTGTTTCAGTTTTTACAATATTATTTCCAAGGTTAGATTTTTTTTCAGTTTCAAATTCATCATTTTTTTCGTAGATATTTTCTTGTTCTTCAATTTGATTAAAAACCGGAGATTCGTCTTCAACTTCTGGTGAAAAATCTTCTTTTAAATTTATATTTTTTTCTAAATTTTCATATTGAGAATTTTTTGTAATTGGAGAAAATTCTGAAAAATTATTTTCCTCATCATTTTCATCAAAACTAATTTTTACTGGAAATTTAGATTTTTTAGGTTCTGGAGTTTTTTTTTCCTCTATAGTTGGTTCTTCTTCAAAAGGATTTTCATCTTCATCAACCAAAGAAATTGTATGTGGATAAGATGGATTTTCTACAACAGAATCAATATAACGAGTTGAAGAATAAGGCGAATCTTCTGTTTCAACATTTTCATTGATGTTAGGTTTTGTTAAATCATATTCTTCTTCTGAAAAATTAGTGAAATTTTCATCAGAATTATTTTCTTCTGAAATTTCTTCATCTTTTGGTGGAAAATCTAACGCAGAATCATCAAAATCTATAGAATCTTCATATTCTGGTGGAAGTTTTTCTGGTTTTGGAGGAAGATTATTCCATTCAAGTTCATCATTTTGATTTTCTTCTTCAAAATTTTCATCATCAAAATTTGTAAGAGCGGCAAATTCTTCTTGAGAAATAATAGTTGCCGGATTTTCAATTTCTGACTCAGATTCAGAAGAATTTTCAAATTCATTATTTTGTTGTTGAGATTTTTCATTTTCTGAAGTTTGAGTTTTATCATTTTCAAGATTTGTTTCTTCAATTTCTTCTGTTTTTTCTTCAAAATGATTTTCTGAAATTTCATTTTCGTCTGGAGAACGCAAACCCAATTCAATTTCTTGTTTTCTTAATTCTTCTTCGCTAATTTCCAAATCTTCATCAGTAACAAAAGAAATATCATCAAAAGGAGTAAGATTTTCTTCTGAATTTGTGATTTTTTCATCTTGAATATTCTGTGTTTCATCTTCAAATTTTAGTGAAAAATCATCATCATTTTTGTTTTCTTCAATTTGATTTTCTTCATTTTTTTGAGTAGAAAATTTATCTTTTATTTTTGTCAAAAAATTTTCAGATTTTGTAATTTTTTCTGTTTCATCATTATCATTTTGATGTTTTTTCTTTGCAAAGAATTTTTCATCAATTTTATCTGCTACAATACTTTCTCCAAGAAATTCCATCACAATGAGTAAAATTCCTGTAACCAAAGTTATGGTGATTTTAACTGCATTAAAAGGATTATTTCCCATAGAAATGATTGAACGACAAATATTTTCTGTAATAACGGCTGTAAAAAATGGAATAATTGCGGTTAATAAAAAGATTGTTTTTTTTGCAGTCCAAGTTGTAGAAAAGCAAGAAAGCCCAGCAACAAATAAAAAAACTGGAATTAAAATACTAGAAAAACCATAAACTGTGTAAATAAGATTTCCTAAAAGAAAGAAAAAATTATTATGGGTAGGATAAACCATTCCAAAATCCAAGAATTGAACTATCAAACTAATTGAGAAAAGAGCTGCAAGCAAAAGTAAAACAACTCCAGTTATAATGCTAGATTTATTTGAGTTTTTCATAAAAAGATTATCGGCTGAGAAAAAACTTTGTTTAGGAAAAATAATTTATAAATAGCCTTAATTTCGACTTTTGATAAGATTTTCTATTGTCATGCGTTTGTAAAACTAACACATTCATTCCCAATATTCGACAAATACAGTCATTCTCGTATTTTTGCCTGTTGGTAGACAAGTTGATACGGGAATCTTTCAGAACAGATTGTTGGATTTCGCCTGACAATGACACGAGAGGAAATGACAAATAAATCAAGTTTTGTGTAGTAAACTTTTGCAATAACGATGTTTTTTGAAAAAAAATTATTGTTAAAACTAAAAAGTTGGAATAAAAAAAATTATATTAGTCCCAAAAGGGATTGATTTTTATCCCAAATGGGATTAAATTCTCTTTTTTAGAAGGATTTTATGAATACACAAATTGAACTTTTAATTAGAGAAAATAAATGTGTGAGTTCTATTTCGCGTTTTTATGCAAAACTCACAAAATTTTTACATTCTGAAGATGATTTTAATCTTGTTTATTATGCACTTTTTATGGAAGGAGAACAAACTCAAAAACAAATTAGCGAAGGTTATTCAATCCCTCCGCAAACTGTAAATAATATTGTTCTTTCTATGAAAAAAAAAGGTTTTGTTACTTTGGAAGAAAATCAAAATGATAAACGTTCTAAAATGATAAAATTTACAAAAAATGGATTTCAATTTGCAGAAAAACAAATAGAATCGATTGTTTCGTTTGAAAAAAAAGCAATTTCTCGAATGGGCTTAGAAAATTATAAAAAAATGATAGAACTTCAAGAACTTTTGTTGACTTCTATGAAAGAAGAACGGAATGAATTTTTAGAGAAGTTTGAAAATCCACTCTAAACAAACTTTTTATAAAACAGAGTAATGAAAACGCTGCGACACGGCTCGCGTTTTCTTATTGCGGATAAGAAAAGTTTGAAACGCTTACGCTAAACAAACTTTTTTATAAAACAGAGTAATGAAAACGTTGCGACACGGCTCGCGTTTTCTTATTGCACAGGAGAAATATATGAAAATCAAATTATCAGACCATTTTACATTTGGAAAATTATTTAAATTTACAATTTCTTCAATATTAATGATGATTTTTACATCAATTTATTCAATTGTTGATGGAATTTTTGTTTCTAATTTTGCAGGAAAAGAACCTTTTGCCGCTATAAATTTGATTATGCCAATCATTATGCTTTTTAATGGAATTGGATTTATGATTGGTTCTGGTGGAAGTGCTTTAATTGCAAAATTTCTTGGTGAAAAAAATACAAAAAAGGCGAATGAATTATTTTCTTTTCTCATTTATTTTACCATTGGATTAGGAATTATTTTAAGTTCTGTCGCTTGGGTTATTATCCCAAAGATTGCAAAACTTATGGGTGCGGAAGGAAATGTTTATAATTACGCAATTTTATATGCTAGAACGTTGATAACTTCAACCACAGCATTTATGCTTCAATCTATTTTTCAGAGTTTTTTGATTGCGGCAGAAAAACCTCAACTTGGTCTTTTTCTTACACTTTTGGCAGGATTTACAAATATCATTTTAGATTTTTTATTTGTTGGAATTTTTAAATGGGGAATTGTTGGAGCAGCTCTTGCAACTGATATTTCTTATTTTGTTGGAGGAATTATTCCTTTAATTTATTTTTGTATTGTGAAAAAAAGTATTTTGAAACTTGGAAAACCTTCTTGGGATGCTCGTGCACTTTTTAAAACGCTTACAAATGGTTCTTCCGAACTTTTAACAACAATTTCTTCAAGTCTTGTGGGAATGTTGTATAATATTCAACTTTTAAAATATTCTGGAGTTGATGGAGTTGCCGCATACGGAGTTATTATGTATGTTGGAATGATTTTTGCGGCAATTTTTATTGGTTATTCTATGGGAACTGCTCCAATCATAAGTTATAATTATGGTGCAGAAAATAAAGTTGAACTTAAAAATATTTTCAAAAAAAGCCTTTTTATTATTGGAATTGGTTCTATTTTAATGTTTATTGCAAGTGAATCTCTTTCAGGAACATTTTCAGCCATTTTTACAAGTTATGATAAAAATCTTTTTGAATTAACAAAAAAAGCATTTAAAATTTATTCATTTTCATTTCTTTTGTGCGGTATAAATATTTATGGTTCATCGTTTTTTACAGCTTTAAATGATGGTTTAATCAGTGCAATTATTTCTGCTTCACGAACATTATGCTTTCAAGTAACATTTATTTTACTTTTGCCAGTTTTATTTGGTTCCAACGGAATTTGGATAGCTGCTCCAATGGCAGAATTTGCTTGTATGTGTTTAACTATTATTTTTTTAATTACATTACGAAAAAAATATAATTATTAAAAAATTTACTCAACAAAACCATTATAGAGTTCTTCAAGTTCTGGACGACACTCCAAAAACGCTTTTCCTAATTCAGGATCAAAATGTGTTCCCAAACTTTTCTCTATAATGGAAAAAGCATGTTCATAATCAAAAGAATCTTTATAACATCTTTTACTAACAAGTGCGTCAAAAACATCAGAAAGAGCCATAATTCTTGCTTCAAAAGGAATTCCAATTCCGTTAATTCCTGTTGGATATCCTGAACCATCCCATTTTTCGTGATGATAGTGTGCTACATTTATTGCGATTTTTATAAATTTTTTATCTTCAACTTCTTTTAAAACTTCAGCAACAATTTTTGCACCTTCGGCAGGATGTTTTTTCATCTCTTCATATTCTTCTTCTGTAAATTTTCCAGGTTTTCGTAGAATTTCATCTTTGACAGCAATTTTTCCTAAATCGTGCATAGGAGCGGCTTTTATAATGCTTTCACAAAAATGAGGTGTCATAAGATTGCTAAACATTGGTTTTGTTTTCAATTTTTCCACAAAAATTTTAACACTTTCGCTAGTGCGTTTGATGTGTCCACCTGTGGAATTATCTCTACTTTCAACCATCATAGCCATTCCTGTAATTATTGAACGCTGAATAGTTGAGAGTTTTTCGGTTTTTTTGGCTAAATCTAATTCTAGTTGTCCGTTATAATCGTTAATTAAGTCTATATATTTTTGATTTTGAGTTATATCTAAAAGTGTAATTAAATAACTAGTAGTTTTTCCTCGTTTAGAAAGAGTTTTATCCAAAGAAAGCATTAAAGTTTTATTATTTACAGTGATTTTTTTATCAATTTTTTCAACTTTTATACATTCTCTTATCCAAGGAATAATTTCTTCTTTAAAAAATTTTTCTGTTTCAGGAACTTTTGAGTCAACTTTAAAAGTATTTATAATTGGAAAAGTTTCTTTTGCAAAATCGTTTGCGGTTAAATATCTAAATTTGTTATCAAAAACAACATATCCGCAATTTAAACCTTGTTCATAAATATTTAAAAGATTAGCAGATATATCATAAAGTTCAATTCTTTTAAAAATAATAAGCAACGAAATATCAATAATTGTAAAAATGAAAGGTAAAACTTCAATCTGAACTTTAAAAACTTCTGCCAAAATGTAAATTGCTGTTCCTACAGAAAGCATAATAAGAAGAATAGTTGATACAATTCGCGAAAAAGTATTTTTGTTTAAAGTGTTAATTAAAACTATGCAAAATGAATAAATTTCTGTAAATGAGAGTAAAAACAATAATAAAAAATGTAAAGGTCCATATGTTCTTACAATAATAGAAAGTCCATAAATTTTTGTAAATTCCATTGATGTGTAGTAAAGATTTGAAGATTTTATAGTTGCGTAAAGAACTAAGATAAAAACTGCAAGAAAAAATAGAAACATTCTAAGAATTACTTTTGGTTTATATTTGTAAAGATTACAAATGATTAAAAACATCAAAATATCTGCAAAAATACTAGTTGCATAATAAATTTGCATTGCGATATAAGTGCCTTCAAAATTATCTGAAAAAACACTCAAAGCATAAGCGTAATTTGAAACGGTAATAAAGATAAACAAAAACAGATAATTTTTATTTACTTTGTTAAGAGAAGTTTCGAAATAATATAAAAGACTAAACACAGTAATTAAAGCGTTTAGTAGATAAATCCATTTAAACATATTAAATAGATTGTATAATATAAATTAAAAAATGCCATTATGATTGAGTTAATTTTATTGATGAAAATTAATTATAAATTTTTTTTATAAATCTAAAATTCATTGACGGAAAAAACGTTGTCAAGTATATTAGAAAAGGCTTAGAAATAAGCTGATAAACTCTCTCCGATGTCCAGAAAAACTGGACGGCGAGGACTTCTTCTTGTGTTACAATTGGAAGTCCTCGTTTTTTTTGTCATTGTCGGGCTCGACCCGACAATCTGTTTTAACTGATTTTCATTCCGAATTTTTTATTAAGAAAAGAAATTCCAAATCCTACAAAAGAGCCTAAAAATCCGCCACTTAAAACATCTGTAAAATAGTGATTTCCGCTCAAAATTCTGCAAATGCCTGTTGCAACAGAAAAAATATATCCGGTGAGAATGAATATTTTTTTCCAGATGGATTTATCTTTAGAAAAAATCAAATTTATTGTGATAAAAGAAATTCCCATAAAAGCATTTGCGGTATGACCGCTTGGCCAAGAATGTTGAAAATCTCCAGATAAAATGCCTTTTTGTGCAGGATTTTCAAAATACATATAAGGTCTAACTCTTTCTACCAGTGCTTTTAATAAATCATAAAAACCTTTATTAAAAAAACAAGTTGTACAAAAAATCAAAATTAAAGCAAAAAAAGTCCATTTTTTATTTTGTGATTTATAAACTGTATAAGAAATAAAACAAATTGGCAAAAATATGAAAGAAATTCCGCAAGTAATAGTTCCAACAATGTGTAAAAAATGATTATAAGGATTTGCAAGATTTCTATCTAAAGAATTTACTTTTGAAATATCAAAAATAGTTCCGTCCCAATGAAAACTACTTGTAAATTTCATCACAAAAAGTGAAATTACAAAAATAATTATGGAAATAAAAAAAAGAATTGATGTAAAAAAAATCTGCTTTTTACTGGATAGATTTGTATTCATAAGAATACTTTATCACAATAAAAAACAGATTTCATTAAAAATGATAGAAAATCTTTTGTATAATAAAATTACTTTAATTAAGCAAAAGGATTTTCATCAACATATAATTGTCCAGCAGGTTTGTTGTAAGCAATATCTTCAATGCCTAAGTATTGGAAGATTGTGTACAAAGCTTTTCCAACATGACCAAATGCAACTGCACCGTGATGTGGATAACGTTTAGAAATTAAAACATGACGATAGAAACGTCCCATTTCTGGAATAGCGAAAACACCAATTCCACCAAATGAATGAGTTGGAATAGGAAGAACTTCTCCTTGAGCAACGTAAGCTTGAAGTTTTCCGTCTGCGTTTGCATGTAATCTGAAGAATGTAATATCTCCAGCACCAATATCACCTTCCAAAGTTCCTCTTGTAAAATCAGGATCGCTTCCTTTTGGTTCAAGAAGACGATGTTGAATCAACTGATATTTTACGCCAGGTTTACTTTCTGGAGCCAATCTACAGAATGGAGTATTTCCACAGTGGAATCCCATAAAAGTATCATTTAATTTGTAGTTATAAGCAAATTTTCCTTTGATTGCATCATCATACAAATCTTGAGGAACAGAGTTATTAATATCAAGTAAAGTTACTGGGCTTCCTGTTACGCAAGTTCCGATGTATTCGCTCAATGCACCATAAATATCAACTTCGCAACCAACTGGAATTCCGCGAGAAGCAAGACGACTGTTTACATAGCAAGGTTCAAATCCGAAAGCTTCTGGGAATGCTGGCCAACATTTGTTAGCAAATACAACGTATTCTCTAGCACCTTTATTTTTTTCTGCCCAATCGAGTAATGTAAGTTCAAATTGAGCCATTCTTGGCAACATATCAGGATAATTATTTCCTGTAACACCAAGTTCTTTTGCCATATCTTCTGTAATATCTTTAATTCTTGGGTCATCTTTGTGAGCTTTGTAAGAAACTAACAAATCAAGTTCTGAATTTTCTTGAATTTCAACACCAATGTCGTAAAGTCCTTTTATTGGAGCGTTGCAAGCAAAGAAATCTTGTGGACGAGGTCCGAAAGTAATAACTTTTAATTTAGAAAGACCAATCAAAGCACGAGCAACAGGAACAAAATCTTTCATCATTTGAGCAACTTCTTCTGCTGTTCCAACTGGATATTCTGGAATCACTGCTTTTAGATGGCGAAGACCTAAGTTGTAAGAACAGTTTAAAACTCCACAGTAAGCATCTCCACGACCGTCTATAAGACCAGCATTTTTGTAAGATGTTTCTGCAGCAGCAGCATACATAACAGGTCCATCAAAATGTTTTGCAATTAAAGTTTCAGGTGTTTCTGGACCAAAGTTTCCGAGGAATACACAAAGTGCATTACATCCTGCTTTTTTTACATCTTCAACGGCTTTTAGCATATCGTTTTCGTTTTCTACAGTTACTTTACATTCATAAAGTTCAGATCCGTACGCTTTAGCAATAGCCGCTCTTCTTGATTCAGAAAGAGAAATGATAAAACAATCACGACTAACAGCAATGATTCCAAGTTTTACATCTGGAATGTTTTTAATCATAGTTTTTGCTCCTATAAAATTTGCTTTTCAAAATCTATAAAATGATTGAAAAACATAAATTTTATTTACATTAAACAATCAAATTTTGAATAATTATATTTGAGTAAATTCTAGTAACTTATGATGAGTTGTCAAGCAGATGTTTTACCTATATTTAGATGAAATTTCTTTGAAATTTTGTTAAAAAAAATGCTACATCATATTTATCTTTGTGAAAATAATTTTTTTGAATAAATATGATATAGCACTAAAATTAAAACTAGAAACGAGCGTTTATTCCGTCTTTTTCAAGTTCTGATAAAATATTTTTTATATCTTTTTGTACAGTTTCTTTTTCCAAAGTTCTATCAAAAGCACTAAATGTAAAACGAACTGTTACTGAAGTTTCTGTTTCAAGTTCATAAACATCAATCACTTCAATATCAGTTAAATCTGAAATGTTCATTTTTTGAATTCTTGCTTTTGCATTGTTGAAAGATGCAGATTTTGGCATAACAAGAGAAATATCGTAATCAATAACTGGATATTTTGAAACATCGTGAAATTCAACTTCTGCAACTTTTAATTCATTGAAATCTTGCATATCAAGTTCTATACAAACAATTCCTGCATTTTTATCAATTTTTTGAAGATTAAAAGGATGAAGTGTACATAAAGTTCCAATTTTTACTCCATCAACAAAAACATCTGAAGTATTTTTTGGATGTTGCCATTTGTGAGTTGGTTCAACTTTTACAAAAGAAACATCAACGTGTTTAATAGAACTAACGATTGTACGAATAACTTCTACGGCTTCAAAATAAATTTCTTTTTCAGATTTATTTCGATTGTAAATTACTGCTCCAAGTTTTCGTCTTTCGTTACAAGTTCCATCATCTTTTGTGCCTTCTACAACACGAGCAATTTCAAAAATAGAATAAGCATCTCCATAAGTTTTGTTTTCATAAACAAATGTGAGAAGAGTTGGAATCATAGAATTTCGTAAAACAGTATTTTCTGGAGTTACAGAATTCATTAATTTTGGATTATCTTCAATTTCAATTCCAATATCAAAAAGTTTTTTTCCTTCAAACCAAATATAAGAATGAACTTCGTGCATTAAAAATCTTTTTACAAGTAAATCTTTTATTCGGTTATCTTCATCGCGACTTACTAAATCTCGAACTGGTTTTAATAAACTGTCAGTTGTTTTTATTACGAAATTATCATAACCATAAATACGACTAACTTCTTCAACTAAATCTGCTTTTAAAGAAACATCTTTTGTTGCTCGCCAAGAAGGAACTTCAACTTTGAAAGAATCGCCATTTCGTTCAACTTTAAAACCTAATTTTTCTAAAGTGTTGTAAATTGTATCTGAAGAAATACTAATTCCTGTGTAACGGTCAATGTATGCTTTATCAATATCAATTTTCAAAGTTGGATATTTGTAAACGTATTTATCTGTAATTAAAGATGCAACTTGAGCATTTGGGTCGACTGATTTTAAAAGTTTCCAGAAACGATAGCAAGCAGTTATTGTTAATTCAGGATCGAGCATTTTTTCATAACGCATAGAAGCATCTGTTCTGTGTCCAAGTCTAACTGTAGATTTTCTAATGCTTACACCATTAAATGCTGCACATTCCAAAACTGTAGAATCACTAGAACCTTCAATTTCTGATTCCAAACCACCCATAATTCCTGCAATGGCAGAAGGTTTATCGTTTGTGTAAATCATTAAAGTTTCAGAATCGATATTTCTTTCTACATCATCAAGAGTTTTAAATTTAAAAGCTTCTTTTGGTGTATCAATTGTGATAGATTTGATTCCAGTTCCATCAAAAGCGTGTGTTGGCTGACCAACTTCAAGCATAATTAAATTTGTAAGATCAACTAACAAATTGATTGCTCTCATTCCGCAATAATAAAGACGAATTCTCCAGTTTGTAGGAGAGATTTTTCTTGTGATGTTTTTAAAACTACAAGTTGTATAACGATAAGCTAAATCTGGACGATTGATTTTTACTTCGATAGAATTTGTGCCATCATATTCTGGTTTAAGAAGTTCCATTGGTTTTAAAGGAGTTCCTGTTAAAACTGAAAATTCTCGTGCAATTCCATAATGTCCCCATAAATCTGGACGATTTGTTAAAGATTTATTATCAACTTCAAAAACAATATCATCAATATCATAAATTGATTTAATATCAGTTCCGAGTGGACAATCAACATCAATTTCCATCAAACCTGAATGGTCATCACTTATACCAAGTTCATCTTCTCCACAACACATTCCTTCAGATTCATAACCAGCAATTGTTGCTTTTTGAATTTCTGCACCAACAACGTGAGAACCAATTGGAGCAAATGCAACTCTTTGACCAACAGAAACATTTGGTGCTCCACAAACTACATTACAAATTTCTTTACCAGTATCAACTTTTAGTAAATGCAATTTTTTTGAATTAGGATGAGGTTCAACAGATTTTATTTCTGCAATAATAACGCCTTGAACATCTTTTCCTTTATAATAAATATCTTCTACTTCGGCTGTAGAAAGTGTAAATCTTTTTACAAGAGAAGTTACGTCTTGACCTTGAAAATCAACGTACTCCTTTATCCAATTCATTGAAACGAACATTTATTTTCTCCCAAATTTACAATCTTTATCTTAAAAACTCTCTTAAATATTTTTAAATTGACTAAATGCTTTTAAATTTCCAGAATTGAAAACACGAATATCTTTTATACCAAATTTCATCATTGCAAGACGAGTTAATCCAAGTCCAAAAGCAAAACCTGTATATTTTTCTGTATCAATTCCACCATATTCCAAAACTTTTGGATGAATCATTCCGCATGGGCAAAGTTCGAGCCAACCAGAATTTTTACAAGAAGGACAGCCATCACCACCACAAATAAGACATTTTATGTCCAATTCAAAACCAGGTTCTACAAATGGGAAAAATCCTGGTCTAAGACGAACTTCAACTTCTTGTCCAAAAACTTCTGAAAGCATTGTTTTCATAAAATAGATAAGATTTGAAATAGAAATATTTTCATCAATCATAATTCCTTCCATTTGGAAAAAAGTATTTTCATGACAAAAATCTGTAGATTCATTGCGGAAACATCTTCCTGGGAAAATTGCTCTTAAAGGAGCACCATATTTTCTCATAAGTGCATTTTGTGCAGCAGATGTGTGAGTTTTTAAAAGTTGTCCTGTAGTTAAATAATAAGTATCTTGCATATCTCGTGCAGGATGATGTTTTGGAATATTTAAAGCTTCAAAACAATGAAAATCATCAACAATTTCATCATAATTTTCTATAACAAAACCCATTGTTTCAAAAACTTTTTCAACTTCTCGTTGAACTAAAGTGATTGGGTGGAAAGAACCATGTTCTTGTCTAAGTGCTAAAGATTCATCATAGCTTGATGTAGATTGAATTTTTAAATCCCATTCAAGTTTTTCTAAATCTTCTTTTTTTTGCTCAACAGATTTTTCAATAAACTGTTTTACAGTATTGATTGCTTGTCCAGCTTCTCGTTTTTTATCATTTGCAACGTCTTTTAAACCTTGCATAAGAGTTGTGATTTGACCTTTTTTTCCAAGAAAATTAATCTTTATTTGCTCTAAATCGGCAATAGATTTTACTTGGGCAATTTTTTCTTCAAACTGCTTTTTTAATTCTGCTGTTTTTTCTATCATTTTAAGAAAGCCCCTTTTTAGAAATAAACTTTTTCTATAGATTTTATTTTACTTTTTTACATTATTTATATCAAGGATTTGAATTTTTGGAAGATAAAATAAAAATATTTTTGTTTGTGTGTTTTTAATTTTTAAATGATGAATCTCTTGAGTTTGAACCAACAGAAAAAATCTTACAAAATTTAAAAAAATTAAAAAAGGCAGATTATATTTCTGTCGCAAATATTATAAATTCGCTTGCAAAGAATAATTAATCTAAAAATGCAAGTTTTTTTCTTGTTCACGACGCATTTTTTTCCAGTTAAAAAATCCATATAAATCATTTGCAAGAAAAATTACAAAATTTAAAATCATTGGAATATAAACAGGGTTTTCAATACTTGCCAAAATCCACATCACTATTAAAACTACATCGTTTGCAGAATAACCGAGAGCGTAGTAGGGAAGTCGCATAATTGTAAAAATTGATGCAATCATACTTGTTGCAATGGAAATTGTACTTATTTCTAAATTTGTTGTATTTAATGCACGTAGAATAAAATAAAAAATAAAACTTGTAATGATTGTAATAAATATTGTGATAAAAGTTTTTTTTGGTGTTAAATGAGAAATTTTTACTTCGGTTTTTCCATTGGTGGACGGATTTTTTAACCAAACAACAGTAGAAATTATATCGCTTGGAAGAGTCATAAAAAGATATGTGATTGCTTCTCCATAGTATTTAAAACTTAACGAAACTATTGCGTACAAAATGCAAAAAATACACATTAAAATTTGTCCAGAAATATGACCTTTTGCTGTAAAAATTAAAGATGTTACTCCGATTAAGGTTGAAATAAGTGTTAAAAAATTTTTTTCTGGTAAAAGAATAAATAAAACTATAACGCCAAAAGCAGAACTTGCCCAAAGAATTTTTTCAAATTTTGTAAGTGATGGAATAAAAATATTTTTTTTCATAAAATTCCTCTAAAATTTCAAAAAAAAAGCATTCGCACAAGAAAATCGCAGAAAACTTAAGTTTTCTCACCTACCGATATTCTTATGTGAATGCTTTCACACTGTCCGGCGACAGAAAATAAATTATAAAGACTATAAATTGCAAAAAAGAATTTGTCAATGGAAAATATTTTATTATCTTTATGGTGAAAGGAGCAATTTTATGGAAAATAAAGCGATGTACAATCTTTCTTATGGAGTTTTTGTTCTTGGTTCAAGTGATGGAAAAAAAATTAATGCGTGTATAACAAATACTTGTATTCAAGTTGCAAATGAACCAATTCGGATTGCAATTTCAATTTTAAATCAGAATTTAACTTGTGATTTTGTAAAAAAATCAGGATTTTTTAGTCTTTCTGTTTTAGATAAATCTTGTTCTTTTAATCTTATAAAACATTTTGGTTTTCAATCTGGAAAAAATGTTGATAAATTTGCCGATTTTCCATACAAAATTGATAAAAACGGTTCTCCATTTATAAATCAATCAGTTTGTTCAGTTTTACAATGTAAAGTTCTTTCATCACAAAATTTGGGAACGCATACTCTTTTTATTGCAGAAGTTCAAGATGCACAAATTTTAAGCGAAAAAAATCCATTAACGTATGCGGAATATCAATCAGTTTTAAAACCAAAACAATCAATCAATAAAGAAAAAAAAATTATTGGTTGGAGATGTAAAATCTGTGGATATGAATATAAATTTTCTGAACTTCCAAACGATTTTGAATGTCCAATTTGTAGTCATTCGGCAGAAGATTTTGAACCAATTTATGAAAATTAAAAAAATTGACAATCTTTCTGTTTTTCTCTAATCTTTACTTTAAGAACAGTTACCTTTTCAGGAATTGATTCTGTAAAAATAAATATTTTCTAAAGACTTGATCCAAGGAGGACAGGTACTCGTATGAATCTAACTATTGATGTTGGAAATACTTCTACAACTTGTGGACTTTTTGAAAATGGAAAAAATATTTTTCAATTCAGAAGGGAAACAAATATTCATTCTAGTTCTGATGAAATTGGTATTTTTTTTAGAGATGTGCTTAGAGAAAATGGTTATGATTGGAAAAATATTTCCAAAATTGGCTGTTGTAGCGTTGTTCCCGCTATAAATTATTCTCTAAAAAGTGCGTGCTCAAAATATCTTAATCAAGAACCGTTATTTGTTCAGGCTGGTATAAAAACTGGTTTGAAAATTAAATATTCAAATCCAAAAGAAATTGGTGCAGATTTAATTGCCGCTGCTATGGGAGCAGTTTGCCTTTATCCTAATCAAAATATGATTATTGTTGATTTGGGAACTGCTACAACTTTGGAACTCATTTCCAAAGAAAATGAATTTATTGGTGGTTCAATTCTTCCCGGAATGAAAATTTCTGTTGATGCTTTAGCAACGGGAACAGCAAAACTTCCATCAGTTGAAATTGCAAAACCTCAAGGACTTTACGGCTCTTCAACTTCAGAAGCAATTCAAATTGGACTTTTTTACGGAACAGCTGGTTCTATAAAAGAAATTTGTTATGTTTATCAAAAAAATATTTTTAATGGAGAAAAACCTTTAATTATTGGAACTGGCGGATTTTCTAAAATTTTTGCCGAATATAATCTTTTTGATAAAATTGTTCCAGAATTAGTTTTACTCGGCGTAAATCAAGCTTTAAAACTTAATTAAAAATTATTTTAAATCAAACTAGACTTAATTTCGATTTTTGAAAAGATTGTGTCATTTCCGTGCTCGACAAGGGAATCTAGGTTCTGCGATATTTTTGTAACAAACTTGAACAATAATTACATTTTTTTGAAAATTGAAATTAAGGCTAAATAAGGAAAAATTATGTCTAAAATACAAGAATCATTATCACGAAATAGAAAATTAGCGTTGGTTGGTGCATTTAGTGCATTAGTAATTGTTCTTTCAATTACTAATTTAGGATTTATCACTTTTAGTCCAGTTATTTCTATCACAATTTTGCAAATTCCAGTTATTCTTGCGGCAACTTTGGGAGGTTTTGCAGAAGGTGTTTTTGTTGGAGCGGTGATGGGAATTATGTCTTTGGTAAAAGCGGCAATGAGTCCTAGTGGAGTTTTAGACCCTTTGTTTGTAAATCCACTTTGTTCACTTTTGCCAAGAATTCTTTTAGGAGTAGTCGCTTGGTTTGTTTGGAAAATTTTAAATTTTATTCCAAAAATGCCAAAAACTTTATCTGCAGCAATTGACGGTTTTGTTGCAACTTTTTGTCATACATTAATGGTTTACGGTTGTATTTTTATTTTTGAAGGTTCTGATATGCGAGCGGCTTTAGAACAAATGGGAATGGCTGGAGTTGGATTTTTTGGTGTAGTTGGAATTGGAATTGTAAGCGAAGTTTTTGAAGCATTAGCATCAACTATCGTTTGTGCGGCAGTTTATGCAGGATTGTTTATTGCTTCTACAAAAAAATCAAAATTATCAAAAATGTCAGAAGTTGAAGAATATTAAGTTTTACATACAAATAATTTTTGTTATAATTTGAGTATGAAAATTGTAATTGTCGGAGCTGGATTTACAGGAATTCAACTTGCAAAACTTTTGATAAACGAAAAAAATCAAGTTGCAATTATTGATAATGATGAAAAAACAATTCGTCATGCGTCAAATCAACTTGATTGTACTGTTGTTTGTGCAGATGGAAATAATCTTGAAACTTTAGAATCTGTTGGAATTGCAAAAGCGGATGCTTTAGTTTGTGTTTCTTCAAGTGATGAAGTTAATATGATAACTTGTTCTCTTGTAGATAATGTTTATCCAAATGTTTTAAAAATTGCTCGTGTTAGAAATTACGCATACTACATCAATACTGCAAAAGCAACAAAAAAACATTCAAACGATTTTAGCGGAAAACATCGTCCGTTGTATGGAATTGATTATATGATTCATCCGGATGTTGAAGCGGCAGATGCAATTGTTCAAGCGGTAGAAAATGGAGCAATTGGCAGTGTTTTGACTTTTGAAAATTCCGCTCTTGAAATTGCAAGAATTACAATAGAAGAAAATAGTATTTTTAATGGAATTTCGTTAAAAGAAATTCGTTCCAAAACAGAAATAAAATTTTTAATTGCTTATATCGAACAAAAAGGCGAAACTTCTTTACCTTCTGGAAATACGATTATAAATTCCGGAGATACTGTTGGAATTCTTGCAGAAAAATCTGATATTCCAAAAATTTTTGAACTTTGTGGAAATAGTCAAAAACAACTTAAAAAAGTTTGTTTAATTGGAGCGGGTAGAATTGGAACAATTGTTGCTGATAAACTTATTCCTTCAAATTTAAATGGAATTTCAAAATTTTTATCATCTTTTTCATCAAAACATTCTCAAGATTTTGTAATTATAGAAAATGATGAAGTTTTAGCAAAAGCTGCGGCAGAACGATTTCCAGATGCCCGTGTTTTGTGTGCAGACGCTAGTGATGAAAATTTTTTGCGTGAAGAAGGAATTACTTCTTCAGATTTGGTGATTTGTACTACGCATAATCATGAATTAAATATGGTTTTGTCAGCGTATTTGGAATCTTTGGGAGTTAGACAATCTATTAGTTTGGTTTCTAGTTCTAGTTTTGTAACTGTTGCTGATAAACTTGGTGTTGATGTTGCAATTCCGTTGCGAGATTCTGTTGTAGATTCAATTATGAGTCATCTTCGCGGAAAATCTGTAAAAGAAATTCATACAATCACAAATGGAAAACTAGAAGTTGTTGAATGTGAAATTTCTGCAAATTCAAAAATAAAAGATAAAACTTTAAGAGAAATTTCTAATCCTGGAACATTTCTTGTTTTAATGATAAAAAAAGTTGGACAAAATGAATATTCAATTGTAGATGGAAATACTCAAGTTCGCCAAAATGATAGAATTGTTTTAATTTCGGAAGCTGAAAATTCCAAAAAAGTTTTATCATATTTTGCTGGAGACTAATTTTATATGTTTATATTAACTTTATTAAAAATAGGTTCCATTCTTTTAGCAATCACAAGTTTTCTTTTTGGAATTCCTCTTTCGGTGGCGTTTGTTTGTAAAGAATCTCAAATGTATTTGCCATTTATAATTCCAATGATTTCTTGTTTTATTTTTGCAATAATCGTTTTTTTTTCAACAAGAAAAATTCATTTTAGACTTACAACTAGAACAACTTTTTTAACAGTTGCAATTTGTTGGATTTTAATGAGTCTTTTGGGGTCTGTCCCCTTGTATTTTAGCGGTTGTTTTGATTCTTATATTGATGCATTTTTTGAAAGTGTCAGCGGATTTACTACAACTGGAGCGACTGTTCTTGCAACGGTAGAAAATCTTCCTCGTTCGTTAAATGTGATGCGATGTCTTACTCATTGGATTGGCGGAATGGGAATTGTAACTTTGACTGTAGCATTACTTCCACTTTTAGGAGTTGGAGGTTTTCAGTTGATAAAAGCAGAATCAACTGGTCCAGAAAAAGGAAAAGTTACTGCAAAAATCACAACTACAGCAAAAATTCTTTGGTTAATTTATGCAGGTCTTACAGTTTTGCAAGCGATTCTGTTAAAAATTGCCGGAATGGATTGGATTGATGCAATTTCACACGCTTTATCAACTTTGGGTTCTGGAGGATTTTCTTCAAAAAATACTTCTATAACTGCGTATAATTCTGTTGCAATAGAAGTGATTTGTACTGTGTTTATGTTTTTGGCTGGCGTGAATTTTACAATTTTTTATTATCTTTTTAGCGGAAAAATAAAAGATATTTTTCATAATTCAGAATTAAAAGTGTATATTGGTTTGATTTTATTTTTTGTGATTGCTTTGACTTTTTCTTTAATTTCAGTTTACGGTTCTTTTGGAAAAAGTTTACGATATTCTAGTTTTCAAGTTGCTTCTATCATAAGTACAACTGGATTTGCAAATTGTGATTATATGCTTTGGCCAAGTGTTGCTCAATTTTTTGTATTTTTACTTTTCTTTTTTGGAGGATGTTCTGGTTCAACTGCCGGAGGAATAAAAATCATCAGATGGGTGATTTTATGGAAACAGATAAATAACGAAACAAAAAAAATGTTACATCCTCGCGGAATTTTTACAATTAGATTAGATAATCGTGTTGGTAGAAAAGATATTGTTTTTAATGTTGCATCTTTTGTAAGTCTTTATGCAATTTTAGTTTTTGTTACAACTTTTGTAGGTTGTCTTGGCAAACTTGATATGTTTTCTGCGTTTTCTGGAGCGTTATCTATGGTTGGCAACTGTGGACCAGCGTTTAATTTGCTTGGACCAAGTTGCAACTATGGATTTTTGCCATCATTTTTAAAACTTTGGTATTGTTTTGCAATGTTGGCAGGTCGTCTTGAATTATATACAATGCTAATCTTTTTTATGCCATCATATTGGAAAAAATAGTTTTAAAGATTAGCTTTTGCATTTAGTAAGTCTTCTTTTGAGAAAAGGCTTGCTTTTGCAGCGGAATCTGCAATGTCATCTAAAGTTAAGGTTTTTCCTTGTAAAGTTTCATCTTTTTTCCAGGCACACAAAATTCCTCTACTAGAATTTACAACTCCACCAGCGTTATCAAGTAAAGTTGCTGCAATTCTTGCGGCACCACCTTGAGCACCGTATCCAGGAATTAAGAAGAAAATATTTTTATATTTATCACGAAGATAACGAGCATCTTTTTCTTGAGTTGCACCAACAACTGCACCAAAAATTCCACAAGTTTGTTCTGGATAAAGAGAACTAAAATCATTTCCGATTTTTTCAATTTCATCACCAACGTGTTCTAGTAAAAGTCCACCAGATTTTAATTCTTGATGTTCAATATCTGTCATTCCTGGATTTGATGTACACAAAAGAACAAATGCTGTTTTTCCTTTATCAGCGTATTTTGTAAAAGGAATTAAAGTGTCAAACCCCATATAAGGATTTATAGTGATAATATCTGTTTCAAAATCTCCAGAAAAATGTGCTTTTGCATAAGCGTCGGAAGTTGCACCAATATCACCACGTTTTATATCAGAAATTGCAATTAAACCAGAATTTCTAACCATTTTTAGAGTTTCTGCATACACTTTTAAACCTTCAATTCCCATTGCTTCGTAATATGCAATTTGAATTTTAAAACAACTTGCAGATTTATCATTTACAACTCTTTCAATAATTGCTTTATTGTATGCTAAAACCGCTTGTGCAGGAGAATTGTAATTTTTTAGAATATTTTCAGGAATGTAAGAAGAATCTGTATCTAAACCAACGCATAAAGGACCATTTTTTTCTGATAATTCTTTTAGAATTTGCATATTATGTTTGTTCATAAAAATAGTATATCAAATTTAAATTGCTTATTTAATACTTTTATTTTGAGATTTGTAAAACTTAAATAAAAAACGAATTCTTATGTTATAATTTTTTATCTCATTTTTAGGATTTTTTATGAAAAAGAATATTTTTTATCTTGTGGGGTTAGTTTTGACAAATTCTTTATTTTCTCAGAATTTTTTTCCAGTGGAAAATAGTTTTCATTTTAATGTTTTTAAATTAAAAGAAAATTCAGTTATTTCTGCGTCAAAACTGAACGAGCCAATCACCGAAAAAAATAGAATACAAGTTTCGGAAGATGGACATTTGATGGCAGATGGAAAAAGAATCAGAATTTTTGGAACAAATTTGAGTGAATTTCCTAAATCTCATAAAGAAGCGGAATCTTTTGCTCAAATGTTGGCAAATCAAGGTTATAATTGTATTCGTTTTCATCATACGGATGCAACTTGGACAAATTGTTTTCTGAAATATGATGAATATGGAAATTGTTTTTATAGTGAACAAGGTTTAGATAATTTTGATTATTTTTTTGCAGAATTAAAAAAACGAGGCATTTATTCAAATATAAATCTTTTGACAGGAAGAAAAATTTCTTCAAAAGATGGATTTCCTCAAGAAGTTGATGAAACTAACAGTTTTAAATCAAATCATTGTTTGGGATTTTGGAATGAACACGCTTTAAATCTCCAAAAAGAATATGCTTCTTATTTGTTGAATCATATAAATCCATACACCAAAATTGCTTATAAAGATGACCCAGCAATTGCAATTGTTGAAATAAATAATGAAAACGGTTTAATTCAAGGATATTTTAACAAAAATTTAGATGATTTTAATGGTGAACTTTGGCAAGAATTGGAAGATAAATGGAATGAATATTTGAATTCAAAAAATCTAAATTATGAAAAATTAAATTCTTTATACAATAAAAGTGAAGATTTTTCAAAAGTTTTAATAAATTCATCATCAAAATGGAATTTGGAACAACATCAAGGTGGAAAAGCAAATGTTACAGAAAAAAATAATTCTTATGAAATAAAAATTCAAGAAAATGGAAAAGAAAATTGGCATATTCAATTTGCAACATCAAATTTAAATATTCAAAATGGTAAAATTTATACGCTAAAATTTAAAGCTAAAGCATCTGATGAATGTAAAATTAATGTAGGATTTACGCAAGCTCATGAACCTTGGAAAAATGCTGGTTTTTTTAAAGATTTAGATTTAACAAAAAAATGGCAAACTTACGAATTTACATTAAATAATCTTTTGACAGATGAAAATCTCCGAGTGATTTTTTCTTCAATGGGATTTTTAGAAGGAAAATCAATTTTTATAAAAGATATTTCTTTGGTTCAAGGTGGAAATATTAATTTTGTGGAAGAAGGAAAGCGTTCTACAAAAGATAAAAAAACAGTTTTGCTTCCTCATTATTCTGAATATCAATTTTTAACTAGAGAATATCAAAATTTGATTTTGAACTTTTTTTGGGAATTGGAAGAAAAATACTGGATTGGAATGAGAGATTTTTTGAAAAAAGAAATTGGTTCTAACGCTTTGATTATGGGAACTTCAATGGGATGTAGTACAACAGTTTTGCAAAGTTGTTTTGATATTATCGATACTCACGCTTATTGGAATCATCCTGTTTTTGGTGCTGTGGATTGGGATACAAGTAATTATTATGTTTCTAATAAAGACCTTACAAAAGCAGATTCAAATAATACTTTAACAGGACTTGCAAAATATCGAGTGTTTGGAAAACCTTTTTCTTGCACGGAGTATGACCATCCTTATCCAAATCAATATTCAGCACAAATGTATCCAATGTTGGCATCTTATGCGTCATTTCAAGATTGGGATTGTATTTTTACTTTTTGTTCAGAAATTCCAAAAAATCGAAATACTAAAATTAACGGATTTTTTGACCAAACAAATAATCCTTCAAAATCTTGTGCAGCTCCAATTGCTTCAAGAATTTTTAGAGATTTTTTAGTAAAACCGTCAGAAAAGTCAGTTTATATAAATCTTGATGAAGAAAAAGAAAGAGCAAATTTAAATAATTTTATTGGGTGGAATGTTGGAAATTCAGAAATTTTTGGTTTAAAACCGATTGCGGGACTAAAATATCAAATTGGAATTGCTTTAAATAATCATTTGCCAAAAAACGCTGTTTCTTTTGAAAAAATGAATGATGAAATTTTACAAATTCAAAAAGATGTAAAAACTGAAGGAATTGGCATTTTTAGCGATACAAAAGAAATTTTTTGGGAAGAAAAAACTGGTATTTTTATTGTGAATAATGATGATGTTTCAATTTCAATTTTTGCACCAAATGCGAAATTTTCCAAAATTCCAGAAGAGTGGCAAAAAGAAGGAAGAATTTTGCCAATAAAAAATACATCAGATTTTGCAACTTTCGCAGCGATTCGTGAAAATTCAAAATATTTAATTTTTGTGTGTAGTTGGGTTGGAAATAAAGGTGAAAAACTTTCTGCATATAAAGAAAAAACTCCTTCAAATAAAAATATTATAATTCGAGATGAAATTAATCTTACAACAAATTTAAATTATGGAAATGAGCCAGTTTTAACTTTGGGAATAGATTCTTTTTTTGAAATTTTTGGAAATAAGAAATTTTCTCTTTATCCAGTAAATATTGAAGGAGATTTTGAAAATCCTCTCACAAAAAACGAAAATGTTTTTAATTTGAAAAAAGAAAATCAAACTTTGTGGTATGTTTTGGAATAATTGGTGAAGATATTTTCCATAAGGTTAGGTATTTTTACTAATTGACTGGAAAAATGTTTGATGTAAAATTATTGTGTTAAGCGTAGGGATAGTAGCACCGCCTGTCTGGTAGGCGTTGTTTTGCGTTGGTTGAGATTGTCGAAACCATAGCAAAACAATGAAGCGAAAGCGGAAGTGCGAATAGCCCGACCAAAATATTTGAGTTTACGAAAATATTTTTGGTACGCCCCAAATTCTTAAAATAAAAACTAAAGAGGAAAAAAATGAAAACTGTTGCAGGAATTGACTTAGGCACTCAAAGTATGAAAGTTGTAATTTATGATTACGAAAAAAAAGAAATTGTGGAAAAAGCATCTTGTCCAATGGATTTGATTTCTGAAAGTGATGGAACTCGTGAACAAAAAACTGAATGGTTTGATAAAGGTTTGGATGTTTGTTTTGGAAAACTTTCGGCAGAAAATAAAAAAACAATTGAAGCAATTGGAGTTTCTGGGCAGCAACATGGATTTGTTCCGCTTGATAAAAATGGAAACGCTTTGTATAACATCAAACTTTGGTGTGATACAGCAACTGCGGAAGAATGTAAAATCATTACAGAAGCCGCTGGCGGTGATGATAAAGTTGTTGAAGAACTTGGAAATTTAATGCTTCCTGGTTTTACGGCTCCAAAAATTCTTTGGTTAAAACGCAATAAGCCTGAAATTTTTGAACAACTCCAATATATTATGCTTCCTCACGATTATTTAAACTGGAAACTTACAAATGAATATGTGATGGAATATGGTGATGCTTCTGGAACTGCATTATTTGATTCAAAAAATAGAAAATGGTCTAAAAAAATTTGTGATTTAATCGATTTAGAACTTTATAATCTTCTTCCAAAATTGATTGAACCTTCTGAAATTGCTGGAAAAGTTAGTTCTCAGGCTGCAAAATTATACGGTATTCCAGAAGGCATTCCTGTTTCTGCCGGTGGTGGAGATAATATGATGGGAGCAATTGGAACAGGAACTGTTGCAGATGGATTTTTAACAATGTCGATGGGAACTTCTGGTACACTTTATGGTTATTCAGATAAACCAATTGCAGACCCAAAAAATGGTCTTTCTGGATTTTGCTCTTCAACTGGTGGATGGCTTCCTTTACTTTGTACGATGAATTGTACAGTTGCAACAGAATTTATTCGTGGGCTTTTTAATATGGATGTAAGTGAACTTGATAGCGAAGCATCAAAAGCTCCTTGCGGTTCTGAGGGTGTTTTAGTAATTCCATTTTTTAATGGTGAAAGAACTCCAAATCTTCCAAACGGACGTGCAAGCATAACAGGTTTAACTTCTGCAAATACAAATCGTTCTAATATTGCAAGAGCATCTTTAGAAAGTGCTGTTTTTGCAATGCGTGGTGGATTAGATGCATTTAGAAAATTAGGATTTCAACCAAAAGAAATTCGTTTAATTGGTGGCGGTTCAAAATCATCAGCTTGGCGACAAATTGCCGCAGATATTATGAATTTACCAATTAGAGTTCCTCTTTTAGATGAAGCTGCTGCTCTTGGTGGTGCTGTGCAAGCATTATGGTGTTTAAAAAATCAAACTGGAAAATGTGATATTGCAGAACTTTGTGCAGAACATATCAAACTTGATGAGTCAAAAAGTACAAATCCAATTCCAGAAAATGTTCAAGCGTACGACAAAACATACGCTGAATATTCTAAAATTGTAGAAACTTTAACACCTTTATATTTATAAAAACTAACACCAAATCACAGTTTCTGATAGAGGTTTTCTTGAGCTGTGATTTGGAAGTGGTTTAAAACCTTCAGCGGCATATCCTAAATCTAAAAGCATAAGAATTTCTTCATTTTCTGGAAGTTCTAACAAAGAATGTAATTTATCTGGGTTAAAATTATTTATCCAACAATTATCTACACCAAAATTTGTTGCAGCAAGACAAAGATGAGTTGCCACAATAGATGCATCTTCAATACCAGAATCTCTTTTTTCACCAGGATACATATATGTTTTTGTTTTATCAAACGCTACAACTAATACGACAGGAGCATTGTATCGGCAAGGAGTTGCTTCATCAATTTTTGCAAGCTTTTCTTGAGATTGTAAAACATAAATTCGTTGTTCTTGAGTATTTTTTGCAGTTGGAGCAAGTCGTCCTTGTTCTAAAATCTTTTCGATTACATCTTTTTCAACGGATTTATCACTAAATTTTTTACAAGAATATCTGTTTTTTATAACATCAACAAATTCCATAAGGCCTCCAAAATTGATTATCATTTAGCCAAAATTTTATTTTTTTTTCAAGTATAATAAATTTAATCATTTTATATAAAAAGAAAATCTTAAAAAAAATTATAAAAAAATCAAAAATCTACTATTGAATAGTGATTTATTTATAACTACAATTACAGAATAATTATTTTCAAATTTTAGGAGGCTTTTTCAATGAAAAAGATTTTAGTTGCCATTATGATGGTTGCGACTTGTTTAATGTCGGTTTCTGCTAAACCAAAAAAGGCAAAAACTATCAAAATTGGTGTTATTCAACTTGTAGAACATTCTGCATTGGACGCAAATTACAAAGGTTTTGTTGATGGACTTGCTGAAGCTGGTTATGTTGATGGAGAAAATATTAAAATCGACTATCAAAATGCTCAGGGTGAACAAGCAAATTGCGTTACAATCGCTCAAAAATTTGTAAATGGAAAAAGTGATTTAATTTTTGCTATTGCAACTCCAGCCGCTCAAGCAGCCGCAAATCTTACTAGAAAAATTCCTATTTTAATTTCATCTGTAACAGACCCAGAATCTGCAAATTTGGTAAAATCTAATACTGCTCCTGGAGGAAATGTAACAGGAACTTCAGATTTAACTCCTTGTGCTGCTCAAATGGAATTAATCAAAAAACTTGTTCCAGATGCAAAAACAGTTGGAATGCTTTATTGTTCTAGTGAACAAAATTCTCATTTCCAAATAAAACTTGCAGAAGAAGCTTGTGATAAACTTGGTTTAAAATATGTAGAAGCAACTGTTTCAAATTCAAATGAAATTCAACAAGTTACACAATCACTTTGTGGAAAAGTTGATGTAATTTATTCTCCAACTGATAATATGATTGCCGCAGGAATGCCTTTAGTTGGACAAGTTGCTTTGGAAAATAAAATTCCTGTAATTGTTGGTGAAGAAGGAATGTGTCGAGCTGGTGGACTTGCAACTTATGGAATTAATTACTACGAACTTGGAAAACAAACTGCAAAAATGGCTGTAAAGATTTTAAAAGGTGAAGCAAAACCTGCAACAATGCCAATCGAATATCTTGATACTTGTGATTTTGTTGTAAATGAAGAAACAGCTAAAGCTCTTGGTGTAACAATTCCTGCTGAGCTTTTAAAATAATTTAATTTTATGTAAAATAAATGGGATTCATCATAAAAGTGAATCCTATTTACTATTTTAAATGTCGTTATCGAGTTTTTATTCGGTAATCTTTTTGGAGCGATAAATGTTTATTTTAGACTTTCTACAGCGTGTTTTATCTGCCCTTCCAGGAGCAATTTCTCAAGGCGTTCTTTGGGGAGTTATGACTTTGGGTGTATATCTTACTTTTAGAATTCTTAATGTTGCAGATATGACTGTAGATGGAAGTTTTGCAGCTGGCGGAGCAATCACAGCAATTTTAGTAGTAAAGGGAATGAATCCTTACTTAACTTTGATATTTGTTTTTTTTATGGGACTTGCTTGTGGTGCTGTAACTGGATTTATGACAACAAAGTTAAAAATTAATATTCTTCTTGCCAGTATTCTAACTCAACTTGCTTTATATTCTATAAATATCAGAATCATGGGAAAAGCAAATACACCTATGCTTGGAAATGAAACAATGATGTCTCTTTTTGTAGTTGGAATTGCACATCTTGTAGGATTATTTAAAGGTGTAAAATCTGGAGAAGCGTTTGAAGAACTTTTATATTCGATAGAAGATTTTTTTACAACTACAACATCATCTTTAATTTTGGGAATTGTTATCATCGCGATAATTATAATACTGATGTATTGGTTTTTTGGAACAGAATATGGTTCTGCAATTCGTGCAACAGGAAGTAATGAACATATGGTTCGAGCACTTGGTGTAAATACTGATACTACAAAAATAGTTGGTCTTATGATTGGAAATGGTCTTGTTGCATTAAGTGGAGCTTTGGTTGCACAAAGTCAAGGTTACGCTGATGTTGGAATGGGAACAGGAACAATTGTTGTAGGACTTGCTTCAATTATTATTGGAGAAGTGATTTTTGGAGCACGTTTTGGAATGTGGTGGACACTTCTTTCTGTAGTTTTTGGTTCAATCATCTACAGAATTGTAATTGCGATTGTTTTGGAAATGGGATTAAAATCAACAGATTTAAAACTTCTTACAGCATTAGTTGTTGCTATTGCACTTTCGGTTCCAGTTTTCAAATCAAAAATTGATAGTAGACGACGAGCATATAAAGGTCCAAAAAATGAAAGAGATACTCGTCACGCAGATGATCAATTTAAACATGCTATAACAGATAACTAGGATTGGAGAAAAATATGTCTACAATGTTAAAACTTACAAATATCACAAAAACTTTTAATCCTGGAACTGTTACCGAAAAACGTGCAATTCGCGGAATAGATTTAGAACTGGAAGATGGAGATTTTGTAACCGTAATTGGTGGAAATGGAGCGGGAAAATCAACTTTATTAAATTTGATAGCAGGCGTTCATTACACAGATACAGGTTCAATCGAACTTGCAGGAAAAAATCTTACTGGAAAACCTGAGCATTATAGAGCAAAATTTTTAGGACGTGTTTTTCAAGATCCAATGATGGGAACTGCCGCAAATATGGAAATTGAAGAAAATCTTGCAATGGCAATGCGTCGTGGAAAAAATCGTGGTCTAAAATGGCATATAAAAAATGAAGAAAAAGATTTATATAAAGAAAAACTTGCTCTTTTAGATTTAGGTTTGGAAAAACGTATGACTGCAAAAGTTGGACTTCTTTCTGGTGGTCAACGACAAGCTCTAACTTTGTTGATGGCAACTTTACAAAAACCAAAACTTCTTCTTTTGGATGAACACACAGCGGCTCTTGACCCTAAAACTGCAAAAAAAGTTCTTGAACTTACGGAAGAATTTGTAAAAAAAGATAATCTTACAACTTTTATGGTAACTCATAATATGAAAGATGCAATTCGTTATGGAAATCGACTGATTATGATGATGGATGGAAAAATCATTTATGATGTTCGTGGCGAAGAAAAGAAAAATTTAACTGTAGAAGATTTGCTTGCAAAATTTAGTGTAACTGGTGAAGTAAGTGATAAATTATTAGGATAATTATTAAAATTGTAAACCTTATGTATTGTAAAATGGTTTACAATTTTGTATTATCTTTTTTATGAAAAATAAAACAATTCTCAAACTTTCTTTTATTTCATTATTTGCTGCAATCATTTGTTTTGGTTGCTTTATGAAAATTCCTTTAGGACCAATTCCCATTGTTTTACAAAATATTCTTTGCATTTTAACTTCTGTACTTTTAGGAAGTTATTTTGGTGGAATTCCTACGGCACTTTTTTTATTTGTTGGAATTTTGGGACTGCCAGTTTATTCTGGTGGAATTGGTGGAATTTCTGTTTGGATTGGACCAACTGGAGGATTTTTACCAGGATATTTACTTGGTGCAATTTGTGCTGGATTTATTGCCGGAAAACCTTCTGTTCAAGAAAAAAAATTCTCGTGGAAAGTTCTTATTCGCATAATTGTTGCAATGATTATCGGAATGATAATTTTATACATTCCTGGAATAATGCATTTTTCATATTGGGCAAAAATCAATAATAAAATTCCAATGGAAAAAACTGCTCTTTCATACACAATGGCTGCTTGCGTAATTCCGTACATTCCCGGCGATATTATAAAAATTTTGATAGCACTTCCAATCGCTTTAAAAATTCGTCCAGTTTTGGCTCAATATCTTTATTCATCAAATAAAAATGGAAAACAAAAGTGATAAAAATAACTAATTTGTGTAAAAGTTTTGAAACTAGCGAAGGAAAAATTGAAGCATTAAAAAATATTTCTTTTGAAATTGCTGATGGAGAATGTGTAATTATTGGCGGAGAAAATGGTTCTGGAAAAAGTGTTCTTATGTCAATTATTGCTTCACTTGAAGAATGTAATTCTGGAAAAATTGAACTTTTTGGACAGAAAGTTGGGCTAGTTTTTCAAGAAGCTGAAACTCAAATTTTGGGCGAAATTCCAAAAGAAGATGTTGCATTTGGTCCAAAAAATCTTGGATGGAAAAAAGATAAAATAGAAAAATCAGTTCAAGATGCATTGGAAAAAGTTGATTTATCAAAAAAATCAGAATTTCCTGCAAGATTTCTTTCTGGTGGCGAAAAAAGACGACTTGCAATTGCTTGTATGATTGCAATGAATTTGCCAATAATAATTTTAGATGAACCTTATGCAAATTTAGATTTTTGCGGTGTAAAACAAGTAAATTCTTTAATAAAACAATTAAAATCGGAAGGAAAAACAATCATCATTCTTACTCACGAAATAGAAAAATGTCTTGCTTTATCAACAAAATTTATTGTTCTTTTTCGTGGAGAAAAAGTTTTTGATGGAAAACCTGAAGACGCGTTGAAAAAAAATCTTGAAAAATGGAATATTAAAAATCCTCTTGGAAAATATGAAAAACTTGGAGATTTAATTTGGTAAAATATTCGTTTTTTTCATACAAAAAAGGAAATAGTTTTTTACACAAATGTCCTTCTTGGATAAAAATAATTTTTATTCCTTTGATAAATATTTTATTCTTTTGTTTTCCGCCAGAATTTTCATTTATTTTGATTATCTTGCAGACTGTTCTTGCATTTTTTTTGAAATTTTCACTTAAAGAACAAATTGAAGATTTAAAACCAATCATTTTTTATGCAGTTTTACTTTTATTTTTTCAGATTTTTTTATGTTTTTTTACAGAAGATTTTTTAGGGAATTTAAAATTACAATTTAATTGGAAACAACAAAAAGAAACAGTTTTTTTATTGATAAAATTATTTTCTATAATGCAAACTTCATCTTTAGTTTTTAAAACTTCAACTTCGTTAGAAATGCGAGAAGGAATTTCTAAAATTTTTGGAAGAAAATCTGCAATCACAAATGCAATTTCGATGTTTTTAAATTTTATTCCAATGATTTCAAAAATTTGGCAACAATCAAAAGTTGCTTGGAAAATTCGTGGAGGAAAAAACGGAATCAAAATGTATTTTATTCTTTTGCCGATTTTATTTTCTGTAGGAATGAAAAAAGCATATAATTTTGCAAAAGCAGTGCAAATTAGAAATTAGTTTTACATGTTCGGTCATTTTGTCAAAAGTTGCGATGTTTGCAAAGCAACACAGACATATTTCTTTAACAAATAAAACTCTCTTGTAGAAAAAATCATTTTATGAAAATATTAAAATATTTGGTGGTAAAATTTGAAAAAGCAATTGGATACTTTGTTAAACGGAAATAAAATTTTTCAAGATTCGGAACGGTTTATGTTTGGAATTGATGCAATTCTTCTTGCTGATTTTGCAGCGAATTCTATCAGAAAAAATCATTCTGTAATTGATTTGGGAACTGGAACCGGAATTATTCCGCTACTTTTGGATAAAAATTCTTCTACCAAAAATATAGTTGGTCTTGAAATTCAATCAGATTCTGCAAAAATGGCTTGTGAAAGTGTTGAAATAAACAATTTGCAAGAAAAAATAAAAATTGTAGAAGGCGATATAAAAAAAGTTTCTCAAATTTTTAAAATTCATTCTTTTGATGTTGTGATTTCAAATCCTCCGTATATGAAAGTAAATTCTGGAAAAAACAATAATTTTGATGCAAAATCAATTGCTCGGCACGAAATTTTTTGTAATTTAGAAGAACTCATTGTTTCTGCAGAATTTTTACTAAAAAATCACGGTTCTTTTTTTATGATTCATCGTCCAGAACGACTTTCTGAAATTTTTTATCTTTGCAAAAAATATAAATTAGAACCAAAAGTGATGCGTTTTATCGTTCCTTTTGAAAATAAAGAACCAACAATGGTTTTGGTGGAAAGCCGAAAAGATGCAAAACCAGATTTGAAAGTCTTGAAAAACCTAGTTGTTTATAAAGAAAAAGGCGTTTATACAGATGAAGTTTTATCAATTTACCGTAAAAAAATGCAAACAGAAAAAATTTAATTCAAAATTGGTTTTAAATAATGTTCAATCATTTTTATTGTTTTTGAAACGGCAACATCATCAGTTGGCAACGCAAACAAACTTCCTGCACTACAATCTGGATTTTGACGAACAGTTTCTTTTCTATTTGAAATGTAAACATCTAATTGTGCAACGATAATTGCTACAATAATTGAAGAATTTTCTTTTATTTCTTTTTCTGTTTTGATTTTTATTTTTCCATTTTTACTAAAAGCCGAAAGAATCAGTTTAATTTCATCTTCAAGTTTTTCTATAAATTTTAAAAAAGTTTCTTTTGCTTGCGTGTTAAAATATTTCTCTGTATTAATAAAAGTGTACATTGCAAAAAGAGGTTCATTTTCGTAAAGATTAAAAAATCTGGTGATAAGTTTTTTAAATGATGTGAGAACGGCGGTTTTTCCTGAACGAATTGATTCAAATGCTTTATCTGATAACATTTTTATGGAAGAAATTTCTTTTTTGCAATAAAGAATTGTTGCTTCATACATTGCATCTCTACTTTCAAAATGATTATAAAGTGATGCTTTTTTTATTTTCAAAATTTCAGAAATATCAGATAATGAAGTTGCTCCAGCACTTTTTTCAAATGCACTTGTTAAAAATGATTGAATGATTTTCTCTTGAGAAATATTTTTCCTACCCATAAAAAAAATATCGGAAACTAACATTCAGTAGTTTAATGATTTTATATTTTCTACTTGAAGTGTTTGAAAAATAACTATATTATATATTTTAACTTTACAAAAACTAAAAAAATGTCATTCATTTTTGTTAATATGGGAGAATTTTATGGTATTTGATAGCGATTTTACAGTTCCAAAACTTTTGAAAAAAACTGCGACAGAATATCCAGAAGTTACTGCACAATTAAAAAGATTAAAGGGCGGAGAATTTGAACCAATAACTTACAGAGTTATGTTCCAAAATTCTTTAGATTTTGCCGCTGCATTATTAAAAATGGGAATTACAAGAGAAGAACCAATCGGATTAATTTCTGATGATAGAGCAGAGTGGCAATGGGCTGATATGGGAATTATGACCGTTGGTGCAGTTGATGTTCCACGCGGTTGTGATGCAACACTTTCTGATTTGGAAAAGATTCTTTCATTAACAGAAACAAAAACGGTAATTGCAGAAAATAATTCTCAAGTAAATAAAATCATTACTTTAAAAGAAAAATTGCCTTCTATTACTCGTATTATTTATTTTGAAAATGATATAAAAGAAGAGGTAATTTCTGCTGCAAAATCTCAAAATTTAGAACTTCTTTATTTTATGGATTGTTTAAAAGAAGGTCAAATGTGGAGAGTTGAACACGCAGGAGAAGTTGAAGCAGAACTTGAAAAAGGTGCAATTGAAGATTTAGCAACAATCATCTTTACTTCTGGAACAACAGGAACTCCAAAAGGAGTAATGCTTACTCATAAAAATTTCTTAGCTCAATTAGATGAAATTGTAGAAAGAATTTATTTAAATCCTGGAGAAAAAGCTCTTTGTGTTCTTCCAATTTGGCATGTTTTCCAGCGAGAAGTTGAATATGTTATAATTGCTCAAGCTTGTACAATTTGTTATTCAAAACCAATTGGTTCAATTTTACTTGCAGATTTCAAAAAACTTAATCCTCAAGTTCTACCAGCGGTTCCTCGCGTTTTTGAAGCCGTTTATGATGGAATTATCAAAAAAATGCGAAAAACAGGTGGATTTGTTTTAAAACTCTTTAATTTCTTTGTTGGAGTTGCAAAAATTCTAAAAAGAATGCACAGAAAGATGTTTAAACAAGATGCATGTTTTTCATCATATAAAACTCCTCTTTGGTGGATTTTATTCTTTATTCCATGGTGTTTGTTGTGGCCACTTTATGGTTTAGGAAATCTTTTAGTATTTAAAAAGATTAAAGCAATGCTTGGAACAAATTTCAGAGCCGGCGTTGCAGGTGGTGGTTCTTTCCCAAAATATATTGATGAATTTTTCTGGGCAATTGGTGTAAATGTTGTGGAAGGTTACGGAATGACAGAAACTGCTCCAATTGTTGCAGTTCGTCCAATTCCAGCTCCGGTTTTCAGAACAATTGGTTCTGCTATTCGTGGAGTGCAAGTTCGTGTTGTGGACCCTGTAGATGGATTTGTTCTCGGTCGTTGTAAACAAGGAGTTTTACAAGTAAAAGGACCTACTGTTATGAAAGGTTATTATAAACGCCCAGATTTAACAGCAAAAGCAATAAATGAAGATGGATGGCTTGATACTGGAGATTTAGCGATTTTGACAATTCATGATGAACTTCAAATTCGTGGAAGAATTAAGGATACAATTGTATTAAGTGGTGGAGAAAATCTAGAACCACTTCCAATAGAAACAAAACTTTCAGAAAGTAGATATATCAAAGCGGCTGTAGTTGTTGGACAAGATCAACGATTCTTAGGTGCATTGATTTTAGTTGATGAAGAAGAAGTTCGTAATTATGCCGATGAAAATGGTATTGTTTATGATACTTTTGAAAATTTACTTAATGATGAACCAATTCAAAAACTCTATGAAAATGAAATTGCAAATCTTATTTCTTCAAAAACAGGATTTAAAATGTTTGAAAGAATAGGAAAATTCAGATTGATTACAAAACCATTTGAAGTAGGTGTTGAACTTTCTGCAAAACAAGAAATTATGAGATTTAGAATAAACGAACTTTATAAAAAAGAAATAGATTCAATGTTTAACTAAATTGATAAAAAACGCTTCCCAAAACGGAAGCGTTTTTTTTCGTCCAGATACAATACAAGTTTGCTTTGTACGCAATAAAAAAATTAGTTAGTCCAGAAAACGTCTTTTAAGAAAGTTAATACTTTTGTTTGACTTGTATTTTCTTTTAAGATTTTGCATCCGCCATAAACTGACATAAAATGAATTCTGTCGCTTACGTTTAAGATTTTAAAAATTCGGGCAAAATTATTTTTTACAGTTCCTTCAGACAGATTATATTTTCTTGCGATTGTTTCATATTTTGTTTCTTGTAAAATCAGTTCAATCCATTCAGTATCACGCATTGTTAAATCTGGAAATGCAGATAAATCCAAAATTTTATCAGAAGTAAAAATCAATTTTCCTAAACTAAGGCGAAAAGAAATCAATAAAATCAAAGTAACTGTAAAAAAGAAAAGTGATTTTGAAAACAAAGAAACCGCAAAAGTTTGTATTCCAAAACGAATTTCAGATAAAATCAGCAAAATAAAAAGACTTGAAAAGGAAATGGTTTTAATTTTACCTTTTTTTGAAAAAAATCCTGTCAAAGCAAGAACTAAAATCCCAACCAAAAAAATGAGAATTCCCATATTATTTTGTGGCTGATCAATAAAAACTGTTGCTGAATAAATAATCGCCATTGCACCAAAAAGCCAAAATTGAGTTGGAACAAAAATCAAAAATACAAGAACAAATGCATCAAGCGTGTAAATTAAAAACATCACAATTTTGGGGATGATGCAATTTTCTGTTTGAATATAAAAATCTTTATTAAAAAAAATCACTCTTGTAAGCCGAAAAATTACAAATCCCAAAACTGCCAAAGACGCGACTCGTACAAAAAGTTTAAAAGATTTTGTAAAAAGCGAAACATTTTTCATAACAATATTTTATCACTAAGCATAAAAAATCACAAATTTTCACATTTTAAAAAGTGACCTTGGTCATTTTTCGCCGTTTTTTAGGATGACCTTGGTCACTTTTGGCGAATTTTGAATTGTAAGTCAGAAAAAATTTTGTTATTTTTACTACAAAATTAAAAAAGTCTATCTAGGACAAGGAGATTTTCAAAATGAAAAATATTACATCATGAATATACACATTATGTTCATTGTCTAGGAACTGAAAACAAATCCAAATTTTATAATGATGTCATAAAATCTGAAATAAATAGTTCTATAAATTATACTATAACAGAATTTATAAATAAGTTTTTGGAAAATAAAATAGATGTCAATTTTTACGATTTTTCAAATACTCATGTTTTATTTACAGAAAACCTAGCAGAATGGTATAGCCTTGTCGGGTATGAAAATGGTGCGTATGGAGAATATGCAAATGTTACTAAGAACAATGGGACTTCATGTGGGGATAAAACTTATGATTGCCAACAAGTTTTTACAAACCTTGTTTTAAATAAAATCTTGTCTGCAAATGACATAATTGATGTTATAATTGCAGATGATGTTATTAATTTCCAAGAATTTTATAATTCATTGATAAAACGATATTCTAACAAGAAAAATAAAATCCGAACTATTTTTGAAAATTCTTATGTTGCCCATGGAAATGAATTGGAGTACTAATTATGAAAAAATTTAAATACTTACTAATTCTACTTTCTTTAATTTTTCTAACAAGTTGTGAATCATTGTATCAAACATTAGACCCAATGGATGCCTCATTTTATGAAGGAATTACAGAGTATGATATAAATCAAGATATTACTGTAAATATAAGAGGTTATATTAATAAAAGTAAACATCTTTCGGCTAAGATAGGATTACGATTATATTGTAATAATGAATGGGCAAATATTAAAGACTTAACTTCAACAGAAGGTGTCATAGATAAAAATTGCATACTTTTAGATAAAGATATTTTAGGGGATATAAATTTAGATTTTTCTTTTAAAATTACCGAAAGTGGAAATTATACTCTTTTGCTAGAAATTTATGCTCCTCGAGAAGAATATCCAAAAGCATATTCTGATTATGAAAAAAATTTAACATTTACAGTCAAGTAAAGTAATCATTTAGAAAGATGTTTTTTATTTTGGGCGGTTCCCTCACTTCGTTCAGGTCGCTATGTCCGCACTTCCGCTATCGCTTCATTCTTTAGCGAACAAATTTTCGCTAAAGAACGCTTACGCGGTGCTACCAGCGCTACCGCAATTATAATTTTTTTACATTCAACGCTCTGATTGCGTTTAAAACTGCTAAAATCATCACTCCGACATCTGCAAAAATTGCTAACCACATATTTGCAATGCCTAGTGCACCTAAAATTAAACAAGCAAATTTTATAATTAATGCAAAACCGATGTTTTCATAGACTATTTTTATGCATTTTCTTGAAATTTTAATTGCTTTTGCTATTTTTAAAGGATTATCGTCCATCAAAACGACATCTGCGGCTTCTATTGCCGCGTCAGACCCCATCGCTCCCATTGCAATTCCAATATCAGCACGCGAAAGAACAGGTGCATCATTTATGCCATCACCAACGAAAGCTAAAACATCATTTTTGTTTTTATTTTCAATCAATTTTTCAACTTCATTAACTTTATCAGAAGGCAAAAGTTCACTATGAAATTCATCAATTCCTAAATTTTTTGCAACTTTTTCTGCAACTTTTTTAGAATCTCCAGTGAGCATTACAGTTTTTTGAACGCCCGCTTTTTTCAATTCCAAAATTGCTTGTTTGGAACTTGGTTTTTCAACATCAGAAATTACGATATGACCAGAATATTGATTATCAATTGCAATATGAATTATTGTTCCAACCGAATGACATTCTATCGGTTCAATTCCAAGTTCTTTCATCAATTTAGAATTTCCCGCTGCAACTTTGTGATTATCAACTTCACTAAGAATTCCGTATCCGCTAATTTCTTCAATATTTTTTACACGATTTCTGTCAATTTGTTTTCCGTAAGCATTTTTTAAACTTTTACTTATTGGATGAGATGATGCACATTCTGCCAACGCCGCAAGTTCAATCAAAGTTTTTTCATCTATTGTATTGTGATGAATTTCTGAAACTTCAAAAACGCCTTTTGTTAAAGTTCCAGTTTTATCAAAAACTAAGATTTTTGATTTTGAAAGTGTTTCTAAATAATTAGACCCTTTTATTAAAACGCCTTCTTTACTTGCTCCACCAAGACCTGCAAAAAAACTTAAAGGAATACTAATCACCAACGCACAAGGGCAACTTATTACAAGGAAAGTTAATGCTCTGTAAATCCAAGTTGACCAATCAGCATTTGTATGAATAAAAATAAGATTTGCTAACGGAGGAAGAATTGCTAACGCTAACGCACTGTAACAAACCGCTGGTGTATAAAATTTTGCAAATTTAGAAATAAATTCCTCAGATTTGGATTTTCTTGAACTAGCATTTTCTACAAGTTCCAAAATTTTAGAAACTGTAGATTCCCCAAACGCTTTGTTTGTTTTGATTTTTAAAAGTCCATTTAAATTTATACTTCCGCTAATAACCTCATCACCAATCGAAACTTCTCGCGGTAAACTTTCTCCAGTCAAAGCACTTGTATTTAAACTTGAATTTCCTTCTATGATAATGCCATCAATTGGAACTTTTTCTCCAGGTTGAACAATTATTTCTGTTCCAATTTGAACTTCACTAGGTTCAACTTGTTCAAGTTTTCCATCTTTTTCGATGTTTGCATAGTCTGGACGAATATCCATTAGTTCAGAAATATTTTTTCGACTTTTTCCAACTGCATAACTTTGAAAAAATTCTCCAATTTGATAAAAAAGCATTACAGCAATTGCTTCGTTACAATCTTCAATTTTTAAAAGATTTCCGTTTGCATTGTAAATTGATAGTGCAAACGCTCCTAAAGTTGCAATTGCCATTAAAAAATTTTCATCAAAAACTTGGCGATTAAGAATGCCTTTTCCAGCTTTTTTCAAAATATCATAACCAATGATAAGATAGTCACAAACATAAAGGATAAATTTTATTGGTAAGAAGGGGACAGACCCCAAGCTTTTTTCAAAAAAATTGATTTTATCTAAAATTGCTAGAATTATAAATAAAACAGAAGAAATAATTATCCGAATTAAAACTTTTTTTTGTTTTTTTGTCATTTTTTTGCTCCTGTAAAATTTTTGTTATTGCAGTGATGTAATAATATCTAACATTAAAGATAAATTTCACAATCATCTTCAACTTTTTTGCACGCTTTTAGAACAGATTTCATAACTGATTTTTCATCTTTATCATCATCAATTTCTACAGTCATTTTTTGAGTCATAAAATTTACAACTGCATCTTTTATTCCATCAACTTTTTTTGTTGCTTCTTCCATTTTATTTGCACAGTTTGCACAATCTACTTCAATTTTATAAGTCTTTTTCATATTTTCCTCACTTAAACATTTTTATATACATTCAATTAAACGATTGTTTAATCTTTATAATAAATATACAATTGTCTTAAAATGAACGCAAGAATTCACTAAGAATTATTTCTTTTTGGAATAAATAAATTTCTTTTTGGGAGAAATTATGACACAAATCCATTCTCACGATGAATATTTTAAACTTGATTTTTTATGCAATGAAATTTCTAAAACAAATGATTTTAAAACGGTTTCTGAACTTTTTTCTTTGTTTTCTGATACAAATCGACTAAAAATTTTTTGGTTTCTCTGTCATACAAAAGATTGTGTTTTGAATATTTCACAAATTATGCAGATGACAAATCCCGCAGTTTCTCATCATCTTAAAATTTTAAAAGATTCTGGGCTTGTAGAATCTTATCGCGACGGAAAAGAAGTTTTTTACACAACTTCTGTAAATGAAAAAACTAAAACGTTGCATAAATTTATTGAAAAATTGATGTTGATAACTTGTCCAGATTTTGATAGCAATCACGAAAAAATCAATCAAAATTCTGAATATTTGGATAATCAAGTAAAAACTATAAAAAATGTTCACGATTATATGAAAGATAATCTTGAAAAACGAATTACAATTGAAGAACTTTCTAAAAAATTTGCAATGAATTCAACAACTTTAAAAACCGTTTTTAAGGATGTTTATGGAACCTCCATTGCAGCACATATAAAAGAACATCGTATGGAAAAAGCGGCTGAACTTTTAGCAAATACAGATTTTTCTATCAACGAAATTTCTTCTGCTGTTGGATATGAAAGTCAAAGTAAATTTAGTATGGTTTTTAAAGATTATTATAATCTTTCACCAAATGAATATAGAAAATTAAAAAAACAAACCTATTGACATAGTAGGTAAAAAGATGTATAAAATCTTATTCCTACTATTTCAGTAGGTTTATATTTTGTTATTAGGAGAATTTTATGGCAAAAATTTACAAATCCATTGACCAATTAATTGGAAAAACTCCTCTTTTGGAGCTTTCTCACATCGAAAAAGAAGAAAATCTTCAAGCAAAAATATTTGCAAAATTGGAATATTTTAATCCAGCAGGTTCTGTAAAAGACAGAATTGCAAAAGGAATGATTGATGATGCAGAAAAATCTGGAAAATTAAAACCAGGAGCAACAATCATTGAACCAACTTCTGGAAATACAGGAATTGGACTTGCTTCGGTTGCTGTTTCTCGTGGTTACAAAACAATCATCGTAATGCCAGAAACAATGTCTGTTGAACGACGTCAAATTATGAAAGGTTACGGGGCAGAACTTGTGCTTACGGAAGGTTCAAAAGGAATGAAAGGTGCAATTGAAAAAGCAAATGAACTTGAAAAAGAAATTCCAAATAGTTGGATTGCTGGGCAATTTGAAAATCCTGCAAATCCTAAAGTGCATTTTGAACAAACTGGTCCAGAAATTTGGGAAGATACAGATGGTTCTGTTGATATTTTTATTGCGGGAGTTGGAACAGGCGGAACTATTACGGGCGTTGGAAAATATTTAAAATCAAAAAAATCTTCTATAAAGGTGATTGCCGTTGAACCTTCAAGTTCGCCAGTTCTTTCAAAAGGAAATGCAGGTGCTCATAAAATTCAAGGAATTGGAGCGGGTTTTGTTCCAGATGTTCTTGATACAAAAATTTATGATGAAATTATTACTGTAGAAAATGATGATGCTTTTAAATATGGAAAAATGCTTGGACATAAGGAAGGATTTTTAGTTGGAATTTCTTCTGGTGCCGCCTTTAAAGCTGCTTTAGAAGTTGCAAAACGTCCAGAAAATGTCGGAAAAAATATTGTTGTTTTATTCCCAGATAATGGAGATAAATATCTTTCTACACCACTTTTCCAAGATTAAAAAATCATCTTATTTTTATATACAGATTTTGGACTACATAAAGTGTTTTTACTTTTGTAGTCCTTTTTATATTTTAAATTTGTTAGATATTTTGAGAAAATTTTGTGGGGGAAGGTAATTGTGTGAAAAAGGTTATTTATAAAAAAAAGACTTCCTGCATAAAACAGAAAGTCTTTTTATAGCGGGGGCAGGACTCGAACCTGCGGCCTCCGGGTTATGAGCCCGACGAGCTGCCAACTGCTCTACCCCGCGTCGTGTATCAGAAAGTATACTTAAATAAAAAAAAAAGTCAATACATATTTGTTTTAAGAGATTTTTACTTTTATAAAATAAATCCAACTTTTTTACAAAAAATCTTACAAAAATAATAACTAGTATTTAAAAAGCTATGATAGTATAAAAAAAAGGTTACATATAATTGTAACAAAATCTATTTAATAGGAAGGAAAAAATGAAATTTACAAAAAAACTTTTGGTACTTGCACTTACTTGTGCCACAATTGCAGCATTTGTTGGCTGTAAAGACCCATCAGACGAACAAAAACAAGAGGGGGGGGGAACATTTCAATTAATGAACCAGCAAAGGAGCCAGAAAAAGAGCCAGAGGATAAAAAAGACCCATCAAACGAAAAAACTGAGGAGAATGATACAACTAGTTTATATCCAGAATATGAACTGAAGTTCAATGAAGCATCTGGTGATAATGATGTAGGTTATCTTCTCCAAATTGATAATGATGGAAGCCAAGATGAAAACGGATTAAAAATCTCTGTATCAAATCTAAAAATCGCTATAAAAATTGGTGATGCGGACTGGCAAGAAAAGGACTTAGGAACCGTTGAATTAACCCCTGATGAATATTCCGACCCTAAATATTCAAAAACAAGTAAGAGAACAAAAATTCCTGACGTTAAAATTGAAAAAGCTACTACAGTAAAAATAAAAGTTGTAAGTGCAACTGTTAGCAATAAAGACAAAGAAAGTGCCATTTTATTTGCATTGCAAAGAGATGGTGGAGATTATCAATTCTTTGGTATTTCAAATGATCAACTCTGGAAACCCGCTTTTGTAGCTGCCGAATAATTTTATATAGATAAATTCATTTATATTTGGGGTTGTGCAAAATCTTCTTGGAGTTGCTAAAAATTGGACAGCACAACCTTTCACGCACATATTTAATTCACAACTAAATTCATTAAATAAAATCCATAAATATATAAAATTATTTTTTTACAGTAAAAAGATTATTTTTATTTTTTAAACGATATTGCATAGGTGTCATACCAGTATTTTTTTTAAATATTTTTGTAAAATAACTATGAGTATTGAACGAAAGACTTTCTGCGATTTCTTCACAAGAAAAATCTGTATAAGTAAGTAAACAACAAGCTTCTTCTATTTTTATTTTTTCAATATAAGAAATTATTGTTTGTCCAGTTTCTTTTTTAAAAAGTGTACTTAAATATTTTTCACTTAAACCAAGATATTCTGAAATATCATTTACTTGAATTTGTTCTTGATAATGACTTGTAATATATTCTATTGCTTTTCGAATATAAAAAGATGAACCAGAAGTTTTTTTTAATTCTCGCATAGCATTTGCATAAGCAATCACAACTTCGTGATAAAGTTGTTCTATGTCTTCTTCATAAGAAAGAGTATCCATTTTTCTTATAAAAACATCACTCATTGTATAAGCAGACTCTTTAGACATTCCTCCTTCAATACAAAAACGTGCAATTAAAGCCGTTCCAATACTAAAATGATATTTGATATTTCGAATTTTATTGTCCGATAATATTCCTTGACCGTTGACAATAATTTGGGGATTAAGAGCTTTAAGTTGTTCAACATTACCTTGCTTAACTAAATCATAAAAATACATTTCATCATTATATGAAAGATAAGATTTATCGAGTTTAGTCTTATGCTTTGATTTTGCATAATCTTCTTGCAAAGAAGTAAATTTTTTTGATTTTTCATCCATTACTTATATTTTATCACGATGTTTTTTAAAAATCTAAATTAAGTTATATAAAAATTTAAAAATATTAAATATAGGTAAAATTAATTTTACGTTAAAAATCTATTACAACCTGCACCAAATTATGATATTCTTATTTTATGAAAATTATTTCTTGGAATGTAAATGGTATTCGTGCGATAGAAAAAAAGGGTTTTGTTGATTGGCTTTTAAAAACAGAAGCTGATGTAATTTGTATTCAAGAAACAAAAGCAAATCCTTCTCAATTGTCGGAATCTCTTTTGAATCCTGTTGATTTAGAAAAAAATCTTTCTTACAAATCATATTTTTCTAGTGCAAAAAAAGCGGGATATTCTGGCACTGCAATTTATTGTAAAAATCAGCCTGACTCTTTTGAACTTTTGGGCGATGAGCGTTTTGATGATGAAGGACGAGTTTGTATTGTAAAAATTGGAAAAATTGCAATCATTTCTGCGTATTTTCCAAACAGTCAAAATGATAAAAATGGAGAAATTCTTCATCCACGTCTTGAATATAAACTGGAATTTAACAAAGCAATCAAAAAAAAGTGTGATGATTTGGTTTCTGAAGGATTTAATATTGTTCTTTGTGGCGATTATAACGTTGCTCATAAAGAAATTGATATAGAAAATCCAAAAACAAATGTAAATAACGCCGGATTTTTAATAGAAGAACGAAATTGGATGGATGATTTTATAAATTCTGGTTATGTTGATAGTTTTAGGCATTTTTGCAAAGAAGGAAAACAATATAGTTGGTGGAGTTACAAATTCCACGCACGAGAAAAGAATATTGGTTGGCGTTTGGACTATTTATGCGTAAATAAAGATTTTTGTACAAGTTTAAAATCATCTACAATTTTGAAAGACGTACTCGGAAGCGACCATTGTCCTGTTATGCTAGAAACAGTTTAGCACTCCACCAAGCATTTTATAAAAACTCAGTAAAAAATCTTACTGTTATTTTTTTTCAATGATGTTAAAATTGATTTTACTGCGAAACATAGAATTATGTTTCTTAAATACAAATTCATAAGAGGCAAAATATGCGTATAAAATCTATTTTTTCTCATTCATTTTCAAAATACGGAAAAGTTTTAACTGGTTATGATGTTTCTACTCTTTTAAAAAAATTAGACGAAACAACTGAAAAACCTTCAAATGGAACAATTTATGAACCTGGTGATTCAGGATTAGAATCTCTTCCAATCGCAAAGGAATTTTCTGAGAATGTTTACGGCGGAATGCCAATTCAAATTGGTTATTGCAACGGAAACAATACAAAATTAAATTGTCTTGAATATCATCGTGGTTCAGAATTAAATATTCCTTCAAATGATATTGTTCTTCTTTTGGCATCTCTTCAATCTGTAAAAAATGGAAAATTAAATACTTCTAGCGTAGAAGCATTTTTTGTTCCAAAGGGAACTGTTGTTCAAGTTTATGAAACTACTTTGCATTATGCTCCTTGCAATGGAGTTGTAAATGGAGAAGTTAGTGATGAAGGATTTAGAGTAATCATTGTTCTTCCAAAAGATACAAATACTCAAAAACCAGAAATTGAACCAAAAAATCTTGAAGATAAATTGCTCTGGGCAAAAAATAAATGGCTTATTGCTCATCCAGATTCTTCAGAAGCAAAACAAGGAGCGTTTGTTGGATTAAGTGGAATAAATATAGATTTATCAAAAAATTAAGATAATTTATCAATAAGGCAACTATCCACCAAAAACGTATTTTTTACAAAAGGATAGTTGTTTGGAGTTTTTATGAAAAAAAATTTGTTTTTTTTAGTAAGTTTTCTTACATTGAGTTGTTCTATGTTTTCTGCAAATCAAAAAGTTTTAGAACTTTCCAAAAAAGATTATAAAAAAGCTATAGAAAAAACGCTTTTAAGCACAGGAAATAATGCAAGATTAAAACTTGTTTTAGAAAAACTTCAAAATGGAGAAGATGTTTACATTGCTGCTTTGGGCGGTTCTGTAACAGAAGGAATTGGTCCTACAAATTATCAAGATGGATATGCTTATCAATTTTTTAATAAATTAAAATCAGAATTTACAAAAAATGATGGGAAAAATATTCATTTTAACGGTGCAGGATTAAGTGGAACGCCTTCTCCATTAGGTTTAGTTCGTTATCAAAGTGATGTCGTTGATGTTTTGGGACATATTCCAGATTTATTAATCATAGAATTTGCGGTAAATGACGGAAGTGATTCTTTTTGTCAGCGAGGATTTGAAGCGTTGGTAAGAAATGCTTTAGTTTCTAGCGAAGACACTGCTGTGATTGCTCTTTTTTCAGATGCAAAAACTTATAAAAATACACAAGGAACAATGATTCCAATCGCAAGACATTATGAAATTCCTATGATAAGTATTCAAGATGCCGTTGAGCGTAGTGGTGTAGAAATTGATGAGGATAAATTTTTTGCAGATTATGTTCATCCTACAAAAGATGGTCATACTTTTATGGCAGATTCACTGATTAATCTTTTGGAAGTTGTAAAAAAATCTCCAATTGATGAAAAAAATCAAATTCCATCTGAATGTTTAAAACAACCATCTTTTGAAGGTTTTAAGCGAATTTCTGGTGATGATGAAAATGTAAAAATTTTAGCAGGAAGTTTTAATAAAATCGACTCTCAGGGACAATCTCTCAAAAAAACAAATAAATCTGATTTTCCTCAAAATTGGTACAGAAAATCTCGCGGAAGTTCTGATGAAAGTTTTGTGATGGAAATAAATTGTCGTTCACTTATTTTTGTTTATAAAGAACAAGGTTCTTGGATGAGTGAAAAATTTGGAAAAGCCGACGTTTTTGTGGATGGTAAAAAAATCGAAACTTTTGACGGTGGAAAATCTGGTGGATGGAATAATGCCGTTACAAAATTGATTATTGATGAAGAAAAATCTACAAATCATAAAATTGAAGTAAAAATGGCAAAAGGTGATGAAAATAAAGGTTTTACAATTCTTGCCTTAGGTTACACGAAATAAAATCAAATCTGAAAATCTCTAAATTTATTTTTAGGGATTTTCAATTGTAAAAAATCATTCTAATGTGCATAATATAAACTTATGAAATTTGACTCTATCATTTTAGATATTGATGGAACTATTTGGAATACGACTCAAATTGTTGCTGAATCTTGGAACAAAGCAATAAAAAATAATTTTCCTTCAATTCCTCTTGTAAATGCAAAAATTCTTCAAACTCAATTTGGAAAACCAATGTCAGAAATTGCAGATTCTCTTTTTCAAGAATTAAATCAATCGCAAAAAGACTTTTTAATGGAAGAATGTTGCAAAATTGAACAAGAAGATTTATCAAAAAATACAAAAAATCTTGCTTATAAAGATGTTTCAAAAACAATAGAAAAACTTTCAAAAAAAATTCCTGTTTTTATAGTTAGTAATTGTCAAAAAGGTTATATCGAAGTTGTTGAAGAAAAAAATCATCTAGAAAATTTTATAAAAGATTCAGAATGTTTTGGAAATAATGGGAATTCAAAAGCAGAAAATATCGCACTCATTATAAAACGAAATAATTTAAAAAATACAGTTTATGTTGGCGACACTCAAGGTGATGCTGACGCTTGCAAAGAAGCAAACATTCCATTTATTTGGGCTTCGTACGGTTTTGGAAATCCAAAATCATATGATTATAAAATTGAAACTTTTTCAGATTTGGTAACTTTTTTTTAATAAAATAACAAATTTAAAAAATTATCAAAATTTTAGATTTATATACAATTTAAAAGGAGAAATTGAATATATGAAAAAACTTGTTTTAGTTATGATTACAATTATGAGTGTAATTTCGAGTGGATTTGCTATTGATAGAAATTATGGTTTAAATGTTGTTTCTACGCCTGTAAATCCAAACGCAACTAAAGAAACAAAAGAATTGATGTCTTATTTGGCTTCAAATTATGGAAAAAAGACTCTTTCTGGGCAAATGGATTTAACTTGGGCTCCTCAAATTGATATGCTTTCTCGCGTTTATAATGATACTGGAAAATATCCAGCAATTATGGGATACGATTTTTTAGGTGCAAATTACGGGGCTGAGCAAGTAAAAGAAGCAATTGCTTGGGCAAAAAAAGGTGGAATTGTAACTTTTTGTTGGCATTGGAATGTAGTTGGTCCTAACGGAAATAAAAATTTTTACACTTATGGCGAAGGACATCAAAACGGTACAGATTTTGTAATTCCTTATGATTATAAAACAGATACAATTGATACAAAAACAAAAACTTCTGCTCGCGGTCCTTATGATTGGACAAAACTTTTAAAAGATATGGATAAAGTTGCCGCTCGCTTAAAAACTCTTCAAGATGAAGGAATTCCTGTTCTTTGGCGACCTTTCCACGAAGCTAGTGGTGGTTGGTTTTGGTGGGGTGCATCTGGAGAAACAAATATAGAACGTGCAGCCGCTTATAAGGCTCTTTATATTTTTATGTATGATTATTATACAAATGTAAAAGGTTTAAATAATCTTATTTGGGTTTGGAACGGTCAAGATGCAGAATGGTATCCTGGTGATGAATATGTAGATATTATCGGTGTAGATATTTATGAAACACCAAAAGATTATTCTAGTAAAGTTGGAAGTTGGTTCAAATGTGTGAATTATGGTGATAATCCAGAAGAAGCTCCAAAAATGGTTGCTTTAACAGAAACTGGGGACATTCCTTCTCCAGAAAATATGCAAAAAGATGGAGCATATTGGTCTTATTTTATGGTTTGGAACGATTCAAACGTAGAAGAATTTAAAGAACATTTTACACATAAAGATAATTTCTGGACTGGAGAATATCACAATACGAATGCTCACAAAAAAGAAGTTTATGATAGTGATTTTGTAATTACTTTAGATGAAGTAAAAATAAAATAAAACGATTTTACTTATGGAAAAAGAAAAATTCTACAAAAACGGATTGCATTTTGAATGTCAGCGATGTTCTTTTTGTTGCGGACATTCACCGGGTTTTGTTTATCTTTCTAAAAGAGATTTATCTGCTCTTTGTAAATTTAAAAATATGTCTATAAAAGATTTTGTATCAAAATATTGCAGATGGGCAGATTATTATTATGGAACGCAAGTTTTAGCTCTTTTAGAAAAACCAAATTATGATTGCATTCTTTGGGAAAATGGATGTTCTTGTTATTCTGCAAGACCAATCCAATGTTCAACATATCCTTTTTGGAATTGGATGATTGAAGATAAAAAAACTTGGGACGATTGTGCAAAAGATTGTCCAGGAATTAATAAAGGTCATCTTTGGAATAACGAAGAAATCGAGTTAAATTGTCATAAATATACAGAAAATATTCCTTTAAAAAAGGAAGAAGTTTATGAACTAATTAAAATTGAAGAAAATCAATGAAATTTAAAAAAAAGACTAAAAAACTTTAGTTTTATTAAAGTTTTTTAGTCTTTTTTATTTACCAAAAACTAAGAATTTACTATTATTTTACAAAATATACTTTTTGGAGGTATAAAATGAATAAAATAAAATCAGTTGTTGCTGCTAGTTTAGTTTTAGCTTGTTCTACATCAGTTTTTGCTGCACCAAAAGCAAAAACAATAAAAATTGGTGGAGTTGCACCTCTTTCTGGTGCAGTTGCTGTGTACGGCGTTGAATGTAAAAAAGGAATTGACCTTGCTGTAGAAGAAATTAACGCTGCTGGCGGAATTAACGGACAAATGTTAGAATTTGTTTGCG
>CAYPGB010000011.1:0-69722 GCA_964410365.1 uncultured Treponema sp.
CCGTGGGCAAATCAAGTCCGAGCCGCTCAAAAATGTCCGTGGCTTCGTTTTTCAATGCGTAAAAACAATGAAATGCTTAAACAAGTTCAGCATGACATAAATCCGCGGGAAATTTTACTTGTAGTGTGGCTTCGACAGGCTCAACTACCAGAAGCAAAATTGCTGGCGATATGGAAGAAGTTGGAAATTCTTTTTCTTACTTTGAATAATTTACAACTGCTTCTGTAATTAGTGGAATTAATTGTTTTTTTCGTGAAACTACATCTTGCAAATAATAAACATTATCTTCTAGTTTTGGCCAGTTGATAAATGGTTCAAATTTAGCATCATATGTTATCAAAAGAACACTAGAAAGTTTTGTAATATCTGTAATTAAAAGACAAGAAAATAATGCTTTGTGTGTGCGTTTTTCAATCTCAAGTTCAGACAAAAATTCTTCTTTTCTATCTAAAATCTCTTTAGGATTTCCAACTTCAATCTGGCTTGCTGTATATGCAACTTTTCCTTCAACATATTCTTTCATATCTTGATGAATTAATTCATTTGCAGAACGACCGGTTACGTTACTTCCAGCAATTAAAATTTCATTTCCAAGTTCTTTATAATCTAAATCTGAAATACTAGAAAGATATTCTGCCATTTCTCTATCAACATCTGTTGTTGTTGATGATTGCAAAATTAAAGTGTCTGATAAAATTCCACAAAGTAAAAGTGGAGCTATATCTTTTGGAATTGGAATTCGATATTCTTGATAAAGTCCTGCAATTTGTGTTGCGGTAGAACCAACTGGTCTGTTTATAAATGTGATTGGATTTTTTGTTGGAATTGCACCAATTCTATGATGGTCGATTACTTCTTGAATTGTGTAATGTTCAACTCCTTCAACCGCTTGAGTGATTTCGTTATGGTCTACAAGAATAACTTCAATATTTGGTTCTTTTAATAAATCATGTTCAGAAATCATTCCAATTACTTTATTTTCATCATCAACAACTGGAAGATATTTACAATGTGCATCTTTCAAAATATCTTTTATTTTTGCAACAGAATCATTAATATGAACTGTTTTGATTTCTTTATCACCCATAACTCCAACCGGCATAGAATATGCAATCAACATAGAAGTTGGTGCCGTTGAGTACGGACTTACAATTATAGAAACTCCGTTTTTTTCTGCAAGATTTTTTAATTCTTTAGAAATTATGCAATCACTGGTTGTAATTAAAAGTTTTACTTTATGTTCAATACAAATTTTATGAATATCTTCACGGTCAGATGCAATTACAACAATGTTTTCGCTTGCGTGTGCGTCAAGGCGTTTTTTAAAAGTTTCCAAAGATGATGATGCAACGTGAATTGATGCTTTGAAATTTTTATCACCATCATCAGCAATATAAAGTGGCTGAGCGTTTAATGTTTTTTGAATAAGATTTATGTTTGTTGGAAATCTATGTTTTTTTTCTGGATTCAAAATCGTCAAAACTCCGCGAGCAAAACCAGAATAATGCAACAAAGAAAGATATTTTCCATTTTCATCCACAACCGGCATAACTCTATTTTCCGATTTTTCCATTTTTCCAATAGATTCCCAAACAGAAACATCTTCGGTAACGGTTTCTACTTCCGATTGCATAAAATATTTTACCTTTGGAATTAAATCTGTTATATATTCAGGTTTTTGAACTCCAAATTTTTCAAAAATATATCTTGTTTGTGGATTTAAATGTCCAGCTCGTGCGGCAACATATTCAGAATGTCCTAAAAGATTTTTTAATCTTGCGTAAGCAACTGCAGAAACTACAGCATCTGTGTCTGGATTTTTATGTCCAATAATATAAACTGTTTTTTTCATAAAATTATTATATCATTTTTTTTGCCTAATAGTGAATATTTTCTTTATTTCTCTTGCTTTTTATATTCAAAAAGTAAAATAAAATTTATAATTACAAAATGAAAGTTTTTAAATACGAAACGCATCTTCATACTTTTCAAAGTTCTGCTTGCGGTCAAACAAAAGGCGAAGATTATATCAAACCTTATATTGATGCTGGATATTCTGGAATTTTTGTAACAGACCATTTTTTTGGTGGAAATACAAAAGCTTTAAGAATAGGTGATTGGAAAACTCGAATTGAATCTTATTGTTTTGGTTATGAATCTGCAAAAAAAGCGGCGGATGATTTTAATCAAAAAAATAATCTTTTTGGAACAGAAAATGAATTCAAGGTTTTCTTTGGAATTGAACAAACTTTTGATGGTGATGATTATTTAGTTTACGGATTTGATAAAACTTGGCTCATAAATCATCCAGAAATTGAAAAAATGAATCATAAAGAACTTTTTGAAGCAGTAAATTCTGTTGGTGGACTTATGATTCAAGCTCATCCTTTTAGATTTAGAAATTATATGGAAGCAATTCATTTACATATTCGAGAAGTTCACGGAGTAGAAATTTATAATTCTGGAAATAAAGCGGAAGAAAATCTTTTGGCAAAAATCTATGCTTCTCAATATGATTTTCCTACTACAAGTGGAAGTGATATTCATAACGTAGAAAAACTTTTTAGTAACGATGGCTTAAAAATTGGTGGAGTTTATTTTGATTCTCCGTTAAATTCGGTTTTTGATTATGCAAACCGAATAAAAGAGAAAAAAGTAAATCTTATTACCGATTTTATTTAAAATCATAAAATATTTTTAAAGAAGGAATTTAATATGAAAGAAAAATTTGATGTAACACCAGAACTTTTAAAAGAAAATTTTTTAGAAGTTTACGGAAAAAACAAAAAAGAAATTAGAATGTTTGCTTCTCCAGCAAGAATTAATATAATTGGAGAACATATTGATTATAATGGTGGAAAAGTTTTTCCTGCTGCAATCGATAAATATCTTTATTGTGCAATCCGAAAGCGTGATGATAAAAAAATTATTTATAATGATTTATTTTTTCCAGGAACTTTTGAATTTTCTACAGAAACAGATTTTCAATTCGACAAAAAAAATGATTACGCAAATTTTTTAAACGGAATTCTTTCTTGTATGAAAAAACGCGGATTTACTTTTCCTTGTGGATTTGAAGTTCTTATTGCAAGTAATGTTCCAAGTGCTGGAGGAATTTCATCATCATCAGCGTTAGAATGTGGATTTGCTTGGGCTGTAAGTGAAACTTTTGATTTTAATATTTCCAGAAAAGATATTGCTCTTATGGGACAGCAATCTGAACACGAATTTATGAATGTAAATTGTGGAATTATGGACCAATACATAATCGCAACTGCTAAAAAAGATACTGCTGAAGTTTTAGATTGTGCAAAAATCGAACACGAATATGTTCCATTAAATCTTGGAGATTATCGTTTTGTTGTGATGAATACAAAAAAACAACGAAAACTGGCAGATTCGAAATACAACGAAAGACGTTCTCAATGCGAAGAAGGTCTTTCAATTTTGAAAAAATCTGGTTTTGACATTCCAAACCTTTGTAGTATTTCTGTAGAAAAATTTAACAAAATTGGAAATCTTATAAAAGATGATGTAATTTATCGTCGTGTGCGACATTGTGTTACAGAAATGGATAGAGTTTTAAAAGCGGTAGATGCATTGCGTTCAAACAATCTTCAAGAATTAGGCAATCTTTTATATGCTTCTCATAATTCTTTGCGTGATGATTACGAAGTTACAGGAATTGAACTTGATACTTTGGTGAATGAAGCTTCTAAGCAAAAAGGTTGCATTGGAGCAAGAATGACTGGTGCGGGTTTTGGAGGTTGTGCAATCGCTCTTGTTCATAAAGATAATCTTGAAGAATTTATAAAAAATGTTGGTGATGAATATAAAAAAATTATTGGTTACGACGGCGGATTTTTTGCTTGTTCTTCTGGTGATGGAGTTCGTGAAATAAAATAAAAAAAAGCGAATATCTACTTTTTGGTGGATATTCGCTTCTTGCAAAAAATATTTATCTTAAATTGCGGTTAAACTTTCAGAAATACTAAAACAGTTATCACCAATTTTTTCAATTTGACGAACAATATCGATATATAAAAGTTCTGCTTTTACATCTGCTCCAGATTCCAAACGTTTTCTTGCAACTTTCTTTAAATCTTTTCTAAAATCATCAATTCCATTTTCAAGTTCATTTGCAAGTTGGAGTTTGTCTTCATCAATATGTTTATTAATATTTCTTTGAACAAATTGTAAAAATTGTCGAGTAAGTTCTACATAAGGAAGCATTCTTTCAATATCTTCAGAAGGATATTTCATTTTCTTTTCAATACTTCTTCCTAAAAGCATAATTGTTGTGTAACAGTTGTCAGACATATTTTCTAATTCATCAACAATTTGAAGCATAGAAGAAATGTGAGAAAATTGTTTTTCTGCCAAAGGTAAAGATTCGCATTTTACAAGATAATGTGTAATTTGTTCATGCATTTGATCTACATAATTTTCTTCATCAGAAGCTTTTTCAACATGGTCTTTTAAAAATGCAGAATTTCGTTTTGTTACGCCAATTTGAATTCTATCAAACATTCCAGAAACAACATCTGTCATATCGCTAATTGCTTTTTCTGCACGAATTATGTATGCGGCAAGACTTTCCTTAGCACCAAGAACTGCTTCTTGAAATTCCAATTTATAAACACCTTTTTTCTCAGTTTTATCATCTTTAATAATAATTCTAGAAAGTGTACAAAGTTGATTTGCAAGAGGGAATAAAATTACTGTTGTAAGTGTATTAAATACTGTGTGTAAAAGTGAAATTTGAATAGAAATATTTGCATTTTTTGGAGTTATGAACTTTATTAAAGTTAGGAATGGTTGGAAGAAAATTAAAGCTATTGCAGTTCCAAAAACGTTGAACATAACGTGAAGTAGGGCGGTTCGTTTTGTATCGGCAGTTGTACCTAAAGAAGCAAGAATAGCATCTATTGTAGAACCAATATTACTTCCTAAAGTCATAGCTGCGGCAAGTTCCCAACCTAAAAGCCCATTGTAAGCCATTGTAATTACAATCGCAGAAAAAGCTGAAGACGAATGAAGAAGTGCTGTAACTACAATTCCAATAAAGAATCCAGAAAGAATTGCAAGTGGTCCGCTTCCTTTAATTTGTAAAAGGAAACCAAGTTGTTCTGGTGTGAATACATTTTTAAGTCCATCTAAACCCAAAAATAACATTCCAAAGCCCATAACAGCTTCACCAATATTTTTATAACGTGCTTTTTTAAAGATTGAAAGGAAATATCCAATTCCAATAACCGGAATTGCAAATGCAGAAATATCAAAGTTGAAACCAAAAATAGAAACAATCCAAGCGGTAATTGTTGTACCAATATTTGCTCCAAAAATAACGCCAATAGATTGTGATAAAGTTAAAAGACCTGCATTAACAAAAGTTGTAACCATTACTGTAGTTGCACCAGATGATTGAATTATCATCGTGATAAGCAAACCTGTTAGTAATCCAACAAAACGATTTTTCGTTACGACGCTAAGAGCTCGTTGAAGTTTTTCTCCGGCACTGTTTTGAATACCGTTACTCATAAGTTTCATGCCATAAAGCAAGAAACCCAAACTTCCAATAAATTGTAAAAGGGGTGTTATAACACTCATAAGAGGCATTGTATAATAAAACTCTCTTCTTTTCAATAAAAATCAAATACAGTAAAATGATGATTATGAAGAAAAATCTTTTATTTATTTTTGCGATTTTTATAATTTTATTTACAAGTTGTTCTCAAAAGAAAAAAAATACATTAAATGAAGATTCTATCAACATAACGTTAGAAAGTTCAGATTCAAAAATTTCTTCATCACCACAAACTTGGCACATCACAAACAAACGAATTTGTGTAGTTTTTGGATATAATTTTAATTCAGAAGAAGTTTATGCTCCATTGTTAAAAAATCTTTCTCAAAAATATGGGCTTGATGAAAATGGCGGATTGATTTTGCCTTTAATCTATCCAGAAAGTTTTAAACATGGTGTAAAAGGTTATAGTTCAGATTTGTTTTCTATTTTAAATGATGATGAAATTGATTTTTCTGGTGTAATAATTTTAGGTGCTCCAGAAAAAACACATCAAGCGTTGGCAAGGCTTCAAGAAAAATGGGATGAAAAAGTTCCTTATCCAATTATTGCGTTATTTCCTCAAGATGATGTTTTGGGTTTGGAATTTGCGTGTGATATTGTAATTGACCAAGAAGGAAATTTTTCTGATTTGGAAGAAGAACATTCTCAAAACATTCCTCAAATTGATAAAATTTTGGAAGAAACTGTAGATTATGTTATTGCTTTAAAATCTTCTATGCCAAGAGATGTTTCTATTCAAACTCATGTTCAACAAATGTATAAAAATAGAAAAGTTAGACGTTATCTTGACCCAGAAAGCGGATTGCAATCAATCAACCATTTTGTTTTAAATTAATTTACTAAAATGATAGAACTTGTGCAAAATTTTCATAATTTAATTGGTTCTCGCTCATCAATTGAAAATCTTTCTAAAAGTGAACATGCAAGAATTTTGTTAATATCAGATTCTCATGGAAATTATAGAACTTTAGTTCGTATTTTAAATCAATTTGGACCTTCTTGCGATGCTTTTATTTTTTGTGGTGATGGTGCAAGAGATATTTGTGAAATTTTAGAAAAAGCAAATGAAGATGAAAAATTTAGAAAAAATCTTCCTTCAGTAATGGCTTTTGTTCGTGGAAATGGTGATTCTGAATTTTATCCGGTTAGTTATGAAATTGGAAAAAATAATCTTGAAGCAAGAACTTTACCAAAAGGTTCTGTGATTTTTCCTTTATCGCAAACAATTTGTGTAAATAATAAAAATATTTTTATTTCGCATGGACATTATCAAACTGTAGATTTTGGAAGAACGAATTTAGCAAATCGAGCAATGCAAGAAAATTGTCAAATTGCTTTTTATGGACATACTCATATTGCAAATGAAGAAATGATTGATGATGTAAAAGTTGTGAATCCGGGAAGTTGTTCTGGACCAAGAGGTGGACAGCCTGCTGGATTTGCAATTTGCACCGTAGAAAAAGATTTTTTAGATGTTGCATTTATTCGTGTTGATGATTTTAAAATTTATTCTCCCATTTTTTAAGTTTGTACTGGATAGATTGCCGTATCAAGTACGGCAATGACTGTAAAGTCGGACCACGGGAATGACTGTGTTGCTTTCGCAACACTCGAGTTTGCTTCGCAAACATCGCACGTCTTAAATGACGGTGTTGTTTATGCCTCCGGGAATGACTGTGTTTCTTGTAGCAACACACAAGTTTGCTTCGCAAACGTCGCAGATCTTCTGCCATTATTGGACTAGAAAAAAATTGTCATTATCGGGCGTGACCCGATAATCTACAATTTAAAACCAAATCCGTCGTGTCCTGGATAAACTAAAGTTCCTTTTGGAATTTTTTCATTTAGTAAATTTATGCTTTTTATAATTTGAAATTCATTTCCACCTTCAAAATCTGTTCTTCCGTATCCACCATTTTCAAAAAGTGTGTCGCCAGAAATTAAAATATTTTCGTTTTTGTTGTAAAGGCAAATTGAACCGGGAGAATGACCTGGAGTATGGATAACTTTCCAACCAAAATAATCTTCTCCATTTTTCAAAGATTTTTCTGCGGAAGGTTGATTTTTTAGTTCATTTAATAATTCAGGATAACCAAAATATTCAAGTACAGAAAGATTTATTTTTCCGGGCAAATTTTGTAATTCTCCAAATTCTGCTTCATGAATTGCAATTTGTGCATTTGGAAAATTTTGTTTTATTGGGAGAATTCCTGTGATATGGTCAAAATGACAGTGAGTTAAAATAATTCCAACACATTCAAGTTTTTTTGTTTTTAAATAATTTATGATGATATTTTCATCTTTAGAAAGAGAACATCCTGCTGGATCTACAACGAAAACTTTTTTTTGTTCAATTTCTATAATAAGAGAATTAACTTTAAAAATGCCAGAATGAATTACATGTATCATATAAAAAAATCGCTACGAAAGATTTTTTTCCGTAGCGAATAGACCTCTTAGTTTTTAGTTAGTTCCAAAAGGAGCTTTATCTGCAGCCGCTTTTTCTGCCGCAGCATAAGCAGCAGCGTCTTCAGCAGCCATTTCTTCTTCCGAAATTTGTGAATCTGTAGAAAAATCTACTTTATTTTCTAAATCTTCATCATCTTTTTGGTGACTGTAACTTACAGAAAGTTTTCGTCCTCTGTAATCATAACCATTTAATTTATCAATTGCTTGTTGAGCATCTTCTGCATAAAGTTGAACAAACGAATAATTTGCTAAAACTTTTATATCTCCAATTCTGTCGCGTTCAAGACCAGCTACAGAAATTAAAATTCCTACTAAGTCGCGAGGATAAACTCTTCTGTTTTTTCCAATTCCGATAAAAATAGAAGCAGCATTTTCTGGAGCAATAATAACTCTTTCGTGACGTGGACGCTCTTCTGTTGTTTCTATAGATTTTTTTTCATCTAATTTTCTTTCTGATTTGATATTAGTTTTAAAATCGCTTTTGTTTCTTAAATTACGACGATTGTCGTTAGAAGAATTATTTCTAAATGAGCGATAATGTTTTAAAGATTCTTTTAACATGTAAGCAATAACATATTTTCTTAAAGAAAAAGGAACATTCTTTTTGAATAATTTATTAAGGTCAGAAAGAATATCTACATTTTCTGTTGTTTTTACTTTGTTTGCAGCATTAGAAAGATAATCTGCAATTTGTGTTTTGTTAATTTCAAAATCATGGTTGTATGCCATAAGTTTATCTCCCATAAAAAAGTTAATAAGAAAGTTTTAATTTCCGATTTAACTTTTTTAATAACTTCGCAATGAAATGAGAAGTTGGTGTTATTAAAGAAGTTTGCAACGCAAACTTTAGTTAGATAAAAACTGCAACATTTTAGCGATTTTATCTAACATTCCTATCTAAAAAGATGTATCCAAAATTATTTTTTGTAAAACCCGTTCGTGTTAATAATGGTTCTAAAAATTCTGGTGCCATTAAATTTGGCATTAAAATGATTTTTTTACCTAAAGACTGAAGGTTTGAAATGCACATTGAAAGTAATTCTGTGCCTATTCCTAGTCCTCGGAATTGTTCAGGAACAAAAAAACTTGTAATAAACATTATTTTTTCCTGATTTTTTAAAATTGATGATGCGGTTATGCATCCTGCAAAATCATCAGAAAGACTTTTACAAATGTAGCCTTTTTGTTCTGTATGTTCAGATTTTTCAAATTGATTTTTCCACAATTCGTAAATTACGTTTTTTATTTCTGATGGCAGATTTTCATCATCCTTTATTATACTTGCGTTTATATTTTGAATGATTAGTTTGTTATCATTTTCTGAAATATATTCTGTAAAAGAAAAATCATCATGAATTAATGTTTCATCAGATTCTGTATATTGATCTAATTTTTCTAATCCCCATATTTCTCGCAAGGAATTGTACCAATCATTAATTTTAATTGACATATATTTATTTTTGTAAATATGCCAACGTTTATCAATTTCTGGGTAACTTTTTAAAATCGTTCTAAAATTCTTAAATACCCCCCTTCCAGAATATAAAACTGCTTGAAGTTCTTGTTTTACAATTGGTGCATGCAACTCGTTTACAAAATCTTGTCGCATTTTAAAGCCATTTGAAGGAGTCCATTCTGGTAATTTATAAAAATTATCTTCATCCGATTGAATTTCTTCAACTAACTGACAAGCCGCTGCGTTTACAACGAATTTTTTTTCTTGATTTTCCATTGCTTGAATAATTTCGCTTAAAAGTTTGTCAGTTAAATTAAAAATCATAATTATTTAGGTAAATCTGTGCGTTTTGTGATTATTTTGCTAATCAGACCATATTTTACAGCTTCTTGAGAATCTAACCAGTAATCTCTTTCTGTATCTTTTGTAACTTGTTCTAATGAAGTTCCAGTTTCATCAGCAATAATTTTGTTTAAAATAGCACGAGTTTTTTCCATTTCTTTTGCGTGAATTTCAATATCAGTTGCAACGCCTTGCATTCCACTCATTGGTTGATGAATAAGATAGCGACTATTTGGTAAACCAATACGATTTTCTTTTGGAACAGCAAGCAAAACTAAAGTTGCTGCACTTGCAATAAGTCCCATTCCAATTAAAACAACTGGTGCTTTTATAAAACGAATTATATCAAAAATGGCAAATCCGGCATCAACATCACCACCTGGCGAGTCAATATACATATAAATTGTTTTTTCTGCATCATCTGCTTCAAGAATTAAAAGCTGACTTACAATTTTTTCAGCCAGTTCCTTATTAATTTCTCCAGAAAGAATAATTTGTCTTGTTTTTAGAAATTTTTCCTGTAGAGGATTTTGAGTTTCTGGAGATTTTGTTTTTTTATCTTCATTATCATTTAAAATCATCATAACCTTAAATATAGTAAAAAACTGTAAAATTGACAATGAGAGTTAGAAAGAATTAGAAAATAGGAATGAGGATTTAAAAAATCTATGAATATTATGGGGTCTGTCCCCTCTCAAAATATTTCATAAAAAATACTCTTCCTTTATTTTTTGATAATTTGTAAAATAAAATTGTGAGTGAAATTTGTCCTGAATGTGAAACAAAATCATATTTATCTTCTATGGAAATGACTCCAGAACTTGTTGAAGAAATGGCAATGCAAGAAAAAATTTCAGATTTTATAGGTGAAGAAACTTATAGAAAAAGATTAGAAATCTGTCATAATTGCCCTAGTTTGATAGGTGAAATGACTTGCAAAAATTGCGGATGTTTTGTGCAATTTAGAGCGAGACATATTTCATCATCATGTATAGAGGGAAAATGGTAAAAAAAAGAGGAAAAAATGAAAAAAACAATGTTTTTTAACAAAAATGATGTAGCTCCAGTTCCTCCAATGGGATGGAATAGTTACGATTATTACAACACTTTAGTAAATGAAGAACAAATTCGTGCAAATGCGGATTTTATGGCAAAAAATCTAAAAAAATATGGTTGGGAATATATCATTATAGATATTCAATGGTCAGATTGTGATGCTGGCAAACAGAATACAAAAGGCGTTCAGTATATTCCTTTTAGCAGATTTTCTATTGATGAATTTTCAAGACAAATTCCTGCGGAAAATAGATTTCCTTCTAGTAAAAATGGAGAAGGTTTTAAAGTTTTGGCAGATTATATTCATTCTCTAGGTTTGAAATTTGGTATTCATATTATGAGAGGAATTCCTCGTTTTGCAGTTCACGAACATCTTCCAATAAAAACTCACGACGGAACAAAAATTACGGCTGATATGATTGCAAATCCATACTCCATAAGTCGATGGAATCCTGATATGTATGGAGTTGATTTTTCAAAACCTTATGCACAAGATTATTATGATTCTTGTTTTGAATTGTATGCAAAATGGGGCGTTGATTATGTAAAAGTTGATGATATTTGCAATACAAATATGTATCCTTCAAATCCTTATTCTGCGGAAAAAGAAATTGAAATGATTGCAAAAGCAATAGAAAATTCTGGACGAGCAATGGTTCTTTCTCTTTCTCCGGGGCCTGCTGTAATAGAAAAAGCTCATCACTTAAAAAAATATGCAAATATGTGGCGAATTACAGATGATTTTTGGGATGATTGGAAACTTTTAAAAGCAATGTTTGAACGTTGTGAAGTTTGGCAAACTCATGTTGGTGGCGGAAATTGGCCAGATTGCGATATGCTTCCTTTAAATGTTTTAGGCTATGGTTGGGGCGATGTTACAAATCCTGAAAATAAAGGATGGAAAAGTAAATTTACGCAAGATGAAGCTCGCACAATGATAACTTTATGGAGTATTTTCCGTTCGCCACTTATGATTGGAACAGATTTGCCTCAGTTAGATGATTTTAGCTTAAGTCTTTTGACAAATGAAGAAATTATTGCAATGAATAAAAATCCAAATCAAGCATATCAAGTTTCTCCGTCTTGTAATTCTGATATTGTAACTTGGGCAAATGAATGTGATGATGGAAAATCTTACTACGAATGTTATTTTAATCTTAGCGAAAAAGAACAAATTGTAAAAATAAATCTTACTGCCGGAAAAAATGATAACATCCGAGATTTGTGGAATCATAAAGATTTTGGTAAACAAGCAGATTTTAAAATTCCACCACATGCTTGTGTTGCTTTAAAAATAGAAATAGATTTGTAGGATAATTTTTTCTTTTATAAAATTTATCTTTTCAAAAATTATGTTTATCAATATTATAAAAGCGATTTTTTTTGTGAATTTTTATTTTTTCAAAAATAGGAAGAAAAATGTTTTATACAGAAAGTGAAGTTTTAGATTTTGTAAAAGAAGAAGATGTAAAATTTGTTCGGCTTATCTTTTTTGACTCAACTGGAAAACAAAAAAATATTTCTATTATGGCAGAGCAACTTGAACGAGCTTTTTCTGATGGTATTAGTTTTGATGCGTCTGCAATCACTGGTTTTGAAGAGCCTAACAAATCAGATTTATTTCTTCACCCAGATTCTTCAACTCTTTCTATTTTGCCTTGGCGACCAAATACTGGAAAAGTTGTAAGAATGTTTTGCAATATAAAACATCCAGATGGAACTCCTTACAAAAAAGATTATCGGAATATGTTAAAACAAGCGATTTTAAAAGCAAAAAATGATTTTAATTTGGAGCTTGCATTTGGTTCTGAAATGGAATTTTATCTTTTCAAACTTGATGAAAATGGTGAACCAACTAAAAATCCTTTTGATAATGGTGGATATATGTGCATCGCACCGGAAGATAAAGGTGAAAATATAAGACGAAATATTTGTTTTACGCTTGAACAAATGGGAATTATTCCAGAATCTAGCCATCACGAAGAAGGTCCGGGGCAAAATGAAATAGATTTTAAATATTCAGATGCACTTTCTGCCGCCGACAATACTGAAACTTTTAAATGGATTGTAAGAACTCGTGCCGCTGAAAATGGACTCTATGCTGATTTTTCTCCAAAGCCTCTAAAAAATCAAGCTGGAAGCGGAATGCATATTAATATTTCTTGTTCAGATTCAAAAAAAATGCCTTATATTCTTGGCGGAATCCTAAAACATGCGGAAGAATTAACTTATTTTTTTAATCCAATAGAAAATTCTTATGAAAGACTTGGAGAACATAAAGCTCCAAAATATATTTCTTGGGGATATGAAAATCGTTCTACGTTTATAAGAATTCCTGCTACAAAAAACGAAAAACGCTTAGAAATTCGTTCTAGCGACCCAGAATGTAATCCTTATTTGGTGTTTACATTGTTAATTTACGCTGCTCTTGATGGTATAAAAAATAAGATTGAACCGTCGGAACCAACTTCAGAAAATCTTTTTGTTTCTGGAATGGAAAAATCTTTAAAATCACTTCCACAAACATTAGATGAAGCAAAAAAAATAGCAGATGAAAGTCCATTTATACAAGGGATTTTAAAATAAAATGCAAATGGACATTCACAGTGTTTTAGTTGTAACAAAAAATATAAAAACTTCAACTCTTGTAAAAAGTATGCTGATTCAGCCTGTTTTTGATACTAAAATTGTTTCAGATTTTAACGAGGCCAGGCGACTTTGTTCAGAACGAATTTTTAATATCATCATTGTGGATTTTTGTGATGGAGAAGGAACTGATTTTTCTATAGATATTTCATCTTCAACAAGTACAATTTTACTTTTGGTTCCAACAAATCTTTTTGAGCAAATTAGTTATAAAGTTGAATCTTTTGGAATTTTAACTTTAACAACACCTTTTGAGCAGTTTTATTTTTACAATATGATAAAAATTGCAATCGCAGTTCAATATAAAGTTCAAGTTCTTACAAGTCAAACTATTAAACTTAAAGAAAAAATGGAAGATATTCGACTTGTGAACAGAGCAAAAATGCTTTTAATGCAAAATTTAAAAATGACAGAAGATGAAGCACATCATTATCTTGAAAAAGAAGCAATGAATAATGGAAAAAAAAGAACAGAAATTGCAATAAACATTATAAATAGTTTTACTTTTGAAAATTAATATTTTTTTGTGAGATTGATAAAACTTATAAGTTGTGGCTTTTGAAAATATGTGTGAATAAATGATTGTCGGATCAACCTGTCTGCCGACAGGCAAGAGTCCGACAATGACATACGGTTTTTGTTACGTTTGACAATGATAAAAGATTTTTTTGTACGTTTTATAATGACATATTTTAATAAGATGATGATATTTTTTTAGATTCAACAATGAATTAGATTATTCCAACACAATCATTTTTAGTTTAAAACAAAAAAACCGCAGATTATCATTTTGGATACACCAATCTTGAAAAATCCACGGCTTCTTTGTCGCTTACATTTATACTTTAACGGTTTTATCGTTTGTGGTCAATTAAATGAAAATATAGAAGTTCATAAAAACTTGTGATAAAATATTTTTATAATGAAGAAAAAAATCATATTAACAATTTTGTTATCGATTTTTGCATTAAATTTATTTGCTCACGGAGAAATTGGCGTTCAGCCTGGAAAAAGAAATCCACCGCCTCCTCCGCCACCACCTCAGCATCATCATGAATATGAAGAAAATAATAGTGTTCTTTCTGAAATGTTTGCGCTTCTTTGGCTTGCAAATAATATTTTTCTAACTTTTGACGATTATCCTTATGCAGATGGAAAATATCTAAATTTTTTTTCAAAAGAAACCATAAATTCTATGAATGATTCTGTAGCAGTTGATGAAAATTTATCAGAGCCTGAACCTAAAGAACAATTTTATCGATTTGTTTTAGAAACAGGAATTATTGCTTTTCCTTCAAAATTAATTATTGGAAATGAAACAAGATTTGAAGGTTATATTTGGAAATTTTTTGGACCAGTTTTTGAAAATATTCTTTATGCGAATAATCTTTTCTCCGATTATCAAAATTTTTATTTGCGAGGAAATTTAAAACTTGGTGGACAACTTTCTATCATGCATGCAAATTATTGTGATGTGTCTTTTTTTGTGCAATGGTTGCATTGGTATGGACAAGAAAGATTTAATGGCGTCGGTTGTGGAATAATTATTCGCTCTTATCCGGCAAAGCCAATTCTTTTTGAATATCGTCTTAGTTTTCAAGATTTTTTTAAAAATCCAGAAAATTTCTTTTTTGAAGCACATATTGAACTTGGTATAGAATTAAATTCTCCTTATGAAATTTATGCTGCCTGGAAACTTACTCAAGATAATCTTTTTATTCAAGGAAGAATGTATGGATTTTCTTTGGGTGTAAAATATAATTTTTAAAAGTAAAAATTTAATTCAATCAACTTTCTGATTTTGGAATTGGAATTTTTTCTTTATTTTGTTTTGAAAAAATGCATCCACAAAATTCTTGGCGATACATTCCATATTCGGTACTAATTTCCAAACTTCTTTTAAAACCATTATTTTTTTTGAAATCTGAAGGAAGCCATTTTGTAGAGTTTGGGGTCTGTCCCCTTTCTAATTCATTTCCAATTTTATTAATTTTTATTGAATCTTTAAAAGGACTGATTGAAAGCGTTGTGCAAAAATAGTCGAAATTATTTTTTTTTGCAAAATTATATGCTTTTTCTAAGCGGATTTTATAACATCTTCTACAACGTTCGCCTTTTTCTGCTTCATTTGCTAAATCTGGATTTTTTTCAATTTCAATTCCGTCATAAAATTCTTGCGGATTATAATCACATTCTACAAGTTTAACTTTTCCTTCTAAAACCGGTGGAAATTTTTCATAAAGTGATTTTAATTCATTCAAGCGACGAAAATATTCTTCTGGTGGAAAAATATTTGGATTATAATAAAAAACTGTAATTTGAAAATATTTATAAAGATATTCTAAACAAGCAGAAGAACAAGGTCCACAACAAGCGTGTAAAAGTAAATTTGGACGTTTTCCATCAAGCGATTTTATAAGTTCATCTAACTTTTTTTGATAATTTATTTTTTCCATAAATTATTCCTTCAAAGTTTTTGCAACGGCTCCATCAATACAACTTAAAAAAACTAAATATTCAAGCATTTCATTTTTTTGTGATGGAGTTTTTATTTCTTCTCCAGATAAAATTTTTTCAATAAATTTCGGAATATTTTTTCCTTTTGAACCATTTGTTTCAAGAATTTCTATATTTTTATAATGATGATTTTCAATTTCTACTTGTAAAGATAAATTTAAAAATGAAGTTTCTGTTTTGTTTTGATAAATTCCATCATCAATGTTTTCTAAAGAAGTTGCATAATATGGTAAAGATTTTACTTCATCTAATTGTTTTCTAAATTGTTTTTGTCTGTATGAAATAAAAAGTAACATAAAACAGACTACAATCAAAATGCCAATTGTTATTTTTGAATCCGATTTTAATTTCATAAATTGATTGTAAACGAAAATCTAATTTTAATAAACTAACGAGTATTAACGAAGTTTTTCGTGATGGAGTTCTGAAATGCTAGAAATAAAAAAATCTTCAAATTTTGAAAAAAAATTAAAATAAAAACTAGTATAGAAAATCAAAATTCTATATAATCTTTGCAATATGATTGAAGAATGTTATATGAAAAAATTATTTCTCGTAATTACAAAATCTTTCTATCATATTTTTTTAAATTGCATTTTAGACTGATTGCTTTTTTTGGTAATCAGTCTTTTTTTTAATTAATAAAACTTGTAAAAGGAGCACAAAATGAAAAGGGAAGACATCAGTAAAGTAATGATTATTGGTTCTGGTCCAATTGTAATTGGTCAAGCTTGCGAATTTGATTATTCGGGAACTCAAGCATGTAAGGCTTTACGAGAACAAGGTTATAAAATTGTTTTGGTAAATTCAAATCCAGCAACAATCATGACTGATCCTGTTATGGCAGATTCAACTTACATTGAACCTTTAAATGTAAAAAGTTTAAGTAAAATTATTGAAAAAGAACGCCCAGATGCTCTTCTTCCAAATCTTGGTGGACAAACTGGCTTGAATATGGCAATGGAATTAAATAAAGCCGGTGTTTTAGATAAATATGGTGTAAAAGTTATTGGTGTAAATCTTGATGCAATTGAACGCGGAGAAGACAGAGAAATCTTCAAAGAAACAATGCAAAAACTTGGAATAGAAACTCCTCGTTCTGGAATTTGCCATTCAATCGAAAGTGCTGAAAAAATTGCAGAAGAAATTGGATTTCCACTTGTTGTTCGTCCAGCATATACAATGGGCGGTCAAGGTGGCGGATTTTGCTACAATGTTGAAGAATTACGAACAATCGTAGCAAATGGTTTGGATTTATCTTTAACTCATCAATGTTTAATAGAAGAATCTATTCTTGGTTGGGAAGAACTTGAAGTAGAAGTTGTTCGCGACTCAAAAAATCAGATGATTGCAATTTGTTTTATTGAAAATATTGATGCAGTTGGAGTTCATACTGGAGATTCATTCTGTTCTGCACCTTTCTTAACAATAGACCCTGAACTTGAAAAAAGATTAAAAGAAATGGCTTTTAAAATTGTAGAATCGATTGGCGTAATTGGTGGAACAAATGTTCAGTTTGCTCATAATCCAAAAACAGGACGTGTTGTCATCATCGAAATAAATCCTCGAACATCACGTTCATCTGCTTTAGCTTCTAAGGCAACAGGTTTCCCAATCGCTTTGATTTCTGCAAAACTCGCGGCTGGACTTACACTTGATGAAATTCCTTACTGGCGCGATGGAACTTTGGAAAAATACACTCCAGGCGGAGCTCCAGATGGAGATTATATTGTTTTAAAATATGCTCGCTTTGCGTTTGAAAAATTCCGCGGAGTAAAAGATGAACTTGGAACTTCTATGAAAGCAGTTGGCGAAGTTATGTCGATTGGAAAAACTTTTAAAGAAACTTTCCAAAAAGCAATTCGCGGACTTGAAAATGGAAGAAGTGGTCTTGGTTTTGCAAAGGATTTTAATAAAAAATCGGCAGATGAACTTTGCGAAATGCTAAAAACTGCATCTTCAGAACGATATTTCCAACTTTATGAAGCAATTAGAAAAGGCGTTCCTCTTGAAAAACTTCACGAAATCACTTTTGTAAAAATGTATTTCCTTGAACAAATGAAAGAACTCGTTGATGAAGAAGAAGAACTTTTGAAAAATATGGGTTCTATTCCTTCTGATGAACAACTTCGCAAAGCAAAACAAGACGGATTTTCTGATAAATATCTTTCTAAAATCCTTAAAGTTTCTGAAAAAGACATTCGCAAACGACGAAACGAACTTGGAATTAAAGAAGCTTGGCTTGCAGTTCCAGTTAGTGGCGTAGAAGATGCAAATTATTATTATTCAACTTACAATGCACAAGATAAATCTACCGCAACAGATAATAAAAAGAAAGTTATGATTCTTGGCGGTGGACCAAACAGAATCGGGCAAGGAATTGAGTTTGATTATTGTTGTTGTCATGCTGCAATGCAATTAAAAGAACTTGGTTATGAAACAATCATCGTAAACTGTAACCCAGAAACAGTTTCTACAGATTATGATACATCAGACAAACTTTATTTTGAACCAATTACAACAGAAGATGTTTTACAGATTTACGAAAAAGAAAAACCTCTTGGAGTAATTGTTCAGTTTGGTGGACAAACTCCTCTAAACATCGCACGTGAACTTCAAGAAAATGGCGTAAATGTTTTGGGAACTTCAATCGACTCAATTGATGCAGCTGAAGATAGAGATATTTTCCGTCATATGATGGAAAAACTTGAAATTCCAATGCCAGAAAGTGGAATGGCAATCAATTTTGAAGAAGCAAAAGAAATTGCAGAAAAAATTGGTTATCCAATTATGATTCGTCCATCATTTGTTTTGGGCGGTCGCGGAATGGAAGTTATTTATGATGAAAAAACTTTAAAAGAATATGTTGAAAAAGCAGTTGGCGTTACTCCAGACAGACCTTTACTTATAGACAGATTCTTGAAAAATGCTCTTGAATGTGAAGCGGATGCACTTTGTGATAAATCTCACGTTTATATTCCAGCCGTTATGGAACATATCGAACTTGCAGGAATTCACTCAGGAGATTCTGCTTGTGTAATTCCACCAGTTTCAATTCCAAAAGATAATCTTGCAACAATTAAAGAATACACAAAAAAAATTGCAGAATCACTTCATGTTTGCGGACTTATGAATATGCAATATGCAATCGAAAATGGAAAAGTTTATGTAATTGAAGCAAATCCTCGTGCAAGTAGAACTGTTCCTCTTGTTTCAAAAGTTTGCGATACACAAATGGCTCGTCTTGCAACTCGTTTAATGCTTGGAGAATCACTTTCTTCGCTTGGTTTAAAAGAAAAATCAATTCCATATTATGGTGCAAAAGAAGCAGTTTTCCCTTGGAATAGATTCCCTGGAGTAGACCCAATTTTAGGACCAGAAATGCGTTCTACTGGAGAAGTTTTAGGACTTTCAGAAACATTCCCAGTTGCATTCTACAAAGCAGAAGAAGCAGCAAGTTCAGAACTTCCAACTTCACCAGAAGCTTGGGAAAATAAAAAAGTTTTAATTTCTTTAAGTGATAAGGAAAATCAAAAAGAACAAGTTTTAGAAATTGGAAGAACTTTACAATCGCTCGGATTTACTTTAATCGGAACTCAAGGAACAACAGATTTTTACAATGCAAACGGAATAAAATGTGGATTTGTAAATAAAATTGGTGCTGGTCGCCCTGATGTTGTAGATTTGATTATGAATAAAGAAGTTTGTCTTGTAATCAATACACCAAAAGCAAAACGAAATTATGCAGAAGACAGAAAAACAATTCGCAAAGCGTGCTTAAAATACAAAGTTTCTTATATTACAACTTTAGCAGGTGCGTTAGCAGCAGTAAAAGGAATTGAATCTGTTCATAAAGCAAAAGGCGAAGGCGATGTAAAATCTCTTCAAGAATATCATAAAATGATAAAATAACGGATTTTCTGTTCAAGAAAAATAATATTAAGGTGATTGAGTTTTGAAATCACCAAAAAGCCAATCTGATTAATTTTGGATTGGCTTTTTTTTATATTATAAAATGATTTCAAAAGATTTTTCAAAATTCTTTTTCATAGAATCATCTTCCGAATTAAAGAATGGAAGTCCTACAAGAATATATCCGTCTGTTTTTTCCATAATGATATGTTCTATTCCATATTTTTCTGTAATTTTTTTCAGGAAGTCTTCCTTCCATCCATCATTATCTTTACCTGCAAGATACTTGCCTTTTGGTTCTATGAAAACCTGATAGTAAGCATTTTGTCCGCTATGTTTTCCGTACAGCAGCAGAAGAAAATCCGGTTGGAAGGTGCGTCCAGTATCAAAATCAAAAATTTTATAAACTTCTTCATTTCTTAATAATTGAAATGACTCGTATTTTTCTTTTAAATTGTTTTCGTGATTTTTTATAAATTGAATAAGACTGCGTTCTTCGCTTGTACCCCAAAAAGAATCTAGCATATACCAGTCAGTGTTTTTTAATTCAATTTCAAGAATTTTATTTTCCTGAGTTTCTGACTTAGAATCATCCATAAAAATCATTTTTTCTTTTGTAAAAGTAATTTTTCCTTTTTCATCGTCCAAAGTGAAAATATCTGAGAATTTTACAAGATGAAAATCTGTTCCGATAAAAGGCTTGTCATAGGTTTCAAGTTCTCTTTGCACATACAAAAGAAAATCTTCGCATAATGACAAGAGTTTTTTATTCGGAATGTCTTCAAATTTCGTATCACTCGTAATTGAAATTTTTATATCTTTTATAAAATCAAAAAAATCCTCAATACTTTCTATAGAAAAACGTTTTCTTAAGTTTTCAAAGCAGAAATAACTTTCAGGATTTGTGTTAAGTTTGTGAACTGCTTTTTGCCTAATATGAAATGGAATCTCAGAAAAAGATTTTTTTATTGCAGATAAAGCTTTAGATTCTGCAGCATAATGTTCATCATTTTTTTCTGTAAAATCAACAGTATGTACTTCTGAATAAATGCTTGTCAAAATTTTTGCTTCAAAAGATGGAAGATTTTTAAAATCTTCGGGAAGCGATTTTAATCTTCGTTTTGGATTTTCTTTCTTTTCATTGATAAAAAGATACATTCCTTTAAGACATTCTTTTTTTTCGTCTTTAAGGCGGAATATTTTTTGAGTTTTGTTGTCTGAGATAAGTCCTCGGTTTTTAAGTTCCGCAGAAAGTTCAGAAATATATTTATGGTCTTCATCAGAGTGAAAATAAAATTCTTCCAGAATGCGAAGTTCATTTTGCAAATCATCATCAAATTTACGACGGTTTTTATCTTTGTCTTTGTACGAAAACGGATAATAACGAACGCCTCGTCCAATCAATTGAACTTCGCTTGTTGTACTACTGCCAGCTTTTTTGCTATGAAAATTCATATCACGACCTTCATAAAGACGGACAATATCATAAAGATTCAAAACATCCCAACCTTCCGTCAGTCGCTGAACAGTAAAAATTGCACGGATATGATTGTTAGAATCTTCAAGGCTGTTTAACAGGCGGTCTTGTTCTGATGTAGTCCTTTCTTTTGTTTTAGTTCCGTCCTTGCTGTTTGTGATAATGACATTTCGTTCCTTAAAGTTTTCGCGGATATACTGTGCAGCATTTTCAAAAGAGAGATTATTTTCTTTAAGGTAAATTACTATCCGCTCAAAAATGCGTCCATTTAGACTGTAAGGTGCGTTTTCATCAGATTTTATTTTTGAAAGCTTTTTTGCAAAATTAAAATCTTCCGCCTTCACAGTTTTACACAATTCCAAAAACATTTTATAGTCAGATTTTGATTCTTCAATTGTTTTGCTACGGAACAATATTACCGGCTTAAAATTAGCAATTTCATATTTTGTCGCGACTGAATATCTGTACCAGTTCAAAAGCAGTGCTTGCAATATACGTTCGCGTAATTCAAGGTTGCTACGAACAAGTCGGATATGCTTTGTGTAGCCTGCTTCAACAAAATCTTTAAGTTCAAATTTAGAAATGATTTTGTCTTCGTATTTCTCTTTTACTTCATCAGTATTTGGAATTGTCGCCGTAAATTCAAGAAGAACATTTTTGTTTGCTTCAGCTGATTTTCCATTTTTTTCAAGAATGCAGCGGCACACGGTATGTTCCCAGGAGCGTTCAACATCTTCTTCTTTTGCGCTATCCTTTAGTTCACCAATAAAAGAAATATCATTTGTAAGCTCATTGTACCTGGATTTCTTTTTTGAGGTAGATGCATTCAGATGATGAGCCTCGTCTGCAAATAAAACAATGTTACGCTTTTGCAAGTCGGAAAGAAGCAATGCGTTTTCTCCTTCCTTGTAAATGTCATTATGCAGTTTTTGTATTGTCGTAAATTTTATCTGAATATCGTCAGTCGAAGCAGAAAACAGTTCAACTTCACGGATATTCACAGGTGCTCCGTTTATGACAATATTTTCTGCAAAAAGATATTTGCCGTGATTTTTATCGATAAAGTTTGCCTGTGTTTTTCCAAGAATAGCGTTTTGATTTACAAAAAAAATGAAATTTCTGTACCCCTGCTTGTAATAATACAGAATAAGAGCCGCCATAAGAAGAGTTTTTCCGCTTCCTGTTGCCATGTTAAACATAAGATGATTTGGAGGAACATTTTCACCTTTCGCAATTTTTGCATGACGGATTCTTTCGTTCAGCAGGAAATTTTCTACCGCAGTTTTCTGCCAGTCATACAGCGGATATTTTAAATTATCCGTAATATATGAATAATCTTCCGACTTGATTTTTGAAACTTCATATTCAAACGCCTGTGATTTTAATGTTTCGTAAAGCATAATTATTTTCCATATTTAAATTTTTGTTTTGGGCGTGTCCCTTCGGCAGTAAAACTGCCTTCGGGTCGCTATGTTACGTGTTCCGCTCATCGCTCCAGCCTCCTCGCTCCGCTGCGGTGGCCGCTTCGCGCACTTCACAGCGCTCACGCGTTTTTCAGTTGATAAAAATCTTCTGTGACGGCAATATCATTTTCTGAAAGTCCAGTATTCATATCGTGCCTGTCGTCTGCGTTTACATACAACTGATTTAAGTCCAGCATGCGGCAAAACATTTCTTTTTGCTGTTTAAGATTCAACAGTTTGAATCGTTCATTTTCAATTTCCTTGCGGAATTCTTTTATGCGAACGTTGTAATGCAAAAAATATTTAGAGCAAAGTTCATCGAACAATGCCGTAAGCTCTTCAAAGGATTCACAGGCAGAAATTTGTTCCATAGCCATTTCATTTTTTCTAGCAAGCTCAAAATAGACAAAAGAACCACCACCTTGCCAGTTTACAGATTTAGAAATGCCACCTTGCTCGCCTTCAATAACCTTTCGAAGTCTTCTTAATGATATGTCAATATGTTTATCGAGTTGCTCACATATAATAAATTGACGTTTCATTTTTAATGCTGTGGCACCAGTTGTTCCTGTTCCGCTAAAGAAATCAAGCACTATATCATTTTCTGAAGTATGAGCCTTAATTATTCTTTCGATGAGTTTTTCTGACTTTTGCCCTTTTACTTCATCCTCCTTGTTTAACATTTTTGAAACAGTTTCCCCAGAAAAAGAAACAATCGCGATGCTATTTAAATCATCATATTCACTTCCGTTCCAAACATCTTCTATAGGATATTGCTCTGCCATAGAATCAGCTATTGATTTGAATTCTTTTTTCTGTATGTAATACTTATTAAAATGCAATGAATCATTATTTTTTGAATAAAAAAGAATAGTATCATGATTTCTAATCCAATTATTATCTATTGTTTTATATCCAGATAACCAGCCAATCCGCCAAACGATTTCTCTTTGGAAATTATTCTCTCCAAAAATATTGTCAAGTAGTATTTTTGCATAATGAACTTGATGATAGTCTAGCTGTACATAAATTGCACCATCTGATGAAAGTAATTCTTTGGCAATTTCCAACCTGTTTTTCATAAATGTTAGCCAAGAACTTTTGTTGAAACTATCGTTGTATGAAAAAGTATCGTTTCCCGTGTTGTACGGTGGGTCAATATATATCAGCTTTATTTTTCCAGCAAATTCCTTTTTCAGCGAATGCAAGGCAAGCAGATTGTTTCCTTTTATAATCAAATTGTCGGTGATTGTGTTTTCTGCAAGTCCGCGTTTTTTGTTCAATTCCGCATCCCTGTTCAGTTTTGTGCAGAAAGATGTATTGCCTTTTTCATATCGTTTCGCATTGCAAAATGCCTTTGGAGAAAACAACTGGTCTATTTCATCACGGGCTAGAACTTCGTTGTAAAATATTTCGCGGCGCTTACTTTGCTTTTCTGTGTATTCTTTTTTCTTTTCATCATATTCATAATAAGTGTCTAATCCATCCTCTTTTCGTTGTCCGCCTTCAAGCACACAGTCTTTAAAAGGAAAATTCAATACAACTTCATTTCTGTCCTGCAACGAAGAGTCTCCTAGGTAAAGTCCAATTTCTTTGCCCAAATATTTTGAATAGGAATTACAGGCGGAAGAATATTCCAGAAATTCTTTGAATTGTGTTGTGTTAAATACAAAACTATCTAAAACTGGTTTAAAGAAAGATTTTTTTGTTTGCCCATTTTTTAAAAGCGGCTCAAGAAGCTTGATGTCGCCACGTTCGGCATAGTCTTTTATAACATTGATTTTCAGGTTCTTATTTTCATCTGTGAATTCTGGTATTTCAACAAGAATTTTTTCAACCTTTGATTTTAAGGCGTTTGTTTCAGGTGTATCGATAAAAGGCATTTTGTTCTCCATATTTAATTGCTAAACGTAATTTTTTATAGCAAAAAGACATAAATAATCACTTTTTATATAACTATCGGTTAATTTTAATCACAACTAGAGAATTTTATTAACTTATTGTTTATTTTTTATAGCAAAAAGCGACTGTAAAATATTTATATGACAGCAAAAGAATTAGAAATTTTATATGCAGAGAATATAAAGCGAATAAGATTATCAAAAAATCTAAGTCAAGAAAAACTTGCTGAATTGGCAAAAGTAAGTCCACCATACATAAGTGAAATTGAAAATCAAAAGAAAATAGGAAAGTTTGAAACAATAGCAGCCATTGCAAACGCACTTGGTGTAGAACCTTACGAACTCTTTCTTCCTGCTGGCAGTGTGATAAGCCACAACGAGCGGCGTACAAAAGATTTAATGAAGCGTCTACGTACAAATTTCAGCGAACTTGTAGATACTATGGAAGAATTTTTGAAAAATTAAGATGGGTAAAGATTGCGTTTAAATAAAATCAAACTTCTAAAAAAATAAAAAAAATTATTCCAAAAAATAGCCTTTTTTACTATACTTTCAGCATCGTTTGTATTTATTTTGGAGGCTATTTTTTATGGGTGGCATTTTCGGAGTTACTTCTAAGAGTGAATGTTCTTTAGAATTATTTTTTGGTGTTGATTATCATTCTCATTTGGGTACACGACGAGGCGGACTTGCCGTTATTGGAAAAGATGGAAAAATTTTACGTTCCATACATAATATTCAAAATTCTCCTTTCCGTACAAAATTTGAAAAAGATATTGAAGACTTAAAAGGAAATATTGGAATTGGTTGTATAAGTGATTATGAAGCTCAACCTTTATTAGTTCAATCTAAACTTGGAAGTTTTGCAATTACAACTGTAGGAATTGTTACAAATAAAGATGCACTTGTTCAAAAAGTTTTAGATGATGGTCATACTCACTTTTTGGAAATGAGCGGAGGCGAAATCAATCAAACTGAACTTATTGTCGCTCTTATCAATCAAAAATCATCAATTTTGGAAGGAATTCAATATGTTCAGCAAGTTGTAGAAGGTTCTATGACGATGTTGATAATGACAAAAGAAGGAATTTATTGTGCAAGAGATAGATTAGGTCGAACTCCAATTCATATTGGTCATAAAGATGGAGCGTTTTGTGCATCTTTTGAAAATTTTGCATATGTTAATTTAGGTTATAAAGATTATTATGAATTAGGTCCTTCTGAAGTTGTTTTTATGACTTCTGATGGAATAAAAATTCTTCAAGAACGTACAAAAAAAATGAAGATTTGTACTTTTTTGTGGGTTTATTACGGATATCCAACTGCGAGTTACGAAGGCGTCAATGTAGAAACTATGCGTTATAATTGTGGAAGGTATCTTGCAAAGCGTGATAAAGATTCTGTTCATCCAGATTCTGTTGCCGGTGTTCCAGATTCAGGAACCGCTCATGCTGTTGGTTATGCAAACGAGTCAGGAATTCCTTTTACAAGACCTTTTATAAAATATACTCCAACTTGGCCACGTTCTTTTATGCCAACAAGTCAGGAACAAAGAAATCTTATTGCTCATATGAAACTTATTCCAGTTCAACCTTTAATAAAAGATAAAAAAATCCTTTTAATAGATGATTCAATTGTTAGAGGAACTCAACTTAGAGAAACAACAGATTTTCTTTACGAAAGTGGAGCAAAAGAAGTTCATATCAGACCAGCTTGTCCTCCTTTATTGTTTGGATGTAAATATTTAAATTTTAGTCGTTCTAAATCAGAAATGGATTTAATCACTCGTCGCATTATCAAAAAACTTGAAGGAAAAGATGTTGATAAAGAAACTTTACAAAAATACGCAAATCCAGACTCTCCAGAATACGAAAGAATGATAGAAGAAATTAGAAAAGAATTGCATTTTACAACGTTAAGATTTCATCGTTTAGATGATATGTTAGATTCAACTGGATTGGAACATTGTAATTTGTGTACATATTGTTGGAATGGAGAAGAATAAATTATGTATTATGATTACTCTTATCTTTTATTTATTTTACCAGCGTTATTGTTGAGTTTTTGGGCTCAATGGTTAGTAAAAAGTCGATTTTCTAAGTACAACAAAGTGATATGCAAAAAAAATATTACTGGTGAACAAGCGGCAAAATATCTTTTAAAAGTTAATGGAATAACTGATGTAAAAATTGCTCATATCAATGGGCAACTTACAGATAATTATAATCCTTCCACCAAAATTTTGAGTCTTAGTGAGTCAACATTTAACAGTAATTCTATTGCTGCAATTGGAGTTGCCGCTCACGAAACAGGACACGCAATTCAGCATGCAAAAAATTATTGGCCTTTAAATTTTAGAAGAATTCTTGTTCCTTTCGCAAATTTTGGTTCACGTTTTGGTCCGATTTTAGTTTTAATTGGTTTAGGAATTGAAGTTGGAAGTTCTGTTGGTGAAAAAGCAGGTTATAATTCTTTTGCAGAAATTTTAACTTTAGCAGGAATTTTTTTATTTAGTTTAGCAGTTTTATTTTATCTAATCACACTTCCAGTTGAATTTAATGCATCTAATCGTGCGTTAAAAATTCTTAAAAATGCAAATGTGATGGATAAAGAAGAATTGTCTGGAACAAAAAAAGTTTTAAGTGCGGCTGCTATGACTTATGTAGCTTCTGCTTTAACGGCTTTGGGACAATTATTCAGATTGTTGTTGATGTCTAATCGTCGCCGCCGCCGTTAAATTAATCAGATAAAGAAAATTCAAAAGGTGCAGCTGGTAAGTCTGATTCAGAATAAAGACAAACTGAACTTGGACTATCAGCCCACAAATATCTAACTTTTAAAAGTTTTCCTTTTTGATTTGGAAGACTAATTTCAATCTCATTTTTAGAAATCAATTCACCAAAAACTTCAACAATTTTAAAATCATCATTATTTTTATAAATTAAACTAAAGCCTGGAATTTGTGATTTTGAATTGCAATATTTTTCCACAAGATTAGAATTTCCACAATCAAAAGTGATTTTTAGTTTATTTTCTATTTTTTGAGTTTTTATTGCTTTTGGAGAAAATGATTTTTCTTTTTGATATGCAATTCTCAACGCTTCTAATGCACATCTTGTTCCCACTGTATATTTTTTTTCAGGATGCAAATCATTCCATTCTCCAACGTCAATTGTTACGGCAAGTCCGACATTTTTACAAGATTCTGCAACTTGAGATTGAATTTGTCGCATTAAAGCCCATTCACTCTTTATGGTAGAATTTTCTTCGTTATGACCATCACTCCAATTAGGAAGTTGAACCACAACAAAAGGCATTTCTTGTTTTGAATAAACAAATTTTTTACGCCAAAGTTCAATCATTGTTTTGAGCATATCTTTATATTCTAATGCTCGTCCAGCATCACTTTCTCCTTGATACCACAATGCTCCCGAAATTGCATAATTAAAACATGGTGCAAGCATTGCGTTGTAAAGAGCCGTTGGAACCCATTCAAAAAACATTCCTTGAGGAGCATCTTCGACAATTGCACCAATTCTCATTTTCCAAGTTCCTTCAAGATTTATAAATTCTGCATTTTTTGGTAAAGATGATTCGTCAAAATTTTCTTGTTTTTCGATATTTCTACACGCAACTGGAGAAACTTTTATATTATCTGTAAAAAGGCAATAAGGTTTTTCTTTATAAAAACGAATTTTTCCAAATTTTGAATTTTTTTGAACTCTTATGGTGATTGTATTTTTTCCTTCAACCAAAATTCCTTTAGGAACGACATATCTTCTTGGTGGATAACTATAATAAGTTACGCCAACTTCAACTCCATTTACATAAGTTTTATCAGCGTCAATAATTGTTCCTAGCCAAAGATTTGTTTTTGTCGCATTAAAATTTTCAACTTGTTTTTGAGTTAAGATTATTTCTTTTTTTAGCCAGACAATTCCCGCAGATTCAAAATCGTTTATGTATTCTGGAATTGTAATTTCTGTCCAAGAATTTTGAATATCACCAAAAGTAAGATTTGCCCAATTTTCTTTAATTCCTTTATCAGAATTCCAAAGTTCGTTATCCCATTTTTTTTGATTTTCTGCGAGTGATTTTTGTTTTTCTTCTATATTTTTAGGATTTTCCCATTTTTGAAGTTCTTCAAGATTTTGTGTTTTATTTAAAGATTGAAGGCTTTCTTTATTCATCCAAGAAGAGATTGGAGAACCTCCTTGACTTGCATTGATTATTCCTACGGGAACTTTTAATTCTTGAGAAAGTTTTTTTGCAAAAAAATATGCAGTTCCAGACATTTCTCCAAGATTTTGTGAGTTTGCACATTTCCAAGTTGGATTTTCTACAAAATCTTGTTCTCCATCAAAACTCCAAGCAATAGGAATTGTAATCATTCTGATATTATCATTTTGAGGAAGTAAAAATTCTTCAGGATAAGAAAATTTCATTCGTTCCATTGGAAGTTGAGCGTTTGATTGTCCAGAACTTACCCAAACTTCGCCAACGTAAACATCGCTAAAAATGATTTTTTCAGTTTTTGTAAAAATTTCTATTTCAAAAGGTCCGCCAGCATTTCCACTTTCAAATTCAATTTTCCATTCTCCCAATTTGTTTGATTTTGTAGAAAATGTTTGATTTTTAAATTTGAGAGAGATTTCTTTTTCAGAATCGCTTGTTCCAAAAATACAGTTTATAGTTTTTTGTTGAAGAACCATTCCAGAAGCATAAATTCCTTTAGTTTTTAACATATTTTCTCCCATAAGAATTAATCAGTCCAAAAGTTATTATCAAACTCTTTCCAATAATTTTTTAAATTGTCATTAGGCTTGATTTGATAATCTTTTGAAATTTGTCATTATTAGGCTTGACCCGATAGGAGCACTAATCTTTTTTCAATTTTATTTATCTATCCAAATTCGAGAAGTGTCTTCATATCTGAAAAAATCAAAATCTGCATAGAATTTTTCTTTTGAATCTTTACTTCCACAAATTGCAAACATTCCAATTACAGTTCCAACAAATCCTCCAGCTTTTTCTACACTTAAAATTGTTCCATCAACTTTTTCTGCAATAACTTTCAAATTTCTTTCATCATATCCAAATTCAAAATAAAGTTGTTGTTTTTCTGCGACAACTCTTAAAACTCCAGAAAATTCTTTTGTTCCACCGTCTAAAACTTCTTCTTTTAAAATTTCAGGTTCTTTTCCACAATTTTTTATAAGTTGAAGAACAATGACTTTTCCTCTTAAAATAAGTTGAAATTTGTAGTTAAAATTTTCATTTTGAAAACAAACTAATCCGGCACAATCGCCATCTTTTTCAAAATGAATATTTATTCCACAAGCGGCTTCATAACAAAATCCTGTTTGACGACGAACAATCATATTTACATCTTTGTTTGAATTTAAATCATCTCCACCATAAATGCGAAGATTTCCTGGATTTTCTTTTAAATTGTAAAATGAATTGTCTAATCTTCTTAAACCGAGCCAATAATATGCTAATTGCTCTTCGTTAAAATCATCGATTGAAGGAAAAACGATTGTATTTGGGTCGTCACTTGTTCTTTTTACGACATTTCCAAAAAGAGAGTAGGCATTTTCTACAAGACCAGTTTCCCAACTTACAACTGGCCAATCATCTTCCCATTTTACAGGAACCATAAAAGTTTCTCTTCCCAAATTGCAATATCGTTCTCCATTTTCGCCGTAAGGTCGGGAAGCAAGACAAACCATCCACCAACGTTTGTTATTATCTTGAAATAAATCTGCGTGACCAACATAAACTACACCAGCATTTTTTCCTAAATGTCGATGAGTTAAAATCGGATTAGATTTTTTTCCAACCCATTCTCCATCAATTTTTTCGCTACGAGCAACACAAACTGCATGGTCTGGACCTGTTCCACCTTCTGCGTGAATTAAATAATATTTTCCATTTATTTTATAAATATGAGGACCTTCTGGCCAAACGCAATCTTTTAATGCTCCTCTCCAAATGCCTTTTGATTTTTCAAGAAGTTTTCCAGTTTTTATATCAATTTTTTGAATCCAAATTTCCCAATTTCCATCATATTTACAACCTTCTGGAGCCGGACGAGTTCCAATATACCAAGCAGTTCCGTCATCATCAAAAAATAATGATGGGTCAATTCCTTCTGCCCCTTGAATTTGAATTGGATTTGACCAAGGACCTTCTGGAGAATCTGCGGAAACTAAAAAATTACCAATTTTATCAACTTGAGTACAAACACAGTAAAATTTATTGTTATAAAATCTGATTGTTGGTGCAAAAAGTCCGCGTGAAACTGTTGCTCTAGAAAAATCAAGTTGTTCTTTTCTGTCAATAATATTTCCAATTTGTTCCCAATGAACACAATCCGTAGATTTAAAAATTGGGAGTCCTGGAAAATAAGAAAAAGTTGAATTTACAAGATAAAATGCTCCGTTTGCAGCACAAATAGAAGGATCTGGATAAAAACCAGGCAAAATTGGATTGATAATTTTTGAACTCATAATTTTATTATAATTTATGGAAAAATATTTTGATATAAGAAAAAAGCACTAAAAAAAAGCGATGAATTTTATAAATTTTAATAATAATATTGTTTTATTGGATTTTTTTCGTTACTATTAAAAATATGAAACTTTCCGATAAATTTACATTTGTAAGAATTATTTTTGCTCCAATTTTTGTTCTACTTTATTTTATTCCAATTTGGCTAAAATCAACTCAAATTAGTCCAGAAAATTTAAAGATGATTGCGTCTATTTTGATGTTTGTAACAATTCCTCTTTTATTATTTGCTGAATTTACGGATTATTTAGATGGACATTATGCACGAAAACATAATGAAGTTACTGATTTTGGAAAGTTGTTTGACCCATTTGCCGATGTAATTCTGCATCTTACAACTATGATTTGTTATATGTTTACTTTTGGCGATTTTGGTGGATATATTTTACCAGTTCTTTTTATGTTAATTATGATTCGAGAATTTTCTCAGAATTTTTTAAGAATGGTTGCTGCAAAAAATGGAATTGCAATTGGTGCAAGAAAAGGCGGAAAAGTAAAAACAGTTTTCTACATCTTTTCAGGATTTTTTGCACTTTTTCTTGAATTTTTAGTTCGCACAGATTTAGTTCCAGAATGTTTTTCTATATTAAAAATAATTTCTACAGTTATGTGGATTATTTGTGTTGTTTTAAGTTATGCTTCTTTTATAGATTATTTAATTCATTTTGGAAAAGTTTTTAAAGAAACAAATTAAAATTTTATTATTTAAAAATATAAAAAAAAGAGGAAGAAAATCTCAAAATTCAAGATTTATCTTCCTCTTAAAATATTAACATGCTTCAATTGCAATTTTCTTTGAAGATGCTTCTGGTTTTTTAATCATATTCACAGTCAAAATGCCGTTTTTGAAATTAGCAGAAATTTTTTCTGAATCTACATCTTTTGGTAATGCAAAACGTCTTTCAAATTTAGAGAAGTTTCGTTCCTTTAAGATGTATTTTTCATTTTTAGAATCTTTCTTTTCATCTTTTGTTTCTTCATTTTTTGAAGAAATTGTAAGATTTCCATGATTTAGTTCAATTTCAACATCTTTTTCTGTTTTTCCTGGCAATTCCATTTCAAGTGTGTATGCATTTTCATTTTCTTTTACATCAACTTTTGGATTTGCGTAGTTTGAATATACCTTGTAAGAATTTGTATTGTCCATAATTTCGTTGAACAATGAATTTAATAATGAAAGTTCGTTCATAATTTGCCTCCAAATAATTTGTTTTCATAAAATATATAGCAATTTTTATGCCAAGTTAGAAGAAATTCTAAAAAAAGATGATTTTTTTTGTAAATTAATTAAAAAAAAATGATTTATGAAAAAAAATCTGCGTGATTTGTAAGAATTTTTTTAAATTTACTTGCAAATGCACTTGCTCCGAGAATTGAGTAGCACGAAGTGGCCACCGCAACGAAGTGAGGAGGCTGAGCGTTAGCGAACTATGAAATGCGAGTTGGTGAAAAGATGAGCCAAAATGCTACATTTATTTACTAAAAACTGTTTTTATCAGTGATTTTATGTCGCAAACTGAAGTTACATCAGAATCTTTTTCATTAGAAATGACACAATTTAAACCAAAATTTTTTGCTGCTTTTATTCTTTGTTTTGATTTTCCTACAGGACGGATTTCTCCAGCAAGACTTAATTCTCCAAAAACGGATATTTCTGATGAAACTTGTAAATCTGTTCTTGCTGAATAAAGTGCAACTGCAATTGCCGCATCAATCGAACTTTCGTTTAATTTTATTCCACCCGCCACATTTACATAAATATCTTGGTCGCTAAAAACAATTCCGCAACGTTTTTCTAAAACTGCCGCAATTCGAGCAACTCTTCCAGAATCTATTTTTTCACTATAAATTCTAGAAATTGATGCTTTTGCAGAAACTGTTAACGCCTGAATTTCCACTATAAAAACACGACTTCCTTCAAAAACTGGCGTGCAACAAACTCCTGCCGGTTGAATTCCATTTCTTTTTGTTATAAAAAGTGATGATGGATTTTCTACCGCACTTAAGCCATTTTCATCCATAGAAAAAATTCCTAATTCATCTACAGAGCCAAATCTATTTTTTAATGCGTGTAAAAATCTTATATCATCATTATTTCGTTCAAAAGAAATTACTGTATCGACCATGTGTTCTAAAGATTTTGGACCCGCAATTGTTCCTTCTTTTGTTACGTGAGCAGTCATAATTAAAACAGAATCTCTTTCTTTTACCCAAGTGATAAATTCGTTTGCACAATATTTTAATTGATTTATTGTTCCTGGAATGGCTCCTGCTTGAGCAGAATAAATTGTTTGAATGGAATCTACAACTATAAAACAAGGTTCTAAATTATCAAGAGCGTCTAAGGAATCTTCTAATCGAGAAGTGCAGAGAAGTTGAATCTTTGAGCAATCGATTTTTAATCTTTCAGCCCGTTCTTTTATTTGTTCAGCAGATTCTTCTCCGCTGATGTAAAGAATATTTTTATCAGTTTTTGCTGAAAATCCAGAAATGGCTTGTAAAAGTAAAGTGGATTTTCCAATTCCAGGTTCTCCTCCAAGTAAAATGACAGAACGTTTTGTTGCTCCTCCGCCTAGAACTCTATCAAATTCGTTAATTCCTGTAAAAATTCGTGTATTTTCCAAAGCTTTTACGCTTGATAAATTTACAGGTTTTGCTTTTTGAGATAATTCGCTTCCATTTCCTGCAGGAGAGATTTTATTTCTATCGATAATAATTTCTTCTAAAGAATTCCATTCGCCACATTCAGGACATCTTCCAAGCCAACGCGGTTGAGAATATCCACAATTTGAACATTTATACATTATTGTTCCATTTTTTTTTGCCATAGAAATCTCCAAAATAAAATAAATAAAATCTTGACCTTATTTTCATAATTTATTATATTATTTGTAGCTTATAAATAAGCTGATAAACTCTCTCCGATGTCCAGTAAAACTGGACGGCACGGTTCCCTTTTGTTTTACAGGTTGGGAATCGTGCTTTTTTTATACAATCAGTTCCTTTTTTATTATTCTTATGTTTAAACCCAAAATCTAGTTTTCATTATTATTCTTGTCTTGAACACAAAAATTGACGACTATTGTCATTATCGGGCTTGACCCGATAATCTATTCTTAATTATTTTGTTTGAGTGATTGTTGAATTTTCAGGAACAGATTTAGTAATCCAAGTGTTTCCTCCAATCACACTATTTCTTCCAATGATTGTGTTTCCGCCTAAAATAGTTGCATTTGCATAAATTGTTACATTATCTTCTATTGTTGGATGACGTTTTTTATCTTGGAGATTTTTTTGTACAGAAAGAGCTCCTAAAGTTACTCCTTGGTAGATTTTTACATTATTTCCGATTATACAAGTTTCTCCAATAACAACGCCGGTTCCATGGTCTATAAAAAAAGATTCACCAATTTTTGCACCAGGATGAATATCGATTCCTGTTTTTCCGTGTACATGTTCACTCATAATTCTTGGAATTATCGGAATACCATTTTTAAAAAGAAAATGAGCAATTCTGTAAACTAAAATCGCTTCTAAACCTGGATATGAAAGAATTATTTCTTCTGGACTTTTTGCTGCTGGATCACCATTAAAACCTGCGATTGTATCAAGTTGAATTAATCTGCGAATTTCTGGAATTTCTTCTACAAGTGCAAAAGCGGCATCTTCTGCCAATTTAAAACAATATGATTGAGAAACATCATGATTTTCGCCTTTTACACGTGCTAATGTATATTTTAAAGTTTTTTGAATTTCTCTTGTAAGTCTAGCGATGATATTATTTACTTTTTGCCCTGTGATATAGCGTAAATTTTCTGGAGAAATATCTTCTGCTGTTCTAAAACCAGGAAAAACTAATGATTGTAAATCTCCCAAAATAGAAACTACATTTTGTCGGCTTGGAAAATTTTCTTCTTTGTTTCTGTTTACAAAGCCGTATCTGTCGTAAGAATCTAAAATTCCATCAATTAGCATATCAATATTCATAAAATCCTCAATTATTTTTCTTAGCAGAATGATTTTTTTTCAAAAAAACTATTTAAAAAGTATTAAAATTACTATAATATGTAAAAACATAATAAACAAGAAGAATTTTTACAAATTTCGGATTGAATTTATTGACATAAATCGTAACTTTATTTATAGTCATAGAACGCACGTTTTCTTTGACTTTGTGTCGAATACTGCAAAAGCATGCCCCTGTAGCTCAGTTGGTAGAGCACCACATCGGTAATGTGGAGGTCTGCAGTCCGATTCTGCACATGGGCTTTAGAAAACCTTTATTTTTTCAGGAGTAAAATATGGGAAGCAAGAAAAAGGGAGCAGTAGAAATTATTGCTTTACAGTGTACAGAATGCAAACGAAAAAATTACACTACTTACAAAAACCGTAAAAATATTACTGGTAAATTAGAAAAAAATAAGTATTGTCCATTCTGTAAAAAAAGTATTCTTCATAAAGAAACAAAAGCAAAATAAAATTGATATTTAATTGGTGAATTTTCATCAATTTTATATATAGGGCAGTAGTTCAGTTGGTAGAGCAGCGGTCTCCAAAACCGCCTGTCGTGGGTTCAAGTCCTGCCTGCCCTGATTTTTTTAAGGAAAAGTGTTATGTCAAAAATAGTTCAATTTTTTAAAGAAAGTAAAGCAGAATTAAAAAAAGTTGTATGGCCTACAAAAGAAGATGTTTTATCTTCAATAAAGGTTGTAATTATTTCAACTGTTATAGTTGCATTAGTGCTTGGTTTTCTTGATTTAGGTTTTTCATCACTATTCCGTTTGATTTTAAATTTGGTGTAAAAAATGTCTAGAAATTGGTATATCCTTCATACTTATACAGGTTACGAAAATAAAATAGAACGTTCAATAAAATCATTAATTGAAAAAGGTGATTTGGATTCTAATGTTGTTTTTGATGTTCGAGTTCCTGTTGAAGAGCTTGTTGAAATTAAAGATGGAAAAAAGAAAACTCGTTTAAATAAATTTCTTCCAAGTTATATTATGCTAGAAATGGATTTACCAGAATTTGGTTGGAAAGATGTTTGTGCTCATATTTATAAAATTCAAGGTGTTACAGGTTTTGTTGGATGTGTAAGCCGTAAAGATAGACCAATTCCAATTTCAAAAGATGAAGCGATGAATCTTTTGCAGAAATCTGGTGTTATTAAAGGTGAAAAACAAGTTCATATTAGACAAAACTTTAATATTGGAGATACTGTAAAAATTACAGAAGGTCCATTTGCAACATTTACTGGAAGTATAAAAGAAATAAATACAGAAAAAGAAAAGTTAAGTGTTGAAGTTCAAATTTTTGGCCGTCCAACTCCAGTAGAAGTAACATTCCTTCAGGTAGAAAAAGCGTAGTTTAATTTTTGCAAATTCAGGGATTTATGTCCCAAACATAAATCATTAATCCTGTTTTTGGGAGAGTTGCAAGTCCGTTGGACATAGGCAATTCGTTAGTAAGAAAATAAATTCTTACACACCAATATTGGGAGAAAGAAAATGGCTACAAAAAAAGTTACCGCCGTTATCAAGTTACAGTGTCCAGCAGGAGCAGCAACTCCAGCACCACCAATCGGACCTGCTCTTGGACCTCACGGTGTATCAGCTCCAAAATTTGTTCAAGAATTTAATGATAGAACAAAAACAATGGAACGTGGTCTTGTTATTCCTGTTGTAATTACAGTTTATCAGGATAAATCTTACACATTTGTTCTAAAAACTCCTCCAGCAGCAGTTCTTATCAAAAAAGCATGTAAAATTGAAAAGGGAGCAAAAAATCCTCTCTTGGATAAAATTGCAAAATTGTCTGCAAAGGATTTGGAAGAAATCGCAAAAACAAAAATGCCAGATATCAATGCTAATGATATTGAGGCTGCTAAGAAAATCGTTGCTGGTACTGCGCGAAGTATGGGTGTAGAGGTGGAGCAATAATATGAAACATGGAAAGAAATATAATGCAGCTGCTGCAAAATATGATCTTACAAAGAAATATGATGTTGCTTCAGCTTGTAAAATGGTTCAAGATATGAAATTTGCTAACTTCGATGAAACAATCGAAGCACATGTAGTTCTTCGTCTTGAAAAAAATGCTACAGTTCGTGATACATTGGTATTCCCAAATCAGTTCCGTGGTGAAAAGAAAGTTTTAGTATTCTGTAAAGGCGATAAAGTAAAAGAAGCTTTAGATGCTGGTGCAGCTTATGCTGGTGAAGAATATATCGAAAAAGTAAAAGGTGGTTGGCTCGACTTTGATGTTGCAGTTGCAACTCCTGATATGATGAAAGATGTTGGTCGTCTTGGTATGGTTCTTGGTCGTAAAGGTCTTATGCCTAACCCAAAAACAGGAACTGTAACTCCAGATGTTGCAAATGCTGTTGCAGAACTAAAAAAAGGTCGTACAGAATATCGTGCTGATAAAGCTGGTATTGTACATATCGCTGTTGGTAAATGTTCAATGGATGCTGATAAAGTAATCGATAACGTAAATACTCTTCTTTCTGAAGTAAGTAAGAAAAAGCCAGCAGGTGCTGCTTCTTTTATTCAATCAGTATCTGTAAGTTCTTCTATGGGACCTGGTGTTTGGGTTGATTACAAGGATGGTGAATAATGGCAGTTAGAGCAAAGAAAATTCAGCCTGCAAAAGCAGAGGCTATTGAAAACGCAAAAAAAGTTTTCGCTGATTATAGTGATTTCATTTTTGCTGACTACCGTGGTTTAACTGTAGAACAGATTACTCAACTTCGTGATAAACTTCGCGAAAAAAATGCTGTTCTTAAAGTTGTAAAAAATCACTTTGCAAGAATCGCTTTTGAAGATTTAAAAGTTGAAAATGTAGCTGACTATTTAAAAGGTCCTACAGTAATAGCAATGGCTAAGGAAGATTCTAACGAAGTTGCAAAAATTCTTTACGATTTCGCTAAAACAGCTCCTACTCTTGCTGTAAAAGGTGCAAGTATTTCTAACGAAATTTATGATGCTGAAAAAATCGAAGCATACTCAAAAGTTCCTGGAAAGAATACACTTTATGCTATGTTGATGTCTGCAATGAACGGTCCTGTTCAAAAACTCGCAGCAACATTGCAAGCTTACGCAGACAAAAAATCTGCAGAAAACTAAAAATTACTTTTGTAATAAAAGGATTGGAAACAATCTTATACACGTTCAGGCTTCATAGCTGTCGACTGTTCGTGTAAAAATGCAGAAAAACTCAGTTGAGTAAAATCTGCACCATCAAAAGATGGAAATATAACTTATATAGTGGAGAAGACAATATGGCAGCTCTCACAAATGATCAGATTCTTGATGCAATCGCATCTATGTCAGTTCTTGAAGTTTCAGAACTTGTAAAAGCAATGGAAGAAAAATTCGGAGTTACAGCAGCAGTAGCAGTTGCAGCAGGTCCAGCAGCAGGTGCAGCTCCAGCAGCAGAAGAACAAACTGAATTTACAGTTACACTCGAATCATTCGATGCAGCTAAAAAGATTCCAGTTATTAAAGCTGTTCGTGAAATTACAGGTCTTGGACTTGGTGAAGCAAAAGCTTTGGTTGAAGGTGCTCCAAAAGCTGTAAAAGAAGGTGTAAGCAAAGCTGACGCTGACGAAATGATTAAGAAACTTGAAGAAGCTGGTGGAAAAGCTAGCAAAAAATAATTAGTTTTGTAAATCTCAAAACTTAAAACATCTTATAGGGAATGTCTTTTGTGGATATTCCCTATATGTATTATAAAAACATTGTAGAATTTTAAAATTCTTTTATCAGATATTTCTGTGCTGTACAGAGTTTCTAGTATGTAGCAGAAATTTTTCTGAATCCAACAAAGTAAGGGGTGACTGATGTTCGCAAAAACCCGAACAATCAACCGTCAGTACATTGGTAAAGATATTCAAAACTTTATGGATGTACCAAATCTTATCGAAATCCAAACATCATCTTATGAAAGTTTTTTGCAAGCAAAAGCAATAAAAGAGGGAAAACAACTTCTTAATCAAGGACTTCAAGATGTTTTTTCATCAACTTTCCCTATTGAAAGTCCAAATGGCGATATGCTTTTGGAATATGAATTTTACGAATTGGATTGGGATAATCTAAAATATTCAGAAATTCAATGCAAACAAAAAGGACTTACTTATTCAGTTCCTTTAAAAGCTCGTATAAATTTGAATTTCCTTCAAACTGGTGCAATTCTTCAAAAAGATATTTATATGGGAGATATTCCTCTCATGACAGACCGTGGCACTTTTGTTATTAACGGTGCAGAACGCGTTGTAGTTTCTCAGATTCATCGTTCACCAGGTGTAATTTTTTGCCATGACAAAGGACTTTATTCTTCAAGAATTATTCCTTACAGAGGTTCTTGGCTAGAATTCGAAATTGACCAGAAGAAAGAACTTATTTTTGCAAAAATTGATAGAAAAAAGAAAATTCTTGGAACTTTATTTTTACGTGCTCTTGGATACAATACTCGTGAAGAAATTATTCGCTGTTTTTATGATGTTGAAGATATTGAACTTCAAAATACAGCAGAAGTAAAAGATAGCTTAGTAGATAAAGTTTTAGCAAGTGCTGTTATCATAAAAGATGAAAATGGTGAAGAAACAAGACTTTTCAATGCAGGTACACGTCTTCATCCTCATGATATTGATGATTTAATTGCTAATAAAATTGAAAAAATCTGTGTAATTCGTTTTGATACACGAAAAAATCCTAACAATAAAGAAGAAAAAAATCATTCTCTCGACTCACAAATGATTATTAATTGTTTTGATAGAGAAGAAGTAAAATTTGTAAGCGAAGGTTCTATTGATAATGAACCAACAAGAGAACGTTGTCTTGCAGAAATTTACGCTGTTTTACAACCAGGTGAACCTATGACTGTAGAACAAGCAGAAAAAGATTTAAATTCTTTATTCTTCTCAGAAAGACGTTATGATTTAGGACGTGTTGGACGTTACAAACTTAATAAAAAATTTGATTATGATGAAGATGTAAAAGAATTTACTCTCATTAAAGAAGATATTATCAATACAATGAAATATCTTATAAAAGTTTACATTGGTGATGAACAGATTGATGATATTGACCATCTTGGAAATCGTCGTATTCGTTCTGTTGGTGAATTGATGACAAATCAACTTAAATCAGCTTTTGCACGAATGGAACGCATCGCAAAAGAAAGAATGAGTTTGAAAGAAACTGATACGATGAAACCTCAAGATTTGATTTCTATCAAACCAATTGTTGCTGCTATAAAAGAATTCTTTGGTTCTTCTCAATTATCTCAGTTCATGGATCAAATCAATCCTTTGGCTGAGCTTACACACAAACGTCGTTTAAATGCTTTAGGTCCTGGAGGTCTTTCTCGCGACCGTGCTGGATTTGAAGTTCGTGACGTACATTATTCTCATTATGGTAGAATGTGTCCTATTGAAACTCCTGAAGGTCCAAACATTGGTCTTATTGTTTCTTTAGCAATGTACACACGTGTTAATGATTATGGTTTCTTGGAAGCTCCATTTAGAAAAGTTGTCGATGGAAAAGTTTCTGAGCAAGTTGAATATCTTTCTGCAATGGATGAAGATAAATATTACATTGGTCAGGTTGTAGAAGGTATAAAAGCTGATGGTTCATTCCCAACAGAAACAATTTCTTGTCGTAATCGTGGAAACTATACTCAACGTTCTCCAAAAGATGTTCAATATATCGACGTTTCTCCACGTCAAGTAATTTCGGTTTCAGCTTCTATGATTCCTTTCTTGGAACACGACGATGCTAACCGTGCTTTGATGGGTTGTAACATGCAGCGTCAGGCTGTTCCTCTTCTTTTCCCAGAACCACCACATGTTGGAACTGGTATGGAAAGAAAATGTGCTCGCGACTCTGGAGTTCTTATAAAAGCAAAACGTGATGGAGAAGTTATTTATGTTTCAAGTGAACTTATAAAAGTTCAAGTTGCTGATTCAAAAGAAGTTGATGAATATACACTTTTAAAATATCAGAGAACAAATAACGATACTTGTAACCATCAACGTCCTACTGTTGAAGTTGGTGAAAAAGTAAAAGTTGGTGACACTCTTGCTGACGGTCCTGCAACATTTAATGGTGAACTTGCACTTGGTAGAAACCTTCTTGTAGGATTCGTGCCTTGGAATGGATATAACTATGAGGATGCTGTATTAATTTCTCAAAGAGTTGTTCGTGAAGATTTGTACACTTCTATTCATATTAAAGAATTCCAAACAGATATTCGTGAAACAAAACTTGGACCTGAAAGAATTACTCGTGATATTCCAAATAAAACAGAAAAAGATGTTGCTAATCTTGATGCTGATGGAATTATTCGCATTGGTGCAAAAGTTCGTTCTGGCGATATTCTTGTTGGAAAAGTTACACCAAAATCAGAAACAGAAACAACTCCTGAATTTAAATTGTTAAATTCTATCTTTGGTGAAAAAGCCAAAGAAGTTAGAGATAGTTCTTTAAAAGTTCCTCATGGAATTGAAGGCGTTGTTATTGATGTTCAAATTATGAGTCGCACAGAAGGTGATGAATTAAATCCTGGTGTTGATAAAGTTGTAAAAGTTCTTATCGCTAATAAACGAAAACTTCGTGAAGGTGATAAAATGGCTGGTCGACACGGAAACAAAGGTGTTGTTTCTCGTATTCTTCCAATTGAAGACATGCCATATTTGGAAGATGGAACTCCACTTGATGTTTGTTTGAATCCTCTTGGTGTACCTTCCCGAATGAACATTGGACAGATTCTTGAATCAGAACTTGGAATTGCTGGAAAATATTTAAGTCAATATTTTGAAGCTCCTGTATTCCAATCACCTTCTCAAGAACAGATTGCTGATAAACTTGAAGAAGCAGGTATTCCACGAAGTTGTAAACAAATTGTTCATAGTGGACAAACTGGTGAACCTTTTGTAAATCCAATTTTCGTTGGTGTAATCTACTATATGAAACTTCATCACCTTGTTGATGATAAAATGCATGCTCGTTCAACAGGACCTTATTCTCTTGTTACACAGCAACCTCTTGGTGGTAAAGCTCAATTTGGTGGACAGCGTCTTGGAGAAATGGAAGTTTGGGCACTTGAAGCATATGGTGCTGCTAATACTTTGCAAGAAATGATGACAATTAAATCTGATGATATGAATGGACGTTCTAAAATTTATGAATCAATCGTAAAAGGCGACCCTTCATCAGCAATTGGAATTCCAGAATCATTCAATGTATTAGTTCAAGAAATGCGTGGTTTAGCTCTTGATTTCACAATTTATGATGCAAAGGGTAAACAAATTGCTCTTACAGAACGTGATCAAGAATTAATTGATAAAAATGCTTCCGGATTTGAAAAGGAGGATGTAAATGCGTGATGTACAGGATTTTGATAGTTTAAAAATAAAACTCGCTTCTCCAGAAACTATTCGTTCATGGTCTTATGGTGAAGTTAAAAAACCTGAAACTATAAATTATCGAACACTTCGTCCTGAGAAAGATGGTTTGTTCTGTGAAAGAATTTTTGGAACAACAAAAGAATGGGAATGTTACTGCGGAAAATTCAAATCAATCCGTTATAAAGGTGTAATTTGTGACCGTTGTGGTGTAGAAGTTACTCATTTTAAAGTTCGTCGTGAACGTACTGGACATATTGAACTTGCTGCTCCAGTAAGCCATATTTGGTATTATCGTTCAGTTCCAAGCCGAATGGGACTTCTTCTTGATTTACAAGTTGCTGCTCTTCGTTCAGTTTTGTATTACGAAAGATACATTGTAATTGATGCTGGTGATACAGATTTGAAAAAAGGTCAACTTCTTGATGAAGAAGAATATCAGGCAGCACAAGAACATTATGCAGGTTCTTTTACAGCAGATATGGGTGCTGAAGCAATTAAAACAATGCTTGAAAGATTGGACCTTGATGAACTTGCTGCAGAACTTCGTGCAAAAATGATAGAAAAAGGTTCTAAATCTGATAAACGTTTACTCCGCAGAATTGAACTTGTAGAAAATTTCCGTTCTTCAGGAAATAAAGTTTCTTGGATGATTTTGGACGTAATTCCAGTAATTCCTCCAGAATTAAGACCAATGGTTCAGCTTGATGGTGGACGTTTTGCAACATCAGATTTAAATGATTTGTATCGTCGAGTTATAAATAGAAATAATCGTTTAAAGAGATTACAACAATTATCTGCTCCAGATATTATCATTCGTAATGAAAAACGTATGCTTCAAGAAGCAGTTGATGCTTTGTTTGATAATACAAAACGAAAACGTGCAGTAAAAGGTGCATCTAACAGACCTTTAAAATCAATTTCCGATTTATTAAAAGGAAAACAAGGTCGTTTCCGTTTGAATCTTCTTGGAAAACGTGTTGATTATTCTGGTCGTTCTGTAATTGTTGTTGGTCCTGAGTTAAAACTTTGGCAATGTGGACTTCCAACAAAAATGGCTCTTGAATTGTTCAAACCTTTCTTGATGAAAAAACTTGTTGATAAAGATGTTGTTTTCAATATCAAAAAAGCAAAATCTTTAGTTGAGTCTGAATCTCCAGAAGTTTATGCAATTTTGGACGAAGTTGTAAAAGAACATCCTGTTATGTTAAACCGTGCTCCTACTTTGCACCGTCTTGGAATTATGGCTTTTGAACCAGTTCTTGTTGAAGGAAAAGCTTTAAAACTTCATCCTTTAGCTTGTAAATCTTTCAACGCCGACTTTGATGGTGACCAGATGGCTATTCACGTTCCTTTGACTCAAGCAGCTCAAATGGAATGTTGGACTTTAATGCTTTCTGCACGAAACCTTCTTGACCCAGCAAACGGAAACACAATCGTAGCTCCATCTCAGGATATGGTTCTTGGTATTTACTACATGACTGCCATAAAAGCAAATGCAAAAGGAACCGGAAAACGTTTTAGTTCTCCAGATGAAGTTAGAATGGCTGCTGAACTTGGAAATATCGAATGGCAAGCTTTGGTAAAAGTTCCTGCTCCAAAAGATTCTTTCGACGCAAAAGCTCTTTCTGTAAAAGGTGATGAAGGATTTGTTCAAGGTGAACAAGTTTTCAAAAAAGGTGATTTGATTGAAACTTCCGCTGGTCGTCTTGCTTTCAACGAAGCTATGCCAGAAGGAATTGAATATGTAAACCGTCAAATGTTTGATAAATCTTTAAAGAAGATGATTGAACATGTTTATCATACAAAAGGTTCTTGGATGACAATCCAAATGCACGACGCAATTAAAGATGTTGGTTATAAAAACGCTACATTCTACGGTGCAACTCTTTGTATGGACGATATTCTTGTTCCAACAGAAAAGAAAGAAATGGTAGAAAAAGCAAACAAAGAAGTTGATGATATTATTCAGCAATATTCTAAAGGTGTTATCACTGCGGAAGAAAGATATAACCGTGTTTGTAATATTTGGGCTAGAACAAATGATAGTCTTACAAATTTGATGATGGGAAATCTTGAAAAAGATAAATCTGGATTTAACACAATCTATATGATGGCTAAATCTGGTGCCCGCGGTTCTCGTGGACAGATTTCTCAGCTTGCTGCTATGCGTGGTTTGATGACAAAACCTAATGGAGATATTATCGAACTTCCAATTAAAGCAAACTTTAAAGAAGGACTTTCCGTAATCGAATACTTTATTTCTACAAACGCTGCTCGTAAAGGTCTTTCTGATACTGCGTTAAAAACAGCCGATGCAGGTTATATGACACGTCGTCTTGTTGATGTTGCTCAAGATGTTGTTATAAATGAAGAAGATTGTAAAACTATCAACGGTATTGATTATGCAGCAATAAAAGATGGTGAAGATGTTAAAGTTCCTTTGAAAGACCGAATTGTAGGTCATTACACAATCGAACGTGTTGTTCACCCAATTACTGGCGAACTTCTTTGTGATGTAAATGAATACATTGATGAAGTTCTTGCTGATAAAATTGATAAAGCCGGTGTAGAAAAAGTAAAACTTAGAACAGTTCTTACTTGCGAAGCTAAACATGGTATTTGTGTAAAATGTTATGGAAAAAATCTTGCTCGCAATAAAATTGTTGAAATTGGTGAAGCAGTTGGAATTATTGCTGCTCAATCAATTGGTCAGCCTGGTACACAGTTAACACTTCGTACATTCCACTCTGGTGGTGCTGCGGAAATGTCTACTGATGATAATAAAATTGTTCTCAAATACGATGCATTTATCAATAATATTGAAGGTACTCACGTAGAAACAAAAGATGGAAAATGGTTATTTACTCGTAAAGGTAATATGACAGTTTCTAGAATTCTTGATGAAATAAAAATAGCTTCTTCAGATAAAATTCTTGTTGAAAACGAAACAAGTGTTATGAGAGGAACTCCTATTGTTAATCAGAATGGAAAAGATGTTGAAGCAAAAGTAACTGGAAAAGTTCTTATAAAAGATGATGCAATCTATTTTGTAAGTAAAGAACAAAAAATCGAAATTGCAAACGGTTCTACAGTTTATGAAAAAGCCGGAGCTAAAATTAAAAAAGGCGAACCAATTGGTGAATTTGACCCATTCTCTGAACCAATTATTGCTGAAAGTACAGGTTATATTCACTTTGAAGATGTTATTGTTGGTTCTACTTTGGAAGAAAAAGTAGATCTTCAAACTGGTGCCGTAGAACGCTATATAACAGATCTTCACTTGGATGTAAAACAACCTCGTATTCTTGTTACTGATGAAGCGGGTAATGAAATGGGAACTTATTATCTTCCTGCAGGAGCATTGCTCTTGGTTGAAGATAAAGCACCGGTTGAAGCTGGAACTACTCTTGCAAAACTTCCAAAAGAAGCAGTAAAAACAAACGATATTACAGGAGGTCTTCCTCGAGTATCAGAATTGTTTGAAGCTAGAAGACCTAAGAATCCTTGTGTTCTTGCACAAATTTCTGGTCTTGTTAAGTTTAAGGGTATTACAAAAGGTAAACGAATTGTTACTGTAGAAGATGAATTTGGTAAAGTTTACGAACATCTTGTTCCAATGACAAAAAGAATGATTGTTCGTGATGGTGACCGTGTAGAAGCTGGTGAACAACTTTGTGCAGGTTCTCCAAATCCTCAAGATATTCTTGCAATTCTTGGTGAAAATGCTCTCCAGAATTATCTTATGGATGAAATTCAATCAGTTTATCGTGCTCAGGGTGTAGATATTAATGATAAACACATTGGTATTATTGTTCGTCAGATGTTGCGTAAAGTAGAAATTCTTGCTGTAGGAAATACAAAATTTATTTTTGGTCAGCAAGTTGATAAATATAAATTCCATGAAGAAAATGCTCGCGTAATTGCGGAAGGTGGTCAGCCAGCTATTGGAAAACCAATGTTCCAAGGTATTACAAAAGCTTCTTTAGGAGTTGATTCATTTATTTCTGCTGCATCATTCCAGGAAACAACAAGAGTTCTTACAAATGCTGCTATTGCAGGTGCAACTGATGGTTTACATGGTATTAAGGAAAATGTTGCTATCGGTCATATGATTCCTGCTGGTACTGGAATTAAGAACTACAAAAATATCAAATTGTTTGATGATAGTGATAAAGATTTAGATGATCAAATGAATGAAATTCTTGAACGACGTCGTCTTGAAGAAGAATCAGAATCTAGAGTTGAAGAACCAACTTTTGAGCCTGAAGAAAACGATTAATTTTAGAAAAATTCAATAGAACTTCTAAATAAAAACCGAAATTCTATTGAATTCATTTTTTGAATTCAATAGAATTGTTAAATCTATCTTTAATAGATTTTTTTTTGATTGAAAATCTTCCGGGGTGCTGACCGGAATAAAATAGGAGTATAGGCGATGCCTACAATAAATCAATTAATTCGTCAAGGTCGTAAATCTGCAGCAAACAGAACTAAGGCTCCCGCACTTGATTCTTGTCCTCAGAAACGTGGCGTTTGTACACGTGTTATGACTCAGACACCTAAAAAACCAAACTCAGCATTGAGAAAGATTGCTCGTGTTCGTTTGTCAAATGGTATTGAAGTAACTGCATACATTCCAGGTATTGGACATAACTTGCAGGAACACTCAGTAGTTTTAGTTCGTGGTGGACGTGTAAAGGATCTTCCTGGTGTACGTTATCATATCATCCGTGGTACAAAAGATACTCTCGGTGTAGAAGATCGTAAACGTGGTCGTTCTAAATACGGTGCAAAAAAACCTAAGGCTTAATGGAGGACTAAGATGGGAAGACATAAGAAATCAATCGAACGTCCTTTACTTCCGGACGTAAAGTATAATAGCAAAGTAGTTTCAAAATTAGTTTGCCGTATGATGCTAGACGGAAAAAAAGAAACTTGTCAAAAAATTGTTTACGAAGCAATGGATAAGTTAAAAGCTAAAACTGATAAAGATCCACTTGAAGTTTTGTTAAAAGCTATTGAAAATGTAAAACCACAGGTTGAAGTAAAATCACGTCGTGTTGGTGGTGCTACATATCAAGTTCCAATGGAAATTCGTGCAGAACGAAAAGAAGCTCTCGCTATGAGATGGATTATCGATGCTGCTCGTAACAGAAGTGGTCGCGGAATGGCAGATACACTTTCTTCAGAACTTTTTGATGCTTACAACAATACTGGAACAGCTTACAAAAAGCGTGAAGATGTTCATAAAATGGCTGAAGCAAATAAAGCTTTTGCTCATTATAAATGGTAATTTATTGATTATAAAATGGGGTGTTTTCTTTGAAAAATGCCCCATATTTTTTTTAAAATCGACTTATGGTTATTGCAATTTATTTTTATAAATTGTATATTTTTAGAACTTGACTGTTTTTTAAATTAAGCAGTAATTGGGTTCTTTGAGAGTCAGACAGATTTTTTTATCTGGTGCATCCGTAAAGTTAACTTTTTTAGTTTTCAGGATTGTACGGCCCATAAAACATAATAATTTCACCGTTGGTGATGATTATATAGATAATTGGTTTTTAGGGATTTCTGACTAGTCGTTATGACAAACTCGAAAATACCAAACCAGTTGTCAAAAAGATGATAATGTTGGTGGTAACGGGTTGAAATGTTTCGAATTGATGAAGCATTGTTCTTTATTATTTCTTTTCTTCCTGTAAAACCTTCAATTAAAATCGTCAATATTGTGTCTGCGAATAAAATGTTTTCTTCGTGAAGAAAGCGTTTGTTCTGGCTTAAAGTGCAGCACATAAAAATAATTTATGCCAGATGAAAGAAAATTCTGGTAAAGGAGAAAAACATGGCAAAGGAGAAGTTCGTTAGAACTAAACCTCACATGAACGTTGGTACTATTGGTCACGTAGACCATGGTAAGACTACACTTTCTGCTGCTATCACTTCTTATTGTGCAAATAAGTTTGGTGATAAGGCACTTAAGTATGATGAAATTGATAATGCTCCAGAGGAAAAAGAACGTGGTATTACAATTAATACTCGTCACTTGGAGTATCAGTCAGATAAGAGACACTATGCTCATATCGACTGTCCTGGACACGCTGACTATATTAAAAACATGATTACTGGTGCTGCTCAGATGGATGGTTCTATTCTTGTAGTTTCTGCTCCAGACTCAGTTATGCCTCAGACACGTGAACACTTGTTGCTCGCTCGTCAGGTTGGTGTACCAAAAATTATCGTTTTCTTAAACAAAGTTGATCAGATTGATGATCCAGATCTTCTTGAACTTGTAGTAGAAGAAGTAAAAGATACTCTTAAAGAATATGGATTTGCTGATGAAACTCCAATTATTAAAGGTTCAGCTTTCAAAGCATTAAATGATCCAACTCCAGAAAATACAGCTTGTATCGATGAATTACTTCAAGCTATGGATACTTGGTTCGATGATCCAATTCGTGATGATCAAAAACCATTCTTAATGCCAATCGAAGATATTTTCACAATTTCTGGTCGTGGTACTGTAGTAACAGGAAAAATCGAACGTGGTATCGTAAATATGAACGATGCTGTAGAAATTGTAGGTATTCGTCCAACACAAAGTACAACTGTAACTGGTATTGAAATGTTCCAGAAAACACTTGAACAAGGTATGGCTGGTGATAACGTTGGTATTCTTCTTCGTGGTGTTGAAAAGAAAGATGTTGTTCGTGGACAAGTTTTGGCTAAGCCAGGTTCAATCCACCCACATACAAAATTCGAAGCTCAAATCTACGTTCTTTCAAAAGAAGAAGGTGGACGTCACTCACCATTCTTTACAGGATATCGTCCACAGTTCTACTTCAGAACTACAGATATTACTGGAACTATCGAACTTGAAGCTGGTACAGACATGGTAAAACCTGGTGATAACGTAAAAGTTATCGGTGAACTTATTCACCCAGTTGCTATGGATGAAGGTCTTAAACTTGCTATCCGTGAAGGCGGTCACACAATCGCTTCTGGACAGGTAACAAAAATTATTGAATAGTTTTTAGTTTTTCAAACGGAAGGATTATGAGAATAGTCTTTCCGTTGTGAAATAGGAGTTAAGTAAAAATGGCTAATGGAAAAATTCGTGTCAGACTTCGTGCATTTGATGTAGAACTGATCGACCAGAGTGCTAAAGCCATCGTGCAGACTGTACAGAAAGCAGGAGCTAAGGTTTCAGGACCTATTCCTCTTCCTACAAGAATTAATAAGATTACTGTATTGCGTTCACCACACGTAAATAAAAAATCACGTGAACAATTTGAAATGCGTACACATAAACGTCTTATTGATATTATGAATCCTTCTCAAGAAGTTATGGATTCATTAATGAAACTTGAATTACCTGCCGGGGTAGATGTAGAAATTAAACAGTAGTTGATTTTTAATTAATACTGTTAAGGTACGGTCCCTTTGGATCTGGGATGACGGCCTAAAATAAAAATGGAATGGTTGTTAGAAATAACAACTAGTTTCCAATAGGAGAATATCAGAATGAAAGGTCTGATTGCTAAAAAAGTTGGCATGACACAGATATTCGATGAAAGCGGTAATCTGACACCAGTAACCGTGATCCAGATCGAGCCTAATGTCGTTATTGCCAAAAAAACAAAGGAAAATTGCGGCTATGATGCAGTTGTACTTGGTTTAGATGATATGAAATCTTCTAAAGCAAATAAAGCGTATGCCGGACAATTCCCAGAAAACATTGCTCCAAAAAAACATTTAAAAGAATTTAGAAACTTTGAAAAAGAAGTTAATGTTGGCGATGTTGTTGGTCTTGAACTTTTTGATGGCGTTCGTTTCTTAGACGTAACAGCTATATCTAAAGGTAAAGGTTTCCAGGGTGTTATGAAGAGATGGGGCTTCCATGGTGGACGTGCAACTCACGGTTCAAAATTCCATCGTGAGCCAGGTGGTACAGGTGCTTGTACAACTCCAGGTCATAACTTCAAAAATATCAAATTACCTGGACGTATGGGTTTTAAAAGAATTACTGTACAAAATTTGAAGATCGTAAAAGTAGATCCAGAGTTAAAAGTACTTATGGTTCGTGGTGCAGTACCAGGAAATAAGGATTGCACACTCATCGTGAAGTCCGCAGTAAAGAAATAGGAGATAGAATATGGAAAAGAAAGTATATTCAACTTCTGGCAAAGAACTGCGTACAATCACTCTTGATGATAAAGTATTCGGTCTTCCAGTAAATGATGATGTAATTTATTATGCAATTACAAATGAATTAGCAAATAAACGTGTTGGTACAGCTTGTACAAAAACTCGTAAAGAGGTTCACGGAAGTAATGCTAAACCTTATAAACAGAAGGGAACTGGTAATGCTCGTCGTGGTGATAAGAAATCTCCAATCAATGTAGGTGGTGGTACAATTTTTGGACCAAAACCAAAAGATTATTCTTATTCTATTCCTAAAAAAGAAAAACGACTTGCTATGAAAACAATTTTAAGTGCTCATGCTCAAGCTGATAGACTTACTATTGTTGAAGATTTTACTATTGAAAGTGGTAAAACAAAGGATTTAGTTGCAATTCTTAATAATTTTGCTAAAGATGAAAGAACAGTATTAATCTTGAAAGATGATGATGCAAAAGTAAAACAAGCTGGACGAAATATTCCAAATCTTACTTTCCTTGCTTACAATCGTCTTAATGCTCATGATTTGTATTACGGAAGAAAAGTTATCGTTCTTGAAAGTGCTATAACAAATCTTTCTTCTTTCTATTCTGATAACAAGGAGGCTAAATAATGTGTTACGAAGATATACTTATTAAACCTGTAGTATCAGAAAAAGCAAGTGCTTTACGTGAACAGAATAAATATGTTTTCATTGTTCAGCCAAGTGCAACAAAAACTCAAATAAAAGAAGCTGTTGCAAAATTGTTTAATGTAAAAGTTGTTGGCTGCACAACTATGAATGTGCTTGGAAAAATGAAACGTCTTCGTGGAAAACCAGGACGTACTGCATCTTACAAAAAAGCAATTGTTCGTCTTGCTGACGGTGAAACAATTTCTGCTTTTGAAGGTGTTTAATCCAAGTAGGAATTAAGGGGAAATAAGATGGCTCTTAAAATATTTAAGCCAATGACACCAGGTACACGTGGACGTGTAGATTTGGTTCGTGAAGAACTGACAACTAATAGACCCGAGAAAACTTTAGTTTCAGGTAAAAAGTCAAATGGTGGTCGTGGTGCTGGTGGACGTATTTCTGTACGACATCAAGGTGGCGGACACAAAAGACTTTATCGTAATATTGATTTTAAGCGTGATAAGCATGGAATCCCAGGAACTGTCAAAACTATTGAATATGATCCTAACAGAAGTGCTAATATCGCTTTGATTTATTATGCAGACGGTGATAAACGTTATATCATCGCTCCAAAAGGATTGCAGGTTGGTCAGAAAATTATGTCTGGCGAAAATGCAACTCCAACAGTTGGAAATGCACTTCCTCTAAATGCAATTCCAGTTGGTTTCACAATTCACAACATTGAATTAACACTTGGTCAAGGTGGACAACTTGTTCGCTCTGCTGGTGCTGCAGCAATGATTGCGGGTCGTGAAGGTGACTATGTTATTGTTCGTCTTCCTTCAAGTGAAATGAGAAAGATTAATGGTAAATGCTATGCAACAATCGGTGTTGTTGGTAATGAAGAACACATGAATGTTAAGCTTGGAAAAGCTGGTCACAGACGTTGGATGGGTATTCGTCCTACAGTTCGTGGTATGGCAATGAACCCTGTTGATCATCCACTTGGTGGTGGTGAAGGTGCTGGTAAAGGTCGCAATCCTGTTACTCCTTGGGGACAGCCTTGCAAAGGTTATCAGACTCGTAACAAAAGAAAGACAACTAGCAAATTTATTGTTAGTCGCCGTAAGAAGTAGTTGCAGAGGAGATTATAGTGTCAAGATCTGTTAAAAAAGGACCTTTTGTAGAAAAATCACTTTACAAAAAGGTTCAGGCAATGAATAAAGAAGCAGACAAGAAAATGATTAAAACCTATTCTCGCTGCTCTACAATCATCCCAGAAATGGTAGGAAATACTATTTCTGTTTATAATGGTAAATCATGGATTCCTGTATATGTAACAGAAAACTTAGTTGGTCATAAACTCGGTGAGTTTGCTCCAACTCGTACATATCACGGTCATGGTGGTTCAGATAAAACAGCCTCTAAGGCTTAATCATAGGTGGATATTATGGCTGAGAAAAAAGGTTATGTAGCCACTACGAAATTCCTTATTGCATCACCAACAAAGGTTCGTCCTGTTGCTAATGTAATTAAACAAAAGTCCTATTCGGAAGCTATGGCTATTTTAGCAAATATGCCACAAAAAGGTGCTGGATTGATTAGTGCAACATTGAAGTCTGCTGCTTCAAATGCTCTTAATCAGAACAGTAAATTGGATGAAGATATGCTTTACGTTAAAGAAATTAGAATTGATGAAGGTCCAAGATTAAAGAGAATTTGGTTCCGTGCACGTGGTCGTGCTGATCAATTGCTTAAACGTATGTGCCATATTACCGTTGTCGTTGACGAAAAGGCGGGGGAATAAAAAGTGGGACAGAAAGTAAATCCTATTGGTTTACGCTTAGGTGTAAACAAAACATGGCAATCACGTTGGTATGCTGATCCTCGTGAATATGCAGATTTAGTTTTGGAAGATATAAAAATTAGAAAAATGGTTTCAGAACTTCCAGAATGTAAAAATGCAGATATAGCTGAAATTGAAATTGTACGCCATCCACAGCGCGTTACAATTATAATTCATACAGCTCGCCCTGGTGTAATTATTGGAGTAAAAGGTGCATCAATCGAAAAGATTAGTGCAGATATTCAAAAACAGCTTACAAAGAAAGTACAAATTAAGATTAAAGAAATCAAACGTGCTGATTTGAATGCTAATTTGATTGCCCAGAATATTGGTAGACAGCTTGTTGGTCGTGGTTCATTCAGAAAAGCAATGAAACAAGCAATCAATAACGCTATGCGTGCTGGTGCTCAGGGTGTTAAGGTTCGCCTTAGTGGTCGTCTTGGTGGAGCAGATATGTCTCGTACCGAAGAACATAAGGAAGGACGAGTACCTCTTCATACACTTCGTGCTGATATCGATTATGGTACATTTGCAGCTCTTACTACATACGGAAAAATTGGTATTAAAGTATGGGTTTACAATGGTATGAATTATGGTATCGAACACAATGAAGATGCTGGTCAGCTCGTAAAGAAGCCAAGACGTTCATCTCGTCAGGCTGCTGAGAAGACTGATGGTGCTGAACCTGCTAAAAATGCAAGGAGTTAGTTATGCCACTTAGTCCTAAAAGAGTAATACATCGTAAAGTTCAGCGTGGACGTGAAAAAGGAAACGCTACACGAAATAATACAATCGATTTTGGTGATATAGCTTTAGTTGCTATGGAACCAACTTGGTTGGATGCAAAAGTAATTGAAGCAGCCCGTGTTGCTATCAATCGTAAATTGGATCGTAAAGGTAATGTTTGGATTAGAATTTTTCCAGATAAACCAATTACAAAAAAACCTGCTGAAGTTCGTATGGGTAAGGGAAAAGGTGCTCCAGATCATTGGGCAGCAGTTCTTAAACCTGGTATGATTTTATTTGAAATTGGTGGAGTTGATATAAATCTTGCTGCTGAAGCTCTTCATCTTGCAAGTCAAAAACTTCCAGTTATTACTAAAATAGCTTATAAGCCAACAAGAGACTAGGAGGAATAAGATGGCTGATTCAAAGAAAAAGAATGACAAAGAACTGTCTTATAAAGAACTAGTTACAAAGCGTAATGAGCTTAAGAAGGAATACATGGATCTCCGTTTTAAAATGGTTGTATCACATGTAGATAATCCAATGCAGAAACGTACTATGCGTCGCGAAATTGCACGTCTTAATACGTTTATCCGCCAGAAAGAAATTGCTGGCGAGAATAAGTAGGAGCTGAACCGTGGAAGAAAATGCTGTTCAGACTGTAAAGGCAACAAAACGTTCATTTGTTGGACTTGTTACAAGTGATAAAATGGACAAAACTATTGTAGTAACAATTGCTACAAAAAAGATGGATCGTCTTTACAAGAAATATGTTACAAGAACAAAGAAATATATGGCTCATGATGAAAAAAATGATGCTCATGTAGGTGATACAGTTCGTATTGTTGAATGTCGTCCATTGTCAAGAAACAAAAGTTGGCGTTTAGCAGAAATCGTTGAACGAGCTAAGTAAGGAGTTAAGAATATGATTCAGATGCAATCTTGTATGACAGTTGCTGATAACTCTGGAGCTAAAACTGTTCAGTGTATTAAAGTTATCGGCGGTTCACATCGCAGATACGCTGGTATTGGCGACATTGTGGTTGTAGCAGTTAAGGATGCAATTCCTACTTCTACTATTAAAAAAGGTACTATAGAAAAAGCTGTAATTGTACGTCAGGCAAAAGAATATCGTCGTCCAGATGGAACTTATATTCGTTTTGATGATAACGCTTGTGTTATTGTTGATGATAGTAAAAATCCAAAAGGAAAACGTATTTTCGGACCTGTTGCACGTGAGCTTCGTGATATGGATTTTATGAAAATCATATCATTAGCTCCAGAAGTTCTTTAAGGAGAAATTAGATGATTCTTAAATCAAAAATCCGTAAGGGCGACACAGTTCAGGTACTTGCTGGAAAAGATAAAGGAAAAAGAGGCGAAGTTGTTCGTGTTCTTTTGAAAAAAGAAGCAGTTATAGTATCTGGTGTAAACATTGTTAAAAAAGCAATGAAAAAGAGAAGTCAGCAAGATCAAGGCGGAATCGCTGAGATTGAAGCTCCTCTTAATATTTCAAATGTGGGCATCGTATGTAAAAAATGCGGTCGTCCAGTAAAAATTGGTTATAAAATTGACGGTGACAAGAAAATTCGTGTTTGCCGTAAATGTGGAGATGTTCTGTAATGGCAAATTACGTACCTCGGCTTAAGAAAGTCTATAAAGACGAAATCGCCCCAGCTCTTATGAAAGAGTTTAGTTACACAACTCCAATGCAGATTCCTGCTGTAAAAAAAGTTGTTGTAAGTATGGGTGTTGGTGAAGCTCTCACAAATAAGAAACTCCTTGATGCCGCTGTTGCTGACTTGACACAAATCACTGGTCAGAAGGCTGTAAAAACAAAGGCAAAAAAGAGTATTGCTAACTTCAAACTTCGTGAGGGTAATGAAGTGGGTGCTATGGTTACATTGCGTGGTGATATTATGTATGAATTTATGGATCGCCTCATCAATGTTGCTTTCCCACGTATTAAGGATTTCCGTGGAATCAAAGCTACTGGTTTTGATGGTCATGGTAATTTTTCTGTTGGTATTACTGAACAGTTAATATTCCCAGAAATCGATTTTGATAAAATTACAAAAATTGCTGGTATGAATATTACTTTTGTAACAAGTGCAAGAACTGATGCTGAAGCTAAGTCTTTACTTGAAAAGTTCAATATGCCATTCCGTAAGTAGGTGAAGTATGGCAAAGAAATCAATGATTATTAAAGCAGCCCGCAAACCTAGATATGAAACAAGACAGTATAATCGCTGTCAGATTTGTGGACGTCCACGTGGATATTTGCGTAAGTTTAAGATGTGTCGTCTTTGCTTCCGTAAATTAGCAAGTGAAGGCCAGCTTCCTGGCGTAACAAAATCAAGTTGGTAGGAGATAGAAATGAGTGCATCAGATCCAGTAGCAGATATGCTTACAAAGGTTCGTAATGCGGCTATGGCCCGCCACGAAAAAGTAGATGTTCCTGCTTCAAAACTTAAATTAGAAATCGTTAAGATTATGAAGACTGAAGGATACATCAAAAACTTTAAGAAAGTTCAGGAAGATGGAAAAAATACACTTCGTATTTTCTTAAAATATGATGATGAAAATAATCCTGTAATTCATGGTGTAAAAAAGATTTCTACACCAGGTAGACGGGTTTATTCTGGTTATAAAGATTTACCACGTGTTTATAACGGTTATGGTACAATCATCGTTTCAACTTCTTCTGGTGTAACAACTGGTAAAAAAGCAACAGAAAAGCAAGTTGGTGGCGAATTAGTTTGCACAATCTGGTAGTAGGAGGCAGAAAGTATGTCTAAAGTAGGTAAACTTCCTGTTGCTATTCCAGCAGGTGTAACAATTAATGTTGCTGATGGAATTATCACTGTAAAAGGACCAAAAGGTGAACTTAAACAGTCATTCCATGAAGAAATTGATATTAAAAATGAAGATGGTCATATTGTTCTTTCAGCTAAAGATGGAGCAAAACAAACAAATGCTTATCATGGACTTTACAGAAGTTTAATCAGTAACATGGTAAAAGGTGTTACAGAAGGCTTCTCAAAAACTTTAATCATCACTGGTGTTGGTTATCGTGCAGAAGTTAAAGGTAAAGATTTGGTTATGAACCTAGGTTATTCAAGTGACTACATTGCTTTAATTCCAGATGGTCTTACAGTTGTAGCAACTCCAGATGGAAAAGTTACAGTTTCTGGTATTGATAAGCAATTAGTTGGTGAATTTTGTTCACAGATTCGTAAGTTGCGTAAACCTGAACCATATAAAGGAAAAGGTATTCGTTACGATAACGAAGTTATCCGACGTAAAGTTGGTAAAACTGGTGTTAAATAAGGTGAAGCTATATGTTTAGAAAGATGAACGACAAAAACAGAAAACGCTTACACAGAAAAATTCATATTCGTAAGTCAGTTTTCGGAACTACAGAACGTCCTCGTATGACTGTAACTCGCAGTAACAAGAATCTTTCAGTTCAAGTTATTGACGATACAGAAGGCAAAACATTAGCTTCTATTTCTTCTTTAGAAAAAGAATTTGCTGATGTAAAAGCTAATATTGAAGGTGCAGCAAAACTTGGAGAAGCATTAGGAAATCGCCTTAAAGATAAAAAAATTACTAAAGTAGTTTTTGATCGTAATGGATATCTTTACCATGGTGTTGTAAAGGCACTTGCTGATGGTGCTCGCAAAGCCGGAATTGAATTCTAGGAGTTAGTAATGGAAGAACATCAGAATCAGAAAAAATTTGATAAAGATTCAAAAAAATTTGATAAAGAGCCTAGAGAAAAAGAGTTCGTTGAAAAACTTGTAACTCTTAACCGCACTTGTAAAACTGTAAAGGGAGGACGTCGTATGTCTTTCTCTGCACTTACAGTTGTAGGTGATGGAAAAGGCCGCGTAGGATACGGACTTGGTAAAGCTAATGATGTATCTGAAGCTATAAAGAAGAGTATTGATAAAGCAAAAAGAAATCTTATTGTTGTTCCTATGAAAAATGGAACTTTACCACATGATATAATTGGTAAATATAAGAGTTCTGAAGTTTTACTAAAACCAGCTTGTTCCGGAACTGGAATTATCGCTGGTGGAACTGTTCGTGCAATTATGGAAGCAGCAGGTGCAACTGATGTACAATCTAAATCATTAGGTTCAAGTTCTGCTGTAAACGTTGTTCGTGCTACTTTTGATGCAATTTCCAAATTAATGGATGCTAAAAAAGTTGCAGCAAACAGAGGTAAAACTCTTGATGAGTTGTGGGGTTAATGTATGGCTAAAGAAAAACAGTTAAAAATTACATTAATTAGAAGTACAATTGGTCAAAAGCCAGATAAAGTTGCAACAGTTCGTAGTCTTGGACTTAAGAAGATTAGTTCATTCAATATTCTTCCTGATAATCCATCTGTACGCGGAATGGCTGCAAATGTATCTCATTTAGTAAAAGTAGAGGAGATTTAAAATGGCAGAATACAAACCTGTTTTAAGCGCTCCTCAGGGTGCGAATAAAAAACCAAAACGCGTTGGACGTGGTTCTTCTTCAGGACTTGGTACAACAGCTGGAAAAGGTAACAAAGGTCAGCAATCAAGATCTGGCGGTAAAACATACGTAGGTTTTGAAGGTGGACAGATGCCTCTTTATAGACGTATTGCTCGCAAAGGTTTTTCAAATTATCCTTTCAAAAAAGAATACGTTTGTATTAATGTAGAATTATTAGATGCAAAATTTAATGATGGTGATACAGTTGATGCAGCTTCTTTAGTTGCAAAAGGCTTTATGTCATCAAAATCATCTTCTGCTGTTAAAATTCTTGGAAATGGCGACATTACAAAAAAATTAACTGTAGATGTTGATAAAGTTTCTGCATCTGCTAAGGCTAAAATTGAAAAAGCAGGCGGAACAGTAAAAGTTACTGATAACGAAGCTGAAAAAGCTACAAAGTAAGAGTGGAGTAGAACATGGCAAGCAATCCAATTGTTAATATGTTTAAAGTTAAAGAAATCAGAACACGTCTGTTGTTTACTGTTTTAGTTTTGGCAGTATTTCGACTAGGTTCTGTTATTACAGTTCCTGGTATTGATGCAGATGTTCTTTTGAAATACTTTGACGAGTTAGCTACACAGAATAATAATGCAAACGCCTTTGTAAGTTATATGGACTTCTTTGTTGGAGGAGCGTTTTCTAACTTCTCAATTTTCTTACTTGGTGTAATGCCTTATATTTCTATGCAGATTATTATGCAGCTTGCTGTGATAATTTTTCCATCACTTAAACGCATATCTCAAGAAGATGGTGGACAACGAAAAATTGCTCAATATTCAAGAATAGGAACAATTGTAGTTTGTCTTATCCAGGCTTGGGGTATGACTGTTTATGCTTATAGTATTCCAAATGCCGTTGTAATTGAAAGTAAAGTTCTTTTTAGAATTTTATTTATGCTTACAGTTACAACTGGTTCAATGGTTACTATATGGCTTGGTGATCAGATTACAGCTCGTGGTATTGGAAATGGTATTTCATTAATGATTTTTGCAGGTATTGTTGCAAGATTACCAAATGCTTGTATTGAACTTTATCAACAAGTTCATTCTGGCAAAATATTGTTAGTATTTGTAATTCTTGTACTCATAATGTTCCTTGCAATTATCGCTTTGGTAATTTTTGAAGAATCTGGTCAAAGAAAAATTCCTGTACATTATGCAAAACGTGTAGTAGGAAGAAAAATGTATGGCGGTCAAAGTACATACATTCCATTTAAAGTTAATCCTTCAAATGTAATTCCTTTGATTTTTGCTTCTTCTATTTTGACAATGCCTTTATCGTTGTTATCAACATTTGCCAAAGGACAGAATGCTGCAAAGTGGGTAACTACACTTTCAACAGTTTTACGTCCTGATGGTTGGTTATATAATATCTTATTAGTTATTCTTATTATCTTCTTTGCATACTTCTACACACAGGTAACACTGAACCCTACAGAAATCGCAAAGAACATCCGTGAAAACGGCGGCTCCATTCCGGGTGTACGTTCAGATAAAACTGAAGAATATCTTACAAAGATATTGAATAGACTTGTATTGCCAGGTTCGTTGTTCCTTGCATTGATAGCAGTTATTCCAACTGTAATTCAATATGCATTTGGTTTCCCTCAATCTGTTGCACAACTTATGGGTGGAACTTCTTTAATCATTTTGGTTGGAGTTGATTTGGATACAATGAGTCAGGTAGAAGCACTTCTTAAAATGCATCATCATGAAGGACTTACAAAGAAGGGCAAAATTAGATCACGTAGTTTATAGAAATTTCGTGATTAACTAGTAGAAAAGAAATGAGAATATATGATATAATTATCGCCTACTGAATTGCTCTCATTGCGAGGTGCTAAAATTCAGTAAATATTCTCATGGGGGCTTTATATGAAAGTACGAACCAGTGTAAAACCTATCTGTGATAAGTGTAAGGTTATCAGACGACACGGAGTTGTCCGCATCATTTGTACAAACCCAAAACACAAGCAGAGACAGGGCTAAGGAGTAACAGATGGCTCGAATTGCTGGGGTTGATATCCCAAATAAACATGTAGGTACCGCATTAACTTATATTTATGGTATCGGCCGTGCATCGGCTAAAAAGATTTGCGAAGATGCTAAAATTGATTCAGAAAGAATGGTAAATGACCTTTCTCAAGATGAATTAAATAAGCTTCGTGAAATTATTGATAAAGACTACAAAATTGAAGGTCGTCTTCGTTCAGAAATTGGTCTCAACCTAAAACGTTTAATGGACATTGGTTGTTACCGTGGTCTTCGTCATAAGAGAGGTCTTCCAGTTCGTGGACAGAGAACTCGTACAAATTCTCGTACACGTAAAGGTAAGAAGAAGACTGTTGCTAACAAGAAAAAGGCATAGGGCGGAGGATAAGTAATGGCTACCGTTAAAAAGCGAAAGGAAAAGAAGAGCGTTTACGAAGGAAATGTTTATATCCAAGCAACGTTCAATAATACTATCGTAACAGTAACTGATATGAAAGGTAATGCTTTGTCATGGGCTTCTTCTGGTGGGCTTGGTTTCCGTGGAGCAAAAAAATCAACTCCATTTGCTGCTCAGTCAGTTGCAGAAACTGCTATTCAGAAAGCTGCTAGTTATGGTTTACGAGAAGTTCATGTATATGTAAAAGGTCCAGGAATGGGACGTGAAAACGCAATCCGTTCTTTAGGTCTTATGGGATTGAAAGTAAAATCAATTTCTGATGTTACGCCAATTCCTCATAATGGTTGTCGTCCTCGCAAGACACGCCGAATGTAATTTTAGAGGAGACTATTATGGGAAAAAGCACACAACCACTTTTAAAAAGATGTAAATCCTTAGGTATTAATCCAATCGTAATGGGTTATACAAAACAATCTAAGAAAAATCAGAAAGAAGTAAGACGTAAGAAATCTGAATATGGTATTCAGTTAACTGAAAAACAAAAAGTAAGATTTATTTACGGTGTAATGGAAAAACAGTTCCACAAATACTATGTAATGGCAACTAAAAAAGATGGCATTACAGGTGATTGCTTACTTCAGATTCTTGAATCAAGATTAGATAACGTTGTTTATCGCTTAGGTTTTGCTAAGACTCGTAAACAAGCTCGCCAAATGGTAAATCATGGACACATCCATGTAAATGGTAGAAAAGTAAATATTCCATCTTATTTGGTAAGAGTTGGTGACGTTATTACTGTAAAAGAAAATTCTGGTATTAAAAAACTTATTCTTGCAAATGCTGATACTATCGTTCCAGCATGGCTTGAAGCAGATAGAGATAATTTTACTGGAAAGGTTGTTAGTTTAGCATCTAGATCAGATATTGATTACGAAGTTAAAGAAAACCTCATCGTTGAATATTATTCTAAATAATAAAAAGGAGTTCAGATGGCTCGAAAAAATTTGCTTAAAGGTTTTAAGAAACCTAAAGGCATTTCATTTGAACACATCAGTACAAATCCTAATTACGGAAAGTTTACAGCTTATCCGTTTGAAACTGGATTTGGAACAACAGTTGGTAATACTTTAAGAAGAGTATTGTTATCTTCAATTCAAGGATATGCAATTACTTCTATTCGTATTACATCTTATGATCAAAATGGAGTTGCTAAAATCATTTCTAGTGAATTTGAAGCGGTTCCAGATGTTTCTGAAGATACTTTAGAAATTATCAATACACTTAAGATGTTGCGTTTCCGTTTGCCTAATGATGTTGAAGAAGATACTATCAATTATGAATTTAAAGGTCCTGGAGTTGTAAAATCTGATGATTTTGCAAAAGAAGGTCAGCTTGAAGTTATGACTAAAGACACAGTTGTCTTTACAATGATGGAAAATGCTCATCTTGATATAGAAATTCAGGTTGATTTAGGTAGAGGTTACGTTCCAGCTGAGACAAATGAACATTACATAGAAGTTGTTGGTACAATTCCTATGGACGCCATTTTCACTCCTGTTCCAAAAGTAAAGTATTCTATAGAACCTTGTCGTGTTGGTCAAAGAAATGATTACGACAAATTAATTCTTGAAATTTGGACTGATGGAACAATTGCTCCAGAAGATGCTTTAGCTGAAGCTGCTAAGATTGCAAAAGATCATTTTGCTATTTTTGTAAACTTTAATGATAAAGATGTAATTGGAAGCGATGAAAGTGATGAAGGCGATGAAAGTATTCAAAAACTTCTCAATACTCCAGTAGAAGAACTTGAACTTTCTGTTCGTTCATCAAATTGTTTGAAAAATGCAAATATTCGTACAATTGGCGAATTAACTAAAAAAACTGAGGATGACATCACAAAGACTAGAAACTTTGGTAAAAAGAGTCTCCAAGAGATAAAAGAAAAACTCCAAGAATGGAATCTTACTCTTGGAATGACAGATTATAGTCATTTGAAGAATGCTGCCAACTTAACAAAGCAGAAGGAAGAAACAGATGAATCATAAGAATGGTTTTAATCCGCTTTCACGTACAACGGCACATCGTCGTGCTATGTCACGCAATATGGTAACATCGCTTTTTAGATATGAGCGTATTACTACAACAAAATCTAAAGCACTAGAAGTAAGAAAATCTGCAGAAAAACTTATTACTAGAGCAAAAATTGATTCTGTACACAATCGTCGTGAAGTTGCAAAGTTTATTGCAGATGAAAAAATCTTAAATAAACTTTTTACAGATATTGCACCACGTATGAATGAACGTAACGGCGGTTATACACGTGTATTAAAATTAGGATACCGTCAGGGTGATGCGGCTGATGTTGTTATTCTTGAATTAGTAGATTATAAACTTGAAACAGAAACAAGTGATGACAAAAAATCTACTAAACAAGCAGAAGGTTCTGCACCAAAAGCAAAATCAACAAAAGCTAAAGCAGATGGTGAATCAAAAGCTAAAAAGCCAGCTGCTAAAAAGACAACTGCAAAAAAGGATGAAACAAAAACTGAATAGGTTTTTGCTAGAAAAAGGAGTCCAGAATGTCAAAGAATCATCGCGGATCAGGTATTCGTTCATTAGTTGCTCATGGAAGAGGAACTTGTGCTATTTGTGGAAAAACAGATATTAAAGTTCTTTGGGAAAAAGAAATTAATGGCGAAACAGTAAAAATTTGTAAATACTGCAATGCTGCATTAAAAAACAAGGCTAGAATCGAAGCTAAAAATGCAAAACCTGTAGTTGAAGAAACTCCTGCAGAATAAGCAGAGTTTTCGCTGAATCCTTCTTAGGATAATATGCATATAATCCGTTTGCTATACGCAGGCGGATTTTTTTTATTTAAAACATTTTTTATATCTAATTGAGCCTTTATGTATTTTGTTATAGAATAGATAAAATGAGTGTTTCGACAAGTCATCAAATTTCTAGATATTATGATTTTTATCGTGATAAAGAAATTGTTTTTACAAAAGCTAATATAAAATCTTTACGTCTGGATCCTCGTCAAATTTATATCAAAGGTGATGGAGGTCAATGGCCTTGTATAATTAATTCAGCATCTTTGATAAATGCAAAAATTATTATTGGAAGTTCAAACGGCATTTTTGCAAAATTAAGAAAATCAAAAAATATGCCTTTAAGTTTAAGATTTTGTTTTATCGATAATACAGGAAATTCAATTCATTTTTTTGTGAATTCTACAGTTGCAGATTTAAAACCTTATGCAGGTTCAAGTGATTTGGTTTTAGTTACTTTGAATTATACACAACGTCCACCAGATGATTTAATTTTTAGATTAGGCGAATTTATCGAAGTAAACGAGAATTTTACAAGACGAAAAGAAGAACGCATTACAATTACAAAAAATTCTTTGAGAGAATTACAGATTCCAAAAGAAGAAACTTATATTTTTATTTCAAAAGTTCCTCGAAAATGTATTATAAAAGATTTATCTTTTGGTGGTGCAAAAGTTATGCTTGTTGGAATTCCAAAATTTCTGATTGAAAAAAATGTTGATTTACGTTTAATTTTTTTGGATACGACAGAAAAAATCTCTTTACCGGGAATTGTAAAAAATGCTGATTTTTTTCCAGGTAGAAAAGATATTGTAATTTGTCATATAGAATTTATTCAAGATTTAATTCCAATGACTTATAAATTTAAAATCAATTCTTATATCACATCTTATCAAAAACAGTTAATTGATAATCAGATATTGAATCAACAGAAAGCGGAAAAACAAGCGTACGAAGAGCAATTAAAAGAACAAAAACGTGAACAAAATAAACAGAACCAAAATTCTGATAAAAATGTAAATCTTGAAAAAAATCAAAATCTTCAATAAAACTAAAATAAATTAAAAATAAATGTAGGTATTTTATGAATGCAGCAAATCCGTTAGAGTCAATTTATTACATCACAATTCCACAAGATTTTATTCCTTCTGATTCAAGTTTTAAAATCGATTCTTCAATAAAACTTCCTGTTCAGGTAAAAGATGACGCTTCTCCAGGAAATTTCAATCCAAAAGAAATAACTGCAGAACAAATTTTAGCTGGAATTTTGACAATTCTTGCGTATGACAAAAAAAATGAACATTTAGATTATTATCGTTCTATAATTTTGAAAGTTAAACCAAATATCAAAAAAGAACTTTGTGAAGCAGCAATTTTAAAAACAAAAAATGAAGATTTTGAACTTGCAGAAGAAATTTTTAGAGCGTTGATTGGATTAGATCCTAACGATAAAGCAATCACTTTAAATATGGCACTTTTTTTAGACCAACGAGCAGATTCTTACAGAATGTCTGGTTTAAATGAAGATGCCGACGCTTATGATAATGATGCACTTCTTTATTATCGAGATTCTTTGGAAGCAGACCCTCCAATTCCTGATACTTATTTTAATGTTGGCTTTTTTTATATGAAACAACATAACTATAAAGATGCAAAAGATGCTTTTGAAACATATCTTGCTCTTACTTGCGAAACTAGCGATGAAGAAATGGGAGAAGATGGAGTTTATAAAAAAGAACGTGCTCAAGAAATTATCAATAATATTAATAATGAAAATATTGATGATGAAAATTTTAGAGCCGCTTATGATTTGATTTCTCATGGTCAAGAAGAAAAAGGTTTAGAAAAAATTCGAAGTTTCTTGCAAAATAATCCAAAAGTTTGGAATGCTTGGTTTTTATTGGGTTGGGGCTTACGACGTTTGGAAAGGTTTTCTGATGCAAAAAATGCATTTTTAGAAGCTTTAAAAAATGGTGGAAATTCAAATGCAGATACATATAATGAACTTTCTTTGTGTTATGTGCAAGAACATGATTTAAAAAATGCTCAAGATTCTTTAATGAAAGCACTTTCTCTTGAACCAGAAAATACAAAAGTTATTTCAAATCTTGGATATTTAGCTTTGGCTCAAGGAAATAAACAAGAAGCAAGAAATTATTTTCAAGCAGTGTTGGAATTTGACCCAAAAGATAGAATTGCTGCTAGTGAATTACTAAAATTGGAAAAAGAAGATTAATCAAATTTTACAAAATCTCCAATTTGAATGCCTTCTTGTTCAAACCAACCTTGAGGAACTTCAAGAGCGTATCTTACAGAACAAGTGCTTACAATTGGAGAAAGACTAAAAGGTGTCATATCATATAAATTTCTAATCTTTCCGTTTGAGTCGATGTATGCGATTGAAAGTGGATGAGGCGTATTTTTCATCCAAAATGATAAGATTTGGTCTTGTTCAAAAATAAAAATCATTCCAGTTCCGTCTGGAATTTTTTTTCGTTCCATAAAACCAAATTCGCGTTCTTTTGGAGTTTTTGCGATTTCTACAGTCAAAAAACTTTTTGTGCCATCAGATTTTTCTATTGTGAGATTTGTTTTTTGCAATTTTGATTTGTCGCAACTTTCGAGCGTAAAAATTAAAAAAGATAAAATAATTGTAAAAAAGATTTTTTTCCTGTTTTTCATTAAAGTTCGTCCAAAAACATTTGTCGTGTTTTTTCTTCTCCAGATTTTTCTATATTTGAATATTGTTTTAATTCTTCAAAAATATGATTATCAATATATTTTAGAGTTAATGGTTTTTCTAAAGACATTGTAACATCATCATTTTGCCAAGTTGCACCTTGTGGATTTAAATTTTGTGGATTTCCGTATTTTTGGCAAAGAGTTGTAAAAATACTGTAATAATCCATTTTTTCGGTGTTAATATTTATTGTAATAATATAAAGTTTTTCTTCTGAAAATTGAAAATAGCATCGTTTTAAAAATGGAGAACCAATTGAGCGACTTGTATCAGTTTCTATTAAAGTTTTATTAATTCCCGGAAGAAGAGAAACATCACTATCACCGTGATAGCCAAAATCATAATCTTTTAATAATTCTGATTTTGTTTCTTCTAAACTCATTCCCAATTCGATATTATGAAATCCTCGTGGAAGTTCTTCAGAAAAAATAGGAATGATGATTGTAATAAAAAAAATTGCCAAAATGGATTTTTTTAGTTTCATATAAATTTTATCGGTAAAAAAATGAAATGTGTTAAACTAAAATTGTTATTGACTATTCTGTTTTCTGTAAAATGCTGCTTGTTTTGTTAATTCTAGCATATCTTTTATGAAAATTTTTCCATTTATGATTTTTATATGAGAATCTTGTTGAAAATCATAAATAGCTTTTGCTTGTTGTTCGTGAGGAATAGCACACATGTTTACTAAATCTTGTGGCGTAAATTCTGTTTGACGTTGTTTTGTAGCGATTGTATTAACTTGGATTTTTTGTTTTTCCAACTGCAAAGAAAGAATATCAATCATTTTTGCTAAAGGGTCTTTTAAATTTGCATTATCAAGTTGTCTATACATTGACCAAAGTCTTTCTGCCAAAGTTGTTGTTAATCTTGAAATCATTTGTGGCTGTGTTGAAACCATCAAATTAAAGTTTGCCAAATTTAAAACCATCAAGCGACATTCACTGTGAGCAATTGCATTTGCAGAACGTGGTTTATTCTCCAAAAGTGCCATTTCTCCAAACATATCACCTTTTTTTAGAACAGCTAAAGTTACTTCGTTGTTATCTACAACTTTGGAAATAGCAACTTCTCCGCTTTGAATAATAAACATATCTTTTCCAGGTTGAGCTTCTGAAAATATCATTGTGTCTTGTTTGTAATTGCGAACAGTTTCTGTTGAAGGTTCAAGATAAAGTGGATTTGATTTTGCTTTTAATTCAACAAATTTTCGTTTTGCAATTTCTGCATTTTGTCCAGTTGGTCTAGTTTTTAAAAACTGATAATATGCATATTCCGCAATGTCAAATTTGTGTGATTTTTCATAAAACTGAGCGACTTTAAAAATTTGTTCTGAAGAGTCGGCAACAACAGAATTAAGAGTTGCTTTTGTAAGCATTTCGTTCATTACTCTCATTCTATTTGCAAAAGTTTTGATTATTTTAAGAGCAACTGGAGTATTTTTTACAATAAGTTCTGAATATTGTTCTCGTTTTACAGAAATAGCAACAACTTCTGTAACAGTTACAGCTGTTTCAATTTGTAAATGTCCAGACATACAAGAAACAACGCCGACAAAATCGCCTGGGCCTAATAAAACTGGAGCAGTTCCACTTCCTGTAGCTTTAAAACATTGAACTCCACCTTGTTGAATTATAAAAAAACGATCACTGTCAGAATTTCCTTCAACGAGCATGTAAGAGCCTTTTGGAAATTTACATATTTGTAACTGTAACAAAACTTTACTCCATAAAAAAATTAAATCATTTTGTAAAACGGTTTGTAAAAATGATTTGATTCCAAAAAATTATAAATTTACATATAAAATTTGTCAATTAATGTTATTTAAAAGACAAAATTTTAAGCAAAAAAATTAGTTTACAAAAATAATTTCGGGTTCTAAATTAAATCCGAATTTTTCAAAAACTGTTTTCTGAATATGCAAAACTAAGTTTTTTACATCATCTTGAGTTGCTCCGCCTAAATTGATTATAAAATTTCCATGAAAATCTGCAACTTTTGCGTTTCCAATTTGAAATCCTTTTAATCCAGCTTCATCAATTAGTTGTCCGGAAGATTTTCCGAAATTATGATTATTTTTAAAAACAGAACCAGCACTTGGATATTTAAAATGTCCTTTGTTAATTCTTTCTGAAAAATATTTTTTACATTCTGATTGGATTTTTTCTTGGTCAGAATGATTTTTTTGTTCTAAAAGAAAAGTTACTGTAGTAATAAAAAATTTATTATTTTGAAAAGGTGATTTTTTATAATCCCAATCATCATCATTTTTTAAAATATGTTTAAGTTTTACTTTTTCATCAAAATATTCCATATAAGTTACAGAAAACAAAACATCAGAAATTTGTTTATCAAAACATCGTGCATTCATATAAACTGCACCGCCAACTGTTCCCGGTAAACCATAAAATTGTTCTATTCCGTGAATATTATTTTTGATGCAAAATTGTTCCAAAGAATGAATTGAAGTTCCGCTAAAACAAGTTACAAGCCTTTGATTTTTTTTAAGTTCGATTTTTCCAAAATCTTCTGGGCAATTTTCTACAGACATAAAATCAACATCACCAAAAGAAAGAGTTGAAATAATCACTCCATCATAGTGTTCTGGAAAAACGATATTACTTCCGCCACCTAAAATAAAAAATTTTGTCTTAGTTTCTAAAAGAAGATTTAATGCAATCTGAAATGAATAATAATTTTGCGGTTTGATAAATAAATCTGCTTTTCCACCAATTTTAAAACTTGATTTTTGAGCTAAAGGTTCATCTTGTAAAATTTCACCTTTAAAAGCATCATAATTTTTAAGCGAGTTGATAATAAAATTGTAGTCCGTCATAAAATCAGTATATCAAAACTGATGATTTTTTACTATAAAACATCTGAATCTAAATTATTGTGAAGACAGTATAAATTTGATAAAATACAAAATCAGTTAGTTTTATAGAGGTTATTATGAGTTTAAAATTATATAATACAATGGGACACGAAATTCAGGAATTTAAACCAGTTCACGAAGGATTTGTCGGTTTTTATGGTTGCGGTCCTACGGTTT
>CAYPGB010000012.1:0-56952 GCA_964410365.1 uncultured Treponema sp.
TTTATAATATTTTTTTTGATTTTCAAGCAAAGTGCCGATTTCTTCGTTTGTCATTATTTACTCCAATCTGCAATTTTGTAATAAAACTTTTCAAGTTCTTTTTTTGTCATAAGTTTTGGTACAGGATAAAGAGGATTTGCTTCTTTTTCTGCATGTTTTGCCATAATAGAAATGTCTTCTTTTTTTATTCCAGTTATTTTAGTTGGAATTCCCATATTTTTATTTAAAGTTTCTATTGCTTTAATAAATTTTTCTGCACCAGTTTTTTCATCATCATTTTCTGTACAAATTCCTGCGTAAAGTCCAAGTTGATATAATTTTTTATGTACAGTTTTTCCGTATGATTTTAAAACATAAGGCATAATCACAGCATTTGCAAGTCCATGAGGAGTTCCGTATTGTCCGCCCAAAGAATGAGCAACTGCGTGAATATATCCTACATAAGATTTAGAAAATGAAACCCCAGCTTTGTATGCGGCATGAAGCATATTTTCTCTTGCAATATGATTTGTTCCATATTTATACGCAGTTTCTATATTTTCAAATACAAGTTTAACTGCTTCTAATGAAAGTCTTTTTGTTTCTTTTGTTGCTGAACGCCCTATGTATGATTCTACAGCATGTGTTAATGCATCCATTCCTGTTGTTGCCGTAAGATGAGGTGGTAATGAATATGTAAATACAGGGTCTAAAACTGCATAATGAGGAATAAGAGGAAAACTCATCAGTGCATATTTGTGTTGTTTTTCTGCATCAGTTACAATTGCAGCAAGAGTAACTTCACTTCCAGTTCCTGCTGTCGTAGGAATAGCAATTAGCGTCGGAAGATGTCTACACACTCTTAAAATTCCTTTCATTTGTCCAATCGATTTTTTAGGATAAGCAACTCTTGCGCCAAGAACTTTTGCGCAATCAATAGAAGAACCACCTCCAATCGCAATAAGTGCATTACAATCATTTTCTTTATAAATTTTTAAAGCATCTTCTACGTTATTTACAGTTGGATTAGGTTGAGTTTTATCATAAATTATAAAATTAATTTCATTTTCATTTAACACTTTTACAAGTGGATTTGTTAAACCTGCATTTGTAATTCCTTTGTCAGTTACAATAAGAAGAGATTTAATTTTTTCTTTTATAAAAATATTTTTAAGTTCAGATGTAGAATTAAGAATTTCTGGTTCACGATAAGGCAAAAAAGGATGAGCGATTTTTAAACAAAATTGAAAAACACGACAAAATGCAGATTTTATAAAAAACATAATTATACCTACTTAGAAAGATTATTTGCTACAGAATTTAAATTTTCACTTATGATTGAAAGACTTTTGTAAAATTCAATTCTTTCTTTTTCAGAAAGAGCAGAACTTATTTCTTCAAGAACATGAGATACTTTTTCAGAAACTTTTTTACCAATTTCAATTCCTTTTTCAGTAAGATAAAGAGGACTTTTGTATCTTTTTACATTTTTAGATTCACAAGTGAGATAATCATTTTGTTCAAGATATTCAATCGAACGTGAAATAGTTGCTTTATCTTCTTCACAACGTTCACAAAGTTCAGTTGCAGTTAATCCTTTTGACATATAAAGATAATACAGACAAGAAATATGAACACTTCTTAAATTATATTCAGCCATCTCTTGATTTTTTATTTTCCGAATATTTCTACTGATTCTATTAATCAAAACAGTAAAAGTTTCAAATCTCTGTTCCATTTAGTCCTCTTTGGTTGTTGTTGAAGTTTCAACAAGTGTAAATAAAGTTTGTTGAAATGTCAACAAGAAAGAGAAATTTTATTTCTATCATAATTTTTAATCATCATTCCTAATAAAAAAAATTGTCTTCATTTTATCTAAAATATTTATTAATATTTACAAAAGGAAGAATTATGACAAGAAAATATATTATTTCATTGGATGAAGGTACAACTTCTTGTAGAGCGGTTTTGTATGATAAAAATGCAAAAGTTATTGGTTCTAATCAAAGAGAATTTAGTCAAAAATATCCAAAACCGGGTTGGGTTGAACATGATGCAGAAGAAATTTTTAAATGTCAGTTGAAAGTTCTTCAAAATCTTTGTATTGAAAATGAAATTCGTTATGATGAAATTGTTGCTATTGGAATTACAAATCAGCGTGAAACTGTTGTTGTTTGGGATAAAAAAACTGGTAAACCAATTTATAATGCAATTGTTTGGCAATGTCGTAGAACAGCTGATTTTTGTGAGGAATTAAAATCTAAAGGATGGACAGAAAAAATTCGCGAAAAAACAGGTCTTTTAATTGATGCGTATTTTTCTGCCACAAAAATAAAATGGATTTTAGATAATGTTCCAAATGCGAGAGAACGTGCAGAAAATGGTGAACTTCTTGCTGGAACAATTGATTCTTGGCTGATTTGGAAATTAAGCGGTGGAAAAGCTCATATCACTGATTATACAAATGCTAGCCGAACAATGCTTTTTAATATTTATGATTTATGTTGGGATGAAGAACTTTTATCTCTTTTAAATATTCCAAAATGCATTCTTCCAAAAGTTTGTGATTCTTCCAAAATCTATTGTAATACTGAGCCTGAAATTTGTGGATTTGATGTTCCAATAGCTTCTGCAATTGGTGATCAGCAAGCCGCTCTTTTTGGACAAGGTTGTTTTAAAAAAGGTGATGCAAAAAACACTTATGGAACAGGTTGTTTTATGCTTATGAATACAGGCGATTCTCCTGTTTTTTCAAAAACTCTTCTAACAACAATTGCTCTTGGACTTAATGGTAAAGTTGAATATGCTTTGGAAGGAAGTGTTTTTATTGGTGGAGCGGTTATTAAATGGCTTCGTGATGAACTTGAATTAATCTCTTCTGCTTCAGAAATTGATACTTTGGCAGAATCTGTTTCTGACTCAAATGGTGCATATTTAGTTCCTGCGTTTGTTGGTTTGGGAACTCCTTATTGGGATATGTATGCACGCGGAACTATTGTTGGGCTTACTCGTGGCGTAAAAAAAGCTCATCTTTGTAGAGCGGCTCTTGAAGGAATTGCTTATGAAGTTTGTGATGTTTTAGCTACGATGATAAAAGATTCTAAAATTCAAATAAATACTTTAAATGTTGATGGTGGAGCTTGCGTAAGTGATGTAATGATGCAATTTCAATCGGATATTTTAAACGCAAAAGTATGTCGTCCAAAAAATGTAGAAACCACTGCGTTAGGTGCAGCGTATCTTGCGGGGCTTGCAACTGGTTTTTGGAAAGATAAAGAAGAAATTCTTTGTCATAGAGAAACTGAATGTGTATTTGAACCTAAAATGGATTTTCAAACAAGAGAAAAAAAATGTTCTGGTTGGAAAAAAGCGGTAGAACGTGCAAAAAATTGGGTTGAATAATCAATCTTTTCCGATAATAAAAATATTATGAAATTGTCAGAGTTAATAGAAGAATTTTTATTGTATCTTTCTAGCATAAGAACTTTATCTGAAAATACAATTATTGGTTATAAAAATGATTTAAAATATCTGCAAGATTTTTTATCACCAAATTTGGAAATTTCTTCTATTACAAAAGAAAATATTTTATTGAGTATTGGACAACTTTCCAAACAGAAAAAATCTTCTGCAACTATAAATCGTTTTATTTCTGCGGTTAGAATGCTTTTTTCGTATGCGGTAAAATTTGGTCATATCAAAAAAAATCCTGCGTTAGAAATAAAAACAGTCAAAAACTCTAAAAAAATTCCTAATTTTATGACAGAAGCAGAAATTACAAAACTTTGTAATGAACCAAAAGTAAATGAAATTTTATGGCAAAGTCGAGATGAATGTCTTTTTAAAATGATGTTTTCTTCTGGATGTCGAATTTCTGAAATTAAAAATCTAAAATTATCAGATTTTATGGAAAATTATCATTCTGCGATTGTAACTGGAAAAGGAAAAAAGCAGAGAAAAGTTTTTTTTGAAAAAGATTCAATGCAAGCTTTAAAAATTTATCTAAACGATAGAAAAAAAATCCTTGAAGAAAATAATATAAAAACTCCAACCGATTATCTTTTTATAAATCAAAAAGGAAATCCAATTTCTGTTTCTGGAATTCGTTTTATAATTTCAAAATATTCTGGAGTTCAAGGAACAAATCATCATGTAAATCCTCATTCATTTCGCCATACTTTTGCAACTCATATGATAAACAATGGAGCAGATGTTCGTCTTGTTCAAGAAATGTTGGGACATAGTTCAATTTCTACAACTCAAAGATATACTCACGTTACAACAGAAAAATTAATTGATATTTATAAAACTTCTCATCCTCATGGGCAAAAATGATTGTGAATTTAATTTGCCCTATTTTATATATTTTATTATATTTATATTGAAATTTAAAAAAAATCTCTTTTGGAGTTTATATATGGGAAAAACAAAAATTAGAAGTACAACAATTTTGGCTGTAAAAAGAAATGGTCAAGTTGCAATGGCTGGAGATGGTCAATGTACAATGGGAGAAACTGTTTGTAAAGGAAATTCTCTTAAAGTTAGAAGAATTTATGATGGAAAAATTCTTACAGGTTTTGCAGGTTCTGTAGCAGATGCTTTTACTTTGTTAGATAAATTTGAAGTAAAAGTAAAAGAATATAGCGGAGATATTATGCGAGCTGCCGTAGAATTAGCTAAAGCTTGGAGAACAGATCGTTCATTGCAAAAATTAGAAGCAATGCTTTTAGTTGCAGATAAAAATAGAATTCTTTTGATTAGTGGTGACGGAAACGTAATTGAACCAGAAAATGATGCAATTGCAATCGGTTCTGGTGGAAATTATGCATATTCCGCTGCACTTGCTTATTTAGATTCTTCAGATTTAAGTGCAAAAGAAATTGCAGAACGGTCATTACACATAGCAGGAAAAATTTGTATTTATACAAACGAAAATATCACAATAGAAACTTTGGAATAGGAATAAAAATGGAAAACAAAACTGAATTAACACCAAAACAAATTGTCGAAAAATTAGATAATTATATTATTGGGCAAGAAAATGCAAAACGTGCAGTTGCAGTTGCTTTGCGAAATCGTTTTAGACGTTTAAAATTGTCAGAAGATATTCGCGATGAAGTTGCTCCTAAAAATATTATGATGATTGGTCCAACTGGTTGTGGAAAAACAGAAATTGCACGACGACTTGCAAAACTTTGTGGTGCACCATTTTTAAAAGTTGAGGCAACAAAATATACAGAAGTTGGTTATGTTGGTCGTGATGTTGAATCAATGATTCGTGACCTTATGGCAGTAGGATATAATGATGTAAAATCAGAAATGGAAGAACTTCTTCGCGAAAAATCTGTTAGCATTGTAGAAGATAAACTTTTAGATTTACTTTTGCCAGGTTCAAATAAAAAATCATCAAAAACAAAAGAAGAAAAACAACCAATGGGATATCTTACTCAGCAAAGTCCTACTGAAATCACTATAGATTTAAATAAAGTTGAAGAAGAATTTCAAAAAGAAACTTCCGAACAAAATTCTCAGCAAGAAGAATCTCAATCAGAAAACGAACAAGAAAATTCTACTCGCGAAAAATTCCGTCAAATGTTACGTGAAGGAAAATTAGAAGAACGCGAAGTTGAAATGTTTGTTCGTCGTCCTCAGCAAATGCCAAATATGGAAATTATCGCTGGTGGTTCTTTAGATGATTTACAAAACAGTATGCAAGGAATTATGAGCATGATAAATGGCGGACCTCGTAGTAAAAAACGTTCTGTCACAGTAAAAGAAGCTCGAAAAATCCTTACAGAAGAAGTTTTAGATAATCTTGTAGATCATGATAAAGTTGCTGATGAAGCTAAACGCAGAGTTGAACAAAGTGGAATTATTTTTATTGACGAAATTGATAAAATTGCTGTTCATGGAGAAAGTCATGGGCAAGATGTAAGTAGAGAAGGTGTTCAACGTGATATTTTGCCTATAGTTGAAGGAAGTAATGTAAATACAAAATTTGGTGTTGTTGATACAACTCATATTTTATTTATTGCGGCAGGAGCGTTTTCTGTAGCGGCTCCAAGTGATTTAATTCCAGAACTTCAAGGTAGATTTCCACTTCGCGTTGAATTAGATTCTTTAAACAAAGATGATTTTAAACGAATCTTACAAGAACCAAAAAATTCATTAATTATGCAATATACATCTTTACTTGCAACTGAAGGAGTAACTTTAAATATTACAGAAGATGCAATTGATAGAATGAGTAGTATTGCAGAACAAGTTAATGCAAGTGCAGAAAATATTGGAGCAAGACGTCTTCATACAATTATGGAAAAAGTTTTAGCAGATATAAATTTTGAAGCAGACGAACATAATGGAGAAACAATTACTATCGATACAAAATATGTTGATAGTAAACTTACAGAAATTACACAAAGAGAAGATTTATCTCGCTATATTTTGTAAAACTTTAAAAGGGATGTCTAAAAAGAATAAAAACTTGTGGTTGAACCTTTGTAATCACTATGACCGTTATGTTTTAAACGTATTAGACAGCCCTTTTTTTTGATTGGACTTTACAATGAAAACAATTTCTGAAACTTCAAAAGGAATAATCTTAATAATTTGTTCAGCTTTTTGTTTTGCAATGATGGCTGTTTTTGTTCGTCTTGCAGGAGATATTTTTTTTGTTCAAAAAGCATTTTTTAGAAATGCAGTAGCTTTTATAATATCTTTTTGTGGACTAATAATTGATGTAAAAAAGAATGGAAAAGAAGCGATTTTAATTCCAAAAGGTGCGTTATTTTTTTTATTTTTACGCTCGTTAGTTGGTTCTTTTGGAATTTTTGGAAATTTTTACGCCGTAGATAAACTTGTTTTATCAGATGCTGCAATTTTAAACAAAATGGCTCCTTTTTTTACCATTATATTTAGTTTCTTTTTTATGAAAGAAAAGATTAAGCCAATTCCGTTAATTGCAATTATCATAGCGTTTTTAGGTTCAATTCTTATTGTAAAGCCAAGTATGGATTTTTCTGCTACGCTACCTTCACTTGTAGGTTTTATTGGAGGAATGGGAGCTGGTTGTGCTTATGCTTGTGTAAGAAAATTGAGTTCTTTAAAATGTAATGGAAAAATAATTATTTTGTTTTTTTCAACTTTTTCAATGTTAATTTCTGTTCCATATATGATTACAAATTATAATCCAATGACATTTCAACAATTTTTATTTTTATGCGGGGCAGGAATTTGTGCGGCTGGAGGACAATTTACAATCACAGCAGCATATTATCACGCTCCAGCAAGAGAAATTTCTGTTTATGATTATTCACAAATTATCTTTTCAACACTTTTAGGAATTGTTTTTTTCGGACAACTTCCAGATTTATTAAGTGTAATTGGATATTTGATAATTATTTCTATGGCAATATTAAATTTTATTTATACAAAAAGAATGCATCACAAAACTCAAGGTAAACTTGAATAAAGATTTTTTTCATTTTCTTTTGCATTTAAAATTAATTCGGGATGATATTCAAAATGCATATTGTCCCAAATTGCCCATTTTCCACCCCAAATAAAACCTTCATCTTCAAAAATATCAATAATTTTTTGAGGCGGCATCCATCTGTCTTTTAAAGGTGTTAACATCCAATTTTCTGGATTTTTATCTTTTGCCCAACTCCAATAAACTTCTTTTCGCCCATAATATTTTGGTTGAATATCAATTGCAATTCCAAGACTATGGAAAGATTTTCTATTTGTGTTTGCAATTACTCTCCAAAAATAACCTTCATTTTTTCCAAGAGATTTTAAAAAATCAGAAATTTCAGAATCAGTTTGAGCAAGTTCGTTTATTTTGTTTTCAACTTTTTGTAAAGGAATTTTCATTCGTTGATGAACATTTACTTTGAAACCTAAAAATTTTATGGAAATAATATGATTTTCTAACTTTTCGCGAGATGTGCTATCATAAATTGCATCAAAAAAGAACATTGGAGTTCCTGCTCCGTTTCTACGATTTTCATCTGAACCAAATTTTTTCATTGCTTCTATTTGTTCATTTGTAAAATTTGCAGGATCTTCTAAGTTTTTTCTATAACTATAATTGTATAAAAGAGTCCAATATTTTTCTTTTTCTGATAATTCAGTTTCTGGAATTAAACTACCATTATTCCAATAAAGTTCAGTTTTTCTGTTTTCAACTATAATAGAAATTTTCCAATCATTTTTATCTTCCTGCCATTCAGAAATAAAATTTACATCAGGATATGCTTTTTTGAAAATTGAAAGTTTTTCTGGTTCTTCTAGAATTTTTGTTTGATTTTCTAATTTTGGAGATTCTTTCTTTTTGTTTATTTTTTGAGATTTACACGAAGAAATGATGATTAAAATAAAAATTGTCAAAAATATATTTTTTTTAAGCATTTTGTTTTACGCTCCCATCAGAATTAAAATAATCTTCTACGCTAATTATTTTATTTTGTTTATTACGATTATAAATTCCTTTGTATAAAGTTAGAACAACTTTTTTTTGTTGAACAAATTTTTTATCATGGCTAAGACAAAAATATTTTGCAGGAATTTCTTCCATAGTTTTTATCATTTCGTATAAAAGTTGTGCATTGTAAGTATGATTTCCAATTTTTTCTTTAGCATAAGTTGCATCACCAAAAAAAGCAAAATCTTCACAAATTAAACACAAACAACCTTTTGAATGACTAGAAGGAATTGGAAGAATTTGTATTTTGGGTGATTCATCAAAAATTGTTTCTTCAGAAATTATTGAACCTTTAAAAATATGTTTTTTTGTATATTTAGAAACATATAAATTATCATAAGAAATTCTAGAGAGATTCATTATGTGGTCAGGATGAAAATGTGAAATTACAATATTTTTTCTCCCTTGAATTTTGTTAATTTCTTCGTAAGAAGGATTTCCCATTCCAACATCAAAAATCCAAGTTGATTTATCAGTTTTTATAAAAACAACATCACTAGAAAAAGGTGAAATACTTGCTGGAAGATATGAAATATTTTCAGTCAATTTTACTAAACTCATAAGATGATAATAAAAAGAATTTAAAAAAAATAAAAGTAAATTCTAAAGTCAGATTTTTATTTTCCGAAAATGAATGAAGATGTAAGTAAAAATAAAATAAGTGAGGTAAAAAATGAATTCTTTTACGCGTTCAATCGACCTTTTGCAACGTGAAATGGATGCAACTTCTTTGCGTTATCAAGTTACAGCAAATAATCTTGCAAATAGTGAAGTTCCAAATTTTAAACGTTCTGTTGTAAATTTTGAAAGTGAATTAAAAAGAGCTTTTGAATCTGAAGAAATTGCAAAAAATTCTTTTCATCTTACAACAAATGATGATAGACATTTTCAAATAAATACTCCTTATGATTATCGAGAAGTACAACCTCGCCGAGTTTTAGATTACACAACAACTGCAAAAGCAAATGGAAACAACGTAGATGCTGAAACAGAAGCAAACAACATCTTACAAATCCAAATGCAATACAGAATGCTGACACAATTAACAAGTTTTGAATTCGACCAACTTGCCACAGTGATGAAGAAATAATTCTGCTAGTTTTCAGAATGAAAACTAGAGATGTTGGTAAAAAAATAAAAGGTGATTGAGGTACTCGAAATCACAACATAAAATCATAAGAAAAACTGGAGAAAAATTATGGGAATGTTTACAAGTATTAATATTGCTGCAACAGGAATGAGTGCAGAACGTCTTAGAAGTGATGTTATTTCCAACAATATAGCAAATGCATCAACAACAAGAACTCAAGAAGGTGGTGCTTTCAAAAAATCTTCAGTTATTATGCGTCCTGTAAGCGATAAATCTGCACAATGGAGAACTCCTTTTACTCCTTCAAGTCTTGATAATGGTCCTGGAAAAGGCGTAAAAGTTTTAGAAATTGTTCAAGATACATCACAAGGTCGTCTTGTTTATGACCCAGATCATCCTGATGCAATTCAATCTGGTCCAAACAAAGGTTATGTTGAATATCCAAATGTAAATATTGTAAACGAAATGGTTGATTTAATTTCTGCTTCAAGAGCATACGAAGCAAATGCAACTGTAATTGATGGGGCAAAAGATATGTTTTCTGCCGCACTTGATATTGGACGTTAATTGACTTTTTATGTTTTATGTTTGATAATTTAGGCTAGGTGGAAGATGAATATGAAAATAGAAGATTTTGGTTCATTGCAAATGATTCGTACAAACGAAAATCATTTTGGAACTGGTAAAATAGAAAGTATCAATCATAATGTAAAAAATATTTCTCTTGACTCTACAAAAAAAACAAAATCTTTTGAAGATTACCTTTTTGAAGCTGTAAATACTGTAAATTCTCATCAAAATAATGTTTCAACACTTCAAGAAAAATTAATCACAGACCCAGATAGTGTAGATGTTCACGATGTTACAATCGCAATGTCAAAAGCAAGAAGTAGTTTAAATTTAGCTCAAACTGTTATAGATAGACTGATAACAAGTTGGAACGAAATTTCTACTACAAGATAACGTTTTCTTTACAAAAATATTTTCTCAAAATAGTTACTTTACAATCATATTATTTTTATTGTAAAAATCAATTTGCTATGTTATACTTATTTTAATTTATTGTTTAAATTTGAATCTATAGATATTCGTTCACGGGAGGGGAACTAATGAACGAATGGTTTAAAAAAGTTTGGACAAAAATAAAAGAGCTTTGGTCCAAATGGAAACCTATCCAAAAATTAATTCTAATTGGAATTATTATTGCTATAATTGTCGCTATTATTGTAACTGCAAATATGTCTTCAAGACCTTCTGCGGTTAGGCTTTTTAATGCCCCAATCACTGATCAAGCTAATCTCACTAAGATTTTAGACAGAATTTCTCAAGAAAATATTACTGCGAATGCAACTCAAGAAGGGTATATAACGGTAGAAAATGAAAGCACTTCTCGTCGTATGAGAGAAATTTTAATTAGTGAAGGTTTAGTTCCTTCAAGTGTTGATCCTTGGGCTGGTTTTTATGACCGTTCTTGGTCTACAACTGATGCCGACCAAAATGTAAAATTAAAAAATACTATTCAGAAGCAATTAAAACAGCATATTGAATCAATTGCAGATATTCAAATGGCAGATGTAAACATTGTTTTACCAGAAAAACAACTTTTTTCTGCCGACCAAGAACCTGTTTCTGCAAGTGTAATTTTAAAAGTAAATCCAACAAGTACGCTTCTTTCTGATAGAAAAAGAATTTTAGGAATTCAACGTTTAATTTTATCTGCGGTGGAAGGTCTTACAGAAGAAAATCTTATCATTACAGATTCTCAAGGAAATCAAATTAACGATTTTGAAGGAATGGCTGAAAGTGATAGAATTGATCTTGTTGCAAAACAGCAAAAATTAATCAGACAAGAAGAAGTTAAAAAACGTGCTGCAATATTAAATTCTTTGCAAAAAACTTATACAGAAGATCGTTGTAGAGATATGAATGTTACAATTGAGATGGATTTTTCTCAAAAAACATCAGATTCAACAGAATATTCTCCAATCATCATAAAAGAAGATAATCCAGACACTCCTTATGATGATTCTGAATACAGAGATACTTTACCAATTTCGCAACAAACTGTAACTCGTGAATGGCAAGGAACCGGTTATAATCCAGAAGGACCTGCCGGAGTTGAAGGGCAAAATCCTCCTGTTTATTCTGATATGTCTAACGTAATTGGAAAATCTACAGAAACTGGTGTAACTCAAAATAATGTTATAAATACAAAACAAACACAAGAAATAACATCTCCAAAAATTGATAAAATTTCTGTTTCTGTAAACCTTGACGGAAAATGGAAAAAAATAAAAGATGAAAATGGAAATATAATAGTAGAAAATGGTTCTATAAAACGTGAATATACTCCAATTTCTGAAAATGAACTTACTCAAGCTCAAAAATTAATTGAAGGTGCAATCGGTTTTAATCGTGAGCGTGGAGATAAAGTAATTGTTACAAGCATTCCTTATGATAGAGATGACCAATTTTCTCTTGAAGATGCTGAATATTTTGCAGCAATTCAACGAAAACGTACAGTTCTTTTAATTCTTGCAACAATTGCAGTTGTTCTTGTTGGATTTATTTTGTTCCGAATAATTAGTAAAGAAGTTGAAAGACGTCGTCGAGAAAGAGAAGCTAGACTTCTTGCCGAACAACAAGCTCAGAGAGAAAAAGCACTTTGGGATGCTAAAGATGATGGAATGGAAGTTACAATGTCTGTTGAAGAAACAAGACGAATGGAACTTCAAGAAAATGCAATCACAATGGCAAAAGAACATCCAGAAGATGTTGCTATGCTTATCAGAACATGGTTGATGGAGGAATAAAATGGCAGATGATGCAACAATCACAGAAAAACCTATTTCAAGTCCTAAACCTAATCAGTTAAAACCAGCTAGTATGTCTGGTAAGAAAAATTCTGCAAAAGATTATAAAAGTTTAACAGGAAGACAAAAAGCCGCAATTTTTCTTATTTCTTTGGGACCAGATGTTTCTGCCGAAATTATGAAACATTTGCGTGAAGATGAAGTTGAAACTTTAACTTTTGAAATTGCACGCCAAGAAAAAGTTAATCCAGAATTTAAAGATGCAGTTTTAGAAGAATTTCAAGAGTTAATGAATGCACAAAACTTTATTACAACTGGTGGTATAGATTATGCACGTGAACTTTTGGAAAAATCGCTTGGTTCTCAAAAAGCAATAGATATTATCAATCGTCTTACTTCTAGTTTACAAGTTCGTCCTTTTGATTTTATTCGTCGTACAGATCCTGCTCATCTTTTTAACTTTATACAACAAGAATATCCGCAAACAATTGCTTTAATTTTAGCATATTTGGAACCAGCAAAAGCAGCAATCATTTTGCAAAATCTACCAGAAGAAATGCAGGCTGAAGTTTCTAAACGCCTTGCAACAATGGACAGAACTTCTCCTGATGTTTTGCGTGAAATTGAACGCGTTTTGGAAAAGAAACTTTCTACGTTATCTTCTGAAGATTACACAGCCGCTGGTGGTGTTGAATCTATTGTTGAAATTTTGAACCTTGTTGATCGTTCTTCAGAAAAAAGTATTATCGAATCTTTGGAAGAAGACGATCCAGATTTGGCAGAAGAAATCAAAAAACGAATGTTTGTATTCGAAGATATTGTTATGCTTGATGATAGAGCAATTCAAAAAGTTTTGCGTGATGTTGATCAGCAAGAATTGGCAAAAGCTTTAAAATCTGTAGATGCAGAAGTTCAGGATAAAATATTTAGAAATATGTCAAAACGTGCTGCTTCGATGTTAAAAGAAGATATGGAATTTATGGGACCAGTTCGTTTGAAAGATGTTGAAGAATCTCAGCAAAAAATTGTATCTATAATTAGACGTCTTGAAGATAATGGTGATATTGTAATTGCTCGTTCTGGAGAAGATGAATTAGTTTCGTAAAAAGGATAGATTTCAAAAATGACAAAAACCGTTTTTAGACCTGGAGAGGCAAAAGAAACAGAAGATAAAGTTGTTTTACCTCTTTATAAAGATTATTCTCCAAAAGTTGAAGAAGTTGAAGAAGTTGAGGAAGAATATACTGGTCCAACTGCTGACGATTTAAGACGAGAAGCAGAAGAATTTCAGAAGAATTGGGAACTTGAAAAACAACAAATGCTTTCGGACGCTCAAGCTCAAGCAGATTCAATTGTAAAAAAAGCTGAAGATGCTGCGTTTGAAGAAGTAAAACGACAAACTGATCAAGCGGCAATTATAAAAACTGATGCAGAAAATCAAGCTTCAACAATTATTCAAAATGCAAAAGATGAAGCTGCAAAAATTCTTGCCGAAGCTCAATCTGAAAAAGAAAAAATAAAATCTGAAGCTCAAAAAGAAGGTTTTGAAAAAGGTCATGAAGATGGCTATCAAAATGGAGTTGTAGAAGTTGATAGACTTGTTGAACGTATGCATAAGATTTTAGAAGCAGTTATGCAACGTCGAGATGAAATTTTACAAGATACAGAAAGTCAAATTGTAGAATTAATCATTTTAATGGCAAGAAAAGTTATCAAAATTATTAGTGAAAATCAAAAAAATGTCATTATGGCAAATACGCTTGCTGCTTTAAAAAAAGTTAAAACTAGAGGAATTGTAACGCTTCGAGTAAATCTTGAAGATGTAAAACTTACTTCCGCACACGTAAAAGAATTTATTCAACATGTCGAAAATGTTCAAGGAATTAATGTTTTGGAAGATTCATCTGTAGAAAAAGGCGGTTGTATTGTAGAAACTGATTTTGGTTCAATCGATGCTAGAATTTCGAGCCAACTTACAGAACTTGAAAATAAAATTCTTGAAATATCACCACTAAAGACAATAAAACGTTCTGATAATTTAAGTTCAAAAGAATAAATTTTTCTAAATTGGAAAATTTATTTTGAGAGGAAAAAAATGCGTTCTTCTTATCAAAAAGAATTCAATTTTACAAAATATCTTGAAACTGTAGTTGATACAGAAACTATAAAATATACTGGAAAAGTTGTAGCGGTAAAAGGTCTTCAAATCGAAAGTGAAGGACCTCGTTCTGTAATTGGTGAAATGTGTAATATCATTTTGCGAGATGGTACAAATCTTATTGCAGAAGTTGTAGGTCTTGAAGGAAATAGAGTAAAATTAACAGCGTTTGGAGAAACTAAAGGAATTGAAATTGGTTGTGAAGTAATTGCTTCTGGTTCAATTCTCCAAGTTCCAGTTGGTATGAATTTATTAGGAAGAACTTTAGATGCAACAGGAAAGGTTTGTGATGATTTGGGGGAACTTTCTCCAGAAACATATTATCCTGCTATTCAAGACCCTCCAGACCCAATGACAAAACTTCCAATTACAAAACGAATTACAACTGGAGTTAGAGCAATTGATAGTCTTCTTACTGTTGGAAAAGGTCAGCGTTTAGGAATTTTTGCTGGTTCTGGAGTAGGAAAATCAACTTTGCTTTCTATGATTGCAAGAAATACAAATGCAGATATAAATGTTATTGGTTTAATTGGTGAGCGTGGAAGAGAAGTTTTAGATTTTATAAAAAGAGATTTGGGTGAAGAAGGGTTAAAACGTTCTGTAGTTGTAATTGCTACTGGAGATCAACCTGCAATTTGTAGATTGCGTGCAGCTTATGTTTGTACAGCTATTGCGGAATATTTTCGCGATAAAGGAAAAGATGTAATGCTTATGGTTGATTCTGTAACGCGATTTGCTCAAGCTCAACGTGAAATTGGACTTGCAAATGGAGAACCTCCTGCTCAAAGTGGTTATCCTCCAAGTGTTTTTGATTTAATTCCAAAACTTTTGGAACGTGCAGGCACAAATGATAAAGGTTCTATCACCGCTTTTTATACAGTTCTTGTAGATGGTGATGATATGAATGAACCAATTACAGATAAAGTTCGTGGTACTTTAGATGGACATATCGTTTTGAACCGAAAACTAGCACAATCTTATCATTATCCAGCAATTGATGTTTTGGCTTCCATTAGTCGTCTTTCTAAACGCGTAACAGGAAAGCAAACTCAAAAAGCGGTTGGAAAAATCAGAACTTGGATGTCAATTTATCAAGAAAATGCAACTATGATTACAGCGGGAATTTATCAAAAAGGAAATAGTCCAGAAATTGATGAAGCAATTGAAAAGCATAATGATATTGAATCATTTTTGATGCAAGAAGAATATGAACCTTCTCCAATGAACGAAACTTTAGATAAAATTTCTAATTTAACTGGAATAGAAATTCCACAAGAAGAATATTCAGAACAACCTTCTTTAGCAGTTTCTCCAGTTTCTCAACCATTGGATGAAAATAAAACGCAAAGTATTGATTAATGAAAAAATTTAAATTTGAATTTGAACAAGTTTTAGAATATCGAAATTTTGAAAAAAAACAAGCAGAAAATGAACTTGCCAAAGCATTAGCTGAAGAAACTAGAATTTCTGATAATTTAAAATTAATCGCTCTTCAATATAATAATTTAAAATCTCAAATGAAAAATACTTCAAATTTTCAAGATGTGATGAGTCAAAATCGTTATAACAATCTTTTGGAATATCAAAAAGAAGAACTTTTAAAACAATTAACTCAAGCAAAATTAATTTCAGAAGAAAAAAGAAAAAAATTAAAAGAAATTTTAAAAAAAACAACTGCTTTGGAAAAATTAAAAGAAAATGAATTAGAAATTTACAAAGAAAATATAAAATTAGAAGAAAAAAAGTTTTTAGATGATTTAAATAATAAATAATTTTTATTGAATTTTTTTTATGTTCAGCATATAAAATAAAAAAGGTGATTTTATGCATTTTGAAACTAAAAATAATCTACAAATAGAAATAAATGGTTCACAAATAAAAATGAGGATGTAAAATGAATTCAACTTATATTTGTATTATAGTATTTGTAATTGTATATTTTATTTTAAGAAAAAGAAAATCTGTAGTTGCAAAAAAAATTATAGAAAAAAGAAAATTGGAGGATAATAAAGAAATGATTGAACTTGCAAAAAAATTTATTGGTAAAGAATGTATTATTTATGCATTTGATAGTAATCATCAATTTGTTGGAATTATAAAAGAGGTTTCTGATGGTGCAATTCTTTTAGAAAAATCAGGAAATCTTGAAGCAATAAATTTGGATTTTGTTATTAGAATTAGAGAATTTCCTAGAAATAAAAAAGGAAAGAAAAAATCACTACTTTTAGACTAATTTTGTAAAAACATAAATTTTTATAAATATTTTTGCAATCTTAAAGTGTCAATTTTTCCAGTTTTTAGCGGTGGATAAAAAACTATCTTCATTTATACTAAAAATAAGAGGATTTTATGGATTTACAAAATAAATTACAGTTTTTAAGAAAGAAAAATGGTTTTTCTCAAGAAGAATTGGCAGAAAAACTTGGGATTGCAAGACAAACAATAAGCAAGTGGGAAAATGGACAAGCGGTTCCTGAATTAAACGGATTAATTGCGTTGAGTTCACTTTATGGAATTACAATTGATAGACTTGTAAAAGATGATGATAAATGCAATCTTTCTTTGTGTAAAAATCTAAATTTAAATAAAAATGAACTGATTGATTTTTTGATTATTGCTAAAAAAAATACTTATGCTTCTTGTAAAAATTCTGTTTCTTCTTGCAGAACAAATTCTCATGATTTTTGCTTTCAAAATGAAAATGGATTAAAATATTATGATTCTTATTTTGGTGGTGAAAAATTTTCTGGAGAAGAAATTGTTTTTTCAAATGAAAATCCAATTTGGAGTATGAATTATATTGGACGAGTAATTGGTGAAAATTTTAGTGGTGATTTTTTGAAAGAATCTTTAAAAAATGTTTCTGATGATTTACCATTTCGTGGTCCAAAAATCTTTTCTAAAGGCGAATATCATTATCATTGTAATGTTTCTGGAATTTTTGAATGGTTTCAAGGTTATGAAGAAATTTTTTATCAAAAAGAGAAAATTTATGAATGTTATTTTCATGGCGGTTTGATTCAATAATAAAAATATTGTTAGTTTTCTAAAAATAATCTAAAATAAAAAAAATAGAACCAATTTTGTAATATTTTAAATGTTATAATTAGTGAAAAATATGGAACAAAAACAACGAGCATTACGCAATAGAACTCTGACTATTTTACCAGAAGAAATAGAAAATTTAAAAAAACAAATAACTTCATTTGACGAATTTTCTGAAAAAAAGGATTTTTTGAATAAAACTATAAATGGTGATATTTTTAAAGTTTTACCTCTTTTACCAAATGAATTTGCAGATTTAATTATTATCGATCCACCGTATAATCTTTCTAAAAATTTTAATGGTTTTTCTTTTAATGCAATGAGTGATGAAAAATATGATACCTATTTAGATTCTTGGCTCAGTGATGTTTGTAAAAAGTTAAAACCAAATGGAAGTCTTTATCTTTGTGGCGATTGGAAATGCACATCAAGTTTGCAACGTTCTCTTGAAAAAAATCTTAGTATTATAAACAGAATTACTTGGCAACGTGAAAAAGGTCGTGGTGCAAAATCAAATTGGAAAAATGGAATGGAAGATATTTGGTTTGCCGTAAAAAATCCAAATGATTATTATTTTGATGTTGAGGCTGTAAAAATAAAAAGAAAAGTTATTGCTCCTTATAAAGTTGATGGAAAACCAAAAGATTGGTCTGAAAATTCTGATGGAAATTTTCGGCTTACATATCCATCTAATTTTTGGGATGATATTTCAATTCCATTTTGGTCGATGCCAGAAAATACAGATCATCCAACTCAAAAACCTGAAAAACTTTATGCAAAATTGATTTTAGCAAGTTCTAAGCCTGGTGATATTGTTTTTGACCCATTTTTAGGAAGTGGAACATCAAGTGTAGTTGCAAAAAAACTTGGAAGAAATTATTGCGGAATTGAATTAAACGAAGAGTATTGTCTTTGGATTGCGAAACGTCTTTTGCGTGCAGAAAAAGATAAAGATATTCAAGGTTATACAGATGGCGTTTTTTGGGAACGAAATAGTTCTCCCAATCAAAAAAAATCGAATTAAATTTATGTAATAATGACTTATGTCAAGCCAGGCAATGACAGCATATTGATTATCGTATCAAGCCCGGCAATGACATGCTGATTAAAAACTTCATCTATAACCAAGAAATCTACGAATCATAGAATTTTCAAAAAATCATCATATTCTACGGTTCGTGGGTGTGATTAAAAATTTTCTTGTGCAATAATAGAGAACGAAGACGAGAAAACTGGCGCTGGTTGTTTTGAGTTTTTACTAAATTGATTCTGGAGGTTTTATGGATCAGGTTTTGATTGGAAAGTTTATTGCCGAAGAGAGAAAGCGAAAAGGATACACTCAACGGGAACTTTCTGAAAAAATTGGAATTACTGACAAAACAGTTTCTAAATGGGAACGCGGAAATGGTTTTCCAGAAGTGTCGTTGCTTTTGCCTTTGTGCAATGAACTTGATATTACAGTGAACGAACTTCTTTCTGGAAAAAGAGTTTCTGAAGAAGATTATCGAAAAGAAGCGGAGGAAAATATGGTAAATTTGGTAAAAGAAACACAGGAAAATAAGAAAAAAATGATATTGTCAAATATGGCTGCGGCTTTGGTTGTGCTAGCGGCAGTTCCATTGTTTATTTTGTCTGGACTGATTGATTTGAATGTTTGGATTAGAGTTTTGCTGATTGCTATTGGAATTGTGATTTTAGTGATGGGAATTGCTATTGCTTGTATACTTGACAGAGATTCTGGTGCGTTTGAATGTCCTGAATGTAAAACAAGATTTGTTCCAGAAATGAAAGCGTATCTTATGGCACCTCATACAATCACAAAGCGAAAATTAAAGTGTCCACATTGCGGTTCACATAAATATTGCAAGAAAGTTCTAACAAAGTAGTATATATTCGGAGAGAGCTTAAATCTATTTTTTTCCAAGAAAATGAATTATAATTGTAAAAAATAGATTTAAGAGGAAAATTATGGAATTTTATCAAGTAATTGAAAAGCGGCGAACTATAAGAGATTTTGAAAATGAAAATGTTTCTCCTGAAATTATTGAAAAAATCATAAACGCTGCTTTTCATGCTCCAACAAATGACCATATGCGTGATTGGCATTTTATTGTAATTACTGACAAAAATTTAATAAAACAAGTTTTTGAAATAATTCCAAAAAGTTTTTCTGAAAAAGATATGCAAAAACTTATAAAAGATTGGAATCTATCTGATTTGGAACAACAAAATTGTTATAAAAATGCAGTTCCAAAACAATATAAAATGTTAATAGATGCATCTGCTATTATAATTCCACTTTTAAAACAAAAAACAAATATTTTACAACCTGAAAATCTTTCTCATTTAAATGGATTTGCTTCTATTTGGTGTAGTATTGAAAATATTTTTCTTGCTGCGACTGCTGAAGAATTAGGATGTTCTTTTCGTATTCCTCTTGGCAATGAATATGAATATGCAAAGAAAATTTTAAACTTTCCTAATGAATATTTTATGCCTTGTTTTATTGGAATTGGAAAACCAAAAAAAGATATTCCTTTGCCAAAACAAAAAAATATCGATTTGAAAACTCGTATTCATCAAAATAAATGGTAAAAAATCAAGTGAAAAAAAATGTTGATTAAAAGTCATATTCGTTTTACAATATATCATAATCTTTTTTGATTGAGTAAATAAAAAGTAATGATTATCAATAATGAAAAAATAAAACAATCTGTAGAAACACAATCTCCAATCGAACTTATTGTGGATGGTCTTCCTCGTAGCGTTGATGAATATAATCTTGTTTTAACAAAATTTTTAGAAGCATGTAATCAGCAAAAAATAGAAGATAATTTAGTTTATTGTCTTGGAGAACTTCTTTCTAACGCAGATAAAGCAAATTTAAAAAGATTATATTTTAAAGAAAAAGGATTAGATATTAATAATTCAGATGATTATAAATTGGGAATGAAAACTTTTCTTGAAGAAACTTTTTCTAATTTTTCTTATTATGCAAAATTAAAAGATAAAGAAAATCTTTACGTAAAATTATATTTATTAAAAGAAATTGATAAAATCATAATAGAAACAAGAAATAATTCAGTTTTAACAGAATTTGAATATGAACGAATTTTCAAAAGAATTGATAATGCAAAACAATTTAATAGTCTTGCAGAAGCGGTTATGAATGTTGATTCTTCTGAAGGGGCAGGACTTGGAATAGTTTCTATTATCTTAATCTTAAAAAAGATTGGATTAGATAAATCTGCATTTAATGTTTATTGTAATAATGGAGAAACAATTACAGGTATAACATTACCTTTATTTTATTAAAAAAAGCTATCTAAAAATCTTATAGTGTTTAAACTTAAGAATTTATTAGATAGCCTTTTTTATTTTAAATTTCAGTTCCTTTTTCTTCTATTTTTTTCTGAACATATTTTATAAAATCTTCAAGTTTCATAGTTTCTTGTGGTTTTTTACTTGAAAATCTATAACGAACGCAAACAGTTCCATCATCTTGTTCTTTTTGTCCAACTACAAGAATGTAAGGAGTTCTGTGTTCCTGTGAAATACGTTTTATTTTTGATTTCATATTTTCATTGTCAAGATAAGCGTTTGACCGAATATCATTTGAAAGTAATTCATCATTTATTTTTTTTGCGTATTCATCAAAATCTGGAGAAATTGGAACAACAGCAACTTGTTCAAAAGCAAGCCAAGTTGGGAATGCACCAGCAAAATTTTCTATCAAAATACCTAAAAATCTTTCCATTGAACCAAGAATTGCTCTATGAAGCATTACAGGATGATGTTTTTGATTGTCAGCTCCAATATAAGTTGCATCAAGGCGTTCTGCAGAAGGTAATTGGAAATCTGCTTGAATTGTTCCGCATTGCCATTCACGTCCAAGACAATCATAAAGTTTGAATTCGAGTTTTGGACCATAGAATGCACCTTCGCCTGGTTGAATTTCAAAATTTAGTCCCGCTTCATGACAAGCATCAGCTAACGCTTTTTCTGCTCTTTCCCAAGTTTCAATATCACCAACATGATCTTCTGGCATTGTTGAAAATTTTACAACTAAATCATCAAATCCAAAATCATGATAAACTTTCTTTAATAATTTACAAAATTTTGCAACTTCAGAAGCAACTTGTTCTTCAGTACAAATTATATGGCCATCATCTTGAACAAAACCGCGAACTCTCATAATTCCATGCAAAGTTCCAGAAGGTTCATTTCTAACATCGTGACCAAATTCTGCAAGTCGCATTGGTAAATCTTTATAAGAACGTTGTTTTGATTTAAAAATTTCAAGTGCACCAGGACAATTCATCGGTTTTATAGCAAAAATTCGTTTTTCAGATTCTGTAATAAACATATTTTGTTGATAATGTCCCCAGTGACCAGAACGTTCCCAAAGACTGCGTGGCATAATTGCAGGTGTATTTACTTCCAAATATCCATCGCGTTTTACCATTTTTCGCATATAATCTTGAATTACTGTGTAGATTGACCAACCATTTGGATGCCAAAAAATCTGTCCAGGATCTTCACTTTCAAGATGGAATAAATCCATTTCTACGCCAAGTTTTCTGTGATCACGTTTTTCTGCTTCTGCAAGCATTGTAAGATAATCTTTTAAATCATTGGGTTTTGAAAAACACAAAACATAAATTCTTGTAAGCATAGGGCGAGTAGAATCACCTTTCCAATACGCTCCAGCAATTTTATTAATTTTAAATGCTTGAGAATTAATTTCTTTTGTGTTTTTTACGTGAGGACCTTTACATAAATCAATAAAACTATCTTGTTTATAAGTTGTGATAACAGCATCTTCTGGTAAATCGTTTATCAACTCAACTTTGTAAGGTTGGTCTGCAAAAATTTCTAATGCATCTTTTTTTGAAACTTCAGTTCTTATAAAATCAAAATTTCCTGCAATAATACGACGCATTTCTTTTTCTACAGCAGGAAAATCGGTTTCGGTAAATTTGGTGCCTTTTGGAAAATCAAAATCATAATAAAATCCGTTATCAATCGCAGGTCCAATTGCAATTTTTGTACCTGGATAAAGCTTCAAAATAGCTTCTGCCATAACGTGTGCACAACTGTGTCTTACAGTTTGAAGTTGTTCATCAACAGCCATTTTCTACCTCTTTTTTGCGTTAATTCCGCTTATAAAATAATTGTATAATTATAATGCTTTTTTGTATTAAAGTGAAGATAGTGAAGATAGTTGTAAAATCTATAAAATAATTATAAAATCTTTTGAGTTTAATTTTAGTGATAGTTTTATGATAAAAAAAGAAATTACAGATGAAATATTAAAAAAACATTTATCTAGTGTAGAAGATGATAAAATGCATCTTTTTACTATGGCAGAAGGTCGTGTTCGTGGTGCACTTTTTCATGGAACGCATTTTGTAAATCAATTACGAATTCAACATAATTTAGGAATTCTAGAAACATATATTTTAGGACAAGCTTCTTTGTGTTCTGCTTTAACAATTCCTATGATGAAAGATTTAGAACATCTTTCTATAAAATATGAGGGTTCTAATTTGGAGAATGGATATTCTGTTGAAGCAGATTCCACCGGTTATGTAAGAGGTTATCTTTTTAATGAGCATATTATTCTTGAAAAACCTTTAGAAAGTTGGAATTTAAAGCCATTTTTAGGTTATGGAACTTTAACCTTTAGTAGAATGCATAAAGATGATAAATTTCCGAGGTCTTCAAGTGTTGAGGTTTTTGGCGAAAATATTGCACAAGATTTTGCTTCTTATTTTGCTCAATCAGAACAGATAAATACTGCTTTTAATTCAAGTATTCAATTTGATAAAGAAGGTCGCGTAATTGGAGCAGGGGCAATGTATTTACAAGTGATGCCTAAAACTGGCGGAAATGCAAAGTATGGAGCTCAAATTGATAGTCGTCAGGAAGAAAGTGATGATGATTTAATAAAAGTTGAAAATGCTTTTAAAGCTTGTCCAAGTTTAGGTTTATTGTATAGTGAAAAACAGGTTGATTCTGATGATATAATTTTAGGATTATTTAGGGAATTTAATCCAATTATTACTTTACGAAGAGATATAAAATATGATTGCCCTTGTTCTGAAGATAAATTTTTGAATTATATTCGTTCTTTTCCAAAAGAGCAAATTCTTGATATAAAAGAAAATGGTCCAGACCCTTTGTGTATAACTTGTAAAAATTGTGGAAGTGTTTTTCAAATTCCAGTGAATAAAATCTAGTTGACATTTTCGTTTTTCACTATTATCTTTATTATGATATAGAATTTGTATGGGGATGTTCCGGTTTCGACGGAATTGGGAAATCTTATACTGCAAGTAGGAGTGAAGGTTCCTTAAACTGACAAAAAAATAACTGCAATTTTCGCAAGAAAAGAAGAAGAAGCTGACGCTTCTTTCGAAGCAGAAGCACTTGCTGCGTAAGCAGTGTGCAGGAACTTTTTTGGCTCTGTTCCGCGCTAGAAAATGTTCTTTTACCTATCGGGACTTGCTAGTTAACGTTTCTGTAAGTTAATTAGGACATTTTATCAGAATACGGAGGCGACGCTTGTTATGCTGCTACCGGCTCCCGACAATTACCTCGCATAACTAAACTTGTAGATGTATCTGGTTTACTTTTTCGGACGGGGGTTCAATTCCCCCCATCTCCATTTGATTAATCTTTAAATTTAAGAATAAATATTGTTATATCATCTTTTATTTCGGTTGTTCCAATAAAATTATATAAATCATTTTTTAAACTTTTTGCTAACGTTTTTATATTTTCTGTATAATGATTTTTTATTGAAGAAATAAATCTTTCCTTGTCATAATATGTTCCAAATTCATTTTGACAATCTGTAACTCCATCCGTATAAAAAATTATAAAATCACCTTTATTTAAAATATATTTTGTACTTATAAAATTTGTTGGAAATTCTGCAATTCCAATTACTCCACATTGAGAATCATTTTCTCTTTTTAAAAAGTTAATTTGTCCATCATAATGAACAATAATTGGTTCTGGGTGTCCTGCATTTACAAATTCAATTTCATTATTATTTATTCGTCCAATAATTCCCGTTAGATAATTTTCAATATTACCTTTTTCCAAAATAACTCTGTTGTTTATATTATCAAGAATTTCAGTAAGATTTTTATCTTTTCCATCAGCAATTTCTTGTTGAATAATGTTTTTTACAAGCATTGTAACTAAACTTGAAGATAAACCATGTCCAGAAATATCAAAAATACCAACACCATTTAATTCATCATTATTTGTGTAAATATCATACAAATCACCAGAAACGCTTTCTAATGGTTCAAAATACAATGCAATTTCCCAATTTTTGAAATTTGTATTTTTTAGTGTGTAAAAATTTTGTTGAACGTTTGCTGCTAATTCAAGTTCTCGTTGTGTTTTATTTTTTTCACTTTCAAGTTGAATATTATTGTTTTTCAAGATTTCGTTTGCTTGTTGTAATTCAAAAGTTTTGTCTTTTATCAGTTTTTCCAAATTTGAATTAATATATTCAATTTTAGAAAATAATGATACATAATTTATTAAAAGTCTGCATAAAAAGAAGAAAATTGTGATTTGCCAACCGAAAATTATCAAAATTTTTGTATAGTCAAAAAGTGAAGTATTATAAAAAATTATAGAAATAATAATTGAAATTAAAACAGGAGAAAAACCTGTCAGAATGTAAAAAGCGTTTTTATCTTTTTTTATTATAGATTTGACAAGCATGGTTGAGGAAAAAATAAATTGAAAACTACAAATAATATAACAAATGATTTGAATTATGTGAAAAGAATACATTGTTTTAGAAAGGCTCGTTACAGCAATTGTTGATATAAGTAAAAATCGTCTAAAAAATTTGACAAAAGCTTTTTCTTTCATATTTAGATAATCTCTTACAAACGAAACTGAAAAATACATAGCACAATAAGGTACGATTGCATTAAATATTTTTTGAAACGTTAAATAAGATATAATTTTGTTAAAATCAAAAGGAAGTTCTCCATAACATATTGTGATAAGATATAGAGCGGATAAAAAAGTAATCAAACTGAAAGATAAACTCGAGGCTTCAACAGGTCTTATGATGTAGAAAAAAAAGTATAAAAAAGCAATAAAAATTAAAAAGATTAAAATTGAAAAAGGAATTTCTGAAAAAGAAAGATTTGTGATTTTCTGATAAGAAAAAACTTTTGAAGATAAATCGATAAAAGGTCTATTACCAATTTTTCCTGAAGTATTTATCCAAAGTTTTATGATAAGTGTATTTTCAGTTTCATTAAAATGTAAGATAGATTTTGAAATAGGGTAGGCGGATGGTTTTTCTCCATTGTAGAATTCGTTTGGAGGAAAAAATCCAGATGAACCAATAAAATATCCATTAAGATAAGTTTCTTGTGCAATTTTAGGAACACCTAAGTACAAAGCTAAATCTTCATTTTGCAATTCGTTAGGAAGGATAAAAGTATTTTTTAACCAAATATATCCTTCATAATTTTTTTTAAGAGGATTTCCAAATACAAAATTTAAAGTATCAGTTGGAATAAATGTTTCAGAATTTTCTTCAGTTGCGTATGACCAATTTTTATCTAGATAAATTCTTGTATTACTAGAAAAAACTGGCATTAGTAAGAATAAAAATCCAAATAAAAAAGAGATTTTAGTCTTGAAATTCAAAAGAAAATCCTTAAATAAAAAAGGCTGCCTAAACATATTTTCAATTATTAAAACTTATAAAATGAAAATTTTATAAATTAATAATTTGATTAGACAACCTTTTATACGTATCAAACTTTTACAGATACGCAAAAATTATTCAGCATCTGTAATGTTATGATACTTTTGTTGGAACTTTTTAAGCATGGCAACGGCATTTCGTTTTCCGTTATAAACAAAACCACCATTCCAGTATTCTAGAGCAGCAAATAAGGCGTTACCACCATCTTGACTGTCTGATTCCTTTGTTCTAAAAGAAACATAATCTGCTAATTGTAAAAAATCATTCTTATGAAGACATTCAAGTCGCTTTTTATTAAAATCGTTCCATTTTTCTAAGTCTTTAAAACCTTCACCTTCATCTTGAACGATAATATGAGCATGTGTTGGACTAAAAGAATACCAAACTGTAACTTTTTTGTTTATATCGCAATGATTTCCGTGCTTTACAGCATTTTTAATAACTTCACTAATTTGTTGTTCCAAAAGATTTAATTCTTTTATTTCTGTTGGAGCAGATTGTACAATAAGTAAAGTGAAATAGCGAATTTGTCTAAAATCTGAAGGAAATTCCTTCTTTAGCATATTTGTCTTATCAAACAAAGGGTCGTTTTCATCAGAGCGAAGTTCTTTGAATTCTTGTTCCATTTGGGTCTCCTAAGTTGTAATTTACTCTTTCACCATTAAAAGTGCTTCTTCAATACTATTAGCAATAGGAAAATATCCCATAAGCTTAGTTAATTCAATAACTTTTTTTACTGAACCATGAATATTAGCAATAGCTAAATTTAAATTCATTTTTTTAATTGTAGAACAAATATAAATTAATGCACCAATTCCAGAAGAGTCGATATAATCAACTTGTTCCAAATTAATAACGAAATTTTTTACATTCTTTTCTAACATTTTCATAACAAGTTCTTTTAACTTGTATGAATTGTAGAGATCCATTTCTCCGGTTACGTCAATAATGTAAACATCACCATTCTTGCGTATTTTAAGTTCCATAATAGAAGCTCCTTTTTATTGTATTTTAATAACCAGAAGGCTTTGGTCATCATATTGTTGTGCTACACCACAGTGTTTTTTCAAATCTTCTTTTACTTTATTTGAAATTTCCTTAGCGTTTGCACCACTGTTTTTTACAATTACTTTCTTTAAATTTTCAATAGAATATTGTACACCATTTTCATTTAGACATTCAAGCAAACCATCTGTACAAGTTACTAAAATATCTCCAGAATTTACAGATACTTTTAAATCTTTAAATACGGTATCTTTTGTAACTCCCAAAGGTTCACTTGGTTCTGAAATTTGCTTAATAGAATTATCTCTAGATGTGTATACCAAAACTGGATTATTTCCGCAAGTACTTATTTCTGCTTCTTTTGTAGTTGCATTGTAATTAATTAATGCAATACTTGCAAAATGATCAATTTTTGTTCCTTCACTACAAATTCCATAATTTGTCCAAGACATGATAGTTGATGCTGATTGAGCTGTGTTTACGGCTAATCGTAAAATAGCACGAATCATAATCATAACAATAAGAGAATTCATTCCTTTACCGGCAACATCAGCCATGATAAAAGAAATTTTATCTCTTCTTGAAACTAAAACATCATAATAATCACCACAAACTCCTTCCATATTGTTAGAAAAACAACCTATAGAAAGACTTGGCAAAACTGGCAATTTTGCAGGAATCATATCTTTTTGATATTTTGAAGCAATACTTCCACCTTTGTTTAATTCTGTATGTTCTGCATAATTCAAGAAACTATAAAGAGGTTTCATCGCTGTAGAAATAGCATCAGAAATTATAACTGCAACATCGAAATCTTCTTTTGTAAAAGGTGATTTATCTGGATTTCTTGATAAAGCTACAACACCAATTGTTTCATCTTTTTGTTTAATTGGGGCAAAAATATAACTTCCGCATTTTAAGAAATCTTCTGGACCATTTTGGAAAATTCTAGGATCTTTTACAGAATCTGCAACTAAAGAAGCTTCTCCTTCTGAAAAAATGTCTCCAAAAATATTTCCTTTTATAGGAAATTGTGCAAAACGCAAATTTGTTTCAACTCTAATTGGTTTATGAGGCAAATCTTCAGGTAATTTATAAGGTGGTGGAAAACTTCCTTTAAATGATTTTACAGCCAAAATATTATCATAATCATCTGCAATAAGAATTACACAACCATCAGCAGAAACTTTTTCTGTAATAAGTTCATTACAATAGTCCAAAAAATTTTCCATACTTTTATCGCTAGAAAAAAATGTTGAAAGTTTTGCAATTAAATCTTTATTAATTTCAGAAAGTTTTTGGTATTTTTCTTTTACTTCATCTAATTGAGCTTGAGAAACTTCATTTTGAGATTTATTTGCTGCCAATTCTGCTGCTTTCTTTTCTGCTTTTTTTGCTTCTCGTTTTTTAGGATTATCAAATGCTTTTATAATTGTGTATAAAAGTAGTAAAAGTGCAGAAATAAGTATACTGAAAGCAAAATAAATATTTTTTTCAGAAAAATATGAATATAAAGCTCCTATAACTGTAAAAGCGGTTACCAAAAAATAAATATAACTAATTTTTGCAGTATTCCGAACTTTTATTATTAAGAGGAAAATGAAAATTAATAATCCAACCCCCGCAATAATGAGAAATGGATAATTAATGAAAGAATCAATAGATAATGTCAAAATTTTCTCCCATAAAATTCAATATAAATTGATTTGCAAATAGCAAATTCTATTACTTTGAACAATTATAATATTGAAATATTGTGCCGTCAAGTTTTAAATTAATTTAGTTTTATTAAATTTAATCATTTTCTGGTGAATCAATATTAGAATTTAAAATTGCTTTTCTCATAATGATACGTTTTACTCTATTAATAATACGTTTTTGAATAGGAATTTTATATTTTTTTCTAAATTTAGAAACAGCTTCATCCATAGGAATGTCTTCACCAAATTTTTGTTTTAAATCATCCCAATATCTAACGACCCAAACATAAAGATCTGAAAGTGTTCTTTTTGGAAAATAATGCATAATATGTTTTCCTTGGATGATATTTACTAGCGGAAAATAAACTGTTTTAAACCAAGAAAGAATTGCATCTTCAAGAGAAATTTCTTCTTTTTTGTTTATATTTAAATAATATTTATGAGTTAAAATATGATTATAGATAACATCATATCGTCCTGGTCTTGAAAAATCTAAACACCAATAATCTGTAATATCACCAAAAGCGGTTTCTGTGTAAAAAACGCGTTTTTCGTAATTTAAGATTTGTTTTATCATATCATTTATATTGTCAGGTTTGTGAAGAACAATTTCACTTTGTAAAGAAACAACTTCTGCATCTATAAATTCAACTCCTCTTGATTTTGCAACAGAAACTCTATGATTTCCATCTCTAACAAAATATAATCCAGCAATTTCATAAACTTTTATAGCTGGCAAATCGATTAATTGAATTGCTGCTTCATCAACGCGTTCCCAACGATTTTTTAAATGAGAATTTTTTGGAAAAAAACGATTATCAAAATCCTGATAGCGACCTTCACTACCAACAATTTTATCAATAGGAATTGTTTTCATTCCAATGTAAGTTTCATTTTTTGGTCTAATTAATTTTTTTACATCATTTAGAGAAATTAAAGATGCTTCTTCTGGAGAAAGAAGATGTTGTATTTCGTTAAAAAACGCTTTGTTTTTTGCTTTTGCAAAATCATTTTCTGCTTGTGTGCGTGAATAATCCATAAAAATTTATCCTAATTTAGTTATTTTTATTATTTGATTCAAAATTAAAATTTTTTGGTGAATCAAAATTTAACATGATGTGTGAATATGCATTTATAATAATTGTGTCGTAATATTTTCCAATACGTTCTTCTCTCATATCATAAAGATGAATATGTCCATGAATCATGAGGGCTGGTTTAAATTTTTGTAAAAACCAATTAAAACATTCAAATCCTTTGTGGCAAGGATCTTCGTGGTCATGTATATGGCGAGGTGTTGCATGTGTAAGAAAAATATCTAAATATCTTCCATATTTTATTTTATTAATCAATAATTTTGGAATCATTTTTAGAAGTTTTATTTTCATTTGAAAATCTGTATATTGGCAAAGTCCGTTATTGTATTTTAAAGAACCATTTACTCCAGCAATTAAAAGTGGAGTTCTTTTTCCAGATTCATTATCTATAAACGAAAGATTATGACATTCTACAGTTTTAAAACCTAAATAAGTTCCGCCATGAAAATGCTTTGTTTCTCCGTAACGACTTGTCATTTGTTGAGGAAGAAAATGTCTTTCTCCATGATAATATTTATATTCTTTTAAATTATGATTTCCAAAAATCCAAAAAGTTGGTTTATTTAATGTAGAAACTATAAAATCAATATAATCAAGTGGAAGATCTCCCGCACATAAAATTGCATCTACGTCAGAAAAAACTTCTTTTACATTTTGATTATAAATGAGAGGATCTACAAAATCAGAAATACATAAAATCTTCATTATTTGCCTGCTTTTGAAAGAATTACTTCAAGTTTTTGTTTTTCTATAAGTTCTATAGGACGATTTTCTGCAAATCTTCTTGCGGATTGCGAAAAGCCTGAACTTGAAAACATATAAGATTTTGTACAATTAAGTTGTTTCATTGCGTCGAGTGTTTCAAGAATGATTTTTTCTTCAATTGGTTCTGGTTCTCTATAAAAGCGTAAAAGTAAAACTTGTTTTCTAACATTCATCCAATCATCATTACTTTTTATAACGCCTGTAATTTGACAACCCCATTTTTTTATATCGCAAGTTAAAATTTGAAGATTTAATCCTTTTTCTGAAGCATCTTTACAAATAACGGAAAATTCTTCGTTTGCACAAGTAAGATAATCTTTCATAAGGTCGTTTGTTTGTAAATCTTTATATTCTGCAAGTTTTGATGCAACATCGCGGAAAGATTTATTTCTTTTGTAAATTTCTTCCCATTGTTCGATAGCTTTATCAATTTTTCTAGATTTTTCATAACAAGTTGCTAAAAAATATCTTGCGTATAAAGTTTCTGGGAAAGAATTATTTTTGTCTAATTCAATTTCTCTCATAAAATCTAACATCGCATTATCATAACGACCTGCCATCATATAACAAGAACCGCGTTCAATAATAGCTTTGATTTTTACATCTGGATCTCGTTGAGCTTTTTCAAATGCTTTTATTGCTCCTTGTAAATCTTTATTATCTTTTAAAATTTTTCCCAAATAATAATAAGATGAATAAGTTTCTGGACTTAATTTTAACGCAAGATTGATTTCTTTTTTTGCATCGGCAAATTGTTTTGTTCTATACAACATCAAACCAATTTCGGCATGTGCTTTTGCGTGTTTTTTATCCAAAATTGCTGCTTTTTGCATAAAACCGAGAGCAATATCATATCTATTTTGTAATTCGTAAATGTGTCCTGCTTGATAAAAATTTTCTGCATTGTGAGGTTCTAGTTTTGTAAGTAAAAGAAAATTTTTTAATGCTTCATTTTGTTGATTATATTTTAGCAAAAGTTCGGAATATTCTTTGCGGAATTTTAATTCGTCAAGATTTTCTCCAAAAAGAGCGTTATCATTTACGTTTTTATATTCCATAATTGCTAATTCAGTTTTATTTTCTTTTACGTATGCTTTTCCTAAATAATAATGTGCTAAATAATTTTTTTGATTTTTTTGAATTAATTGTTTTGCAAGTTTGATTGCTTTTTGATTTTTTCCTTGTTTTATAAGTTTTGGGAGAATTTCTGCTTTTTTTGGTGCAATGGCATTTTTAATAATGAAAAACATTAAAGTGATAACAACAATTGCTAATAAAAAAATAAAAACAAAAATCATTTTTTAACTCCGATAAGAATAGAAATCTTATTTTTTTTGATACTGATAAAGTTCTTTTTGTAACAAATCGATAATAAGATTATTAAATTTAATTAGATATGTCAAATTATAGAATTTGAAACATTAGTTTTTTGAATTTTTTTATAAAAAATTATGTTACAAATTCAATATTATTTTGGAGAAAAGTGTGAATAAAAAACTTTTTATTTTTTTAGTTTCTATTTGTTTTTTTAATTTTATTTTTGCAGAAACTGAAGGTGAAAAGGCTTTTAAAGAAAATAGACCTTCCGATGCAATTATTTTGCTTGAAAAAGAAATAAATGATGGAACTAGTTCTACAAATGCATATAATTTTTTAGGTTTGAGTTATTATCAACTTGGAAATTTTGAAAAATCGGTTGAAATTTTTGAAAAAGGTTTAGAAATTCCTGGAACAAATAAAAAGATTTTGGCTTTTAATCAAGGAAATTCGTATTTTGCAATGAAAAAATATCAAGATGCGATAAAAAAATATTCATTGGCGTTTTCTGCAGATTCTAATTTTACAAAAGCTTTATTAAATCGAGCAAATGCATATTTGATGGCGAATGAACTTCAATCATCATTAAATGATTATGAAAAATATATTATTTTAGAACCAGAAGATTCTCAAAAAGAAGAAATTCTTTTAATGATTGATGCTTTGAAAAAAGAACTTGAAAGACGACTTGAAGAAGAAAAAATTGCGGCTTTGGAAGCAGAAAAACGAGCAGAAGAAGAAAAACGTTTGCAAGAAGAAATGGCTAGAATAAAAGCTGAAGAAGAAAGAATTGCTGCGGAAGAAAAAGCTAAGCGAGAAGCAGAAGAAGCGGAAAGATTAAGAATTGAAGAAGAAAAAAGAGCAATTGAAGCGGAAAGAAGACGAAAATTGTTGGAAGATGTTGCAAATTCTTTACAAAATACAGATTCAACAAATATGTCTGCTGGAACTGAAGATTTAATTGATTATGAAACTGAAGGTGAATTAGATTAATTAAAAAATCTGATTTTACTAATTTTATAATAGAAAAATAGGAAGGAAAAAGTGTCATCAAAATTTACTAAAAAACAAAAGATTTTTACTATATGTGGAATTTTAGCAATCATTTTAATTATTTTAATTTGTTTTATTACATATAATTGCGGTTCTCAAAAAACAAAAGAAAATGCTTATAGTCTTGCAAAAATGTATGCAGAACGTGGTGAATACGATAGAGCGTTAAGTGTTCTTGATAATATTTTAATGAAAAATAGTGATGATTTAACTGCAAGCGAACTTTTGAATCAAATTATAGAAATGAAAAAAGAATCGGAAGAAAATAAAAAATCAGGAAATTCAAATCATTCTACAAATGTAAATATAAACACAGATAGTTTAACTGATGCTGTTCAAGATTCTTTATCAACAGTTAAAGATGCTTTATCTCAAACAAATAAACAAGCCGAAGAAAATCGTAAAGCAATGGAAAATTTAGTTCGCATTCAAGAAGAAAAAAATGCAAATGAAAAAGCAAGACTTGAGGAAGAAAAACGTTTAGCGGAAGAAAAACGACAACTTGAAGAAGAAAAACGTTTAAAAGCAGAAGCTGCTGCCGCTCAAAAAAAAGCTCTTGAAGAAAAAAGACGTATTCAGGAAGAGGAACTTGCAAAGAAAAATGCAAAATTAAAAAAAGAAATGGACTTTGTAAACAATGAAATTCAATTAGGAAAAACCGCTTTGTCTACAGGAAATGTTGAAGAAGCGTTGAGTCATTTTAAAAAAGCATCAGAAAATTTTCCGAATGTTGAAGGTGATAAAAATTATGAAGCATCAAAAAAATCGGAAATTGCACAAGCGTTGTATGATGCTAGCGAAAAAAGTGAGTCTGAAAGTGAAAAAAATCGTCTAATGGAAGAAGCTGTTTCTATTGCAAAAGAAGTTATTGCGCAAAATCCAAAAGATTCTCCGTCTCATTATATTTTAGCTCAAGATGCAATTAACAAAAAAAATTATGATTTAGCTTTAAAAGAATTAAAAGAGGCTGTTCAAAATGCTTCTTCAGACGACCCTAATCGTTATCTTTATTATTATGATATGGGAAAACTTCAATATATTACAAAAAAATATACAGAAGCCGTTGCCTCTTTTACAACATCTTGTGAGTTGAATGAAACTTTTGTTCCAAGTAGATACAATTTGGGATTAAGCCAAGTGAAATTAAAGAATGATTCTGCCGCGATTGCAGCGTTTAGAAAATGTATAGATGTAAATCCTCGTTACGAAAAAGCATATCTTGAAGAAGCTAGAGCTTTAACTCGTAGAAAAGATTTTTCAGGAGCAATTTCTGCTTATGAAAGTGTGATTGCAATTAATAATATCAATACAAAAGCTATTTCTGAATTAGGTTCTGTTTATATGCAAGCTGGACGATTAGCGAAATCTGAAGAAAGTTATAGAAAAGCACTTACAATGCTTAGTGATGGAGAAGAGCAAACAACAACAAAATATAATCTTTCTGCGGTTTTATACGAAGAAGGTAAACTTATTGATGCGGAAAAATATGCAAAAGAAGCGTATGAAGGAAAATCTTTTATAAAAAATAATAAAAGCAAAGCGAATATTGTTTACAATTATGCAATGATTTTAGATAAAAATGAAAAACAAGATTTAGCAATTCCGTTGTATCAAGAAGTTTTAGATTTAAATCCTAGTCATAATAAAACAAAAATAAATCTTGGTGTTATGTATATGAATTTAGAACCACCAGAAGTTGATTTGGCTTTGTCATTATTTAATCAAGTTTATCAAAATGATAAAAATAATTTTGAAGTAAATAATAATTTGGGAAGTGCTTATTTGACTAAAGAAGATTATAAAAATGCAATTCTTTACTTTCAAAATGCATTAAGATTGGAATCGAATAATAATGCTGTACGAAAAAATTTAGCAAATGCTTATGCAAAAAATGAAGATTATGATAATGCAAAAACAACTTATACAGAATTGATAAAATTAGATTCTGAAAATTGGGAAGCCTATCTTGAATTAGCAAAAGTTTGTATGCAATTAAATGATAATACTTCTGCAGAAAAATATTTGATTTATTTACAAACAAAAAATCCATCTTTCAAGGCTAGTGAGGTTTCTAATCTTCTTTTGAATTTGCAATAAAGATTAAGTTCTTTTTACCATTGAAAAAAGTTGCTCTCGTGAAATGACTGTATAAATTGGTCTTCCATGAGGGCAATGTGGATCTTTTAGAGAAAACGCTTGTTCTACAAGTTTTTCTGACGTTTCAAAATCAATAACATAACCATCTTTTATAGCAGCTTTACAAGCAGTCATTGCAGCAATAGAACGGATAATTTCTTCTGGTTCAACATGTTTTACAAATAAAAGTGTTTTTAAATCATATTCAGAACCAGTCCACCGTTCAGGAACTTCTGTAACTTCCCAAAATCCATCACTGATATTTTGTAAAACAAATCCAATTTTTGCTAATCTATCTTTTAATTTTAAAAGTTGAGAATCTTGAAATTTTGATTCTGTATTAATTTTGTAAGGAATTAAAAGTTGCTGAGTTGCTGTTTTTCCTTGAGAATTCATCAATTTATCAAAAAGAATTCGTTCATGTGCAGCGTGTTGGTCAATTATATAAAGACAATTATTTTTTTCTGCTAATAAAAATGTTCCCAAACAATTTCCAATAAATCTGATTTTTTTTTCTTCTTCGTTATCAGATTGTTCAAAAAGTGCTTCTTTTGCAAGATTTTCTGTTTTTGAATTGTAAAATGAATTTTGATATTCTTTTTCAAAAATAGGATTGTTATTTGATTTTTGTGATTTTAAATTTGATTTTAATCCTAAGTATTTTGAACGAAAATCACTTACATTTTGTGAATTTTCTACATTTGTGTAAGAAATATGTTTTTGATAAACAGGTTTTGTTGTAAAAGAAAAATCATCTGAAATAATTTCATCTGTATTTTTATCTTGTGAAAAATTTTGTTTTGTATATTGTAAAAAAAATGATTTTATAGAAGAACTTAATCCATGATGTAAATCTGAAATATCATAAAATCTTGCTTCTTTTTTTGCAGGATGAATATTAAAATCAACAGATTTTGGAGCAACATTTATAAAAACTCCCGCAACAGGATAAGTTCCGTTTGGAAAATATCCTTGAGAACCATATTCTACTGCTTGAACTAAAGAATATTCTTGAATTTTTCTTCCGTTTACATAAATTACAATATCTTTTTTATTTGGTTTACTAACAGCAGGTTCTCCAATAATTACATTAAAATTCCATTTTGAATTTTCATCACAAGTTTTTGAAGATTCATTTGAAATTTCAAAAAACAATTCGGAAGTTTCGGTGTATGAATTTGCCAATAAAAATCGTTCTTTTAAAGTTTGATTTTGTGGTAAATCAATTTTTGTTTGTCCATCAATTATTAATCTAAATGCGATATCTGGGCGAGGAAGGGCTTTTTCTAAAAATGTATTTTTGCACATTAACGCTTCTGTTGAAGGTCGTTTTAAAAACATTCTTCGTGCTGGAAAATTTTCAAAAAGTCCTTCAGATTGAACAATTGTTCCTTTTATTTCTGCAATTGGTTCTAAAATATGATTTTCTGTGATGCTTGCTCTCATTTTCCAAGTTCCACTTTTTATAGAAAGGCGTGCAACAGAAGCAATGGAAGCAAGAGCTTCTCCTCTAAAACCCAAAGTTGAAAGATTCATTAAATCCACTTCTGTAGAAATTTTACTTGTAGCATGAGGATGAGCACAATTTTGTAAATCCTCTTTTGTCATTCCTGAACCGTTATCAATGACACGAATAGAATCTATTCCACCACCTAAAATTTCAACAGTTATAGAAGTTGCTCCACTATCAATTGCATTATCTAAAAGTTCTCGAACAATTGCGTTTGGCCTATCAATAACTTCTCCTGCTGCAATTTTTCTTGCAACTTCAGGATTTAATGTTCTTACAGGATTTTTTAAACTCATTTTCTAGTTCCAGTTATTTCTTCATTTGTTGTAAATAAATCAAATTCTGGAGGATTTTCTTTTATTTGTGGTTGAGGTTCATTCATCAAAATTTGAACTTTTCCTTCAATTTCATCTAATTGTTTTTCCATTCCGGAAGCAAGTTTTATACCTTCTTCAAAATCTTTTAAAGCATCTTCAAGACTAATATCTGTTCGTTTTATGTCGTTTGTTAGTTTTTCTAATTTTTCTAAATTTTCTTCAAATGTATTCATATTTTTCTCCTGTGCAATAAGAAAACGCGAGCCGTGTCGCAGCGTTTTTATTGTTGCTATTCTATAACTTTTGCAGAAATTATTCCTTCTGCAGGTTTTATTTTTATTTCATCTCCAATTTTTACAGAAGATGAATTTTTTATAATATTTCCGTTTGAATCAGTAACCATAGAATATCCTCTTTCTAAAATAGTTTGAGGACTTGAATTTTCCAAAATTGTTTTACAGTTTTTTATTTGAATTCTTGTTTTTTCAATTTTTTCTAAAATATTTTTTGATAAATTTTCTTTAGCTTTATCAAATCTGTTTAAAAAAGGTTGTTCTATATTTCTGAATCTTATTTCAAAATTCTCTGAATTGAAACTTTTTATTAAAAGTCTTTTTTGTTCAATTTCTTGTTTTATATTTTGATAAAGTTCTGTTTTTAATTGAGAAATTTTTTGTTTTATATCTGCTTGTAATGGAATTGCCATTTCTGCCGCTGCAGATGGAGTTGGAGCACGTTTATCAGCTGCATAATCTGAAAGAGAAACATCAATTTCATGACCGACAGCACTTATTGTTGGAATTTTTGAATTTGCAATTGAACGAACAACAATTTCTTCACTAAAAGGAAGTAAGTCTTCAAGAGAACCGCCACCTCGTCCTACAATTAAAATATCACAAAGATTATAAAAATTTGCAATTTCAATCATTTTTGAAATATTTTTTGTCGCTTCATCGCCTTGAACAATTGCTGGAAAAACTAAAATATTTATATTTTTATTTCTTCTTTTTGCAACATTTAAAATATCACGAATTGCGGCTCCAGTTGGACTTGTTACAATTCCAATAGTTTTTGGAAAAACTGGAAGATTTCGTTTTTTTTCGCTATTAAAAAGACCTTCTGCCGCAAGTTTTTGCTTTCTTTGTTCAATCATTTGAAGAATATTTCCAGTTCCGACAGGTTCCATTTTTGTGATGATAATTTGATAATTTCCTTGTGGTTCATAAAGAGAAATATTTCCAAAACAACGAACTTTATCACCATCTTTTGGTTTAAACTTTAGAGAATACGTTGCACCTTTAAACATTACCGCTTTTATCTGTGCTTTTTCATCTTTTAGCGTAAAATATACGTGTCCTGAAGAACTTGGACGATAATTTGAAATTTCTCCTTCAATCGTAATGTTTCTAAATGTGGATTCTAGTATATCTTTTATTATTGATGTGATTTGCGAAACTGAAAAAACTTGATTTTGCATTTGCGAAAAAGAATTCATAAAAATAATTTAATCAATTAAATAAACTTGTTCAACACTTAGCCGATAAATAAAAAGATGGAAAATATTATAATTTTATATGATGAAAATAATTCTTACGAAAAAGAATGTTTATTTGAAAATAAAAATGCATTGCAGTTAACAAAAGAAGCTTTTGAAAGAATAAATTTAAATTCTGAAGTAAAAATTGAAATTTTAAAAGATTGTGAAAATTTAACAGAACTTTTAGAAAAAATTTGTGAAAAAGCGAATGAATTTAATTCAAAGAATATCATTTTTTCTTTTGCGGATTGTCTTTTCATAAATAAAAATCTAACTGAAGAACTTTTTAAAACTCATATAAAATATCAAGCGGAATATACTTTTGCAGACGGTTATCCTTTTGGATTTTCTCCAGAAATTTTAAATGTCGGAACTGTAAATATTTTAAAAGAACTTTCTAAAACTCAAGAAATTGGGAAAAAATCTGTTGAGCGAGAAAGTATTTTTAATTTGATAAAAACTGATATAAATTCTTTTGAAATTGAAAGTGTTCTTTCTGAAAATGATTTTAGAATTTTTAGATTTGCGTTTCATTGCGGAAAAAAAGAAAATTTTCTTGCATGTAAACAACTTTTTCTAGAAAAAAAATCAGATGATGTTGAAGAGTTATCAAAAATAGCAACAAAATCTGTAAAAATTTTAAAAACGGTTCCAAGTTTTTATAATATTCAAATTTGTGATTCAATCAACCAAGGAACAATTTTTTCTCCTTACGAAAATCAATACAAAATAAAAAATAAAATTACTCCTTTTGAATCAAAAATGAATATGAGTTTTGAAAATTTTTCAAATCTTATTTCAAAAATTGCAAATTTTTCTGGAGAAGCGGTTATAAATCTTTCTGGTTGGGGTGAGCCGTTAAATCATCCTGAAATTTTAAAAATTATCGAAAAAATTTTATCTTATGAAGGTTTATCAATTTATTTAGAAACAGACGGATTAAATGTAAATGATGATTTTTGTTCTAAACTTCAAGAAATTTTAAATAAATCACCTTTACGAAAAAATAATTTTCCAAAAATGATGATTGGAGTTTTACTAGATGCATTTTCAAAAGAAAAATATGAACAAATTCATAAAAACGGAAATTTTGAAAAAGCAAATGATGCAATTATAAAATTAGAAAAAATTCTTCCAAAAAATGTTTATCCAGTTTTCACAAGAATTAATGAAAATGAAGATGAATTAGAAAGTTTTTTTAGAAAGTGGAATGCAAAAGAAAGTGATTCTTGTGGTGAATGTATTATAAATAAATATGAAAATTTTGCACAACTTTTACCAGAACGAAAACCTGCAGAACTTTCACCTTTAGAAAGAAATCCTTGTTGGCATCTTCGCCGCGATATGACAATTTTATCGAATGGAGATGTTCCTCTTTGCCGAATTTGTCTTTTTGGAAATATTTTGGGAAATGTATTTCAAGATTCTTTAGAAGATATTTGGAATCGTTTTGATGAATGTTTAAAAGAACATATTGAAGAAAAATATAATGATATGTGTAGGAAATGCGATGAATACTATACCTTTAACTTTTGATGAACATCAAATAGATTGTACTGTTGTTGGTGGTGCACCTGAAAATTCTGAAAAAACTTTAAATATTTCAGTTATTCTTTTAAATACGACAGGATGTCATTTTAAAGTTCAATTATTTGAAAATTTACTTTCTTGTAATTTTAAACAAATTATTTCTGTTGAACATAATGCAAACAATTTTTCTTTAGATGATTTTTTTAAAAAATTTCCTACAATAAAATTTATAGTTCCTTTAGAAAAAGCAACTGACGGAGAAATGATTAATTTAGCAATGAGCGAAGTTTCTTCAGATTATGTTTTAGTTTTACGCGATAATCTTACAATTCCTCAAGGTGTAATTCTTAGCAATTTGGCAGAAAAATTAACTCAAACAGGAAGTTTTTGTATAGTTCCTCGTCTTTTTGATATGAATCGGAATTCTTTGGATATTCAATTTTCTCCTTTTGTTGAAAAAAATCATTTTACAATAGAATCTTCAAATGCCGTTTCTGATGGAATGAAAACTTTATATCCTTTTGATTATATTGGTTTATATAATAGAAAAAAATTTATTCAACTTGGTGGATTTGATTACACGATAAAATCTGGTTATTGGCAAAATTTAGATTTAGCAATGAGAGCTTGGCTTTGGGGCGAAGAAATAAAAATCACAACAGTTTTGCAATTTTATTATTCACAAGAATATCAAATTGAAGATAAAACTTTAAATATTGATTATTTGCGTTTTCATTTAAAAAATGAATCTCCAAAATATAAAAATGAACGTGGAGTTTTAAAACAATCACAATTTTTTCAGTTTTTATTTCATTCTTCGTGTGGTTTTTTAGAAGCAAAAAGACTTTTTTCTGCAGCAAAAAAATGGGTTGAAAGTAACAAATATAGATTTAAATTAGATTTACAAACTTTAATTGTAAAATGGAGAGCATTATGATGAGAACTAATCGTTCTGTAATTGTTCAATGCAGATTATCATCAACTAGATTGCCTCAAAAAGCTTTAAAAGATTTATGTGGAAAACCAATTTTAGCATGGGTTTTAGATTCTATGAAAAAAGTAAAAGCAGATTCTTACTTTGTTGCAACTGATTTTGATTCTTACGAAAAATTAAAACCGATTTGTGATGAATACGGTTTTAAATGTTTTGCAGGCGAACTTAATGATGTTTTAAAAAGATTTTGTGATTTAATAAAAGAAAAAAAATTAAAAACTATAATTCGTGCAACAGCAGATAATCCATTTTTATTTTATGAAGCCGCTGAAGAAAGTGTGAAAGAATTTGAAAATTTAAATAAAGGCAAACTTCATTGTGATTATCTTACTTTTACAGGATTGCCTCATGGTAGTGGAGTTGAAATTTTTAGTGCAGAATCACTTTTAAATGCTGCTTCTCAAACTTCAGATTCTTACGACCATGAACATGTTGGACCTGCTTTATATAAACATCAAGATAAATTTAATTGTAGTTTTATTCCAGCTCAAGCAAGATATAATCATCCTGAACTTAGAACAACAATAGATACTTATTCAGATTATCTTAGAGCAATTCAGATTGTAAATTATATTGGAAATGAAAAAACTCCTTTTTCTTGTGAACAAATTCTTGAGGCGTGTAATTCTTCAAAAGTAAAAACTCCGATTATTTTAATTCCTTCTGTAACAAAAGGTAATGGAACAGGTCATTTAAGAAGATGTTTAGAAATTGCTTTAAAAAATAAATGGTTTATTTATATTCCAAAAGATAAAACTTTAGAAGAAACTGAAAATCTTTTATCTCAATATGAAAAAAACGGTTTAAATAAAAATTTAATTATTGAAGAACTTCCTGACGAATCTTACAAACCAATTATTTTTACAGATATTTTTTCAATCACACAATCTCAAATAAAAAATCTTTCCAATGCAAAATCTTTAATTGGAATTGATGAAGGTTCAACTTATTTGGAAAATTTTGATTATCTTTTAGATATAATTCCTCCTTTTGAAGATAATCGAAAAGTTAATCTTTTTGAACCAAATTTTATGCAAAAACCAAAAAATATAAAATCAAATTTACCAAATGAAGAAAATTTTTCTAGAGGAAAAATTCTTGTTTGTCTTGGTGGAGAAGATCCTCAAGGTTTTACAATTCCAGTTGTGAAAATTTTAAAAGAGATTTTTCCAGAAGCAGAAATTTCTTTAATTTTATCAGATGTTCAAAAAGCGGAATCATTTTTGAAAGATAAAAAAATAAATGTTCTTCCTATTATAGATAATTTAAAAGAAAAACTTTTTGAATATGATTTAGTTATTACTCATTATGGACTTACGGCGTTTGAAGCTCAAAATGCAGGTTGTGCTGTGATTTTACTTCCAACTTCAAAATTGCATTTAAAACTTGCTAAAAAATATAATTTTTCTTTTGTAGAAATCATTTCAAAAGATTCTTTGGAAAATGCATTGAAATCTAAAAATCTGATAAAAAAAATTGAAAAGACTGAAAGTGAGGAAGTTGAATCATCTGAATTTTTAAAAAAACTTTCTCAAGGAACAAGAAATCTTTGTCCAATTTGTAGAAAATCATCTTTTATGGAAGATGAAATTTTAGAAAGAAATAAAACTAAAACTTATAGACGTTGTAATTCTTGTAAAATGATTTATTTGAGTTGGTCGATTGAACCTGAAAAAAAATATGAAAAATCTTATTTTTTTGATGAATATAAAAAACAGTATGGAAAAACTTATACCCAAGATTTTGAGTCAATAAAAAAACAAGGTTTAAGGCGTTTAGCAGAAATAAAATCGATTGCTGGAAAATTAAAAAATAAATCAATTTTAGATATTGGTTGTGCGTACGGACCTTTTCTTTCTGCCGCAAATGATTTTGAAATGAATCCTTTTGGAACTGATATTTCTCAAGAAGCAGTTGATTATGTTCAAGATGTTTTACGAATTCCTGCAAGTTCATCAGTTTTTCCGCAAATAAATACAACCGATGATTTTGGAATTTCTCAATTTGATATTGTTACAATGTGGTATGTGATTGAACATTTTAAAAATCTGGATTCTGTTTTAAGAAAAGTGAATGATATTGTAAAAAAAGGTGGATATTTTGCGTTTTCAACGCCAAGTGGAGAAGGCGTTTCTGCAAAATTAAATACAAAATCTTTTTTTGAGCAAAGTCCAAGTGATCATTTTTCTATTTGGGAACCTTCTTATGTTCAAAGTATTTTAAAAAAATATGGTTTTAAAGTTGTAAAAATTGTGTCTACAGGACATCATCCTGAACGTTTTCCAAAAATCAAAGAAAAAAATATCAAAGAAAATACTTTACAATGGAATTTAACTCTTAAAAAAAGTCAGATTTTAAAACTTGGCGATACAATGGAAATCTATTGTAAAAAAATTTAAAAGTTGGGGTCTGTCCCCTTATGAAAAAGGTAATTTTATGAATATTTTAATTTTAGGTGCAGGTTTAATGCAAAAAGTTGCAATTCTCAGTGCAAAAGAATTAGGAGCTAAAGTTTGTGTTATCGATGCTGATAAAAATGCAATTGCAATTCCTTTTGCTGATGAATTCAAACAAATTGATTTAAAAGATAAAGAAGGCATTTTGAATTATGCAAAAGAACTTCAAAAAAACGGAGGATTAAAAGCAGTTTTTACAGCCGGAACAGATTTTTCTGCATCTGTAAGTTATGTTTGTGAAAAATTAGGATTACCATCTCATAGTTTTAATGCTTCTTGTAATGCGAGTGTAAAAACTTTAATGCGAGAATGTTTTGAAAAAGAAAATATTCCTTCTCCAAAATTTATGAAAATTGGAAAAGAAAATTTTTCTGAGAATTTAATAGATGAAGTTCTTCAAAAAATGAATTTTCCTTTTGTTGTAAAACCGGTTGATAACATGGGTGCAAGAGGTTGTAGAATGATTCGTACTCCAAATGAATTTTCTTCTTCTGTAAAAAATGCAATTGAATGTTCTAGAAGCGGTTATGCAATCATTGAAGAGTTTATGGACGGTCCTGAATTTTCGATAGATGCTTTAATTTATAAAGGAAGTTTTACAGTTACAGGTTTTGCAATTCGTCATATAAAATATCCACCTTATTTCATAGAAATTGGTCATACAATGCCCGCTGTTTTAGAAAAACACATTCATGATGAATTAATTTCTGTATTCGCTTTGGGAGCAAAATCTTTGGGACTTAGTTGTGGAGCGGCAAAAGCTGATATAAAATATACAAAAGATGGTGCTATGATTGGAGAAATTGCAGGAAGACTTTCTGGTGGATATATGTCTGGTTGGACTTATCCATATTCTTCTGATTTAAATCTCACAAAACAAGCATTACTTATTGCGAGTGGAGAAGAACCCGAAGAATTATTAAAATCAAGAATTACTGTGGATTTTATTCCATCAAAAAAATTGAAGGATAAAAAATCTCCTTTTGAAATTTATGAAATTCCTTCAAAAAGAACTTGTGCAGAAAGAGCATGGCTTTCTATTCCAGGAACTGTAGAATATGTAGAAAATATAAACGAATACACAGATAAAGCAATTTTTGATATTTTGCCTCGTTCAACTGTAAAATTGGGAAGTAAAGTTAATTTTCCAAAAAATAATGTAGAAAAATGTGGAAATGTTATATCAGTTAGTAATAATCGTGAAATTGCAATAAATGCTGCGGAAGATGCTGTTTCAAATATTTTTATTACATTAAAACCAAATACAAAAGAAACTGATGATTTTTTTTCTAATTTTGAAAATGATGATGAAAAAGATTTTCCACCAAAAGCGTTTGGAAATCTTTCTAAAGATGAGTGGAATCAAATTTCTGGAGTGATTGAAGAAAATCAGAAAGTTCAAAATAACATTCCAGAAATAATTTTAAAATCAAATTCATTGAACAAAAAAGATTGGAATTATAATACAATCTTACAAACTGCTCAAAAATTTGATATTCTAAGACCAAATCATCCAAAAATGGATTCAAAATCTTTTTGGAAATTTTTATTAAAAGGCGGATTGCAAGGAGCAGTTTATTTTTGTGATTCTCAAAAAAACAAAAAGGACTAAATCTGTCATTTCTGTGCTCGACACGGGAATCCGTCATATAAATTATGGAAAGAAATTATGAGTAAAAATAATTATTTTATAAAAAAAACTGTAGCAATTTCATTTGTTCTCATTCTTTTTTGTGCAAATTTATTCTGTCAAAATTCTTTTTTATTGATAGATTCTGCTAAAAAATCAGGAATAACTTTATATTGGGATTGTCTTTCAGAAACTGGAATGCTTGAAAAAAATGGTCATCAAATTTCTTTTAGAAATGGTGAACAAATTATAATTTTAGATTCTGTTTTGTTAAAAATTACAGATGCTCCAGAGTTAAGAGAAAATAATATTTATGTTTCTAAAAAATTCTTAGATGATACACAATCTTTTCTTAATCAAGAAAATGAAAATCCTTTTAAAGTTGGTGCAATTTTAATCGACGCAGGTCATGGTGGAAAAGACCCTGGAGCGTCAAAAACTTATAAAATTAATGGAAAAAATACGAATATTCAAGAAAAAGATATAAATTTAAAAGTTGCAAAAATGCTTTATGAAAGGTTAAAAACTTATTATCCAGAAAAACAGATTATTTTAACTCGTAGTACAGATGTTTTTCTTTCGCTAAGTGAACGAACTGATATTGCAAATAATGTAAAAGTAAAAGAAAACGAAGCAATTTTGTTTATTTCAATTCACGTGAATTCTTCTTTAAATAAAAATTCTTCTGGATATGAAGTTTGGTATTTATCTCCGGGATATAGACGTTCTGTTTTAGATAAATCTTCAATGAAAAGTGATGAAGAAAATTTATATCCGATTTTAAATTCTATGCTTGAAGAGGAATATACGACAGAAAGTATTATGATTGCAAAATTTATTATGGATGGATTAAAAGCTCAAATTGGAAATGAATCTCAAGCAAGAGGAATTAAAGCTGAAGAATGGTTTGTCGTAAAAAATTCAAATATGCCAAGTGTTCTTGTTGAATTAGGATTTGTTTCAAATGAAAAAGAAGCTCTTCTTCTAAATGATGATAAATACTTGAAAAAAGCAACATTAGGAATATATAATGGATTATCTGCGTTTATAACGCATTTTGAACGCTCACAAGGATTTACAACGACAAAATGAAAATATTCTCACAAAAAATAAAAAAAATAGCTATCTCAATTTCTGTAATTTTATTTGTTTTTATAATTTCTCTAGTTTTATTTTTTATAAAATCAAAAGGAATTCAAAGAACTTTTATATTTCCTTCAATTCAAACTGGTAAACTTATTGTAGAAAAAAGAAATTTACCAAAAAATCCAATTCAAGGTGATATAAATCTTTTTATTGATGAACTTCTTTTAGGTTCTGGTGTTGAACGAACAAAATTAATTTTTACATCAGGCACAAAACTGGAATCATGTTTTTTAAGAGATGATATTTTATATCTCAATTTATCAGATGATTTAATTCAGATGGGAAATGAGGTATTAGATATACAAGATGGAGTTTTGTTACTTAAGAAAAATATTCAAAAAAATTTTCCTAAAGTAAAAACTATTCAAATTTTTATCGATGGTAAATTTGCTTTCGAATAAATTTATTGACAAAATGATGTAGTTGTTGGATAATTATTTTTACAAGGCTACATCGAACTAGTATTAAAGGAGCTTCAAAATGAAGAAGACTTTTGGTTTATTTGCAGCTGCTATGCTGCTTGTTGGTGGAGTTGCATTCGCTGCTGAGTCAACTCTCATCGATTTTACACTTTTAGATGCTGATTGCGTTGAAGATGACAACGGTAATGCTACACAGAATAGTCATACAGTAATGGATTATTCTACAGCTGCTGGTGCAACTTTCTCAGAAGATCAAAAAGATCTTATGAAAACATCTTTAGCTCTTCCAGAATGGGAAATTGAGTTAAATTCATCTGCTAAATCTGTTGCAAGTTTAGCTGATTCTCAGGTTGTTGCTGCACCTGTAAAAGCTGAAGCAGATGTTCCTTTCGCAGGTTCAAATGTAATGGGTGTTCGTATTATTTTCCCTGAATGGAATTCAAACGCAAATGCAAAAATTGTTCCACCATTTGATATTCCTGCTTATGAACCATTAACATCTGCTGATGAAAATGGTAATCGTCAAACTCAAACTGATGAAGAAAAAGCAAGTGGAAAAACATTGTTTGAAGATGGTTATGGTGTTGTAAAAAATGTAGGTACAATCAAAGCAATTTCTGTTACAACAATGGGAATGAACTATCCTCATGGATTGTATGTATTACTTAAAGATAATGACAATGTAGAAAGACGCTATTTTATGGGTTATCTTGGTTTTGATGGTTGGAAAGAATTAAAATGGAATAATCCACAATATATCTCAGAAATCCGTAACCGTGAAATTCGTGTTTATCCAATTTATCCAAGAGGACTTCCTTTTGTAAAATTCACTGGATTCCAAATTACTAGAGATGCTGCTCATATTGGTGGTAACTATATTGGTTATTTCAAAGATGTTAAAATCATTTATGACAAAGCTGTTCTTGAAAGTGATCGTGATATTGATGATGAAGATCTTTGGGGAATTATTTCTAAAAAAGAAACTGCTCGTCAAAATGCAGAAATGGAAAAATTCGGAAATAAACAAGTTAATCGTTACTTAGAAAGAGCAAAATTAGCTTCTGAAGATGATTTTACATCTAGCTTAAATGCAGATTCAGATTCTAACGCTCAATCTAATGGCGGTGCTGCCGCAGACGCAAAATAATAAATAATTCATAGTGATTATTTAAAAGCACTTTAGATTTTTTCTAAGGTGCTTTTTTTTTGTTAACATGCTAAAATATAAGTATGATAATTTCAAAAGAAAATTTAAAACAAAATTATGAAGCGTATTCATCTTTTTTTATTGATGTAATGTCTTGTGTTATTGAAATTTTGCAGAAAAATGTAAAATTATCATCTCAGCCAACTTATAAAAGTCGTGTAAAAAGTTTTGAAAGTTATTATAAAAAGGTTTTAAGATTAAAATCTGAACAATTTTCACAGGGAAATAAATTAATATATCTTACCGATATGATGGGAATTCGTATGATTTGTGCCTTTTTAGAAGACATAAATGATGCTGTTGAACAATTAAAAAATCTTTTTGAAATAAAAGAAGTTGAAGTAAAAGGCGCTCAAAAAAAATTTAATGAATTTTCTTATGAATCAACTCATGTTTTGATAAAACTTCCAGATGAAATAATAAAAAACTTGTATGAAAAATATCCCGATTTAGAACATTTAAGTGATGAATTAGTTTGTGAAATTCAAATTAGAACTATTTTGCAAGATGCTTGGGCAGAAGTTGAGCATGAACTTATTTATAAAACAGAATTTTCTCCATTCGATATGCCTTTAAGAAGAAAACTTGCTTCAATAAATGCATCTTTAACTCTTGCTGATATAACTTTTCAAGAAATTAGAGATTATCAGAAAAAACTTCAAAAAGAAATGGAAGAACGTAGACAATCATTTTATCTTATGGCTGATGATTTACTAAATGATAAAATTGAAGAAAAATCAAAAGAAAAAATAAATAGAATTTCTCCATTTGTTCAAGGAACAATTGATGATATGCTTTTGCAAGCAATTCACGCTCATAATCAAGGAAATTTAGATGAAGCAATAGAAATTTATACAAAAATTTTAGAGGCAACACCAGAAACTGAAAAAAATATCATAGCAGTAATTACAAAACACAGAGGAATGGCTTATTTTTCTAACAATAATTTTGAAGCAGCTTTGGCAGATTTTGATATTAGTTTAAAAAATGACCCAAAAGCGTTTAGAACTTATTATTATAAAGGAATTGTTTATGCAATTCAGAAAAAATATAAAGAAGCTGTAGAATGTTATTCTGAATCATTAAAAATAAATAGTTTTCAAGCTCATACAAATTTTAGACGAGCAATGGCTTATTATGAATTACAAGAATATGAAAAATCTATGAATGATTTAAATACTGCAATAAAACTTGGAATGGATATTTCAGAATGTAAACCTTTGCAAGAAAAACTTACAAAAAAATTTGGATTATCTATGGTTTAACTATTGACATATTTTTTTGTATTTGATATATTATCAATGTCGTTACGAAATGACGTGAATGTCTCCTTCGTCTAGTGGTTAGGACATCGGGTTTTCATCCCGACAACAGCAGTTCAATTCTGCTAGGAGATGTAAAAGCCTTGTAAGTTTTCTTACAAGGCTTTTTTTTTGAACAAAGAGCGATATGAATATCAAAAAATATTTATCCGAACAAGTTATAGATGATATTTTTAATTCAATTTTGGAAGCTGAAGAAAATGAAGTATTTTTTACAGGACAAATTGATGAAAATGGAATTGTTACATCTGTAAAAGTAGGTTCTCGAGGAACTGATTCTGAAGTTCCTGTTAATTTTTACGATACAAAATCATCATCAGTTATAATTCACAATCATCCTTCCGGAAATTTAACTCCTTCTCAAGCAGATTTAAGCGTTGCCGAAAATATGGCTCAAAATGGAATTGGATTTTACATTGTAAATAATAACGTTAATAATATTTATGTAGTTGTTGAACCAATAAAACCAAAAATTATTCATAAAATTGAAAGAGAAAATGCTTCTAGTTTAATTTCTAATGGTGGAGAACTTTCTAAAATATCAACTTTTTTTGAAGAACGAGAAGGACAAATTGAACTTTTAAAAAATATTTGCGATTCTTTTAATGAAAATAAAATTGGAGTTTTTGAGGCTGGAACTGGAGTTGGAAAATCTTTTGCATATTTAATTCCTTCTATTTTGTGGGCATTACAAAATAAACAAAAAGTGATTGTTTCTACAGGAACTATAAATCTTCAACAACAGTTGTGTGAAAAAGATATTCCTTTTGTTGAGAAAATTTTGAACAAAAAAATCAAATTTATTTTGATGAAAGGTCGCCAGAATTATATTTGTTTAAGAAGATTGAATGATGCTGCAAGTGTTTTAGATTTGTTTGAAAATGAAAATGATGATGTAAAAAATATTGCAGAATGGGCAAAATCTTCTTCAACGGGAAGTAAAAGTGAATTATCATTTATGCCTTCTGAAAATGTTTGGTCAAAAATAAATTCAGAAAGTGATGCTTGTATGGGAATGCGTTGTCCTTATTTTAACGATTGTTTTGTTATGAAAGTTAGAAAAGAGGCTTCGAGTGCAAATCTTATTGTTGTAAATCATCATCTTTTGTTTGCTGATATTGAATCTAGGTTGAATGGTGCAGGTTATGAAGATTCTGCAGTTTTACCATCTTATCATCATATAGTTTTTGATGAGGCTCATGGCGTAGAAAGTGCGGCAACAAGTTTTTTTAGTGAAAATTTAAGTAAATTTAAAATAAATAAACTTTTAAATCAAATGTATCGGAAACGAAAAAATACAACTGTTGGTCATTTATGTAGTTTGGCAATTCTTTCATCAAATGAGGAAAAAGTTGAGAACGTTTCTGAAATAATTTTAAACATTAAAAATGATATTTTTAATCTTGAAGTTGCGGCAAAAGATTTATTACAAAATGATTATACAAAACGCCTTTTTGATGGTTCTAAGAGAGATTTTGGACCAGTTTTGTCGCTAATTAATCAACTTTTACAAGATTTAGCATCTTTTACAGAAATTGTACGAGTTGTGATGGAAGGCGTGAGTGATGAAGATAAAGATGTTCCTTTTTATTGGGAATCTAAAATTGTGTTACGACGTTTAGAATCTTATGTTTTGCTTTTGAAAGATTTTAATCAATGGGACGAAAAAAGAGAGCATGTTTTTTGGATTCAACAAAAAAAACTTCCAGCAGATATGATAAAAGATAATGGAGATGGAATTTATTTTATTTTTAATAAAACTCCTTTGGATATTTCATCTTTAATGGCACAAGGCGTTTATGAGCCAATGGAATCTGTTGTTTTTACATCTGCAACTTTAAAAACTGGTAGAGATTTTAAATATTGGGCAAAAAGAACTGGAATAAATTTTGTAGAAAAAAATCGAATTATTGCAAAAGAATTTCAATCACCTTTTCCTTATGAAAAAAATATGCTTTTTGCAGTTCCATCAGATGCTCCTTTACCAGAAAAAATGGAGTATCAGCAATGGGTAGAAATGGCTCTTCCAAGGTTAATAAAAGCAGCAAAAGGAAGAACTTTAGTTTTATTTACATCTTACGAATCGTTAAAAAGTGCTTATAAAAATGTAAAACTTTTACTTTCAGGATTTTCTGGAAGAATTATGCGTCAAGGTGAAGATGATAATTCAAAACTTTTAGATTCTTTTAGAAAAGAAAATGAAAGTGTTTTATTTGCAACTGATTCTTTCTGGCAAGGTGTTGATGTTCCCGGTGAATCTCTTTCGCAAGTGATTATTGTAAAATTGCCTTTTACAGTTCCAAATGATCCAGTTTTTGTCGCTCGTGCAGAAGCAATAGAAAAAAGGGGAGGCAATTCTTTTATGGAATTAAGTGTTCCAGAAGCAGTTATAAAATTTCGGCAAGGAATTGGGCGTCTTATTAGAAAAAGTGATGATAAAGGCGTTGTCGTTGTGCTTGATAGAAGAATTTATGAAAAAACTTATGGTTCTATTTTTATTGCATCTATGCCAGAATGTAAAAAATCTTATAAAGCTCTTTCTGAAATTACAAAAGAAGTGGAGAACTTTATTTTTAATTGATAATAAAATATAATTACGTTTAAAAATGATGAAAATGTGTCAAAGATTTCATCTAATTTTTTTACTAAATTGCGAGAAAATCAAAATTAAATTGTTTTTTTTCGCTTTTATGGAGTATTTATGACAAATTTTATTACTATTGCAAGTCTGATTGGAATGTTACTTCCTTCAATTTTAGGCTATTTAGTTTTTTATCCTTTTTCAGATAAAATCTGTACAAAAATTTCAAACCATGTTGAATATGTTTTAGGTCCTCTTTTATGGAAAATTTTACATGCTTATAAGAAATTTAATTTTTGGATTTATAAAGATAAATTAGATGATTTGCCTTCTCAATTTATGATTATTTCAAATCATCAGAGTTTTTTAGATATTCCATGTTTTATGAATGTTTTTAGAGAAAAAGAGTTGCGTTTTGTTGCAAAAAGTTCTCTTGGAAAAAATGTTCCTCTCGTTTCTGCGATGTTAAAAAATCAGCAACATTGTATTATTCCACGAACTGCAAGACCAATGGATTCTATGAATCTTCTTTCAGCGTTTGGAGAACAAGTTATTGAAAAAAATCAAATTCCAATTATTTTTCCAGAAGGAACTAGAACTCGAGATGGAAATGTTGGTAAATTTTATTCAGCAGGATTTAGAAAACTTTCTGAAAGTTCGAATCTTCCTGTTGTTGTTTGTGCTTTGGAAGGTGGATATAAACTTCGCGAATTGAAAAATATTTTTAAAAATTTGAAAAATGGTTGTTATAGAATAAAAGTTTTAAAAGTTTATGATGCTCCAACTACAAAAGATGAATGTATGAAAATTTTAGACGAAAGTCGTGAATTAATTGCAAATCAAGTAAAAGAGTGGAGAAATCTTCTTCCAACAGAAAAATAGTTTAAAAAAGAAAAACCCATTTGGTTCATGATTCCAAATGGGTTTTTTACTAAAGAACTTTTATTATTTAAAGTCCTTAGGACGTCTTTCAACACGTTTACATTTTTGGCATTCTGCCTGATTTTTAATTCTGCCATTAACAATCATAGTTTTCATAATGATTTCGCCACCACAATCAGGGCAAATGAATTTTTGTGTTGCAACAGTTGTACGAGAGTTTTTACTAGCTCCAGCCATTATGTGCCTCCAAATCGAATATTCGTGATTTAATATCATAATGAGAAGATGAAATGATGTCAATAATCACAATAAAAAGACTAATCAAATTCGTATTCTTTAATTGACAATAAAATAGCATTTTGATAATATAAAAAAAGTTAACTAATTTATTTTTGGGGGTCTCCAATTGGCAGGAAAACAGACATCTGCAGAGAAAAGATACGCTCAGAGCGAAGTTCGCAGACTTCATAATAAAGCTATTAAAAGCACATGTAAAACTTATGCAAAACAGTTTGTAGAAGCTGTTCATGCAAAAGATCAAAAATTAGCTGAAGAAAAATATAAACTTCTTCAGAAACAACTTGACAGTGCTCGTAGTAAAGGTGTTATGACAAGAAATGCTGTATCACGAAAAAAGTCAAGAATGATGCGTCTTTTTAATGTAACTTTTAATGTTGCAAAATAACTTTTCTCCATTTTTTTTGGAAATCCAGTTGGGGTAATCTTCAACTGGTTTTTTTTTATTCGGAATAATTAAAATGACAAAAAAAATAAAAAAAATCGATTTAGTTAATTCAGTTTTTGAAAAAAATAATGTTGATAGAAAAATAGTTTCAAAAATAACAGATACTTTACTAGAAGAAATCAAATTAAATTTAGAAAATGGTTCTTCAATTGAATTACGTGGTTTTGGAACTTTTGAATTAAGATTAAGAAAGGGAAGAAAAGACGCTCGAAATCCTAAAACAGGAGAAAAAGTTTCTGTTCCAGAACATTATGTTGCAATTTTTAAGCCTGGAAAAGAATTAAAAGAAAATCTTTTGAAATTGAAAAAAAAATAGTTTCTTATTTAGATAAATGTAAACAAAATAAGATTTTATTGAAACTGTAATTGTTTCTTGATATAATAAAATATCTTAATCAGTTTTTAGAATAATCAAAAATATTTGTTTCTGAAAGTAGGTAAAAAATGTCAGAAAAAGAGAAAAGAACTGTTACCGTTTTTGGAACTGAAACCGAATTTGATGGAGTTCTTGAGTTCAAAAATCAACTTGTAATAACAGGTAAATTTACAGGAAAAATCATTGCACCAAAAGGTGATTTAGAAATTGCTAAAAATGCAGTTTGTAATGTTGAAAGTATTGAAGTGAATTCTCTTGTAATTTCTGGAAATGTAAAAGGTGATATTTTTGCAGATGATAGAGTTGAAATTTGTTCAGGAAGTACAGTTCATAGTAATATTTCAACTTCGCGTTTTAGAATTGCAAATAATGTTGATTTTAATGGCGATGTAAAAATGTTTGAAAAAGAACCTGATGTTGATTTATTTTCGGTAGCTTCATCTGAATTTAAAAATGCAATGATTATTCATTCTGATGTAGTAAAATAAAAGGTTGTTTATTGACAGAATTAAAGAAATATAGTTAAACTTATGTAGTTGATTTTATAAATCAAAAAATCTTTTCGGAACAATCCTATTCAATTTTTAATCAAATTTTTATTAAATAAATTTAAATCTTTATTTGTTATGGAGAATTTTTAATGCCAACATTAAGAAAACGTCGTACAAAAGACGTAGCAGAAAATGTACCTGTAGAAGAGGAAAATCAAGCAACTTTAGAATTTGAGGAAGAAGCAAAATCATCTGAAACTGTAACAGAAGAAAATGTTCAAAATGAATCTGAAGAAAATGCTTCTGAAGAACCTGAAAAAGTTGTCGTAAAGAGAAGAGTTGTTGTAAAAAAAGAAAAAACTGAAAAATCAGAAAAAATAGACAATGCAGAAGAAACTTCTGCTTCTGATGAAAATACTAGAACTGTAAAACATCAAACTAGAAATTTTAGAAAAACAGGAAATCAACGAAAATCTTATTCAATGAAAAATTATCCAACTCCAAGTGGAGAAGTTTCAGAACAAATTGCCGCTGCTGATGCTGCTTTGAGTGAAGATAATGCAAATAAACCACGTCTTTTAATAAATGATTTAACAATAAAATCTATGCCAGAACTTCGTGAACTTGCTATGCAATATGGTTTTACAGAAGATGATTTGGCTCCAATGAAAAAACAAGATTTAATTTTTGTAATTTTAAAAGCTCACACTGAACATGGTGGAATAATTTTTGCTTCAGGTGCTTTGGAAATTCTCCCTGATGGATATGGATTTTTGCGTTCACCTCAAAATTCTTATCTTCCTGGTCCTGATGATATTTATATTTCTCCAAGTCAAATTCGTCTTTTCAATCTAAAAACTGGTGATACAGTTTATGGTCAAACACGTTCTCCAAAAGAAGGTGAACGTTTTTTTGCTTTATTAAGAATTGAATCAGTTAACTTTGATGAGCCTCGTGTTGCACAAACCCGTGTTCCTTTTGAAAATCTCACTCCACTTTATCCTAATGAAAAATTAAAACTCGAAACAGTTTCTACAGAAGTTTCAACTCGTATTGTGGATTTATTTGCTCCAATTGGAAAAGGTCAGCGTCTTTTGATTGTTGCTCCTCCAAAAGCTGGAAAAACTATTCTTATGCAAAAAGTTGCAAATGCAATCACTACAAATAATCCTGAAGTTTATTTAATTGTTCTTTTAATTGATGAACGACCAGAAGAAGTTACAGAAATGGAAAGAGCAATTAAAGGTGAAGTAATTTCTTCAACTTTTGATGAACAAGCAACAAGACACGTTCAAGTTGCAGAAATGGTTTTGGAAAAAGCAAAACGTCTTGTTGAACATAAACGCGATGTTGTAATTTTGCTAGATTCGATTACAAGACTTGCTCGTGCATACAATCAAACTGTGCAAACTTCTGGAAAAGTTCTTTCTGGTGGTGTTGATTCAAATGCATTATTTAAGCCAAAAAGATTTTTTGGAGCCGCAAGAAATGTTGAAGAAGGTGGTTCTTTAACAATCATCTCTACAGCATTAATCGAAACTGGCAGCCGTATGGACGAAGTTATTTTTGAAGAATTCAAAGGAACTGGAAATAGTGAAATTGATTTGGATAGAAAACTTGCAGAAAGAAGACTTTTCCCAGCCATCAACATAAAAAAATCTGGAACAAGAAAAGAAGAATTATTACTTTCTGATAATGAACTTCAAAAGATTTGGATTTTAAGAAAAGTCATTGCTCCAATGGAAGATGTTGATATTATAGAATTAATTTTGGATAGAATGAAAAAAAGCAAAAATAATGAAGCGTTTCTTGCTAGTATGAATACAGGTTCTGCAGCGGAATAAAACTACTTGATTAAAATTGTTTTTTTGTTTTATATTATAAAAAGTTAAATTATTATTCTTGTGGTATTAATTTGATTGTTAACGGTGGCGGAATGATAGAGGTGTTTTTGCACGAACTAGTGGTGACCGGGCTTTCTTTAATATCGGGCAAGCGTAGGAGTTAAAAATGAAAAAGGGAATTCACCCAAATTACAAACTTACAAAAATCACTTGCATTTGCGGTAATGTGATTGAAACTCGTTCAACAGTTGAAAATATTCACGTTGAAATTTGTTCTGCATGCCATCCTTTCTACACTGGAAAGCAGAAACTTGTTGATACAGCAGGTCGTATCGATCGCTTCAACAAACGTTATGGTATTAAGAGTGATAAATAATTAGTTTGTATATAAACTTGTATTTTTCAAAAGGCACACTTTTTTAGGTGTGTCTTTTTTTTATTCTTGTATATAAACATCGAATATAGATTGTCGGAGCAACCTGTCTGCCGTCTGGCAGGAGAGGCAAGAACCCGACAGATGCTATGATTAAAAAGTCTTGGAAAAAGTGGTACTCTGATTCG
>CAYPGB010000013.1:0-4299 GCA_964410365.1 uncultured Treponema sp.
ACGAATGTGTGGCGACTGAGGGTTACCGAACTGCGATATGCGAGTTGGTGTTTTCCTTAAGCCAGGAATTTTAACTTTGCCGTGAGAATTTGTTTTAGGTGATTTTTTTTTATTATTTATAAAAATCCACCTAAAAAGCCTACACTGTCATAATTTGTTGAATATTTGCATGCTCTGTAGTTTGATTTTCATCATTTTTGTTTGTTCTAAACGGTGCCAAAGGCAAACTATTTTTTCCAAAAACTGTAACTGGTCCATAATTATACCAAGCATAACGAGCGTATTTTGGTGAAGAAACTTTTTTGCTTGTCAAAATAATTTGGTTTAATTTTTCTTTTGAAAATTCTACTTCTGCAGGATAAAAAATGCCATCTTCACCCGCAATTTCAAATTCTGAGAAGTCTGAAGGAAAAATATTTCCTTGTTTTTCTTCCATAATTTTTAATTCTTCTAATTCTTTTTTATCATTATGAAGTTCAAATCCATTTTCTGCGTTAGAAAAACTCAAAATGATTGAATCTTCTGCAATAAAATAATCTTTTAAAGTTGGTGAACAAACTTCTTTTTCATCAATTTTGTTATAAACTTTTGATAAAGCAATATTTTCCATTCTACAACCCAAAACTTTTTTTGCTTTTGGATGAATATCATTGAATTGTCCTAAATCTAAAGCAACTGTCATCCAAGCATTTTTTATTGTTTGATGGATTTTTTCTTGAGCTTCGCGAATTAAACACCAATTTTTAAAATCTTTATCATATTCATATCTATGTTCTGGAAGTTGAACAAAAATAAAAGGAAGATTATTGTCATTCCAATCTGTTCGCCAATTATCAATCATTTCGCGAAAAAGTTTGTAGTACATTTTAGGTTTGTGATCATCACTTTCTCCTTGATACCAAATTACACCTTTTATTGTGTAAGGCAGAATTCTAGAAAGCATACAATCATAAAGTCCTGTTGGTCGATATGGATTTTTGCAAGATTTTGGTCCAGGCCATTTGCATGGTCCAATTTTTTCTTGAACTTCTGCCCAGGTGATATTTGGAATTGTTTTGTAAAGATGATTGCATTTTTTTTGCCATTCATCATTTTCTTTTGTGTAATCATCGTATTCTTTACATTGTTGTTCTATAGATTTTCCTTTTGTGGCTTCTTTTTGTTCTGTAAGATAAGTTTTTAAATCTTCATCTTTTTCAAGAAATTCTTTTCTCATCCAGGCAGATGCAGAAGTTCCGCCCCAATTACATCCAATAATTCCAACTGTACAATTTAAATCTTTTGCGAGTTTTTTTGCAAAAAAATAACCAACTGCCGACCAAGCCTTTTTCCATTCAGAATCCCACGTTTGCCAACAAGTGTTTTTTTCTGCTTTGTAAAAATCATCATCTTTCCAAGCAATTTTATTGGTGTAGTAAAAACGAACGTTTGGTGATTTTTCGTTTTCTAATTCAAAAGGACCTTCTGTACAATTTTGAAGTTCAAATTCCATATTACTTTGTCCACCAGCGAGCCAAACTTCTCCAATTGAAACATCTGTAAAAATAGTTTCGTTTACTTTTAAAGTACAATTTTCCATTTGAATTTGTGGAAAAAGTTGAACTTTCCAATATCCATTTGAAATTGTTGTTGAATTTTTACTTAAAGAATTATTTTTACTGTCAAAAAGTTCTACAAAAATCTTAGTTTTATCTTTTCCATAACCAAAAATTGTAATATTTTGATTTCTTTGCAAAACCATATGATTTGAAAAAACTGATGCAACTGTATAATCTGACATTTTAAACCTCGTAATTATAATTTAAAAATTTATTCGATTTTATAATTGATTAAATCTCCATTTTTATAGACTAGTTTTAAAGAAAAAAACGGAACTTTTTTTGCTATTAAGCCTAAAAAGATTTCATCACCTTTCCAATGTGGAAGTTCATTCATTTTGGAAATTGGAATCCATTCTAAATCGCCTTCGTCACATGATGATAAATTTGATAATTCTCCAGAAAAATCATTACTCCAAAATAAATGCATAAACTCCTGATAAAATTCTCCGCTTTCTTCTGAAACAAAAGTTACAATTCCGCGATATTCTGCTGATTTTAAAATTAATCCAGTTTCTTCTTTTACTTCTCTAAAAATGCATTCTTTTGGACTTTCGCCTTCTTCAATTTTTCCACCAATTCCAATCCATTTATCTTTGTTGTAATCGTTTTTCTTTTTTGTTCGATGAATCATAAGATAAGAATTATTTTTTTGAATGTAACATAAAGTTGTGTTTTGCATAAAATAAATTATATTCCCTAATATAAAAAAAATCACTATAATAAAGATTATGGCAACTCAACATAAAAAAATTGATGAACAGACTCTAGAAAACTTGCTTTATTTATCTCGTTTGTCTCCTGACAGTACGAATATGGAAACTTTAAAAAAACAAGTTGATGAAATTGTTGGTTATTTTGATATTCTTGCAAAATATGATGATAATGAAAATCCTTACGATGCATATCCAAGTACAGAAGTTGATAAACTTAGAGATGATACAATCGTTCCTGGATTAGAAATTAATGATGTAAAAAAAGTAACTGATGAATTTATGGACGGTTATTTTCAAGTTCCAAAAGTTTTGGGTGCTGGTGCATAATTTATTCAAAGGCGTTGTGGGAATGTGTCCCACTAGAATGGGTAGGACGCAACAAAGTGCGGCCGAGGGGAAGGCTTTCCCCTCCTTAAAATTTTTAAAATAGGAAAAAATATGTATTATACAATTAAGGAAACTCGCGAAGCTCTAAAATCTGGAAAGACGACTAGTGTTCAGTTGGTAAAAAGCTCGATTGAAACGTTTGAAAAAGATAAATCTGCGGAAATTCCGTTGAATGCGTTTATTGAAATGTATGAAGATTCTTTGCAAAAAGCGGAATTGGCTGATAAAGAAATTGAAAATGCAAAAGCGGAAGGAAAAATTGACGAATTGTTTGAAAAAAAGCCACTTTTGGGAATTCCTTTTGCAAATAAAGATAATATTAGTTCAAAAGGACATCGCTTAACTTGTGCTTCTAAAATTTTGAAAGGTTATATTGCTCCTTATAATGCAACGGTAATTACTCGTCTTGAAAATGCAGGTGCAATTCCGCTTGGAAGATGTAATCAAGATGAATTTGCAATGGGTTCTTCAACCGAATATTCTTGTTATGGTGCGACAAGAAATCCTATTAATCGCGAATTTGTTTCTGGCGGGTCTTCTGGTGGGTCTGCGGCTGCGGTTGCGGCAAATCAAGCGTTGTTTGGACTTGGAACTGAAACTGGAGGTTCTGTTCGGCTTCCTGCTTCTTACTGTGGAATTTATGGATTAAAACCAACTTATGGCGTTTTGAGTCGATGGGGCGTTGTTGCTTATGGTTCGTCTTTGGATCAAGTTGGAATTTTGGGTCATACTCCAGATGATATTGCGGAACCTTTGAGTTTGATGTGTGGCGTTGATATGTATGATGATACTTCCGCAGATTTACCAAATGTTGATAAAATAAAAAATCTAAAAGCATTGAGTGATGATGAATTCAAAAAGATAAAAGTTGCAATTCCAAAACAATTTTTAAAAACTGATGGTGCAGATTCTGACGTTGTAAAATGTTTTGAAGAAACGCGAAATTGGTTTACGGAAAAAGGTGCAAAAGTTGAAGAAGTTGATTTGCCAATTTTAGATGCTTCTATTGCGGCTTATTATGTAATTGCACTTTCTGAAGCAGCTTCAAACTTGAGCCGATTTGATGGAATTCGTTATGGAAATAGAGTTGATAACGGAAAAGGATATGATGAACTTTATGTTGATACTCGTTCTAGCGGTTTTGGTCCAGAAGTAAAAAGACGAATTATAATTGGAAATTATGTTTTATCAGAACAATTTTCTGGTGATACTTATAAAAAAGGAATGACTGTTAGAGCAAGAATCCAGCGAGAAGTTGCAAAAGTTTTTGAATCTTATGATATTATTTTGTGTCCAACTTGTCCAACTGCTGCATTTAAACTTGGTTCAAAAGTCGATAGTCCTTTGGAAATGTATCTTTCTGATTTGTATACAACTTTTGTAAATCTTGCACGAATTCCTTCTATTAGTGTTCCTGCAGGACAAACTTCAAAAGATAAAATGCCAATTGGAATGCAATTTGCAGGAAAAATGTTTAATGAAAGTTTAATTTTACAAATTGCAAAGAGGTGGGACGGCGAGCATAGTGAAATTGGTATTCCAGTGAAAAATTAGTTTTTAGCTCGCCTGAAGTTTGCTGTTTGCAAACTTCTAAAGTG
>CAYPGB010000013.1:4399-10915 GCA_964410365.1 uncultured Treponema sp.
GATTTTTTATGAAAATGAATTTCGGCGAGCATTTAAATATTGGTATTCCAGTGAAGAATTAGTTTTTAGCTTGCCTGAAGTTTGCTGTTTGCAAACTTCTAAAGTGGATTTTTTATGAAAATGAATTTCGGCGAGCATTTAAATATTGGTATTCCAGTGAAAAATTAACTTTTAGCTCGCCTGAAGTTTGCTTTTTTTGTAGAATTTTAGAAGATTATCCAAACGCAAAACCAATTATTCATTGGTATGATGGACCTGAAGATATTATAGAAATAATAAATTCAAATTCGCTTAAAATTCTAAAAAAAGATGATTTTCTATTTTAAAGAACAAAAATTTAATGTTATAATAAATAAAAATAAGTTATTTCTTTGGAGGTTTAATATGGGAAAAAAGAAAGCAAAGTTACCATTAATTTATTTAATTGGCGTTGCTTTAATTACACTTGGATTTTGTGTTCCAATGTTCAGAATGAATTTAGGACCTTTAGGTTCTTCTACATCTAATGGTTTTGAGTTTATAAATTTTGACAATTCTAGTTTTGTTACAATTGGAGCTCTTTTGATTTTTATTGGTGGAGTTGCAGGCATTTTATCTTGTTTTGTTTCTCAATTATCAAAATTAAAATTAATTTTCTTAATTGTAAGTATTGTTGGTGGCGTAATTTTGATTTTAGGATTTACTACAAACGGCACTGTTTATAAATTTATTGGTGAACATATTTTAAAATATGCATACATCGGTTTTTATATGGTTATTGCTGGTTGGATTGTTGGTTTAATTGGAGTTTTTTCTAAAAAATAAAAATCACATCACAATTTTATAATTTTAGCACCGGATTTTTCATCAATTTGAAGATTCGGTGTTTTTATTTTAACCTGAATTAAATCTCCAGAAGTAAATGCATTTTGTTTTGGAGTTTTTAATAAAATTAAACCGAGTTTTGAACATGCATAATGTCCAAAGTTATTTACTGGCAAAAAGAATTCATCTGATGTTATTTTGCATAATAAATCATCATCTTGAAGTGAAAAAATATTTTTGTTTTTACTAATTGCCAAAAATGATAAAGTTGCTCTTTCTTTTGGAAGTTTTGCTTTTTGAGAAAGTTTTAAAAGTTTTGGTGGAGCATCTTCTGTGTTGAATGCAAAATTACACCATTTATTTTTGCTTCCTGTAAAAGATTTAAAACCATTCATCGGGCAAGAATTTTTATGTGGGCAAGGAGAAACAATTTCAAAATCATCTTTTATAAACCGCTCTCTTAAAAGACTTAATGTTCTTGCTGCTTTTGGAATTCCTGGTTCTATTAAAATAAAATTTGCATTTTGTGTCGCATAATGAAGAAATTGTTCGTAATATTTTTTTGTCTGAAATTCTGGAGGCATGGAATTTGCTTGATTTAATTCATTTAAAACATTTGCACAAGTGATAAAATCTGCTTTTTGGCGGAGAGAAATTCCAAAACTTCCTTTTACACGCACGATTTTCCAAGGCGTTGAATTCATTTTTGCTACTATAGAAAGATATAAATCTTCACCTAGAGCCATAGAATTTGCAGAAACATCAATACAATACCAAGTAAGATTTAGATTTCTTAATTCTGGGCGAGCAAGCCAAATTGCGTTTATTACTGTAAGAGGGCCTGAACCAATATCAAGGCAAATATTATTATTTTTTGGAAAAATTTCTTTTGGAAGATTTGCAAAAAGTCTTGTGAGGCGAACTAAATTCCACCAAGTGTAATAACGAACATAACTAGAAAGTTGAATTGTTTCATTCATATAACCAAGACGGCGTTCTGAACGTTGATCAGTCAATTGATGAGAAAGTTTTTTTATATTATCTGGAAGTTGTTGTAATTGTTTACTATTTAAAGGGCGAACACCTTGTACAATTTCATCAAAATTTAAAAGTATTTTTTGAGCATCTTTTGGAATGTTTTCTATATCGAATTGAGAAAAAATTTTTTTGTAAGTTTGTGAAGTTTCTTTTGTCATAGTTTTGATTTTCTTAATTTTATGTAAATTTCTAAAAGTTCTTTTCTTGCTTCTTGAATTTCTTGAATTAGTGCAGAATTATTTTGAACTGTTTGAGATTCTTCTAAAATTTGTCGTCCCGCTCCTTCTGCGGTAAATTTTTTTTCTGTAATTAAATATTTTATGCGAAAGATTAATTGAATATCATGATGAGTGTAAACTCTGCGACCGCCTAAATCTTTTTGGGGAGAAAATCCGGGAATTACTTCTTCCCAATATCTTAAAACGTGTGCTTTTACACCAGTTAAATCTTCAATTTCACCAATTGTATAAAACATATTTGAATTATAAAGGTTTAAAAGTTTTACTTCAATTGAATAATTTTCAAACTTTGTGTGATTTTATACAAATTTACTTACAGAAATTCCATCACCATTTTCATAAAATTCTGTCTTGAATTCTTTATTATTTTTTAAGAATTCAATATATTTTTTTATTTTTTTTACAAGTTTGATTGTGCTGTAATTGTGAGTTAAACTTAAATCATCAACCATTCCATGAAAAGAAAGATTGTCACTGATGATTGCACCGTTTTTTGTAAGATTTTTTTTAAATTTTTCAAAAAATTTTGTATATTGTGCTTTTGGTCCATCAATAAAAATTAAATCAAAAAAATCATTAATTTCAACTTGAAGTGCATTTGCGTTTATAAGATTGATTCTCTCGGAAAATCCTAAATCTTCAAAATTTTGTTTTGCTTTGATTGCTCTATCAATATCAATTTCTATTGTAGTAATTTTTATATCATCACTTAATTTTGCAAATTCTATTGCCGAATAACCGACTGCACTACCAATTTCTAAAATATTTTTTACATTATTTTGTTTTATATAATCGCAAATAAATTCAATTCCGCCATCACGCATAATCGGAATAGAATTTTTTTTTGCATAATTTTTAATTTCTGTAAGATTTTCCATTTATTATTTTCGTTCCAGATTTTTTCCCATTTTTTTGTAATAAATTAAACATAAAATAATTCCAAAAACTGTTGCTGTTGGAGCGGCAAGCCCGATTCCTGTAAGACTTGCATTTGGAATTCTACTCATTATAAAAGACATTGGCAATCTTACCAAGAATGATTGCAAAAGACCTTGAATCATAACAAAAAAGGATTTTGAATGTCCGTTGAAATATCCCATATAACTAAAAAGAATACTTGTAAGAACTGCTTCCGATGCAAATCCTCTCATAAATTCAAAAGAACGTTTTATAACTTTTGGGTCTGATGAAAAAAGATATGAAACTGCATCACCTTTGAAAAATAGCAACAATCCAACGACTAATCCAACTGAACAACCAATTTTCATTCCACAAAGCATAGACTTTCTAGCACGTTTTTCATTTTTTGCACCAACATTTTGAGCAACAAAAGGTCCCATACTTTGCATTAATGCAGACGGAATTAACATTACAAATTGTTGAATTTTTTGAGCGACGCCATATCCTGAAGATGCGTCTAATCCTAAATTATTGATGAATGCATTTAGTGCTAAAAAACTGATTGATGTTAATGTTTCTTGTAACGCAAGTGGAAATCCGATTTTTACGAATTTTGGAATTTCTGCACCAAAGCGAATTGATTTTATACTAAAACTAAAAGGAAGTTTTTTCTTTTTTATGATGATTAAAGAAAGTATTACACTTACCGCTTGAGCTGCAACAGTTGCAATTGCGGCTCCTGCAACATTCATATTAAATCCTTTTACTAAAATTAAATCTCCAATAATATTTACGACGCAAGCTATAGCAACAAAAATTAAAGGAGTTTTTGAGTCGCCCATTCCTCTGAAAATACAACTGATAAAATTATATGCGACTATAAAAATAAATCCTCCACCACAAATACGCATATACTGAACTGTTAAATCTAATGCTTCTTCTGGTGCTTGTAAAAGGATTGCAATTGGTTTTGCAAGAACAATTAAAATAAATGTAAATAAAATCGCCATTGCAATAAAAAACGCTATTGCATTTCCTAAAAGCTTCCCGATTTTTTCATTTTGCTTTGCACCTAAATATTGTCCCATTAAAACCGTTACACCAACGGCAATGGAAACTAAAATAAAGGTGAACATATTTAAAATATTTGTTCCTGTTGCAACTCCACTAATTCCGGCAGTTGTTCCAAATCTTCCAACGATTAATAAATCTACTGCTCCGTACATTGCTTGGAGAATTAATGCTCCTAAAGTCGGAAACATAAATCCTGTTAATTTTTTTAAAATACTACCAGTTGTAAAATCTTGATTATTACTCATTTTATTATTTTTCATATAAAAAGTGATTTTATCGAGAAACTAATTTTTTGAAAAGTAGAAAAATTATTTTGAAACTGGAAGATTATCTATAATCATTTTATGAAATTCTGGAAATGTTTTTTCCAAATTTACAGGTTTTCCTTCTTTATTTAAGAAACAACTTGTACTTTTTCCAAGAAAAACAATTTCATCATTTACTTTCATTGTGTAATTTAAAACAACTTTAAAATTTAAACATTTTTCTGGAATAACTTCGATGATAATTTCATCTGGAAAAGTCGTCGTTTTTTTGTAATGTCCTTCAATCGTTACTACAGGAGAAATTATTCCAACTTCTTCCATTTTATCATAGCCCATTCCCATTTGGTCCATATAATCAATTCGGGCTTCTTCCATAAATCTAAAATAATTTGAGTGATGAGTAACACCCATTTTGTCTGTTTCGTAATAATTTACTTTGTGATGATAAGGTTTCATAATTTTATTTTTGACATTTTTTCATTCTTTGTCAAGATAGAGTGATTTTGCTATTGTATCATTAAAAAAAATTTGTTAATTTTTCAAAAGAGAGGTAAATATGAAAAAAAATGTAAAAATTTTTTGTGTAATGATTATTTTTTTAGTTGGTGGAATTTTTGCTTTGAGTGCAAATCCTCTAGAATACAAAAATTCATTGGGAATTTACGGATTAATTCCTCAAAATGTAGGAGGGCTTCAATATCAAAGATGGTTTAATGATAGATTTGGAGCTCAATTTCAAGTTTTTGGTGAGTATAATAATCATTCTTCTTATAACGAAAAAACAAATGATTATATTGCAAGTTATGCATTTTCTGCTTCTGCGGAATTTCAAGTAAGGCTTTTTGAATCTGCAATCAGCGAAAAAACTGCAATTCGTCTTTTTGGTTGGTGTTTAGCAGGTTATTATGGTCATAATGATATTGATTATGACTATATTAAACCAATTGGTACAGAAGGAACGGAATCTTATGTGAAAGGATATAATGTTTATTCAGATTCTGGTCTTTTAAGTAGCGTAACTCTGGGGATTGGATTTGGTTTTGAATTGATGATTTTAAAAAGAATTTCTATTCCTCTTGAATTTGGTTTTGCAGGTTCATTTTTAGATGACCCAGGATTAAGTTTTTCTGTAGGTTCTGGACTTCGCTTTAGATTTTAAAACTAATTTTTAATAAAATCTGTGAACGTTGTGATAAAATTTTGTGATTTTTTTCAAAAAACATTAAACCTTTTTTTTAAGATTCCGAAAATCAAGTAAATGGGTGGTGAGAACCCAAACTTAAAAATAAGGAGATTATTATGGTTATTAATCACAATATGAGTGCTATGTTCGCTCAGCGTTCACAAGGCATCCAGGACTTAAACCAGCAAAAATCAATGGAAAAGCTTTCATCAGGTATGAGAATTAATCGTGCTGGAGATGATGCTTCTGGATTAGCTGTATCAGAAAAAATGCGTGCACAGATTCGTGGTTTGAATCAAGCTTCTACAAATGCTGAAAATGGTATTTCTTTTATTCAAACAACAGAAGGCTATTTGCAAGAAACAACTGATATTATTCAACGAATTCGTGAATTAGCAGTTCAATCTTCAAACGGAATTTATTCTTCTGAAGACAGAATGCAGATTCAAGTTGAAGTTTCTTCATTAATCGCTGAAGTTGATCGTGTTGCTTCTGCTGCTCAGTTCAACGGAATGAATATGCTTACAGGACGTTTTGCAAGACCAACTGGAGAAAATGTTGTTACTGGTTCAATGTGGTTCCATATTGGTGCAAACATGGACCAGAGAACTCAAGTTTATATTGGAACAATGTCTGCAATGGCTTTAGGACTTCGCAATGTTGGTGATGAATCAATCATGACAATTGAAACTCCAGAAGATGCAAACCGTGCAATTGGAACTTTGGATGAAGCTTTAAAGAAGATTAATAAACAACGTGCTGACCTTGGTGCTTATCAAAACAGACTTGATATGACAATCAAAGGTCTTGATATTGGTGCAGAAAACTTACAGGCTTCTGAATCTCGTATCCGTGATACAGATATGGCTGCTCAGATGGTTGAATTTACAAAAGATTCAGTACTTTCACAAGCTGGAACAGCAATGCTGGCACAGGCAAATCAAAGTTCTCAAAATGTACTTAGCTTGTTAAGATAGAAAGATATATCTTAAGAAAGAATGCCAGCCATTGC
>CAYPGB010000013.1:11015-56620 GCA_964410365.1 uncultured Treponema sp.
GTGTGAGTTTGCAAAGCAAACTCAGTCAGTAACGAAGTTACGACCAATGCTGGCACAAGCAAATCAAAGTTCTCAGAATGTACTCAGTTTGTTAAGATAGAAAGATATATCTTAAGAAAGAATGCCAGCCATTGCGTGTGAGTTTGCAAAGCAAACTCAGTCAGTAACGAAGTTACGACCAATGCTGGCATTTTTTTATTTAAATTTCTATTTTGAAATCATACATTATTCAAAATTAAATAAAGTTTTTATATTTAGTTTTTAAACTTTCATAAAATCAATTTATCATTTATCCTTATAATATCAGTTTTTTTGAGGTATGTATGAAAAAATTTTTGAAAGTTACAATTTTTTTATTTATAATTAGTGCATTTTTTATTTCTTGTGATGGATTAAATAACAATAATTCAAATCATAATGGAAATCAAAATACAGGAGCGAATAATTCTAACTCTTCAAATGAATCAAATTCAGAGAATAAAGATGATGATAATTCAAGTGGAGTTCCAGATTTTAACATTGAATCTTCCAGTACGTCTGCGGAATTTGTAAAAAATATGGGACTTGGTTGGAATTTAGGAAATACTTTAGATGCAACCGCTTCTGGAGAAACAAAAACAAATCAAAATAATAATACAGAAACATATTGGGGAATGCCAAAAACAACTCAAGCAATGATAAAAGCTGTGCATTCTGCTGGTTTTAAAACAATTCGAATTCCAATAAGTTGGCACAATCATATAGAAAGTGTTTCTGGCTCAACTTACAAAATAGATTCAAATTGGATGGCTCGTGTAAAACAAATTGTTGATTGGGCGATTCAAGAGAAAATGTGCGTTATCATAAATATTCATCATGATAATATGAAAGAATCTTCTATTAAAAGTGATAAAACTTATGGATATGCTCTTTCAAAAGATTCATCAGTTCAGGAAAAATCAAAAAAATGGCTTTCTTCGATTTGGACTCAAATAGCAACGGAATTTTCTTCTTATAATGAATCTTTAGTTTTTGAAGTTTTAAACGAACCTCGCGATATTGCTGGTGAAATTGGTGGAAATGAATGGTGGACACAAGATAAATCTTTAATTTCGGTTATTACAGATTATGAAGAAACTTGTATAAATGCAATTCGTTCTGTAAAAGGAAATGAAAATCGTTATATTATGGTTCCTGGCTATGCTGCAAGTGGTTCAGATTCTTCTTTGTTAAAATTGTATACAATGCCAAAAGATTCTGCCAAAAATAAACTTATTCTTTCTACACATGCGTATTCTCCTTATAAATTTGCAATGAGTGATACAAGTGACAAAACTTTTGATTCGGCTGATTCTGATGAACTTACAAAAATATTTAATTTTCTAAAAACAAATTATATTGATAAAGGAATTGGCGTTGTGATGGGAGAAGCAAGTGCTACCGACAAAAATAATCTTTCTGAACGAGAAAAATGGACTAAAGATTATTTTACAAAAGCAACAAGTTCAGGAATTCCTGTTGTAATTTGGGATAATATGGTAACAGTTTCAAACGGAGGAAATATTTCTAGTGGAGAATGTCATGGATATTTTAATAGAAATACTTTGAAATGGTATTTTCCAAGTTTGATAAATGCGATGGGAACTTCCGTTTATGGAAATGATTTTGAAAAAATGGAATAAAAATTACTTCAATAAAATTTAAATAACTTCAATTTTTCTTTATTCTGATTTATAATACTTCCAATGTTCAATATTTTAGTTGTTGATGATGATAAAAATATCAGAAAATTAATGCAAGCCGTCTTGGAAGCAGAAAAATATAAGGTTTTTACTGCGTGTGATGGCGTGCAAGCGTTGGAAGTTTTAGAAAATAATTTTGTAGATTTAGTTATTCTTGATGTAATGATGCCAAATATGGATGGCTATGAATTTACAGAATATATTCGCAAAACTAATAATAATCTTCCAATTTTAATGGTTTCTGCAAAACAACTTCCTTCCGATAAGCATAAAGGTTTTATTGCCGGAACAGATGATTATATTACAAAACCAATTGATGAAGAAGAAATGCTTTTAAGAATAAAGGCTCTTCTTCGCCGTGCAAAAATCGCAACAGAACATAAAATCATAATTGGAGATGTCGTTTTAGATTATGATTCTTTAACTGTTACAAAAAATAATCAAACTCAAGAATTGCCTCAAAAAGAATTTCTTCTATTATATAAACTTCTTTCGTATCCAGGAAAAATTTTTACACGAATTCAACTAATGGAAGAAATTTGGCCAAATGAATCTGAATCTGGATGGGAAACTGTAACAGTTCATATTGGACGATTAAGAAAACGTTTTGAAGGTTGGACAGAATTTGAAATTCAATGTGTGAGAGGATTAGGCTACAAAGCTGTAAAAAATAATGGATAAAAAAATAAAAAAACGAAAACTTAATTATTCAAAAATTTCAATGACTTTTGTTTTGTCAGCATTAGTTTTTGTTAGTTTTATTTTAATTTTTGTGATTATTTATTTAATTTTAAAATATTGGTACAAATTAAATCTTAGTTTATCATCATTAATTCCAGTTTCAACTTTTATTAGCAGAAAAAATCTTTGGTTTTTAATCATAATCAGTTGTTTTGTCGTTGGTTATGGGTTAACTCTTTTACTTAGCAAATTGATTATGCATCCTGTAAACAAATTAACGCAAGCAATGGAAGAACTTTCCACCGGAAATTATCAAAAACGTTTGAATTTTAAAATAAAAATTCCTTTTTTTGAAGATATTTCTTACAGTTTCAATCGAATGGCAAATGAACTTGAACACACTGAAACTTTGAGTAATGATTTTATAAATAATTTTTCGCATGAATTTAAAACACCAATTTCTTCTATTTCTGGATTTGCAAAATTTCTCCAAAAAGAAAATCTTTCTAGCGAAGAAACAAAAGAATATTTAAAAATTATAGAAGAAGAATCTTCGCGACTTTCAAAAATGACAACAAGTATTTTAAAATTGATGAAAGTTGAAAATCAGACAATTTTAACAGATGTAAAAAGATTTAATCTTTCTGAACAAATTCGAAATTGTGTTTTGCTTTTGGAAAATAAATGGAATTCAAAATTTCTTAATATCGATTTAGATTTTCAAGAATTTTACATCCGAGGAAATGAACTTCTTTTAAAAGAAGTTTGGATAAATCTTTTTGATAATGCAGTAAAAAATACACCGCAAAATTCTTCAATCAAATTTGAAATTCGAGAAAAAGAAAAATTTATTTCGGTTTCTATTACAAATGAAGGAAGTGAAATTTCAGCAGAACATCAACTTAGAATTTTTAATAAATTTTATCAAGTTGATAATTCTCATTCGTCTGAAGGAAATGGTGTTGGTCTTGCAATTGTAAAAAAAGTTGTAAATTTGCATAATGGAGAAGTTTCTGTTATTAGTGGAAATAAAAGAACAATTTTTGTTGTAACTCTTCCAAAAGATTTGTAGTCAAATTATATAAAATCAAAAAAAGTTTATTTTTAGTTTAGAATAAAATTTTATTCTTAAAGAGAAATTTATTCATACAGGAGCAATCATCTAAAATGAAAGATTTTGATTTACTTTGTAAAGAATTTGAACAAATGGAACCAGAAAAATATGCAACTTATCTTAATGTAAAATCAGCAGAAATTCTTCCAATTTTAAAATCTGCCGCAGCGGATGGACTTTCTGGAACTATTATATTTTTTTCATTTGTGTTAGGTGCAATTGCCGCAGATGGAAAACTTTCTACCGATGAATATAATTTAATTTATCCACTTCTGAATGTATTTTTAGGAGATTCAATCAATTATGAAAATGCAAAAGATATTTTTAAATCATTAAAACGCGAAAGTAAAGATTTAAAAAATGTTACAACAAAAATGATTGATATTTTAGGACTTCTTTCTGAAAATTTAAAAGAAGATATTGTAATCATTTGTATGATGATTTGTGCCGTTGATGGAAAAATCTCTTTCAAAGAAAAAAAATGGATTATGCAATTGATTGCGTAATTTTTACAGAACTCCAATCACAATGCCAAAAATAACCGTCGCTGCACAAAAAAGTCGGTAGGCGGTATTTTTTTCTTTAAAAATAAATTTTCCGCCCAAAATTGTAACAATGCAACCACTTTGTTTTATTAATGTCATAATTGTAATTTTACTTCCTTCCATTCCATTTGCAATAAATAAAACTTTATCACCAATTACAAACATTATTGCTAAAAGATAAATCCACCAATTTTTGAAAATAGTTTTTCGGAATTTTTCTTTTTTTAAAAGAATATAAATCAAATAATAAATTGTCAAAAACAACATATACCAAAATTGCAGTTGAGAACTAGAAAGCTCTTTCATTAAGATTTTATCTAAAAAACCGGAGCCTGCATTTAAAAAACAAGAAAGTAATGCTAAGAAAATATAAAAATTGGTTGTTCTAGTTTGTGAGTGAAGATTATTTTCACCAGAAATTAATTTTTTTTCTTTTTTTGAGAAATCTGAATCATCATATTTAAAAATTTTTTTTAAAAGTGGAGGTTTAAATTTTAATAATAAAAGTCCTGAACACACAAAAATTAATCCCAAAATTTGATTTATGCTTAAACTTTCGTGTAAAATAAAAATTCCAAGACTTGTTGCAAATAAAACTCTTGATAAATCTAAAATTCCATAAACGCTAACGGGCAATTTTTTTAAAGAATGAAAACTAAAAATCCAAGCTAAAAATATAAAAAAAGATTTTAAAGCAATCAAAAAATAAAATTTTATTTCCATTCCAAATGCTTTTGGTGCTTGCGGAATTACAAAAATAAAAGAAATTAAAGTGTATGAAAATAAAACTTCCATAACAGAATTTTTTTCCATAGCTTTTTTCTTTGCTATTTCTCTAAAACCTTTTAAAATTCCATAAATTAAAACTAGAAATATCCAAATCATAAATACATTTTTATTATAATGAATTTTTGTGTTGTAGAAAGCCTAAAAAATGATGATAATTTCTGATTTTTGAAAATGACTTTTAGCATCAAAACTAATTTTTAATTAATAAAAACAAATCTATAATTGACGATATTTCTAATCCTATTTATAGTGAATCAAGGTGAAAAAATGAATATTGTTGTTGATTTTAAAAATCCTTTTGTTTTAATTTTTGTTATAGGAACTTTTTTAAGTTTATTTTTAAATCATTTTTTGGAATTTATCGATTATCATGCTCGTGTAAAAAATGGAAATCGACTTCCTTCTGAACTTTTGGAAATTCCTTTAGCAAGAGAAACTTTTGCTTCAGAAAAACTTTCAAAAATCGCAGAATATGAAAATGCAAAATATTTTGCTTGGATTCCTTCTTCAATATGCACTTTTATTTTGGATTTTTTACTTATAGTTTTTGGATTTTATCCTTTTGTGTTGCAAATTTTAACAAATTGGATTGGAATTCCTTCAACAATCGGAAGTTCTTTTTGTGTGTTTTCATTGTTTTCTATTATATCATCTCTTCCAAATATGATTTTATCAATTCCTTTTGATTTATATGAAGAATTTCATGTAGAAAAGAAATTTGGTTTTAGTAAAATGACTTTAAAACTTTGGTTAACTGATCAATTAAAATCTCTTATGATTGGATTGATTTTTGGTGCATTTTTAATTTTTGTTGCTTCTGTTTTGTTTGTAAAATTTTCATGTTCTTGGTGGTGGATTTTGGGAATTGTTCTTGTCGGATTTACTTTTATTATGCAAGTTGTTTATCCAAAATTCATTGCTCCATTATTTAATAAATTTTCTCCACTTGAAGATGGTGAATTAAAAGATAAAATTTCTGAAGTTTTAAAAAAATGTGGTTTTAAAAATGATGGATTATTTGTAATGGACGCTTCGAAAAGAAGTGGTCATAGCAATGCTTATTTTTCTGGATTTGGAAAATCAAAAAGAATTGTTTTATACGATACTTTGTTAAAATCTATGAATTCTGATGAATTAGTTGCAGTTTTGGGACATGAATTAGGACATTATAAACTTCATCATATTACAAAGAAAATTTGTTTTTTAATTCCAATGGAATTTATTCTTATGTTTGCACTTTTTGCTTTAGCACAAATTCCATCTTTGTATTCAGGATTTGCTTTTTCTGGAATTAATGCAGAAAATGTAATATTTTTTCAATATGTTGGTTTATTTTTAGCGTCTACTCTTTATGATGCTGTTTCTGAAATTCTTTCTCCAATTGTAAATTTTTCTTCAAGAAAAGATGAATTCCAAGCGGATGCATTTTCTAAGAAAATTTGTGGAACTAGCGAACATCTTATAAATGGTTTGATAAAATTGAATGCAGAAAATTTAAGCGAAATTCTTCCACCAAAATTATATGTAATTTGGAATTTTAGTCATCCAACTTTGGTAGAAAGAATTAAAGCATTAAGGAAGTAATTTTTTATATAAAGTTTCTTCAAGATTGACTTTTAAAAATCCACTTCTTGCTGTTTTATAAAAAGAGGTTTCTTCCCAAGCAGCATATAAAGTCGTTTTTGAAATGACAAAATCAGTGTAAATATAACCGGCAGGAAGTTTTGGAAGTCTGATTGCAATTGGATTTCCTTGACGCAAAATAAATTTTCCAGGAAGTGCTCCTTCTAAAAATAAAGTTCCATCTTCAAAAAGTGCGGCACTCCAACTTTCAGAAATAATTGCTTTTGCATTTAAAATTTCATTTTCAGAAGAAATTTTGTTTGAATAAGTTTTTGGAGAATTTCCTCCAGCAGATTTTACTTCTATTAAAAAATTTTTTGATTTATCAAATCCGGAAAGTAATTTTTTTATACGCTTTGGAATTTTTTCATAAGAAATTTGTTCTTTTGATTTTCTAAAATCATCTTGTGAAATTTCAGAAATAACAACATTTGTTTCTGCTTTTGATGGAGAAAGTTTTAAAAGCGAAATTGTTGGTTTCCAATTTATATAAGAAAATGCATTTTGTTGTGCAGAAATAGTTTTTACGCTACAAAACCAATTTAATCCATTCCAATAAAAATCTGTGATTTCTGAATTTTGTTCTTTTGTAAGATTATTACAATTTATAATTGGATAACATATTTTTGAAGTTTTATCATATTGTATTAAAAAAAGATGATTTTCTTCATTTGAAGAATAATCAGCATCAGTTATTGTGTCGTTAAAAAAAGATGATTTATAAACAGAAAAAATTGGAGTGTCTTCTAAAAAAATTAAATTTTGTGCAGTTCTATTATTAAAAATATTTGCATCTTTTGTAAGAAAAATCTCATCACCTTGAAATTCCAAAATTCCAAGCCGATTTACAATTGCAAATGCACTTGGATTTTCTTGGTTTGCACTACAATTTGAGTTAGAAATTCGTTTTGCTTCTGTCCAAGGTGTAAAAGGCATTTGTTTTGCGTTTTGTGGTTTTGAAATTTCTAAAAAATCATTTGCAGAAAATGAATACCAAGTGTGATTTTTATTTTTTATTTCAATTTCAACGGAATTTTCAAAATTTTGACTATTTTGTTTTTTGGAACATCCTGTAAAACAAAAAAGAAAAATTAAAAAAGTAACAAAAAATATTTTCTTCATATCTTATTTTATTGTCGGCATATAAGTCCATTGAACTGATATTTTTTTTGAAGAAGAAGCAGTAATTAAACTTCCGTAAAAATTATTAAACAAAAAAAGTGAAGGAAAATTTTTTCTTAAAGTAAAAATGGATTTTTCTTTTATGATTGCATTTTCTGGAACGTAAGATGATAAAACAATATCTTTTTCTAAAAAATTAAAATCTTCTTTTGAAAAAGTATAAAGCGAAGTTGTTTTTAATAAAGATGATGTAAATTTTTTTGAGGAAAGATTTTCTAAAAGTTTTGAAATATCAATTTGCCAAGGATTATAAAATTTATTGGCTGATGATGATAAAATTTCTTCATAATTTTGAGATGCATTTTTTGAAATTGTTTGCATCAATTTTTGCCAATTAAAAGTTTTTAAAAAATCATTTATTTGCGAAGAAGTTAAATCAGATTCATATTTGTTATCAAAAAGCATATTTATTAAACTTGCACAAAATCCATTTTCCCAAGTAAGATTTTGACTAAAATCCTCATAATCGTAAGGATAAATTGTTCCGCAAGGTTTAAAAAATTGCGAAAAACTCTTGTCTGGCAAAATGATGATTGGAAATGCTAAAACTGAAAGTGGTTCATTTTTATTAGTTTTGATTATGATTTTATTTTCATTTGTTTTTTCATAAAAACATCCTTCTGAATTTTGATATTTTATCTGCCAAAAAGCAAATTCCAAATCAGAAAATTCATTTAAAATTGATGAAAAATCTGGTAAATAAAAAGTGATTTCTTCTTGTTTTTCTTCAAAAAAAGTACAAGAACAAAACAAAAAACTTAAAATCGATATAAAAATAATTTTTCTCATACTTTAATATTGTTTTTTTTGAGTAGTTTTGACAAAAAATCACAAAAATTTATGAAAAATTTATTTATACACATATTCAAACTAATATTGTAATAATAAAAACGTTGTGTTATAATCATTTTGTCGTTTTTGATAACGTGTTTTATCAATTCGATTCTCTGGAGAGTCTTCATAAATCCTTATGAAGCGCCGAAGGGTTAAGGTTATTAAAACCAATATCTCAGGCAAAGTGGACAGAGTATAAAAATGTCCGTCTATCACTCTTTGGAGAGCCAATTCATCTTGTGTGAATGGCTCTTATTTTATTTTAAAGGATGTCGGTAAAAATGTTTGACAAAATTCTTACTGCCATTGACGATTTTGTTTGGGGAATTCCAACAATCGTTCTTATTATTGCAACAGGCGTGATTTTAACAATTCGCTTGCGTGGTGTTCAATTTACAAAACTAGGTCTTGGTTTTAAAACAATGTTCAAAAAAACTGGTGGAAAAGGTGAAGTAACTCCTTTCCAAGCACTTTGTACAGCTCTTTCTGCTACAATTGGTACTGGAAATATTGTCGGTGTAGCAACTGCTATCGCTGGTGGTGGACCAGGTGCTCTTTTTTGGATGTGGCTTGCTGCTTTTGTAGGAACTGCAACAAAATATGCAGAATGTATGCTTTCTTTAAAATATCGTGAACATGCAGCAGATGGACATGTTCTTGGTGGACCTTTCTATACAATTGAAAAAGGAATGAAAGAGCGAACTGGTTTTAGTTGGAAATGGCTTGCTATTTTGTTTGCAATTTTTGGTGTTTGTGTTGGTCTTTTTGGAATTGGAACTTTTACACAAATAAACGGAATTACATCTGCTGTAAGTAATGCTTTTGACCCAAATAAAAATCATATTGCTTTTTCTTTATTTGGAAATGATTATACTTGGTCAGTTGTAATTGCAGGTCTTGTAGTTACTTTAGGAGTTGCTCTTGTAATTATTGGTGGATTAAAAAGAATTTCAAAAGTTTCAGAAAAAGTTGTTCCAGCAATGGCAATTATTTATGTTTTCTTAGGACTTTCTGTTTTGATTATGAATGCAACAAAAATTCCTGCTGCTTTTGGTGTAATATTTAAAAATGCATTTGGTTGGCAAGCTGCGGTTGGCGGTGCAATGGGATGGACATTTAAACAAATTACAGATTCAATGCAAAAAGGTGTTGCAAGAGGAATTTTCTCTAACGAAGCTGGACTTGGTTCTGCTCCAATTGCTGCTTCTGCGGCTCAAACTGATGAACCTGTTGAACAAGGAATTGTTTCTATGTTAGGAACATTTATTGATACAATTATTATTTGTACAATGACAGGTCTTTCAATTGTAATTGCATTTTACACAGGTGCAGATGCAACTGGTGCCGGAGATTTAAAAGGAATTGAATTAACATCTGCTGCTTTTAATAAAGTGCTCGGTGGTGATGGACGTTCTGTACAATTCCTGTTGATGCTTTGTCTTGTTTTCTTTGCGTTTACAACAATTTTAGGTTGGGATTATTATTCAGAAAAATGTCTTGAATATCTTACAAAAGGAAATATGACAGTTGTAAAAATCTTCCGTTGGGTTTATATTCTTGCAGTATTTATTGGACCATATTTTACAATTAGTCAAGTTTGGACAATTGCAGATATTACAAATGCTTTAATGGCAATTCCAAACTGTATTTCTTTGATTGTACTTTCTGGTGTTGCTGCTAGAGAAACAAAATCTTATTTTGATAAAACACCAAAATTATCAGCATAAGATGATAGTTTAGTTTTTTATAAAAGATACAGATTTCAATTTAGTTTGAGATTTGTATCTTTTTTTTATTCTGAGCAAAGTCTTTTTATTTGTCGTATAGCTCTAAAAAATAAGCAATGAAATTGTTTCTTTTGGTGAATATATTACTCTTGCAATAATCTCCGTCGTGTAAATATACGCGACAACAATCGTGATGTTCTTGAAAAAGTTACCTTGATTAAAGACAATTCATTCATAGTGCTCATATAGAAATTCTTTTTGATATGAGCTTTTCTCAAGTGAGACTAAATCATACAATCACAAACTTTGAAAGTCTTCACAAAAGAAGAAAAACTTCGGGAACGTAACGCAAGTTCTATTTATGAACGGTGGACTTTTTGAATGTCTTGATCATCAGGATGATGAACTGAAAGAAAATAATGGTGGAGTACTAATTGATTACGAAGACGGATTTAGCTATTGTAGCGAAACAGCCGTGATTTTTATGCAAAAGTATGTTATATTTATAAATGGAGGTATATAAATGGGTGAACAATTAATGGCAATTTTCAATTCACTTACCGTTGAAGCTCAAAAAGAAGCATATGATTTTATAGTATATCTGTCCACAAAAAAATGAATATGAAAAAAAAGAAAAAAATTGATAGTAATTTATTTGGTGCACTTCATAAGTATTCAAATCCATCATTGATTGAATTTGAAAAAGAAGCCTGGGCAAATGCTACGGCAGAAAAATATAAGGTTCAAAATGGTAATTGATGCAAATATAATACTCTGATGCATTTTGCAGGATAATTATGAACTTGCGGAAAATGCAAAATCTTTTATCGATAACAATAACTGCTTTGCACCAACAGAAGTAATTGCTGAAGTAGTTTTTGTTTTACTTAAAGTTTACAATGTTCCAAGAACAGAAATTGCAAAACATATTACAGCTTCATTTGAATATTATGAAGTGCAAAATGAGCAATTATTAAAGAAAGCACTGGAATATTTTGGTACAACAACTCTAGATTTTGTAGACTGTTTATTAGCAGCATATCATTCTGTAGAAAACGAAGAAATAGCTACTCTTGATAAAAAATTAAAAAAAATTATCAATAGGCTTTAATATTGTATTTATAAAATAAGTTGTTGATTGTTAACTTTCGCTGACGTTCAACATTACTGTCATTCTGAGCAAAGCGAAGAAGCTATAGACACAAACTCCCCCGAACATAAAATAAATGAATTGGTGCACGAACTTGCACTTGAAGAAAAATAGAAATAATTAACAAGTATTTTGAAATGCTACATACGTTTTTCATTTTTTTTAGTTCACATTAAAATTTCCATTTTACATTTTATCATTTTTTACTTATAATATAATCGTGGCTGAATTATACGTTGTTGGAACTCCTATTGGAAATCTTGGGGATATAACTTTTAGAGCGATTGAAACTTTAAAAAAAGTTGATTTTATTGCAGCAGAAGATACTCGTCATACTTTGCAACTTTTAAATCATTTTGAAATAAAAAAGCCTTTGATTTCTTGTAGAGCCCAAAACGAAAAAATTGCTGGCGAAAAAATTGTCAAACTTCTTCAAGAAGGTCATGATGTTGCTTATGCAAGTGATGCTGGAACGCCTGGAATTAGTGATCCTGGAGCGGTTCTAGTTGATATTGTAAGGAATTCTGGCTTTAATGTTGTTCCAATTCCAGGACCTGCGGCTTTTGCTACTTTGGTGAGCGTGGCTGGAACTGGTGGAAAGACTTTAATTTTTGAAGGTTTTTTATCTCCTAAACCTGGAAAAAGACGTTCAAGACTTAAAGAATTGATGGCAACAGGAAATGCAATTGTTATTTATGAAAGTCCGTTTAGAATTACTAAACTTCTTTCAGATATTTCCGATATTGAAAGTGAACGACGTATTGTTGTTGGAAGAGAATTGACAAAAATGCATGAAGAAATAACAAGTGGAACTGCAAGTCAAGTTTTTGCTGATTATTCTGCAAGACAATCTATAAAAGGTGAATTTGCAGTTTTTATTTCTGGTGTAAAAAATATTAAGAATTCTGAAGAGTCTACCGATAATTAAAGTGTAGAGGGAAGGACGTTATGATGATAAATGGTGTAAACAATGTAACTCAGGTAAACAACATTCAAAATCTCCGCAAGGCAGAAAACACAGCAAAAGTAACAGATTCATCTGATTCAATTTCTGTGTCAAAAGAAGCTAAAGAGATGGCAGAAATCTACTACTTAGATAAAGTAGCAGAGGCTACTCCTGATGTTCGTGCTGACAAGATTGCAGAAATAAAAGAAAAAATAAAAGATCCTTCATATTTAAGTGACGCTACTATTAATTCTGCTGCAGATAAATTCTTGTCTGCTATTGGTCTTTAATTATTATCTAATTGTTAGACTTCGCTAGACGGGATTTTTTTAAATTCCGTCTTTTTTTTTGTTATTATTGGGCATGACTCGATAATCTTTTTTAATTTGTTATTATTTTTGCGGTAGTGCTGGGAACACCGCCGTAGGCGTTCCGAAGTGTTTTATAAACACGAAGGAATGAAGCGAAAGCGGAAGTGTGGACATAACGACCCGAACTTTGTGAGGGGACCGCCAAGAAATTGCTCTTTGGAGAAATGAGAAAATGTCAGATTTTATTTTGAGAATTAATCCTAATATTGTTTTGGGACCTTATACTGTGAGTCGATTGGGAAATCAGGTGAGCGATTGGGGCTCTAGATTTATGGTGATTATGGACCCAATTCTTTCTGAAGCAAAAACATCTGAAAAAATATTGAATTCTTTGTCTGACAGAAAAATGGATTGTTTTGTTTTTTCTGAATTAACAGAGGGAACTTCTTCTAAAACGATTGAACGTGCTTTGTCGCTTGCAAAAGAAGGTCATGTTCATGGAATTATTGCTTGTGGTGGAGAAAAAGCTTTAAATATTGGGCGAGCGGTTGCGGCTCTTTACAATGAAATTCATCCTTTTTATTCTTTTTTAGATGGAGCTTTGACGAATACTGCTTCTTTGCCTTGTTTTTGTGTTCCAACAACTTATAGAATGCCTTTTGTTTTTACAAACGAAATTCCTGTTACGGATGCGAGAAGTAATCAACTAAAATTTTTAAAAGTTCAGAATTCGGTTTGTAAACTTCTTTTGATTGACCCAAATTTGACTCTTTCTTTGACAGAAAATCAAAAAGCAATTATGTCAATTGAATTAATTGGAATGGCGATTGAAGCGTATCTTTCTCAAAAAGCAAATTTTTTTAGCGATACGTTTGTAGAAAAAGGATTGCAAATTCTTTCTTATGCGTTGGACGGTTCTCCTTCTATAGAAATTACAACTCCAGAAGAAGTTCTTTTGGCTCAAGCTGGAACAATGATTTCTTTGGCAGATTCTTCATCATCGCTTGGAATGGATTCTTTGCTTTCTTTGTCGATTTATTCGCGATATAGAATTAATAAATCTCTTATTTCTTCAATTCTTTTGCCGTTTATGTTAGAAGATACTGCAAAGTATAAGGCGTCTACTTTGGAAAAAGTCGCTCGAATTTTAAAAACTTGTTCGGAAGAGGCTTCTGAAAGCGAAGCTGTTGAGTCTTTAATTGAATATGTTCGTCAAAAAATTGCGATGGCAAATCTTCCAACGCGACTAAAAGATTTAAAACTAACAATTGAACAACTTTCGCTCGCGATAGAAGATATTAATCAAACTGATTTAGTTTACAGTTTTCCTAGAAGTATGACTGGTGATGATTTGTTTGATTTTATAAAAAAAGCGTATTAGATTGGAATTATTATGATTGAACCAGGAAATCTTTTTCATTTGGAAGGCGGACAAAAACGCAGAAAACTCGCTTTAACTTTTGGTGCTCTTGAGCGTGATATTTTAGGAATTGCGGAAAAAGGAACTGAATATGCTTTTAAAGAACTTCCAAGAGAAGAATATACAAAACAAATTACAAAAGTTCTTTTAAAAGACCCAAAACTGAATTTAGAACAAAAAAAACAGATTGAAGATTTGTTGAAAGCGAATCCTTTTGATGAACTTAGACTTTGTAATGTTGCAAGAAATATTCTTTTATCAATAATCGGAACTTTTCCTGCCGAATGGGATTTAGTAATTGCTCCTCATTCTAATCCGCTTGATGAAAATGGACTTGTTCGTAAAAGAGATTTTTTTCCAGGAATTTGTGTTTATGCAGAAGATATTCGTTCTCCATTTAATTTAGGTTCTATTTTTAGAACTTCAGAAGCGATGGGTGCAGAAAAAGTTTATATTTCACCTTTTTGTACAGACCCAAATCAGCAAAGAGCAATTCGTAGCGGAATGGGATGCATTGAAACTTTAGGATATACACGTTGTTCTTTGGAAGAATTGCCAAGTGATGTTCCTGTGTTTGCTCTTGAAACTGGCGGAACTGATATAAATGATTTTGTTTTTCCAAAAAAAGGCATTTGCATTATTGGTTCGGAAGAACTTGGAGTTAGTCCACAAGCGTTAGACCGTGCAACCTATGGAAGAGTTTCTATTCCGATGAAAGGTTTAAAAGCTTCTTTGAATGTTGGAGTTGCTTTTGGAATTTTAATGCAAAAGTGGATTGAATCTCTTTAATTTTTTTTGCTAGTTGTAATTTTTTATATTTTATGGTTTGATAGATTTTAGTTGTAAAAAAGAACCTTTATCAAGTTGAATGTTATTAAAAAATCGCCCTAAAAAAACAATCAAGCCTGATAAAGGTGTAAATTACAATTATGAAAATAAATAAGTTTGGATGGAACGAGGTGGAATGCAATAAATAGTTGCTTTTTCTTCATCAGCAAATTTAAAGTGGAAATTTAAATCTGCTTCTGTTCGGTTTGTGATGACAAAAGCAATTGTTCCATCGGGATTTTTAAAAGCGACACTTTCTAGTAAATTTTCACCACGACCAGAAATTGAAGCTGGAATCCATCCGTTATCATGTGTGCAAGAAAGTCTGATTGCACCAGGTTTTATGAATTTACTAAAATGCCCGATGTAATAAAAACTGCTCTGATAGTAAACTTTTTTTGCTTCAGCGTCGGCAAGAACTGGAGCATCACAATAATTTCCAACATGATTAGGACCACCTTTCATATCCAAAAGAATATTCCAATCAATCCAAGCATTACAACCATTGTTTAAATCGTTTATGATGTTATGAGCGTAACGTTCTCCTGTAAACCAAGCACCATTTCTTGCTCCGCCTTCTACACAACCTTCTGTAAAAATTAAATCTTTGTCGGGATAATTTTCAGAAACATATTTTACTTGGTCAAATTGATCTCCTTGATACCAATGATATGCAATTCCAGAAATTGCGTCTTTTGCTCCTGGAACAGACATTGATTCATCAACTCGCTCTTTTAATGCATCTCGGTTGTGGTCCCAAATTAAAATCTTAACGTTTGAAAATCCTGCTTTATCTAATGCAGGTTTTAAATATTTTACGGCAAATTCACCTTCTTCTGTTGCAGAATATTCGCACGAATCCCAAGTTTGTACAGCACAAGGTTCATTTTGAATAGAAAAATATTTAACTTCAATATCCATTTTTTTTAATTCTTGCAAAAATTTAACGTAAAAATTTGCCCAAATTCCTAGATATTCCTTTTTTACATGTCCACCGTGATTCATATCACCATTTGTTTTCATCCAAGCTGGAGCAGACCAAGGTGAAATTAACAAATTTAATTTTCCATCGGTTAGTTTTTTTGCAGCTAAAATTGTTGGTGTGATATATTTGTTTGTTCTTTCCATAGAAAATGATTGCAACGTTTCATCTTTTTGTTCAACGCATGACCAATTTCCTAAAGAAAAATCGCAAGAATTCATATGAGTTCGTGCAAAAGTGTAACCAAGTCCATTTTTTTCATCAAAATAACTTTCTAAAATTGATTGTTGAAGTTCTTCTGGTAAAGTGGAAAGTACATATCCAACAGATTCTGTAAGAGCTCCTCCAAATCCTTTGAAAGTTTGAAATTGTTTGTTTTTATCAATTACGACTGTCCCTGAATATCCGTGAAAATTTTGAGAAAGTCTTTCTTGAGGTTCTAATTTTGTGAATCTACGTTTTGTGTCTTTTGAAGTTTCGTAAATTTCAATCATAATTTCCTTCTTAAAAATAAAAATTTTTGTTCTTAGAATATCTGAAAACTTGAGAAAAATTGTATTCTGAGAATGTTTTATTTTTCTTTAGAATACAATTTTTATTATTTTAAATACCAAAAGCTGAACCAAATTCAACTTCAATTTCAGAAATTTTTCCTTGACGGAGGAATAAAGATTTTGTTTCAGATTCTGTGAGTGATGTTCCTTTTCGTTTGCATACACCAACAGAAATGTAATTTTCTACTCCTTTTGTAAATTTATAAGTGATTAAAACTCCACACCAAGTAAAACTTAAAGTATTATCATCTTTAATTTCTGATTTTTGAAGGAAAATAGGATTAAATGAAGCAATTCCATCTTCAATTGTAATTCCTAATTCTCCCCAACGAGTTAAAATTTCTTCTTTTACTTGACCTGTCATTCCCGGTTGTTTTGCTCCTTGTAAATACGGAGTATGAGAATATGGGTCTTGTGGGAATGCACCATAAACTTCAGGAGTTTTGTTTGAACCAAGTCCTTTACGAACATCGTAATATGCATCTGTAAGTTTAAGAGCTAAATCTGCATTATTTTGTTCATAAGATTTAAAAATATTTTCTTGAACGGCAAGTAAAAGTTTAGAACACATATGCCAATAAATACTTCCAAGTCCTTCATAAGCATAAAATGTTCCAGAACGACCTGTAAATGCTTGATGATGGAATTTTTTCTCATAAAGTGATAAAAGTTTTTGTTTTTCCGAATTTGTTGGAATTTTATCTTCTTTTTGAGAATTAATAAAATTTTCCATAATGTTTGCATTTCTAAAATCTGGATTAAAATGATAATTACCATTTATATCTTTTTCTAAATACAAACTACCAGTTCTTTTAATTAAAGAAGAAAGTTCTGCAACTTCTGATGAGTCGATACAATTTTTATTATAAAAAGCAGGTAAATCTTTGTTTGGATAAAGCATATAAGAATTTTGATGTGGTTCGTACATTTTGCTGTTTCTTAAAGCTTTTAAAACTTCTAAAGATTCTTCTGGCGACAAAAGATTAGATGAAAGAATTGCAACTTGACCTTCTAACATTTCCTGAAGATATTCAATTTTCATTTCATTTTCTGTAATCATTAATGTGTTGTAAGAATGATAAAGTCCATCTTCTCGTTTGTTTAAGCGGATTGTATATTCCAAATGTCGATTGATTATTTGAAGTGCAGATGCAATTTCTGAACAAGACATTTCTTCTTCATCACAATATCCGTTTTTATAAAGTTCATTGCGTTCTTTTTCAAAAATTAATCCTGCTTTGTCTACAAAATTTTTTCTTTGTGAATCATCTTCTGCTGCTTTTTTTATATCTGTAGAAGAATAAAGAGAAGATAAATCGCAAAAACATTTTTTTACTGCACTTGGAATTAAAACATTTTTAATTTCTGTATTTGCAAAAATGTCTATAAGTTTTGTGATGTAGCGATATAAATAACATAATGTAACAACAGAAAGTCCGTAACCAGCCAAAGCGTTATTTGCATCATTCCATTCGGGGCGTTGTGTATTTAACCAAATTCCACCAGCAGGAACAAAATTTGCACTTTTTGAAATTACAATTTGAAGGATTTTTGTAGCAAAACTTACAAGATAAGGATTTTCATCTGTGCCTTGAATTAGTTTTGCATCCGAACCTTTTTGTAATTCTAATGATTTTAATTTTGTGCTAAGTTCGCGGTCAAAATCAATTGTAACACGAGGATTTTTTGCAATTTCAGCATAAGATTTTAATCTGTAAGGAACATTTGCACTTGTGTAGATTTTTTCATTTACTTTTGAAAGAAGTTCTTTTCTATTTGTTTTATCGTAGAATTCTAAAAGTTTTTCAAAATAAATTACTTGATGGTCGCCCCAATATCCAATTTGAGCCCAAGGATTTACAGGGTCTGGAATTTCCCAATCAATTCCCTGACGATTAATTTTGTAAGGATTAAATCCATCAATTGTCATAGCATTTAGGAATTTTGCACACATATTTTTGATGTATTCTGGATAAGAATAAACCAATGCTTCCCAGTTTTGAAAAATATCACGCCAGTTTCCTTCATAATTTAAGATAGGATTTCCTTCTCTGTCTTTAAGTTTGATGTTAAAAACATTCCAAGGTCGGCTTGGATCTCCGTGTCGACGAGAGAAAGTTAAAGGCATATATTCCAAAAAAAGTCTTGTGAATTGAGCCTCATTAGTTTTTTGAACAAGTTCCGCAAAATCACCGTAATTTACTAAATCTTTAGAAATAAATGGTTTTAGATATTCTGAAATTTTTTTCACCATAGAAATATTTCTTTGATTGATGAATGAAAGAAAATCTTTTAGATTGATTTTTCCTTCGTTAGCAAAAATTCCACCACGCATTATATTGAACATTACGTTTTGTTGATGATGAAGACAAGCCATTTTATCTGCGGTGTTTTGAAGTCCATCTGCAGATTTTATATAATCACTCATAATTTCGTCTGCACAGCAAATATCTTTTTCCAAATCTTTTACGGCAGATTTTCTATCTTTTATTTGATTTTTGAGTTTTTCGAGTTGAGGCATTGCAAGGGCAGTGTCAAAAATTTGATACCAAAGTTCTGATTTTTTTGCTCCGAGAGTAAGATTTCTACAAATATAACAAGCAGAACGTTTTCCTTTTGTGATGTTTTCGGTTTTAAAATCATCATAAGAAGCAAGTTTGTTCATTTCGATAAACTGAACAGGTGCATCTACAGCAAGAATGATTTTATCTTCTGTTGAAAACCAACAAGTATTTGCGTAAAGAGCTTCGCTTGGTTCTGCTTTATCTGTAATTACGGAAGAAAGTGAAAAAAGTGCAATATTTGATTTTTCTTCTAAATCAGTTTTTTTATATGCATCTAAAAGAACGCTATTATCATTTTGGAATGTTGATGTTGTGCAAGCTGGCATAATGTTGCGACATCCGTCTAAAATAGAAATTTTTTGTTCTTTGTCAGAAAGATTTTCGATATAACTTGTGCGAACAAGACCATATTTTTCGCTAGAAGTCCATCCTGTTCTAAAAGCAAGATTTAATTTTGTGTTAATTTCTTCAAATATAACTTCTGTTCCATTGAAATTTTTGTAAATATTGTGGATAAGGTCTTTTTCTATAAGTTTTTTTTGTGATGGAGATAAATAAAAAAATGAGAAAGGTTCCCAATATTCTATATTATCATCATCTTTTTGTACTGCAATGCTAGTATAATTTCCGGTATAAGAAGAAGCATCACTTACTTTATCTGCTGTATAATATGGAAAAATTGCATAATTACTGTTTATTCGTCCTGCAGTAATTCCTCCTTGTGACCAGCAAAAGTTCCATATATCAGAAGAACTTGTGATTGTCATAAAGAAATTTTCCATTTGGTCATAATTTTCAATTTTGTAAAAGTCTTTGTTGTTTAATTTAACAAAAGAACCTGTGATGTTTTTTTTCATTCATTGCTCCTATAAAGTTGTAATTATAAAATAAATCAATATATAAACAAGTGTCAATTTTTTTTTATGAAAAACCGAAAAAAAAACACTTTTCTGAAATTTTTGGTTCTTTCAATCTCAATCATTCAAAACTATACTTTAGAATATCAGGTGATTTCCCTAAAAATACGTGAAATCTAAGGAGTAGCAAAGTGAAAGATAAAAAATCTGTTGAACTTACAACTCAACTTAAAAAGAAACCTTTTTTAGTTCGTTTAAGAGAAGAAAAATATCTACAATTTATGGCAATTTTAGGTGTTGTTTGGATGATAATTTTTAATTATGCACCAATGTACGGTATTTTGATTGCATTTAAAAAGAACTATAGAATTACAACATCTTTGTTCAGTATGGAATTTTTGAAATCTGAATGGGCTGCACACGGTGGATTCCAACACTTCCTTAATTTCTTTAAAGATGAAGAGTTCGTTAATATTATGACGAACACTCTTGGAATTAGTATTATAAAATTGTGTATAAACTTTCCATTACCAATTATTTTTGCTTTATTGCTTAATGAAGTTCGTAATGCAAGATTTAAGAAAGTTATTCAAACAATTTCTTATATGCCTCACTTTCTTTCTTGGGTAGTTCTTGGTGGTATTTTGACAACTTGGCTTGGAGAAACTGGTCTTATAAATGAACTTCTTAAAAAATTCGGAATTATAAAAGAAGGAATTTCATATCTTGCTTATCCAAAGTATTTCTGGGGAATTGTTATTGGTTCTGATTTATGGAAGGAACTTGGTTGGTCAGCTATTATTTATCTGGCAGCAATTTCTAGTATTGACCAGGAAATGTATGAAGCGGCTCGTGTAGATGGAGCAAGTCGTTGGAAGCAGATTTGGACTATCACTTTACCTTCAATTGCACCAACAATAACAATTATGTTTATTCTTGCTGTTGGTGGTTTGATGAGTTCAAATTTTGATCAGATATTTGTTCTTTATAATCCTTTAAATGCACCACGAAGTAATACAATTGATATTTACACTTATACAACTGCTATGAAGAGTATGAGATATTCTTATGCTTCTGCCATTGGTTTATTCAAATCGGTAATTGCATTCATCTTGTTATTTATTGCTAATCAGATTACGAAGAAACTAAATGATACTTCGTTATTCTAATGGTTGAATCTAGGAGGAAATGAAAATGGTTTTAATGAGAAGAAAATTAAACGCAGCTACAGTTGGAGATTTTATACTTACTTTAATAATGATACTTATTTGTTTTATCTGTTTATATCCAGTTTGGTATACAGTCGTTATTTCTTTTAATGATTCAACTGATGCTATGAGAGGCGGAATTTATTGGTTCCCAAGAAAATTCAGCATTGAAAGTTATAGAACTGTATTCCAAGATTCAACAATTATGCGTGCTTTTTTGGTTACAATTCTTAGAACTGTAATAGGAACTATAACAAGTGTTTTCTTTACAGCAATGGTTGGATATGCTTTTTCCAAAAAACATATTATGGGTAATAAGGTTTATATGATTTTAGGAACAATCACAATGTTCTTTAGTGGTGGTTTAATTCCTACTTTTATTATCCTAAAAAGATTAGGTTTATATGATAACTTCCTAGTTTACATTCTTCCAAGTTTGTTCAATTTCTACAACATGATTATCTTTATGACTTACTTCAGAGAAATGTCGCCAGCACTTGAAGAATCAGCAAAACTTGACGGTTGTAATGATTTGACTATCTTTACACGAATTATTTTGCCACTTTCAATGCCTGTAGTTGCAACAATCGCACTTTTTAATGGAGTTGGACATTGGAACGATTATTTTACGGGAGTTATGTATATTAATAAAGCTGCGTTGCAGCCAATTCAAACATACCTTTATAGAATTGTAGCAAGTGCATCTGCTTCAAAATCTGTAGTTTCAATGCCAGCCGGCTTTACAGCACAGCAGGTTAGTTCAACTTCTGTTAGACTTGCAACAATGGTTGTTACGACATTCCCAATTATGTGTGTTTATCCTTTCTTACAAAAATACTTTGTAAAAGGATTTATGGTTGGTTCTATAAAAGGTTAAAATATCGGTTTTAGTTTTTTAGTCATATTACATAGGAGGAAAATTATGATTAAAGCAAAAAAAGGATTTGTCCTTGGACTATGTGCTTTGTTGACAATATCAACATTGTTTATGAGCTGTTCAGGTAAAAAGGATGCCTCAGGAAAAACAAAAAAAGGTTCCGACAAAGTGGCAGGATGGACTTTGAATAAAGATGATCCAATTACATTTGATTGGTACATCAACTTTTCATGGTTTGCACGCCATTGGGGAGATTCAAAAGTTTCTAAATACATCACAGAAAAAACTGGTGTAAATGTAAACTTTATTGTTCCAGCTGGTAGCGAAGCAGAAAAATTAAATGCAATGATTGCGGGAGATGCTCTTCCAGATATCATTACACTCGGTTGGTATGAAGGACAAGTTCCTATGATGATTGATTCTGGACTTGTTGAACCACTTGATGCACTTGCAAATGATTATGATCCATATTTCTTTAAGGTTGTAGATAATGATAAAATGGGTTGGTATCGCCAAGATGATGGTCATGTTTATGGTTATCCAAATGCATCTTTCACACCACAGGCTTACAAAGATTATGCTGGAAAACTTACTTCAAATGAAACTTTCCTTGTTCGTAAAGATTTATACGAAGCAATTGGTTCTCCAGATATGACAACTCCAGAAGGATTTGTTGCTGCTCTCGAAAAAGCAAAAAAAATGTTCCCAACAGTTGATGGACAACCTCTTATTCCTTTTGGAACAAACGAATTTTCAGAAGTTGGATGTTCACAATTACAAGGTTATCTTGCACATTTCTTAGCACTTCCTGCAGAAATTGATGGAAAATTCCAAAATGCAGATCTTGGTCTTACAGAAAATCCAGAATATCTTCGTTGGCTTAAAGCTTTCCGCAAAGCACATGAAAAAGGATTGATTTCTACAGATATGTTCGTAGATAAACGTTCACAGATTGAAGAAAAAGCTGCTCAAGGTCGTTATTTCTGTATGCTTTATCAAAACTGGGATATGCAAGCTGCTCAACATGCACTTTATGCAAAAGACCCTAACTCAATCTATATTGCAGTTGAAGGTCCAAAAAATTCAAAAGGTGATAATCATACACTTGCTGGTGGTGGAATTGCTGGATGGACAATTACTATGATTTCAAAAAATTGTAAGAATAAAGCTCGTGCAATTCAGTTCCTTACATATTTGATTTCTGAAGAAGGTCAGATGGATACAAACTTCGGTATCTTAAACGATACTTACACAATGGAAAATGGTGTTCCAACTCTTACTCCAGAAGTTCGTGAAATTGATTCAACAGATAAAAACAGACAAGAAAATGAAATTGGTGTTCAATACACATATTGGATGTTGATGGATACAGCTTGGCAAGGACAATTTGGTGCAGAATATGCTCCTTCTTTGGAACAGCCACAGCTTTGGACTCGTCCATACGTAACTTCTTTTGCAGCATATGATGGATTAACTCTTCCAGTTGGTTCAGATGAAGCTCTCGCAGCAGAAGAAATTCAACGTCAATGGGGAAAAGTTTTACCACAGTTGATTCGTGCAGAAAGTGATGCAGAATTCGATAAGATTGTTGCTGATTTCAATGCTTACAAAAAATCACATGGTTATGATTCTGTAATTGAAGCTCAAACAAAACTTATGAACATCAATAAGAAAAAACTTGGAATGTAACTTTTTAAGTATACATTAAATTCTTTTTGACTTTGAGGGTGTCATTTTTTTGACACCCTTTTTGTAAATAGTACATAATTTTGATATTCCATCAAAGTTTGATTTTATAAAATATACACATAAAAGAAGTTTTTTTGACAAATCTTCTTTTGGAAATTAAAATAAAAGAAAGAAAATGACATTTTCAAAGCGAATAGTATTAGTTTACACTTCGATTATAATCATTCCTCTTGCCCTGTTAATTATAGGAATTTTATTTTTTAGTTTACGAAAAGAAAGTCAAAAACTTGAAGAAAATGCAATTGCAGATATTTCTCTTGATACTCAAAATGTTTACAGAATTTTAAAAGAATTTAATTCTATAGAATCAATCATTCTTAGCGATGATGAATTTAATCTTTTTTTGAACAATCCAAATAGCCATAATGAAGATGAAATGATTAAACTTTTAAGCGAAAAAACGACATTATTCGAACATCTTCAAGTTATAACGCTAGATATTTATGCCATCCGCATTTTTACAAATAATTCTAAGGTTCCAGAACGGTGGCCTGTAGTTTTACATTCATCGCGTTTAAATTCAATTCCACAAAAATGGACTCTAAATTATAAAGCCGATTATTTGGGAAATCTAAATAGTCTAAAAAAAGAGTCAGTTTGTCTTACTCGTGAAATCATAAAAAATCATAGATTAGTTGGATATTTTCAAGTTTCCACAAAAATGGAAGATTTTTTTCCTACAGTTTATAAAAATCAAAATCCTCACATAAAGCAATATATTTTTCAAAAAGTTAAAAATACACAAAATTTTAATATTTATGAAAGTGATGCAGAAAATAATAAAAATCACTTCACTAAAAAAGAACTTAAAATGATTAAAAATATAACGGAGGGGGGGCGGTTTATCGGAAGTATTATGTTACGACCTTCCTACGAAATTATTTCTTGGAGTTATATTCCAGAAATGGAATTGTATCTCATCACTAAAAATACAAATGAAAAAATTATAAAAAATTTTGCCATATATATAATCAGTTTTTTATTAATGTTAATTGTTTTAGTTGTAGCGTTACATTTAATCGTAAAATATGCTTCAAATCGTCTTTTATCTGGAATTTATTCTGTAATGGATGGAATGAAAAAAGTAAAAGATGGTGAACTTTCTGTGCAGATTCCCGTTTCTGGAATGGACGAAGTTGTAGAAACTCAACAGGTTTTTAATTCTATGACAAAGCAACTTTCTAGCCAAATTGAACAAATCAAAATGGAACAGAAACTTATTGCAGAAACAGAAATGAAAGCAATGCAAAATCAGATAAACGCACATTTTTTATACAATGTTTTAGAAACAATTAGAATGCAGGCAGTTTTGGCAGACCAAGATGATATTTCAGAAAGTTTACAAGTGCTCGGAAAAATGATGCATTATTGTTTGCGGTGGAAAATTCACAGAGTTTCGCTAAAACAGGAAATAGACTATATTCGTTCTTATGTATACATTTTGAATGTTATAAATGATTATAAAATTTCACTTCAAGTGGAAATTCCAGACAAATATTTGGATGTTGAAATTCCAAAAATGACATTACAACCTCTTATTGAAAATGCATTTGTACACGCAATAGAAAAAACTCAAAGTGATGCAGTTTTGCGTGTTTCAGCACAAGTTTCAGAAAATGATTCAAATGTTATTTTAAGTGTTCAAGATTTTGGCGAAGGAATGAGTGAAGAAAAAGTTCAAAGTATAAAAGATTATCTTGCAAATTCAACTTATGAAAAAGATACACAAGGAAGCATTGGGCTTAAAAATATTCAACAAAGATTAACGGTTTTCTATGGAAATGATTATAAACTTAGAATAGATTCAAAACTTGGTGAAGGGACAATAATTAGTGTTCCTTTTCCTCTAAAGATGATAGACAAATGATAAGTATTCTTATAGCTGATGATGAAAAATTAATTCGGTCCGGAATGGCAAAAATCCTCCGCGACTCATTGAAAATTCCTCTTGAAATAATAGAAGCAAAAAATGGAAAAGAAGCTCTAGAATTATGCAAGAAAGAACATCCAAATATTTTGATTACAGATATTAGTATGCCAATTATGGATGGCGTAGAACTTATGAAAAATATTTCCAAAATGGAAAACAAACCTGTAATCATTATTTCTAGTGGTTATGATGATTTTGTTTTTGCAAAAGCAGCAATTCAGTTTGGAGCAATTTCTTACATTTTAAAACCTTTAGATAAAAAAGAATTAATCTCGGTAGTTCAACAAGCAATTGAATCTTTTAGAGAGAACGAACACAAAATGGACGAAGAAACTCTAAAAAATATCATTGATGAAAATCGTGTAGATAGTGATACAAAAATTTCTGAATATAATTTTGAAAATGGTTATTATTGTGTTGCAGTAAACGGTTCTCAGGCAAAAAATATTTTTCAGCAAGTTTTGAATTCAGTTGATTATTATTTATTGGAAAGTAAAAAAGAACTTGAAATTGCAGTTATTCCAAAAGAATCCTGTTCTTTAATAGAAAATGATTTATCTTTAAAACAATATGTTGTTGGTATAAGTAATGCTTCTAGTAATATTTCATCTTTACGAACTTACAAAAAACAAGCTTTTGAAGCAATGTTGCAATCATATTTTTCTGGTGAAAATGCTTGTAAAAAAACTGGATTATATTATTATTCAAAACTTGAAAAAGAACCAAATTATTCAGAAATTGATTTTATTTATGAAAAACTTATAGCAAAAATCAACATTTCCGAAGTAAAAGAGATTCAAGATTTGTTAAATAAATTATTGAATTTTGATAACAAAAATAAAGAATATTCTGCCTCTGCTTTATATTATGTTTATAACAAATTAATGGCAAATCTTTTTACAAGATTTCCTGCTTATAGTGATAATGATTTGTATTTATGCCTTAAAGCAATTATGATAAAAAATATTTGGCAACTGAATGTTTTAGATGATTGGAAAACGTGTATTTCAGATTATTTAATTTATCTGAATAAAGTTATACAAAAAAAATCTTTGAAATATCCGTTTATTAATGAAGCGTTAGAATATATCAAAGAAAATTTTACAAAAGATATAAATATGGCAATGGTTGCAAATTATGTTTCTGTAAATTACACTTGGTTTTCCGAAAAATTTAAAGAACATACAGGAATGTCTTTTAACGATTATTTACGAAAAAAGAGAATAGATAAGGCTTGTAGTTTATTGCTAAAAGATTGTTACAAAGTTTATGAAATCGCAGAAAAGTCTGGATTTGGTGATGTAAAATATTTTATGAAAACCTTTAAAAAAGAAACAGGTCTTTCTCCTACAGAATGGAAAAAAAATTATCTAGCACAGTAAAAATCAAAATTAAAAGGTTTTAATTCAATAGGTTGGGGGGGTAGGCTCTTTATCAAATTGTTCTAGAATAAATTTAAGATGTTTTTCAGAATTGATATTAAATTCTTTTAAAATGTCTTTATCAATTTGGAAATAAAATAATTTCTTTTCTTTATAATATTGAAGAACTTCCGCAAGATATACAAATTTTATCACAGAAAAATATTTCTTGTTAGATTCTTCAAAATCATTCCAATAACCTACAGTTTGTGTTACAACTTCTGGCAAACCAATTTTTTTAGAATAAATCATTCCCAAAAATGAAGCTTCTATTCCAGAATAAAAAACATCTCGAATTTTATCTGCAACATCATAATTTTCTAGTAAATCTTTTACATATTGTTTTTGCTCTTCGTTTGCGGTTTTTAAAATTATCATTCCAAAAGAATTTAGTAATCCTAGCGAATATAATTCTTCTGGAGAAAGCAAAAGGTGTTCTCTAAAATTTTCTGCAAGATTGTAAACAAAAAAAGCAACTTTTCTTGCATGAATAAAATATTCTTTTACATCAGAATTTAATTCTACAATATGAATTTCTGGATTTTCTTTTGAATAGATTTTTTTTAGTTCTTCATTTGAAAAAGTTTCAAAAACTTTAATAAGATTTAATTCTGAAGATTTTTTTTCTATTGCAGATTTTAAAAGCAACATTGATAAAGTTGGATCTACGGCAATTATATTTAACAATTCTCTTCTATTAATATCATTTTTTTTCAAAGAGTTGATTGAAAAATAATTTTGAATTTCATCAATTTTTTCTTTTAAACAAGGAATTGTTTCTTGCAATCTTACAAATTGATAAGAAAGCATATCTGTTCCACCAAAAATTTTTTCGTTACAAGGAAGAACTAATCTTGTAATGGTTTCATTATCTTTTACAAAAACTTGATAATTATCTTTTGTGAGCCCAACTTTTTGCAACATCAAAACAATGATGATAATTCCAAGTCCAGCACCTTCTGATTGATCCAACGCATTTGCAAAGGCTTCTTCCAAACTTGTGTATTTTTGAACGCTATTTAATTTTTCTTGAATTTTTTCTTCTTCAGCTTTTGTTAAAATTGAATTATTTCTAATTTCTATATGAATTTTGTCTGCTTTTAGTTGAAGTTGAAGTTTTATGTAAAGTCCTGCTTTTTTTTGAAGTTCTAAATAATAATTGATGTTTGTAAGTGTTTCTTCTTTAAAATCTTTCATCCCTACTTTGTAATCTTCAGGATTGTTTATATCTAATTTTTTTTCTGAAAAATAAATTCGTTTTGTATTTGCTTTTTTTGCATTTGTTAAAAGTTCTGTTAAACAAAAATTTAAATATTCAAAAAGATGTTCTTGTCTACATTCCTTCAAAAATTGATTTGTAACTTCGCGAATATAAAGTTCCATATTGCGAGGAAGTGTATAACTTGTAATGATGATTGGCATTTGTAGTTTTACGGCATCAGAAATGATATTTTCATCATCATTTAATTTTTTTTGAAATTCATTTTTCATCTTTGAGAATAATACATCAATAATCATTCTTTGTAAAATAAAATTTATTTGTAAAGAATAAAAATTCTTTTTTTTGCTTGAAAAAATTGAATTTAAGATTGATAATCACGTTGTATGAAAAAATCTTTCTTCTTCATTTTTTTTGCTTTTATTTCAATTTTTTGTTTTTCTCAACAAGGAATTCTTTGGAATTCTTCACCTTTAAAAACTGTGCAAACTAAATGGTTTGATATAATTTATCCAGAAGATTCTGAAGATAGTGCAAAATTACTTTATAAAAATGCAGATTCAATTTACGAAGAAGTTGCATCATCATACGGATTAGAACCTTCAGTAAAAATGCCAATTATTTTAACTCCAAATGTAGAAAGTTTTAATGCTTATTGGTCAAACGGATATTACAATCATATTGTTCTATATGATACCGCTAGTTCTGAAAGTTTAGAAGTTTTTTCTGAGGATTTACTTTCTACTTTTAGACACGAAGTAACTCATGCTTTTACTTACAATATGAAAAATAAATTTTGGAAAGTTGTAGGCAATATTTTTGGTGATGGAATTTCTTTGCAAGGGATTTTAACAACTTCTGGTTGGGCGGAAGGTGCAACTCTTACAAGTGAAAGTGCAAACGGAGAAGGCCGTCTTAATAATGAATATGCAAAACATTTAGTTAAACAAGCAAAAATTGAAGAAATTTTTCCTTCATATTCAGATGTTCAAGGTGCAAGAGATATTTATCCGAATGGTGATTATTATTATTTTAATGGAGCATTTAATTCTTGGTTGCAAAAAAATTATGGAATGAAAAAATATGCACAAATGTGGTTTAGTCTTGTAAATCCAAGTACAATTTTTATAAATTCAGCGTTTAAAAAAATTTATGGAATAAATTTAGATGATGCTTGGAAAAAATTTTATAATGATTATGAAATTCCTGAAGTTTGCAAAAATCCAGTTGAAGAAAATATCGTTCAAGATTTTTTTAAACCAAATAAAAATAAATATTCTGCAAAAAATAACGCAGGTTCACTTTATCAATCTCTTTCTAAAAATTCAGAAGGCATTTATTATTTGGATGCAAAATCTGATAATTTGTATTTTTCCCCAATCGAAAATTTTTCTAAAATAAAACAAAAGAAAGTCTTACTTCTTGCAAATGTTGAAAACGCAGTTTCTTCTAGTGATGGAAGATTTGTTGCACTCACTTATTACAATATAAACGATGCAAATGTAAAATTAAAATCAGCAATTTATGATGCTGTCCAAAAAGATATTTTTTATTTTTCTGAAAACGGTTTAAAAGAAAATTCTATCATAAAAAATGGAGATGATTATTTTCTTGTAAGTTTAAAATTTCATTCGCAAAAAAAAGAAATTTATATTCAAAAAATAGAAATTGAAAAAAATAAAATAAAAAGAATTAATTTTGTAACATCAATTCCGCTTTTGGAAAATAATTCTGCAAGATGTTTTACAGATATTGGAAATGGAAAATTTGCTTTTATCAATAAAAATAAACTTGAATGGTCAATAAAAATTGCAGATTTAAATGGAAAAATTGAAGCAAATTATATTCTTCCTTTTGAAAAAATGGTGATAAAAAATCTTAGTTTTTCTGAAGATGAACTTTTATTTAGTTTTACAACAGAATCTCAAATGCCAAAACTTGGAAAACTTTTACTAAATAAAAATCAATTTCATTTATGGAATAAAAATCTTAGCGGAGGAATTTTTTATCCTGTAAAAGACGCTGGGAAAATTATTTATATTGGAAATTTTTATCATCAAAACAGAATTTTTACTAAAAACGAAAAAGAAATTCATTATGATATTTTTCCTGCAATAAACAAATTAGATGAAAATTTTGAAAAAAAACTTGAAGCACAAGATGATGATTTTAAACTTCCTTCAGAAACATATAAATTTTCAAAATATTTGTTTAAGGGAACTTTTTTGCCTTTTTCTATAATGGAATCAAATTCTTATGATTATGAACATCTTTCTGGTGATTATTCTTTGCCTTTAGGATTTACATTTTTATCAAAAAATCCTTGGGATTCTTCAACAATTTTATTTTCTTTAGGATATGGTTTACAAACAAATTCTTTTGGTGCAAGACTTTATTATTTATCAGGAACTTCAACTTCTTTATTAAATTATGGATTTGACACTTCTTTTGAATTTGATAAATTAGGATTTAAACAAACAAATTCTTCTGCACAGATTGGATGTGGTTTTCGTGTTGGTGATTATTCATCACTTTCTGTAAGTGGCGAAGGATTTTTACATTATGGTCGTTCAAATTTGAATGAGTCGGAAAAGACTAGTCGAGCTTTAGACAATGGATTTTTTGAAAGCGGATTGGATGAAAATTCTAAAAATTATTTGTATAATTCAGATTCTGTTAAAATTCAATTTTCAAATGTTCATAAAATTGGTCCTGGAAAATTTGAAAAATTTGGTTTTTCAAGTGCAATTGTTTTTAATTATTTATATTATGAATTTTCTAAAAATATTGAAAATGCATGTTTTAATATTTTAGATATTGGTTTTGCGTTTAATTTTTTCATTCCAAAAATTATTTTAATCGAAAATGTTCAAGGAATGACTTTTAATCTGCCAATAAGTGTTTCTGCAAATTTATTTACTTCTCCAGAAAAAAAAGCGTCTATGTTTGATAGTTTTCCAACTTATTCAATGGCAAGTTTTGGTGTAGAAATTATTTTATTTCAAAAAGAAATTCAAAAGGCATTTCCTTTTATTTCAAATTTTCTTTATTTTAATGAAATTAGATTTTCTGTAAATTATCATGGCGGATTTGATTATGAAAGTAATTGTTATTTTGATAATTTTAAAATTTTCAAAATGAAAAATTATATTTCTATGATAAAAAATGATGAACTTATTTATTCTGGATATCCGTTTTTGAATCTTATGCTAGGTTTAACGCCAAATATGGGAGCAAGTGCAAATTCTAGTAATAAAGTTTTTCTATATTTTACTTTTGGAGTGATTCCTGTAAAAAATTCTTATCAAACAGAAAAAATGTATATTCCAGTTTTTGATTTTTCTACAGCAATAAGTTTTTAGTTCACTTTTATTTGAGATAAAACTTGACCTATTGGTTCGTGAATGCATAATTCTGCGTAAGAATCTTGTGGCGTTTCAGATTTGTTGATTAAAACTAGATGTTCTCCTCTAAAATAGCGAATAAGTCCAGCTGCTGGATAAACTGATAAAGAGGTTCCTCCAATAATCAATGTGTCGCAAAGAGAAATTGCTTGAATTGATTTATCAATAAGATTTTGGTTTAAATTTTCTTCATATAAAACAACATCAGGTTTTACAAGTCCGCCACATTTTTCACAATGAGGTAATTTATCTGGAGAATTTTCACTTTTTGCAATAAAATTTTCATCATAAAATTTATGACAATTCATACAATAATTTCTTAAAGTACTTCCATGAAGTTCGTAAACATTTTTGCTTCCCGCTTTTTGATGTAATCCATCTATATTTTGAGTGATTATTGCTTTTAATTTTCCAGATTTTTCTAATTCTGCAAGTTTATAATGGGCAGAATTTGGATTTATTCCTTTTGGAAGAAGTTTTGCTCTGTAAAATCTATAAAATTCTTTTGGATTTGTTTGAAAAAATGATGCAGAAATAATCGTTTCTGGAGAAAAATTCCATTCTTGATTGTATAAACCATCAGTGCTGCGAAAATCAGGAATTCCAGATTCCGTAGAAACTCCCGCTCCGCCAAAAAAAACAATATTTTTGCTTTGCTCAATAATCTGCTGTAAAATATTAATATTATCTAAAGTATTTTTATTTATCATTTGTTGTTCTCCTTGATAACCTTTATCAAAAAAAATAGAAACTTATTAAAGTTGTATTTTTTGTCGATAAATTAATTACTGAAAATTTATTTAAATTAAGGATAAGTTTATGAATAATTTCGTAAAAAAGTTTATTTTTCTTTTCTCTATTCAATTGTTACTTTCTTTTTTTGTTTTTGCAAGTAGAAAAGATAAAATTGAAGACAAAGAAGCACAAAATCTTAACAGTTGGCAAGAAAATTTTGATTTAGAGAATAAAAAAACTGGAAAATATAATATTATGATTACAGCAAAAGATTTGGGTGGAAATGTGATGGTTGAAGGACCTTTTAATATTTATTATGACCCAAAATCTGATTTACCAGTTTGCGGAATTACAAATCCTTATCCAGATATGCGAGTTGTTAGTAATTTAAATATTGTTGGAACTTGTATTGATGATGATGGAGTTGAGTATGTAGAACTTATTCTTGATGGAGATGAAGAAAATCCAATTCGTGCAGAAGGAAAAGAATTTTGGTCTTATTATTTAAATACGTTGAATTTGGAAGAAGGACCACACACAATAAAAGTAATTGGTTATGATATAAACGGACTTGCAGGGAATCCAGTGAGTCTTACTTGGCAATTGGACAGAAATCAACCTCTAACACAAATTACAGATAAAGAAATGGGACTTTTAGTTGCCGGAAATGTTAGATTTGATGGAATTGTTTCTGACGGAAATGGAATTAGTTCCTTAGAATATTCTGTTGATGGTGGAAAATATTTTAAACCTGTAAAAATCAATACAAAAAAACAAGAAAGTGAATTTTCAATTTCTGTTGATACAAAAAAATTTGAAGATGGTCCTGCAATTTTATGGTTTAGAGCAACCGATAAAGCGGGTTCTGTTGGACTTTATTCATTCTTATATTTTATTGATAATACAAAACCGGATGTTGTAATTGTTTCTCCAAAATCCGATGAAAAACTAAATGGTAAATTTTCAGTTGCGGGTTATGCAAAAGATACAATTGGCGTTACAGAACTTTCTTGGACTTATGAAAATCAATCTGGAATTATAGAACTTGTTCCAGGAAATCCTTATTGGTGTGTAAATCTTGATTCTACAAAAACAAAAGAAAAATCTGGAAAATTTACAATTCGTGCAGTTGATAGAGCAAATAATGTTGTTGAAGTTTCTAAAACAATCATTTTTGACCAAGAATTAGATAAACCTGTAATAAATGCTGTCGAACCTGTTGCAAATCAAATTTATAATCAAAATGATGCAGTTTATGTTCGCGGTCTTGTAAAAGATGATGATGGCGTTCAATTTGTAAAAATTCAATTAGATAATCAAGAACCAATTATTATAGAAACAAAAGGTGCTTATTTTGCAAAAATTTGCGAAGAAAATCAACTTTCTCTTGGAAAACATTCTATAAAAATTGTTGCGACTGATATAAATGGAATTGAAAGCAATCTTTCTCTTACAGAAATTGAATCTAAAGGATTTGCTCCTGAATTTAAATCTGCAAAAATTGGAAAAACTGATTTTGTAAATGGAATGGAAGTTCATCCAGAAAGTAATTCAATTTTTTCTGTAGATGTAATTTCTCCAATTGGAATAAAATCTGTTCATAGTACAATTTCTTGGGGAAAAGATGGAATTTTAGAACAAGATTATGAAACAAAAAATGCAAATTCTTATACAGTTTCTTTTCCTATTTTACCAGATTCTCAAAAAGGCGTTTTACAATATAAAATCACTGCAACAGATTCTTTTGACAGAATTTCAGAATATAATGCAATTTTGTATGTTACAAATACTTCGCTTGTAAAATCTGATGAGTCTCAAATTGTATTAGATGATAGTCGTTTTTCTGAAGAAGGAATTGTAATCAATAATTTTGAATTTCCTGCAAGTGCTTATGTTTTGGGAGGAAATGCAATCAGTGTAAGTTTGGAACCATCAACTCCGTTTGCAACTGCAAAATTAGTTGGAAATCAAATTCAACTTGTTGCGAAAAATGCAATTGGAACTTCTGAACAAGTTGTGATTCGTGTTACAACTGATAAAGGAAAAATTCTTCGTTCAAAACCAATTCGTTTTAAAAATGATTCTGCTTTTCCAAAATTAAAAATTAATAATGAATTCGGACAAAATGCAATAAATATTCTAAACGAAGAATCTATTATAATTTCTGGAAATGTAACTTGCGAAACTGGAATTGGAACTACAAAATATAGAATTTTTCCAATTTTGGCAGAATTGAAAAATGGAATTATTTCTACAGTAAAACTTGGAACTCCAACAGAATATCAAACTGTTCCAACTCAAAAAAATGGTAATTTTGATTTTGAAATTCCTATTATGGATGTTCTTTCTGAAGGATTTTATGTTGTAGAAGTTGTTTCTGAAAGTTTGGGTGGAAATACTGTTGCAAAAGGAATTCCTTTATCACTCATTCCTGAAATTCAAGCGATAAATGGAAAAATGCCTAGTCCAAAATCACCTGCAGTTGTCTTTTTAGATGGCGTTGATGTTTATGCAGTTGCAATTTATCAAGGTGAATTGGAGCAATGTTTTGAACAATTTTCAAGAATTGATATGAATGAAGGTTCAAATAGTTTAAGTTTTACAACAACTTCTTCAGATGGAAAATCTGTTGTGGGAAAATATAATGCAAATAAAACTCCAACTTTATCAGCGAATTTTGCTTTAGTTGATGATAAAGAATACATCAGTGGAATGCCAATCAATCTTGCTTATGGTGATAAAATTGGAAAAACTTTAACTTTATATATTGATTCAAGTGTTCCAGTAACTTCTGTTTCTTATGAAATTTCTGGAGATGATGTTAGCGGTGGAGATAATAAACAATCAGGTTCGGCAAAACTTGTAAAACCAGCTGAAGGAGAAACTAGATGGATTGCGACAATTCCGCTTGCAAATCTTCCTTCACGCGTAAATAAAATTTCTGCAAAAGTAAAAGCGGGTTCTTTAGAACAAATTGTAAAAGGTTCAATCACCGTAATTCGCGAAAACGACAAAGCGTTAATTGATGATGCAGAAAAAATTTATGCTTTTCCATCAACATCTACAAAATTTGACTCTAAAAATGAAAGTTATATTTTAAGTAATGGTTCACAATTTTATTATTATGCAAATTATCCATCACCATTAAATGTAGAATTAGTTTCAAATTCAGATGGATTAGAAATTTCTACTGAGGGAAAATTAATCACTTTGTCTGGCAAAAAAGATGGATATTATAAAAATGTTTATCTTAAAATTACAGATGGACTTGGTGATGTTCATACTAGCGAAAAATTGAATTTTATTTCAAATTCTACAAATCCTGTGTTAAATCTCCAAACTCCTGAAGCTTTACAGTGGATAAAAAATACAGTTACACTTTCTGGAACTGCTCAACATTCACTCGGAATTCGTACTGTAGAATATTCTCTTGATGCAGGAATGAGTTGGAAAGAATTTTCTATAAGAACTTCTCAAGGAAATATTGGAGTTACTTTTAACGAAACTTTAGATATTAAGAATTTTGAAGATGGTTTATTTAGAATAAATATTCGTGCAATTGATAACGCAGGTCATTCTACCCAAATTCTAACTTCTTGTTATAAAGATACAACTCCACCAACAGTAGAAGTTATTCAGCCACTTTCTGAAGATATTATTAATGGAAAGAATTTACTTGTTTTTAATGTAAAAGATGAAAGTCTTTTGTCGAGTGCTGAATATGTAAACGGAAAATCAAGACTTCCTCTTCAAATTTCACCTTTAATTTCAACTTTTATTGGAACCGATGAAATTCCTTTAGATAAACCAATTTCATTTATTTTTATGGATGATGCTGGAAATTCTACAAGAATTAGTAATTGGGATTTCAAAATTGATAATGCTTCAGATTTGCCACGTACAGAAATTCATGTTCCAGAAGATATGCAAGTTATTACTCGCGATTTTACAATTTCTGGCGTAGTTTATGATGATGATGGTGAATCTACAATTTTCTACAAGATTGATAATGGAGAATATCATCAGTTACCAGAAAAAGGAACAAGTTTTGCCATAGAAGTTCCACTTTCTACAATGACAGATAATGAACACACTGTTACAGTTTATGCTGTAGATTTAAATGGCGTAAAAGGTGAAGAAACAAAACGAACATTTAGAATTTCTCTTGAAGAACCAAAAGGTGCTGTAGAAAAACCAACAATCGATACTTCTGTAAAAAAACTCGTAACAATTTCTGGAGTTGCAAGCGATAAAAACGGAATTAAAAAAGTACAAGTTTCTTTAGATAATGGAAATACTTACAACGATGCGGTTGGAACAGAAAGATGGTCTTACACTGTAGATTCCCGTGCAATTCCTGGTGGAACTCAAGTTGTGTTCTTAAAAGTTACTGATAATTATGGAATTCAAGGTTTATATTCAAGTTTGATTAATATTGATAATGATGCACCTTATATGACGCTTGAACTTCCTTTGGATGATTCTTCAACAACAGGAACTTTATTTCTTTCTGGTTATACTTATGATAATGTTGAAGTTAGTGAACTTTATGTAACAATTAGAAATCTTGAAAAGCCAAATTCTTCTACAAGAAAAAATATCAAAATTGATAGAATTATTGCAGAGTCAATTGATATGTCAAATTTACCAGATGGATTTTACAATATTGAACTAACCGGAAAAGATAAAGCTGGAAATGTTACAAATATAAGTAGAAATATTCATCTTGATAAATCAAAAGATGCAGCAAATATCGATTTACTTTATCCTTTAAATGGAGAACATAAACAAGGACTTTTTGCAATTTACGGACAAACAGAAGCAGAATATAAAATTTCTCAATTAACACTTTATGTTGATGGAAAATTAGTTTCATCAACTGTTCCTACAAATACAGAATTTTTCAAATTTGATATGGGACCTGTTATTACAAATGAAGATGGAACTACAAGTTATAATATTTCTAAAGGAGAACACACTTATCGTGTAGATGCAACTTTAGAAAATGGACAAATTGTTCATTCGCGAGAACAAACTTTAACTTATAATCCTGTTGGACCTTGGATTACAATTGATAATTTTACTTACGGAGATTTTGCAACAAATCGTCCTTTTATAACAGGTCGTGCGGGTTATGCTTTTGATGAAGAAGAAATTGCTGCTGCAAAAGAAAAAGATGCTCCTTCAGAGTTAAAAGAAGCTCTCGCTGCAAAAAAACTAAAAAAAGTAGAACTAAGTTTAGATAACGGAAAAACTTTTACAGAATTATCAACTTCTACAAAATGGAAATATCGTGTTGAAAATGAAGATATTGCCGAAGGTTATCATTTCTTATTACTAAGAGCGACAATGCAAAATGGAGAAACTGCAATCAACAGAATTATTATTCAAGTTGATAATACAAAACCTTCTATAAAATTAATTGCACCTGTCGCTGGAGGAAAATACAATCAAACTTTAGATGTTCAAGGACTTTCTCACGATGATGTACAATTGGAAAATGTAACAATCACTTTAAGACAAGGCGATAAATCTTCTTATGAAGTTCCAAGTTTTATTCAAGGATTGTATTTAGATTTACATTTCTGGGGAGCAACTTTATTTGATATTGGAGCGGGTCTTACATTCTTTGATGATAACGTAAAACTTCAAGGTCAATTTGGACAATTCACTCAAGAACAACGAAATGCTATTTCTAAAATGTTAGGACAAGATTCTGCTACAATGCGTTACGGCGGTTCTCACGTTTTAGGATTAAAAATTCTTGCAAATGTAGCATCAATTCCATTTAGTTATTTCTTTGGAAGAGATTGGGAATGGTTGTATGCATCTTTTGCAATTGGTGCACAATTCTCTTGGTTTGATAAAACTTCTTCTGGAAAAACTCAAGCGTTAAGTGCTTTACTTGGACAACTAGAATTTCCAAAAGTAAAACTTAAAAATGCAAAAATGTTCAGTTCTTTTGCACTTTATACAGAATTTTCACTTTGGTTTATTCCAACCGATGTTGCTACAAACGGAGAAACAGAAATTCAAAATCTTATTCCACAATTTGCAATCGGATTAAGAACAAATATTTTCTAATCATAAAACTAAACAGAAAAGGAAGATTGATAGAAATCTCAGTCTTCTTTTTCTAAACGTTTGTTTTTTTTATGCCGATACTATTAGTATGACTATTGTACTCTTTTTATTTTCACTATTGTTTCAATCTAATTTAGTTTATGCTCAAGAAATCAAACCTTTGTATCAAATTCCAGATTATATTTCTTCTAAAACAGAAATAGATTCTAATTCTGCAATTATCACAAAGAATATTTTGATTGGTTCTGATGATGGACTTTTTAAACTGACTAATAAAAATGTTCCAGTTCCTTTGTGGCAAGAAGGTCGAGTAGAACAACTTTTACTTATAAATATTCCAAATTCTGAAGGAATTTATAGACCAACTTGGATGATAAAAACTTCAAAAGGAATTTTTTTTACAACCGATTTAATTAATTTTGAAGAAAGAGATAATGGTTTGCCTTTTTTAACAGTAAAAAAATATCAAAATGGCGAAAAAGTTTTAGTAAAACAAATTCAAGAAATTCAAGATATTTGTGCAAATCCTCAAAATAATTTGCAACTTGTAACAGCCACAAAAGATAATGTTTATTTTAGTCGTGATGGCGGTTTAAAATGGGAAAATCTTGGTTCAATGAGTAAAAGTACCGCTGGAAATAAAGCGGTTGCCGTTGCAACTTTAGAAAATCAAACAGTTGTTTTTATGGCTCATCCAATTTTTGGACTTTCTTACATTTTGCCAGATTCTCCAAATCCAAAATGGATTGATGTTACAGATGGTTTTGAAAAAATGCCATCACTTTCTTCTCCAGATGAAATTTCAGATATTTTGCCAGTTGTAAGATTAAACGAACAAGGAAAAGAATATACAGAAATTTATATTTCTCAAATGTATCTTCCTCGTATTTATAAATTTAATTGGACAGAAAAAAAAGGCGAATTGATTTATAAAGGAAAAGAACCATGTTCTGCAATAGATGGTTTAACTTTTTTAAATGATACTTTACTTTATACAACAATAGAAGGATTTGGTTCTTTAAATATAAAAACTTTACAAAGCCAAGGTATTCCAAAAAAAGAAAAAGATTGGCATAAAGCATTTTCTGCAATAAAAGGCATTCCAAATACGGCTTGGTTTCCTCAAGGAAAAAGTGGTTTTAAATCTGGAGTGATTTTAAACGAACTGTGGCTTTTGTATCCGGGAACAATAAATTCACCTTACGCAGAAAAAGCAAATGGAAAAAAATCAATTTATGCTTCAGCTTATCAATGTCGTAATCAAGAAGGAATTGAAAAATACAAAAAAATTGTAAAAGACCGAAATATGAACAGTATTGTTATTGATATGAAAGATGATTACGGACTTTTACGTTATGATTCTCACGACGAATCCATATTAAAAAAAGCAAAAACTTCAATGTATGCAATTCCAGATTTGAATCATTTTATAGAAGAATTTAAAAAAGAAAACATTTATCTTATTGCGAGAATTGTAACTTTTAAAGATAGAACATTAGCTTCTTACGCAAACGGAAAATATGCAGTTTGGGATAGAGTTAATAATAAACCTTGGCTTGGAATAAAAGGCTATGAAGATGTTTTAGATGAAGAAGGCAATTCTACTGGCGAAAAACAAACCACATATTATGATGAAAATTGGGTAGACCCATATTGCGAAGAAGTTTGGGAATATAATGTGCAAATTGCAAAAGAATTAATTTCTCGCGGATTTGATGAAATTCAGTTTGATTATATTCGTTTTCCAACCGATGGCTTAAATTTGCGAAATGTACAATATCGTTATAAAGATAAAGGAATGGATATGGAAAGTGCTCTAATATCATTTCTTTCTTATGCAAGAGAAAATATTGAAGCTCCAATCGGAATTGATATTTACGGGGCAAATGGTTGGTACAGAAGTGGAACAAGAACAGGTCAAGCGGCAGATATGTTAGCAGAATATGTTGATGTTATCGGTCCAATGTTTTATCCAAGTCATTTTGAGCAATCTTTTTTAAATTACGCTCCAGTTGCAGACAGAACTTACAGAATTTATTTTTACGGTTCTTTTAGAAATACAATTATGTGTAGAAATCGTGCAATTATTCGTCCTTGGGTTCAAAGTTTTTATTTAAATGTAAGTTACGACAGACTTTACTATGATTCAGATTATATAGCAAAAGAATTTTTTGGAACTCGAGATTCCATAAATCGCGGATATATGTGTTGGAATAATGCAGGAGAATATTCTGTAACGCCAAAAGATATAACCGATGATGAAGAATTTATTGGAACCGCACCAGAAGCATCTTTAGAATTTAAAAAACCAGCAATTGGAACAAAAATAAAACCATTATACAAATCTGAAGATTCAGACCTTTCTATATTAGATAGTATTTTACATCAGTATAGTGATGACGAATTCTTTAATAAAACATATACTCCATTTTTACAGGTTGTTCCAAAATGATTATAGGAAAATATACACCAGAAGAACCAATTTCTTCCATTGCAACCGCTTTAGCACCTGCGGCACTTGGAATAGTTCGTGTTTCTGGAAAAAATTGCATAGAATTGGTTAGTAAAGTTTTTTCTCGACCAAAAGCTCTTTTAGAAGCAAAAGGAAATACTTTAATTTACGGTTGGATAGTTGATAAAGGAGGGGAAAGTCTTCCCCTCGCTTCAAATGTGGTGGTTTCGCAAAACTCAACCACCGCATTTTCCGCTACCCCTTCTAGCGGGGCAAATTCTTCTCAACAGCAGCCCCGCAACGCCCCAAATAAAATTGATGAAGTAATGGTTTCTGTTTATCGTGCACCAAAATCTTTTACTGGTGAAGATATGATAGAAATTTCTTGTCATGGTGGACCAGCCGTTGTAACGGCAATTCATTCTCTTTTATTAAAAAACGGTTTTAGACAAGCGGCTCCGGGAGAATATACTTTTAGAGCGTATATTAACGGAAAAACAGATTTAACTAAAGCAGAAGCCGTAAAAGAAATTATTGACTCACATACAGATGTTTCAAGAAGTCATGCAGTTGGAAGACTTTCTGGTTCTCTTTTTAATGAAATAGATTCTATTAAAAAATTGATAATTGATACTTTAGCTTCTATTGAAGTTGAAATTGAATATCCGGAAGATGAAGAAACAATTGCCGACACTTTTGACCAAAAAGATATTGAAATCGCAAGAAATCGGCTTCAAAAACTTGTAGATTCTTGGAAAAGCGAAAAACTTTATCAAGATGGAGCAAGAGTTGTTCTTGCTGGACGAACAAATGCTGGAAAATCTTCATTGTTTAATGCAATTTTAAAAGAAGAAAGAGCAATTGTCAGTGATATTGAAGGAACTACGCGAGATTGGCTTGAAAGTTGGGCAAGTATAAATGGAATTCCTGTTCGTTTATTTGATACTGCTGGTTTAAGAAAAACTGATGACGTAATTGAAGCAAAAGGCGTGCAATTGACAAAAAATTTAGCTCAAGATGCAGATGTCGTTTTATATTTAATTGATTCTACAGGACAAATTACTTCTGATGATGAAAAATTTATAAAAAATTGTAAAGAACCTTTAATTTTAGTTTATACAAAATCTGATAAATTTGGGGGCGTTACGGGGGATTCCCCCGTTAGAGAGGGTGGCGAGCAACAAAGTGCGAGACAGGGAGAGACTTCTCCCTCAATCAAAATCTCTTCAAAAACTGGAGATGGAATGAAAGAACTTTATGCGGAAATTACGAAAATTCTTACAGACGGACTTTCTACAGAACGCGAACAAGCGGGATTGGGTTCTGCAAGACAAAAAGAGGCTGTGAGCGAAGCGTTAGAATGTGTAAAACACGCATTAATTTCTGCAAATGATAATTACACTTTGGATGCTGTCGTTCAGGATTTGGAAGATGCATTGGACTTTTTGGGCGAAGTTACTGGTGATGTTACTCCAGATGATGTTTTAGGCAGTATTTTTGCGAATTTCTGCGTTGGGAAATAAAAGTTGCTTATTTTGTCAAAAAATAATAGTATTTAAAAAAAGGAGGAAAGAAAACCTAAAATCGATTTTTACGCGGTAAAATCGATTTTTTAACGGTTTTTTCTATAAGAGTATGTGTGGAATAGTTGGTTATATTGGTAATAAACAAGCATCTCAGATTTTGATTGAAGCTTTAAAAAAACTTGAATATCGTGGATATGATTCTGCTGGAATTGCTGTTTTAGATGGAGAAAATATTCTTGTTACAAAATGTAAAGGTGCATTAAAATTTCTTGAAAAAAAACTTGCTGATGAAACTGTAAAAGGTTCTGTTGGAATTGGGCATACTAGATGGGCTACTCATGGAGAACCAAATGATACAAATTCTCATCCACACACAAATATGGACGGTTCAATTTCTATTGTCCATAATGGAATTATCGAAAATTATGCAGAACTAAAAGCAAAACTTCAATCTGAAGGAGTCGTTTTTAAATCTCAAACTGATACAGAAGTTGTTGTTCATCTTATTGACAAATTTTATAAAGAAGAAAAAAATATTTTCAACGCAGTTTTAAAAGTTCTTCATATGATTGAAGGTTCTTACGCGTTAGGTGTTATTTGTAAAGATTATCCAGATAGAATTATTTGTTGTAGAAAAGAAAGTCCTCTTGTAATTGGAATTGGAAAAGGTGAAAATTTTATTGCTTCTGATGTTCCTCCACTTTTGGAACACACTCGCGATGTTTATTTTTTGGACGAAAAAGAAATTGCAGTTTTATATACAGACCATGTTGATATTTTTAATTTTGAAGGCGAAAAAGTTATAAAAAATCCAAGTCATATTGAATGGGATATGAATGCTGCTGAAAAAGATGGCTATGAACATTTTATGATAAAAGAAATTCATGAACAACCAAAAGCCATTCTTGACACAATGCGACCAAGAATTATTCATGATGAAAAAGGCATTCCAACTGATGTTTATTTTGATGAAAATAAAATGGATGATGAATGGAAATCTGCAGAAAGAGTTGTAATTACTGCTTGCGGAACAGCATATCACGCGGGAGTTATTGCAAAATATGCATTTGAAAAAATTGCTAGAATGAAAGTTGATATAGATTATGCTTCTGAATTCCGTTATAGAAATCCTATTTTAAATAAAAAAGATATTTTTATTGCAATTAGTCAATCTGGAGAAACTGCAGACACACTTTCTGCAATGCGTCTTGCAAAAAAAGAAGGATTAAAAATTGTTGCAATCACAAATTGTGTTGGTTCAACTTTAAGTCGTGAAGCAGATGATGTAATTTATACTCACGCAGGACCAGAAATCGCTGTTGCTTCTACAAAAGCATATACAACTCAAATTTTGTGTTTATATCTTCTTGCAATAAAAGCTGGAAAACTTAGAGGCACTTTATCTGAATCTGATGCAAAATCTCTCTTGTTAGAATTAGAATCTATTCCAGAAAAAATTCAAAATATTTTAGATAATAAAAGTATCATTCAAAAATTTGCATCTGAACAATTTAATAAAGAAAAAATTTTTTATATTGGAAGACAGTTTGATTCAGCAACATCTTTGGAAAGTGCATTAAAATTGAAAGAAGTTTCTTATATGCATTCAGAAGCATTTGCCGCTGGAGAATTAAAACATGGTCCAATTGCTCTAATCGACTCAAAAACTTTAGTTGTTGCAATAGCAAGTGAACCAAGTCTTTATGAAAAAATTGGTTCAAATATGCTTGAAGTAAAAGCTAGAGGTGCATCTGTTTTGGTAATTACTCAAAATGAAAAAGAATTTAGTACAAAAGCAGATGAAATTTTCAAAATTCCAGAATGTTCTTCAACTTTGGCAAGCCTTTTAACAGTAATTCCATCTCAATTATTTGCGTATTATTGTGCAGTTTTAAAAGGATTTGATCCTGATAAACCAAGAAATTTAGCAAAATCTGTTACTGTAGAATAAATTGGAGGAAAAATTGCAAAAAGTTTTGTTAATTCTGAATGGAAGTGCTGGAAAAGGTCGAATAAAATCAAAAACTTACGAGATTATCGAACAAATTTGCAAAGAGAAATGCATTGTTACTGTAGTTACTGTTTCTCCAGAAAATACATTGGAATCTAATGAGATTTTTCAAAGTGATTGGAAATCTTTTGATAAAATTGTATGTGCTGGAGGAGATGGAACTCTTAACCGAACAATAAATGCAATTTTAGATAAAAATTTGTTTAATGAATCTGTCATAGGTTATATTCCTTCAGGAAGTACAAACGATTTTGCAAAAACAGTAGGAATTCCTAAAAATTTTACAAAAGCAATAAATGTAGCCATAAATGGAAAAGTTTATAAATATGATATTGGAAAATTTAATGATAAACATTTTAATTATGTTGCTGCGTTTGGTGCGTTTTCTGCTGTAAGTTATACAACAAATCAAAGTTTTAAAAATGTTTTTGGACATGCAGCATATTTTTTGCAAGTTTTAAATAATTTTTCTGAAAATATAAAATATAAATCATATTTAAAAATCAAAACTGATGTTTTTGAGGAAGAAGGAAATTACGTTTTTGGAGCAATTCATAATGCAACAAGTGTAGGTGGATTTAATATCGGTTCTAAAAAAAATGTTATGCTAAATGATGGATTGTTTGAAATTTTGTTGATAAAAGCACCTCAAAATTTTTCTGAACTTTCTAAAATTGCACAATCATTATTAAATGGAGATTTTGATAATCCATTTTTATCTTTTCATCAAATAAAATATGCAGAAATTATTTCTAATGAAGAAGTTGCTTGGACTTTAGATGGCGAATTTGGGGGAAAATCAAAAACAGTAAGATTTGATGTAAAACCTTCTGCCATACAAATTATGATTCCATAAAATAAGTAAAAAAAATCCTATTTCATAAAGAAATAGGATTTTTTTTGGGCCATCTAAGACTTGAACTTAGGACCAAAGGATTATGAGTCCTCTGCTCTAACCACTGAGCTAATGGCCCGAATAAATGTGATATAAGATTAACATAAATGATGAATTTTAGTCAAGATGGAAAAAAATGTGTAGTTAAAAAATGAAATGTGGCCGATAAAATGGCACGAATGTATTAATTTTTTTTTGCCAAACAACTTGACCCGACAATCTATCCTCACCTCAATCACTCTCAAATCAAAAATCAAACTCACGAC
>CAYPGB010000014.1:0-55767 GCA_964410365.1 uncultured Treponema sp.
TATTTTTATTATAAATTATAAAATCTGATTTGTGTATAAAATTATTTTCTTTATTCTATAGAAAAAATGTCGATATTTTAGATATGAATATAAATGATTTTTTTTCGTTGGTTTTAAAAGTTGTTAGCGATTATAGAGTTATAATTACAACTATTGCAATGATTTTAGTTATGTTTTTTATAAAATACATTGTTGAGTATAGACGAAAACCTGCGAAAAATAAAAACAAGAAAAAATCACAAGTTCAAACGCAATCAGTAAAAACTTCTTCTGAAAATAATGAACAAAATACAAATTCATTACCGCCTCGTTCAGATTTATCAGAAAATGATTTTGCTTAGTATTATTTAATTTACTTTTCTTTTTGTTATTCGTAATTTTCCTTTCCATAAAAATTTATCACAAAAAATTTTACCACTTTCCATTAATTGATTTGTGATTTCTGTAACATCAGAATGAGTCCAAATTTTTTTTCCAAATGTTTTTAATGAATCGTTATTAAAATCGGTAAAAATCGTTTCTTCAATTTCTTCTCTTGTGTAAAAATTTTTTGCTTTTCGAATTAATTCGTAAGTTTTTTCCCAATCATTTAGTTTTTTTTGTTTTTTAGAAAAATCTTTATTATTACAATTATCACACCCAGAACAAAAAGCTTGTTCCGCACCTAAAGCATCTAAAAGAACTTGTCTTCTACAATTTTTTGTTTCCGCAAATTCCATCATAGAATGTTCTCTTGACGTTTGTGAAAACTGTGAAAATTTTCTAGAATCGTCAATACTCCAAATTAGAATTGCTTTTGCAATACTTCCATCTCTTCCTCCTCGTCCTGCTTCTTGAATATAAGCTTCTGCAGTTGTTGGAGTTTCTAAATGAATTACAGTATGAATATCTTTTTTATCAACTCCCATGCCATACGCACAAGTTGCACATAAAATTCCATCTTTAGAATTGAAAAACCATTTTTCAGTTTCTTCTTTTTCTGATTTTTCTAATCCTGCATGATAAAATCTTGAAATTTCAGAACCATACGCCATATTTAATTCTCTACACATATCTTCACAATTACTTCTTGTTCCACAAAAAATTATCATTGGGCGTAATTCTGTTTTTGAAAGATAAAGTGCTTCTTTCTTTTTGGCAGCAGCGTATTTTACAAAATAATGGATATTTTGCCTGTCGCTTTCACTACGTAAAATATGAACATTTCCTTTAAAAAGAATTTTTGCTACATTTTCTAAAACTAGTGGAGAAGCGGTTGCTGTGAACGCGGTAACTAATGGAGGAGAAATTTTTTCAATCACTTTTCCAAGATTTAAATATGCTGGTCTAAAAGAATTTCCCCATTCACTTACACAATGAGCTTCATCAATTGCAATATGTTTTATATTTAGTTTTGATAATTCTTCCAATAAAAATGAATTTTCTAAAACTTCTGGATTTGCAAGGATGATTTTAGTTCCATTTTTTATTTTATTAAAATTTTTGATTTGTTCTTCTTTTGTTTGACCTCCTCTAAAAACGACACATTTTAAATTTCCATCTTCCATTCTGCGTTGTTGATCAGTCATCAAAGCTAAAAGAGGATAGATAATCATACTGGGACCGTCTAAAAGCAAAGCGGGAATTTGAAAACACAATGATTTTCCAGCTCCTGTCGGTAAAAGAACAATTTGTCTTCCTTTGCAAAAAGAATCTGTTTCAGAAGAAAAATCTATGTTTTCTTTTTGAAAAGAATATGCTTCTAAAATATTTGCAATCACCATTCTTTGCCAAGGAAATAAATATTTTATGCCAAAATTTTCAAATGCGGTTTTTCCAACAATGTCATCTTCATAAATGTTTTCATCTGTATCAATTTTTATATTTTCCATCTATCATAATATTGTCATTTTTGATGAGTTTTCGGAATTTTTTGAGAAAAAAACTTTTTATTATGGTATAATTTTGGTATGAGTACACATATTCAAGCAAAAAAAGGTGAAATTGCAGAGTCGGTTTTGTTACCCGGAGATCCACTTCGAGCAAAATTTATTGCAGAAAATTTTTTAGAAAATGCAAAATGTTATAATGATGTTCGTGGAATGTTAGGTTTTACTGGTTTTTACAAAGGAAAAAAAGTTTCTGTACAAGGAACTGGAATGGGGCAACCATCACTTTCAATTTATGTTCAAGAATTATTTGAATTTTATGATGTTCAAAATGCAATCAGAATTGGAACAGCTGGTTCTGTAAGTGAAAAAGTTCCTTGTAAAAGTGTAATTCTTGCAAATGGAGCGTGTACTGATTCTGCTCTTCAAACTCAGCGATTTGGATTTAATCATTATGCACCAATCCCAAGTTTTGAACTACTTTATCAAGCGTATAATAAAGCAAAATCTCTTGGAATAAATGTTCACGTTGGAGAATGTTTTTCTGGAGACCGTTTTTATGATGAAAATGAAACTTGGAAATTCTGGAAAAAATACGGAATTGTTGGTATTGAAATGGAAGCAGCTGAATTATATACTTTAGCGGCAGAGTTTCAGAAAAAAGCTCTTGCAATTCTTACTGTTAGTAATAATTTTGTTACAGGAGAAGAAACAACGGCTCAAGAGCGTCAAAATACATTTAAAGATATGATGCATTTAGCGTTAGAAACAATCATATCTTTGTAAAAATAGGAGAATTTATGAAACCGACATTATTAGTTTTAGCGGCAGGAATGGGAAGTCGTTATGGTGGAGTTAAACAAATTGATGGAGTAGGTTTAAACAATGAATGTCTTTTAGATTTTGCAACTTATGATGCAAAAAAATCTGGATTTGGAAAAGTTGTTTTTATTATTCGTAAAGATATTGAACAAGCATTCAGAGAAAGACTTTTTGATAGAATTGCTAAAAATTTTGATGCAGAATATGTTTTTCAACAACACGAAAGTCTTTTAACCCCTCAACAATTAAAAGATTCTGAAGGTCGAGAAAAACCTTGGGGAACAACTCATGCAGTTTTATGTGCAGAAAAAGCTATAAAAACTCCTTTTGCAGTAATAAATTCTGATGATTATTATGGAAGAGAAGCTTTTGAAGTTTTAGGAAAGTATCTTTCTTCTATTAATAATGATTGTTCTGAACATTCTATGGTTGGATATGTTCTTGGAAATACAATGAGTCATTCAGGTTCTGTAAGTCGTGGAGTTTGTACAGTAAAAAATGATGAACTTGAATCTATCGTGGAAAATTTAAAAATCTACTATGATAATGATGAAAAAATTATTAGCGAAATGCCTAATGGAGAAAAGAAAATTCTCACAGGAAAAGAATGGGTTAGTATGAATCTTTTTGGATTTTCTCTAAAAGCTTTTGAAGAATTTCATATTTATTGGGAAAATTTTATGAAAGAAAATTCATCATCACCAAAAGCAGAAGCTCTTCTTCCTGTTGCAGCAAGTGATATTATCAAACATAACAAAGGAATTATAAAATTTTTCACATCTACAGAAAGTTGGTTTGGAATGACTTATCCTGAAGATAGACAAATTGTAAAAGATGAAATTGCTAAAAAAATTAGAGAAGGATATTATCCTGAAAAATTGTGGCAAGATTAGTTTTTTATAAAGGAAATAGAAATGTTAAAATTAAATGCTATAAAATCAGAAAAAATTTGGGGATATGAACTTTGGATTGCATCAACTCATCCAAACGGTTGTCAAGAAGAATTTAAAAAAGCTTGCGGTGGCGACTATCCACTTTTAGTAAAAGTTATTCAAGCAAATGATAAACTTTCTATTCAAGTTCATCCTGATGATGATTGGGCAGTAAAATTGGAAGGTGCTGGAAATCGCGGAAAAACTGAATGTTGGTATATTTTAGATGCCACTCCAGATGCAAAAATTGTTTATGGAATAAAAGAAGGTTTTTCAAATGATGTTTTAGCAAAAGCAATCAAAGAAAATAATTTGGAAGATTATCTTGATTTAGTAAGTGTAAAACCTGGTGATTTTATTTATATTCCTGCAGGAACAGTTCATGCGATTGGTGGAGGACTTCGTTTGATGGAAGTTCAGCAATCTTGTGATTTAACTTATCGATTGTATGATTGGGGACGAGGAAGAGAAGTTCATATAGAAAAAGGTCTTTCTGTTATAAAAAGGGAAGAAATGATTCCTGTTGCAAAATTTCCTGGTGTTTTTGATTGTAAATATTTTAAACTTCAAACAATAGATGTTAATGATGAAGTTTCAATTTCTGTTCCAAATGAAAATAAACCTGAAGGTTGGCAACTTTTATATATAATTTCTTCCGAAAATGCAAAAATTTCTTCTTCAACCGAAAATATTTCTATAAATGCTGAAGAAATTTTCGCAATTGCTCCTGGAGAAACTGTTTCAATTTCAGGAAAATCTAAAATTATGCAAATTATTGCAAAGTAGGAATTATGCTTTTATTTTTGTTACTTTTATTACCCTTAAGTTTAATTGGATATTATCTTTACAAAAAAGATTCAAAATTAATTATTGTAATTGCAATTGGTTTTTTAAGTTCAATCATCATTTGTGCAATTAATTTCTTTTTTCAATTTTCACACAGAATAGTGCCTTTTTCCTTTTGGTTAAATTTTGTGTATTATGTGGAAAAATTAGGACTTTTACCAATTTCAATTATTTATTTGATTTTTATTTTGCTCACAAAAGATTCTTTTAAAGATAAAATAGATTTTTACATTCCATTAATGCTTTCTTATTATATGGTATTAATTCCTTACAATGTAATTTCTTCTACAGAATCAAATGTTTATTCAGGATTTGATATTTTTATAAAACCAATAATTTATCTTTCAATGATTTTGGGCTCTGGAATTTTATTAAGACAATTTTATTATTCTGTTGAAAAAAAGAAAGTTGCTTTTTCAGTATTATCAATGTTTCTTGTTTTGGTAGACATATTAATTCCTTCTGTTTTGGAATCTATGAATGCAATTAGTGTATCGTTTGTTGAAATTCTGATTTTTGTGATTTTTTATTTATTATTAAATTGTTTTATATTTTTTAAATGTTTGAATAGAGTTTTAAAACAAGAAAAAAGTATGACTAATTAAACCAAACTTCGAGTTTTTACATGAACTGTTATCATCAGGTAACACAATCTGTTATTATCGAATAATATAAATTATCATTATCAGGTAATACAATGTGATAATATTCAATTATCAAATTTTGTTTGCTATCGTAATTCCTGTGATTAATAAGGGAAAAACGATAGCATTTTTTTATCAAACTAGTCTAAAGCATGTCCTGCAGAACCAAATACATTTCTATTTTTATCTGCATACATTTTTACAAGTTCGGCACGAGCATCTGTCAAATATTGGCGTGGGTCAAAATCTTCTGGATGTTCGATTAAGTGTCTACGAATTGCAGCTGTCATTGCAAGACGTCCATCAGAGTCTACGTTGATTTTGCATACAGCAGATTTAGACGCTTGACGAAGTTGTTCTTCTGGAATTCCTACAGAGTTTGGAATTTTTCCACCAAATTTTTCGATTTCTTGTACATATTGTTGTGGAACAGATGATGAACCATGGAGAACAATTGGGAAACCTGGAAGTCTTTTTTCAATTTCTGCAAGAACATCAAATGCTAATGGAGGAGGAACTAAAGTTCCATCTTCACGACGTGTACATTGTTCTGGAGTAAATTTACATCTTCCGTGTGATGTTCCAATTGAAATTGCTAAAGAGTCACAACCAGTTTTTGAAGTAAAATCAATAACTTCTTCTGGTTTTGTATATTTTGATTCTTCTGCAGCAACATCTTCTTCAACTCCACCAAGAACGCCAAGTTCAGCTTCTACAGTTACATAATCTTTTTGAGAATGTGCATATTCTACAACTTTTTTTGTAAGAGCAACGTTTTCATCATAAGGAAGAGAAGAACCATCAATCATAACTGATGAAAAACCATTATCAATACAATCTTTTGCAACTTCAAAATTTGGACCATGATCCAAGTGTAAAGCGATAGGAATATCACATCCAAGTTCGTGAGCATATTCTACAGCACCGCGAGCCATATTACGCAAAATATATTTATCTGCATAAGCACGAGCACCTTTAGAAACCTGTAAAATAACAGGAGATTTTGTTTCAACACAAGCCATGATGATTGCTTGCATTTGTTCCATGTTATTAAAGTTATATGCTGGAATTGCATATCCACCTTTCATAGCCTTTTTAAACATATCAACTGTGTTTACAAGACCGAGTTCTTTGTAACTAACAATAGCCATATAAAATACTTCCTTTTTAGAGCGTTTTCGCCCGATTTAGTATGTTAATTACATAATATTTCAATTTGAATAATTATTCAATTGTTTTTTTATTTTCAGATTTTGTAAAATATGATAGAAAATTTGTTTTTTAATCTAAAGTTATTAGTTTGACAAAGAATTGTATAGGAAATATAATTAAATAAGTTATAAATTTGTCAAAATTTGCCGATAAAAAATTGAATTAGTTTTTTTATCGAAATGTTAAAAATTTCAAGGAGTTTTGCATGAAAAGGGGACTTAAAGTCTTTGTAGGTCTTGCATGTTTATTTGTAGTTGGTTTGCCAGTTTTTGCTCAACCAAGTTCAAAAAGTGTAGAGACATTTGTAATGGATAGTTTTGATTCAATCGGAAACCAAAATTATCTTTATAAAGGTGAAAATTTAAGTTGGGATTGGAGCGTAAACCCAAGTCGATTTGTTGCTGAAGGTTATCCAAAGACAACTGTAACAGTTGGTATTCCAAATTCATTAAAAAATTTACGTGCTAATACTGAAGATGATCCGTTAGTTTATGGAGTACAAATTGCTTTTAATCGTAAAGGAGATAACTGGTTTGAAGTTTATCCTTCTAAAGACGGAAATCCATACGAAATTCCTTTTATTGGAAATGTAACACAAATGGATTTTTGGGTTTGGGGTGCAAATTACAGATATTATCTTGAAGTTATGATTAGAGATGCAAACGGTTCTGTTCATGTTCTTCCTGCTGGAAATATGCTTTTTTCTGGATGGAAAAATGTAATAGTAAATATTCCTGGTTGGATTCAACAATCATCACATTTGCGTTCTGGTCCAGAAAATTTAACTTTTGTTGGTTTTAGAATTCGTTCTGACGCTGCTGAATATGTAGATGATTTTATGATTTTCTTTGATCAAATAAAATACACAACAAATTCACTTTCATTCATTTATGATGGTTATGAATTAAAAGATGTTGATTTTGGAGACTCATCTTCTGATGATGATGTTGATGATGTAGGAGATGCAAAATAATGAAAAAGATATTAGCATTTAGTTTTTCAATCGTTTTAGTTGCAAGTGCAATGTTCGCACAAAATTCAGCTCTTTCAGACCCAAATCCAGAACAAATTGGTGCTGATTCAGCAATGCAAGCATTACGTGAAGTTTCTGTAGATAAATTTGAAAGAGAAGGTTCTTGGAATGTTCATATTTCTTCAGATTATGGAGTAATTACAAGTCGTCTTTTTGAAGGAAATCCTGCAATGAAAGAACCTTTAGCAGAAGACGAAGGTAACGAAGATGAAGATACACAAGTTCTTGGTGTTAGAGTTGATTTCTTTAGACGTGGAATAAATTCATTTACAATTACTTCTGGAAGACCTCTTCCAATAGAAGGAACTGTAAAAACAATTTCTATGTGGGTTTGTGGAAGAAATCAAGACCATGATCTTTATTGTTTAGTTCAAGACTATTTTGGAAGTAATTTTGAACTTTATATGGGTTCTTTAGGTTTTAGCGGTTGGAAAAAACTTACTTGTGTAGTTCCTCCAAGTGTGGATGGTGAACATGGAATTGTTCAAAGTAGTGCTTACTACGGAGATAAACCTGGTCTTAAAATTATTGGTTTTAGAGTTGATTGTAATCCTATGCAAGCTCGTGGACAATATTATGTATATTTTGATGATTTACGTGCTGTAACAGATTTATATGATATTCAGAATCATGATGAAGATGATATGTCTGACAACTGGTAACAAAATTTCTTGATAAAGAAAGGTTATCTAAAAGGTGAAGTATATTTTGCTTTTTATGATAGCCTTTTTTTTATTTTAGATTATCGTGCTCTGACACGGGAATCTATTTTAAAATATTTACTTCTGTTCTTTGTTTTCGTTTCTTCTAAAATTCCCATTCTAAAATATAACCAAGTTATTAAATTTGCATTGTTATAAATTCTAGAAGGAATATTTTTATTTTTTTTCATTAATTCTTTTATATCTTTTGCACAAAATTCTTCATTCAAATCTGGTGGAAGAAGTTTTAAATAATCTTCCTTTGAGTTAAATTTTTCGATTTTTACAATTTCATCAAGTTTTTTATTTACTTTTATCCAATTTTTTTTATATCTTCTTCTGTTGTTTTTAGATTGAACAGGTTCCTCTGTCATAACTCTATGCTCAATCATATTTATGTAAATCACTTCAAGACAAAAATTTTCTTGCAATAAAAAATCATAAATGCCAGTTAATTCTTTTAATAAATCATAAATATTTGCTTTTTTAGGACTTTTTCTAGAATAAACTAGTTTTCCATTTGAATCTGTGAGAATTATTTTTGTTGAAATTGCAAGTGGATAAACTAATGTGATTTTTGTTTTATTTTCTAAAGTTTTTTTTATTTTTTTTGCGAGAGAAGAAAGATTTTTTGTTTGAATTTCTATCACTTGATTGTCGTTTGTAAGAATGTCATAAATAAAACCATTTTTTTCAACTTCGGTTTTTCCATAAGTTTTTTCTGCATAATAAATTTTTAACGTGTTGTGTAAACTGCTTTCATTTAAAACTGAAAAATTGGACATAATTTGATTATACTTATTTTTTATCTACTATTTTAAAGTGTAGTCTAATTTTAAAAAAAATGTAAATTTTTATCATTATCGGTGAAAAAAGTCTTTGACTTTAATTTTTTTTAGACTAAAATGGTTTGTAAGTGGGAAATAGTGGTAAAAAGTGGTAATAAGTGGGTATGAATCTTTTAACTGGTGAATACAATAATACAATTGATGATAAAGGAAGAGTTTCATTTCCTTCTAAGTTGAGACTTTCTGTTAATCAAAATGTACTTATAATTACCAAAGGTTTAGATACTTGCTTATGGCTTTTTACTATTGATGAATGGGAAAATTTTTCTGCAAAAATAATGAGTAATGCTTCAATGATGAAACGAAAAAATCTTGATATTATTCGTCATTTCATTGCTCCTGCCCAACAGATTGAATTTGATAAATCCGGACGTCTTTCTATTCCCCAAAGTTTAAGAGATTACGCTAAACTTTCTAAAGATTGCACAATTTTAGGTGTTGCAAAATATATAGAACTGTGGGATTCCGCATCATATAGCGAATATCTTACAACTAGCGAAAATTCTTTCCGCGAAGCTGCTGAAGAATTTAATGATATAACTTTTTAAAATAATTTTGATTTTTTTTTGTAGAAAAGGGGGATTTACAATTTTTTTTTAAAGAATTTTTGTAAATTAAAAAAATGGAAATCGTACATAAACCTGTTTTATTAAACGAATGTCTCGATTATTTATCGCCAATTGGAGAAGAATATGAAAATCATTGTTTGATGATTGATTCTACTTTGGGAGAAGGCGGTCATACATTTAATTTTCTTTCAAAATACAAAAATCTTGAAATTATTGGACTTGATGCAGATTCTGTTATTCAAAAAAAAGCTAAAGAACGACTTAGTATTTTTGGTGAAAGAATTCATTTTTATAATGGTTGGTTTAACGATTTTTATGATAATTATCCTTCAGAATATGAAAAACCAAATCTTATTTTGTTTGATTTAGGAATTTCTGTTTTTCATTATGAAAAGTCTAAACGTGGATTTAGTTTTCGTTATGATGAAAAATTGGATATGAGATTAAATTCTCAAAGTGAAATTTCTGCTGAAAATTTGGTGAATGAATTGCCAGAAGAAAAACTTGCAAATCTTATTTATCTTTATGGGGAAGAAAAATTAAGTAGAAAAATTGCAAAAGCGATTGTAGAAGCTAGGCAAGGTGGAAAAATAGAATCTTCAAAACAGCTTGCAGATATTATTTGGAATGCAGTTCCTGCTAATTATAGATATGCACAAATTCATCCAGCGACTAGAACGTTTCAAGCGTTAAGAATTGCTGTGAATTCTGAATTAAAAAGGCTTCCATCCGCTTTACAATCAGCTTTTAACGTTTTAAAACCTGGTGGAAAAATGGGTGTAATAACTTTTCACTCGTTGGAAGATAGAATTGTAAAAAATTATTTTCGGAATCTTGGAAAACAATGTGTTTGTCCTCCTCAAGTTGCAGTTTGTCGTTGTGGTGGAAGTTCTTGTGCTGAAATTCTTACAAGAAAACCAATTTGTCCAACGGAAGAAGAAATAAAAGAAAATTCTCCATCAAGAAGTGCAAAACTTAGAGTTGTAAAAAAAATTAGAAATGCAACAGAATATCATTTAGAAGGTGTAATAGGTTTTTAAAATGAAAAGAAAAATAAAATCGTTTTTAAAAACATTTTTTGTAATTCTCATTGTTGCTGCAATTCCAAGTTTATTATTTTTATATGCACTTCAATCAAGAAAATATACAGATTTAACAAAAGAAGTTGAACAACTTGAGCAAAAACAAGAAAAGTTGATTGAAGAAAATAAAAAATTGGTGAGTGATATTAGTATTTTGACTAGTGCAGAACGCATTGAAAAAATTGCAGAAGAAGAATTGGGAATGCATAAAGCAGAAAGTGAAGATATTGTTCGCGTAGAAATGACAGGAGAAAAAAAATAATGCAAGAATCTTTAATGACTTTAAAAGAATTATTATCTTCTGTTCATGGAAAACTGATTGGAAAGTCTACAGAATGTTTTTTTACAAATGTTGCAACTGATTCAAGACAAGTTGTAAAAAATACAATGTTTGTTCCTCTTGTTGGAGATTTTCAAGATGGTCATAAATACATTCCAAATGCTATAAAAAGTGGTGCTTCGGTTGTTTTAATCAATCATTCTGAATATAAAAAAAATTCTTTAATTTATGATGAATTTGTAAAAGAAAATCATTCTCTTGTAATTATTTGTGTTGAAAATACTTTACACGGTTTACAAGATGCAGCAGAAGGCTATGTGGAAAAATTTCCAAATCTTACAAAAATAAGTATAACTGGTTCTAGTGGAAAAACTACAACAAAAGAAATGCTTGTGAGTGTTGCAAAAATTCATTTTGGAGATTCTGTAGTTTTTACAAAAGGAAATTTTAATTCAGAAACCGGTTTGCCACTTTCAGTTTTTCAGATTAGAAAAAATCATAAAATTGGAATTTTTGAAATGGGAATGAATCGTGTAGGTGAGATTGGCGAAATTTCAAAAGTTTTAAAATCACAATTTGGAATAATTACAAATATTGGAACTGCTCATATTGGAATTCTTGGGAGTAAAAAAAATATCGCTCAAGAAAAAAGAAAAAGTTTTAATTATATTCCAGAAAATGGTGCTGTTTTTGTTCCTTTTGATGATGAATTTGCTGATTTTTGTACAGAAAATGTAAAAGGAAAAATTATAAAATTTCCTTCAGAAAATGATGGTGTAAAATTTCTAAAAGATAATGGACTTTTTGGAACAGATTTTTTGCTTGATGGAATTGAAATAAATCTTCATTTAAGTGGAAATTATAATTATAAAAATGCACTTTCAGTTATTGCTTGTGCAAAAGAATTGGGAATTTCGGCTGAAGAAATAAAAATTGGTTTAGAAAATGTTTGTAGCGTAAGCGGACGAATGGAAATTTGCAAAATAGATTTTCCAAATAAAAAAAATATTATGCTCATAAAAGATTGCTATAATGCAAATCCTGATTCAATGAAAAATGCGATTGATTTTTGCTCAAATCTTCAAAATGTTAACAAAAGAATTTATATTCTTGCAGATATGAAAGAATTGGGAGAAAAATCAGTTTTTGAACATCAAGAAATTGGAAAAAAAATCAAAGAGTCAAATTTTGATTTTATCTATCTTGTTGGAAATGAAATTGGAGAAGCGTATAAGATTTTAAACGAATATAAAAATGTAGAATGGTTTTCTGAAAAAACAGATGAGATTTTTGAAAAAATTGCTGATGAAGTAAATAAAAATCTTACAGATTATGATGTCATTTTACTAAAAGGTTCTCATAGTATGGAACTAGAAAAATTGGTTCCGCTAATTGAAAAAAAAGGAAGGGATAAAAACTAAGATGGATTTTAATTTTTATGCAAATAAACCGTCAGAAAATTATCATAAAATAGACATTTGGTTTTTAATTTCAATTCTTTTGTTGTGGGGACTTGGAATTTTTACTTTGTTTATTAGTTCTCAAAATAATGCAGATAGAATGTTTAAAAATCCTATGTATTTTGTAAATCGACAACTTATTTGTTCTGCAATAGGATTTGTTTTCTTTTTTCTGTTTTTGTTTTTGGATATGAATGTGATAAAAAAAGCAGTTCCTCTAATTGTTTGCATTTCAATTATTTTTTGTATTTGTACTTTTATACCAGGTTTGGGAATTGAAAAAAACGGTGCTCGTCGCTGGATAAAAATGCCTTTTAATTTTTCATTTCAACCTTCCGAATTTGTAAAATTTGCTTTAGTTTTATTTTTAGCAAATTATTTTGACAAGCAAAGTGAAATTGAAAATCCAGAAGATAAAACTGTTTTTCCTGCGGTTTTAGTTTTTATTATTTTAGATGTTTTTGTTTTTTTGCAGAAAGATTTTTCGACAGGATTATTTATTTTTATCATTGGATTTTTAATGTTTTTTGTTTCTGGTTCAAAACTTACTTGGTTTTTTCCTTTGATGATAATTGCAATTCCAGCTTTTATATTAATGATTTCACTGGAATCTTATCGTCTTGAAAGAATTGCTGGTTTTTTTAATCCAGATAAATATTCAGATTCGATAAACTATCAATTTACAAGGGCAAAATTAGCAATTAGTGATGGAGGATTTTGGGGAAACGGAATTGGTGCAGGTTTAAAAAGAATAAATCTTATTCCAGAAATTCAAGCCGATTATGTTTTTGCAGGTTGGGCAGAAGCAATGGGATTATTTGGAGTTATTATTTATTTTTTATTATTAGGATTTTTTGCATTTAGAGGTTACAAAGCTGCATTAAATTGTCCAAAAAGATTTGATTCCTATGTTTCGTTTGGATTTGTAACAATCATACTTGTTCAATCTTTAGTAAATTGTGCTGTTGTTTGTGGATTAATTCCCACAACAGGAATTCCGTTGCCGTTTTTTAGTTTAGGCGGTTCTTCAATCATCATAACTTTAGCAATGTCTAGTTTAGTTTTAAATGCTTCTCGATGTGAAGAAAAAACTGAAATAAAAATAAAAAATGACGAAATTAATATTGAGTCGCTGACAGTTTTATAAAATTTAAAAAAGGTGGAAAATAATGAGTGATTTAAGTTTATCTGCAGATGATTATCTTGATGATTTTTTTAACGACGAAAAAATAGAACAAAAAAAAGTTAACTCAGAAAAGAAAATAAAAATCGTAAAAATTGTTTTCTTCATTTTATGTTTTTTACTTTTGGGTGAATTTGTCGTGTATAAATATATTATGCCAAGTTTTTCAAATCCAAAAGTAACAATTTACGGACAAAAACAATTTTCAGCACAAGAAATAGCAGAAAAACTTTTAGTTATGAATAGTTCAAATTGGTTTGATTTTGATGTTGATAAGGCAACTGCAATTCTTGCTTCAGAACCTGCTGTAGAAACTGTTTCTGTGGAAAAAAAGTTTCCAGATAGAATTTTAATTAATATTGTAGAAAGAAATCCTGTCGCAATAACTTTTGTTGCAAATAATGGTTATACAAGTCCAATTGAAATTGATAAAAATGGAGTTTTATTTGAAGTAAAAAATAATCAATCACTAAATTCTCTACCAATTATTTCAGGGCTTCCGATAGAATATATTTCTAACGGAATGAGAATTCCTCAAACTTTTAGGCCTCTTATTGAACAAATTGCAAAAATTCAAGCAGGTTCTCAACAATATTTTGCAAGTATTTCTGAAATTTGTGTTCTTCCTAAGGAATATGGCAATTATGAATTAGCATTAATTCCTTCTCAATCAAAAATAAAAGTTCTAACTGATCGTGCATTGAATGAAGAGGCTTTAAAGTATATGATGATAGCATTAGATGTTGTAAATCAATTAGATACAGATGTTTCTGAAATAGATTTACGATATGGTTCTGTTTCTTATAGAACAAAGTAGAGGGGATTTTTAATGTCAGACAGTAAGGTTGTTGTTGGTCTAGATATAGGTACAAGTGTTATACGTGTTGCAATTGGAGAAGTTGATTTAGAAACTAATACAGTTCAAATTGCAGGAACTTCATCTATAAAATCTGCTGGTTTAAGAAACGGTGTTATTGTAAACATTGAAGATGCAAAAGATGCAATAAAAGAAGCAATTGCTTTGGCGGAACAAGATGCAGGAATTGTTGTAGAGTCTGTAATTACAGGAATTGGTGGTTCTCAAATTGAGAGTCAAAATTGCAAAGGTGGAGTTGCTGTAAATTCATCTGGTAAAAATAATAAAGAAATTTCCAAAGAAGATGTAAATCGTGTTATTGAAAATGCAACTGCAATTCCTGTTTCTGGTGATAGAGAAAAACTTCATGTAATTCCAAGAGATTATATTGTAGATGGCTTTAATGGAATTTCAGACCCCGTGCATAGAATTGGAACTCGTCTTGAAGCAGAAGTTCATATTGTAACTGCTGCAAAAACTATCATAGAAAATATCCGTTCTACAATTTATCGTTCTGGTTATAGTCTTGATGGCGTTATTTTAAAAACACTTGCACAAACTCTTTCTGTTTGTCACAAAGATGAAATGGATTTAGGTTCAATTCTGATAGATTTGGGAGCAGGAACAACAGATGTTATCGTTTTGCTTGGCGGTTCTCCAATTACAACTGCTTCTGTTCCAGTTGGTGGAAATTTAGTTACAAATGATATTTCTATTGTAACTGGAATTTCTGTTGCAACTGCGGAAAAAATAAAAATTGAATCTGGATGTTGTTGGTTAGACAATATTACAGAAGATAATGATAAAGAAGTTATTTTACCTGGAGTTGGTGGGCGTGCACCAGATATGATATATCAATCACAACTTTGTCAAATTATTCAAGCAAGAATGGAACAAATTTTTACGATGGTAAAATCTGCAATTGTAAAAAATTCTGCAGGAACAATCAAACAACTTACAGGAAATATTATTTTAACTGGTGGCGGAGCCCAAATGGATGGAGTTATAGAACTTGCTCAAAATGTGTTTAAAACATCATCAGTTAGATTAGGTGTGCCTGAAAATCTTGGTGGAATTGAAGAAAAATATCGTCGTCCAGATTTTGCAACTGTAATTGGACTTGTTCTTGCAAATAGAACTTTAAACAAAGGTCAATCTTTACACCGTAAATCAAAATTATTTGGACATAAAAAAGAAAAAAATAAATCTGGGGAAAATCCTATAAAAAAATTTTTTAAAGTGTTTTTTTAGAGGAATTAATTGTTTTAGTTGTTTTTAGTGGGAGGAAATATGGGAAATCTTGGAATTTCTATTGTCGAGGATGATTCTAGCCTTGAAAAAGTGGTAGAAGATTACAATCCAACTGTAATAAAAGTTGTCGGTTGTGGCGGTGGCGGTTCAAATGCTGTTAATCGAATGATTTCACGAGAATTGAGCAATGTAGAATTTATCGTTTTAAATACAGATTTACAAGCTTTAAATCGTTCTGAAGCAAAAATACGAATTCCAATTGGTCAAAAAGTTACAAAAGGACTTGGTGCTGGCGGAAATCCAGAAATTGGTGCTCAAGCTGCCGAAGAAGATAAAGAAAAAATCACAGATATTTTGCGTGGTGCAGATATGGTTTTTATCACAGCTGGAATGGGTGGTGGAACAGGAACAGGTTCCGCTCCAATTGTTGCTAGTATTGCAAAAGATTTAGGTTGTCTTACAGTTGCAGTTGTAACAACTCCATTTAATTTTGAAGGAAATATCAGAAAACGCCGTGCAAAAGAAGGATTAGAAAAACTTCACGAAATAGTTGATTCCTTAATAGTTATTCCAAATGAACGACTTTTCTCAAATATTGATAAAAATACTACTGTTACAGAAGCGTTTAAAGAAGCAGATGAAGTTTTATGTCAAGGCGTAGAAGGAATTTCAAATATCATTACAAAACCTGGCGATGTAAATACAGACTTTGCAGATGTAAAAAATGCAATGAGCGGTCAAGGTAATGCAATTTTTGGAATTGGTGTTGGAGAAGGCGAAAATCGAGCATCTGATGCTGCTTATTCTGCAATCAATAATCCTATGCTAGAAGATTCAAGAATTGATGGTGCAAAAAATATTTTAGTAAATATTTGTGCGTCAGAAGAAGTTTCTCTTTCAGAAGTTGGTGAAATTTGTAATATTGTTACCGCTTCGGCAGATAAAGATTACAATATGTTTTGGGGACAAGTTACAGTTCCAGAAATGGGAGATAGAATTAGCGTAACTGTAATTGCAACTGGCTTTGAAAATGCAAATAATCCTCAACTAGAACAAAATGTAGCAGAAATTAAAAATGTTCAAAAACCTGAGCAATTCAGAGATGATGTTGTAAATACTTCAGAACTAGATTCAATCTTCCACCCTCAAAAAAATTCTTCTGGGCTTGGTGGAGATTTTGTTTCTAAAAAAGATTTACATTCAGAAAAATCTGTAAACAAACAAAATAATGAAAAATCAAAAACTTTGACAGATTCAATTTTTGAAAATCAAGAACCTCCAACAAAGAATTATAAAGAACCACCAGAAGGTTGGATAAGTACAGAAGATATAAATCAACCTGCAATTTGGAGAAAAAAGGAACTTAGTAGAACTATAAAATTTGATTAGTTTTAATGATTATCGGGTTCGCCCGATAATGACAATTTGCTAGAGTTATAAAATTTGATTAGTTTTAATGGTTTAAATAAATGACAATAGATGAACTTCTAAATCATTTTTATTCAGATTTAATTCTTGTAAAAAGAAATGCGGAGCAATCAGCTTTAACGTATAAAATTTCTGTTAGAGAATTTTTGAATTGGCTTGTAACAGAAAAAATAAAGTTGAAGGATGTAAATGTCCAAACTCTTGTGTTTTTTTTTACAAAAAGAAAAACTGAAGGAGCAGATGAACTTACAATTTCTAAAGATATATCGGCACTGCGAGCGTTTGGAGAATATCTTGTTAGAAAAGAAATGTGGACTGAAAATTTTGCTTTGATGTTGGATAAACCAAAAATAAGTAAAAATCTTCCAAAAGTTCTATCTGTTCAGCAAGTTGAAAATCTTTTAGGAGCAATAGATACATCAACTCCTTTGGGCAAACGAGATGATGCACTTTTTGAATTGATTTATTCTTGCGGTTTAAGAATTAGTGAAGCGTGTACTTTATTAATATCGCATTTACATATGAAAGAAGGTTTAATTTTAGTACATGGAAAAGGTGATAAAGAAAGAATTGTTCCTTTTGGAGAAACTGCACATCATAAACTAGAAATTTATCTGAATGAAGTAAGACCCAGTCTTGTTAATGGTAGAAATATTGCAGAAGTTTTTGTAAATTATAAAGGAGAGCCCATTTCTAGAAAAGGAGTTTGGAAACGTTTTCAAACTTTAGAAACTTTAAGTGGTGTAAATTCAAAAGTTCATACTTTGCGCCATTCATTTGCAACACATTTACTTTCTGGTGGTGCAGATTTGCGTTCTGTTCAAGAACTTTTAGGTCATAGTGATTTGAGTACAACAACAATTTATACTCACGTTACAGATGACCAATTGGAAAAAGCTCATGAAAAATATTTTGATAAAAATACTAATTAGAGAAGGTGAAATATGAAAAAAAAGTTTTTATTTGTTATAAGTATTTTTGCAATTTTTAGTTTTATTTCTTGTGGGGTTTCTAATAAAACAATAATGAGATACCAAAAAATGGAAGAAGGCGTTTCAAATCCTTCCACCATAGAAGAATACAAAGCGGCAATAGAAAAATATCAAGAACGCGTAGCCGACATTCAATTAGCAAATCAACAGATTGGAATTTGGTACAAAATTCTTGGTACAAAATATGTTGAAAATAAAATGTATGGAGAAGCATTAAAATGTTTTCAAAGTGCATTGGAATTTTATCCAGATAATCAAAATCTTTACTATTGGGTTGGCGTTTGTGCTGGTTATATGAGTCATCAAGCATTAGATTTTGGTGCAAACGGAAATACAACTATTCGTTATAATTATTTAAAACTTGCAGAAGAAGCATATCTTAGAGCAATTAAAATAGAAGATAAATATGTTCGTGCACTTTATGGTTTAGGTGTTCTTTATGTGTTTGAACTTGAAGAACCAGAAAAAGCAATTCCTCATCTTGAAAAATTATTAAATATTGATACAAAAAATCATGATGCAATGTTTGTTCTTGCAAGTGCATACTATTTGACTTATGAATTTGATAAAGCAATAGAAATGTATGATAAAATTATTGCAACAACAAAGTCATCTGATGTAAAATCACAAGCAGAAGCAAATAAACAGCAAATTTTAGATGAATATTCACTAACAAATTAGAGGATTTTTATAGAGTGACAGAAAAGCAAATTATTTTACATCTTTCAATCGGTCGAATTTCTTTTTTACGATTTTCTGAGAAGAGAATTTTGTTAAAAAATATTGACAATTCTAATACTCTTGCATTACTTTCTATAAGTGATATTGAAAAAATGATTAATCGAAAATTTTCAAGACGAGTTATTTGGAATGGAAATGAAAATTTAAAAATGGCTAAAATCGCTTTTCAATATTGTCAAACTCTTAATATCAGAATATTGTTACATTCAGATAGTGAATATCCTGAAAATTTAAGACAAATTGCAGATCCTCCTTATCTTCTTTTTTGTCGAGGTGATGTTTCTCTCTTAAATGGAAAAAATATTTCTGTTGTGGGAACTCGCAAATTATCAGAAGAAGGAAAAATTGCTTCAAAACAATTTGCGTATGATGCAGTTTGTGATGGTTGCAATATTGTTAGTGGACTTGCTAGAGGTGCGGATAGTTTTGCTCATAAAGGTGCAATTGATGCATATTATGATTATATAGAAAAAGATGCAGATGTTACAAATTTAGGAAAAACAATAGCAGTTCTTCCAAGTGCAATTGATGAAATTTTTCCAGCAAGTCATAAAAGAATTGCAGAACAAATTTTACAAAGTGGAGGTTTAATCATTAGCGAATATGAACCAAAACTTAATTTAGCAAAATGGCATTTTGTGGGAAGAAATAGAATTATTGCAGGACTTTCTCTTGCAACAGTTGTCATTGAAGCTCCAACAGGAAGTGGAGCATTAATTACCGCAGATTTTGCATTGGATTATGGAAGAGATTTGATGTTTCATAAAATTGCTTTTGGAGAATCTGCAAAAAAAATCTCTTCGGTTGTAGAAAATCAATTGAAAAATGATTTTGAAAATGGAAGAATTAGTAAATATAAAATGACAAATTCTCTAGAAAAGTTTTTAGATTCTGGAGCACCTGTTATCAACGATTATAAAGATTTTTGCGTTGTGTTGGATGAAATTCCTGGAAAAAGAAATTTTATTCAAGGGAGAGAACCTTTACAAAGTGATTTATTCAAAGAAAATTCTTAAATTTTTAGAATTAATTTGAAAAGAAATAGATTTGAACTAAAATATGTAGGATAAATTATGGCAGAAAAAAAATCATCTAAGAAAAAAAACTCACAAACTCTTGTTATTGTAGAATCTCCAACAAAAGCACATACAATAGAAAAATATTTAGGTCCTGGATATGTTGTTCGTGCTTCTGTAGGACATTTAATAGATTTACCAAAATCTAGAATGGCAATTGATATTGAGAATGGTTTTCAGCCAGAATATATAACTGTTAGAGGAAAAGCAAAACTTTTAAAAGAACTTCAAAAAGAAGCAAAAAAATCAGAAAAAGTTTTACTTGCATCCGATAATGACCGCGAAGGAGAAGCAATCGCTTGGCATTTGAACAACGCCTTAAAAGATAAAACTTCTGCTCCAATTAATAGAATTGTTTTTAATGAAATTACTCCAGTTGCAATTACAGAAGCAGTAAAACATCCCGGAGAAATTGTTGAATCAAAAGTAGATGCTCAAAAAGCAAGACGAGTTTTAGACCGCCTTGTTGGTTATAATTTAAGTCCAATTTTGTGGGCAAAAGTAAAAAACGGACTTTCTGCCGGAAGAGTTCAATCTGTTGCGTTAAGACTTATTTGTGAAAGAGAAAAAGAAGTTGAAGATTTTTTACCAGAAGAATATTGGTCTTTAGAAGCGGATTTTACAAAAGGAAAGTCAAAATTTACAGCTCAACTTGTAAAATATCAAGGTGAAACTCCAGAATTAAAATCTGAAGATGAAGTTAAAAAAATTATGGATGAAATAAAAAATTCACCAGCAAAAGTTTCATCTATCAAAAAAACAGAAAAATCAGTTAAACCAAAACCTCCTTTTACAACTTCAAAACTTCAACAATCTGCTGCAAATCGTTTAGGATTTACATCACGAAAAACAATGCAAATTGCACAACAACTTTATGAAGGAATCCAAATTGGACAAAATCATGTTGGTTTAATCACTTATATGCGAACCGATTCTGTTCGTATTGCAGAAACAGCTTTAAATGATGTTCGTGCTTGGCTTGAAAAAAATCATCCAAATGAACTTCCAGAGCAAGCAATTCATTATGCAGTAGGAAAATCAGCTCAAGATGCACACGAAGGAATTCGTCCAACTTATGTTTCTTACACTCCAGAAAGTATAAAAGAATATTTAACTCACGACCAATTTAAACTTTATTCAATTATTTGGGAAAGATTTGTTTCTTCTCAAATGAAAAATGCAAAAACAATCACAACTTCTGTTGAAATTACTGCAAAAGATGCAATCTTCAGAGTTTCGGCAAGTAAGATTTCAGAAAAAGGATTTTATCAAGTTATAAAATTGCTTTCTTCAAAAGAAGAAAAATCATCATCTTTGCCAGCGTTAAAAGAAGGCGAAGAATTAAATGTTGAAGATTTTCATTCAGAACAGCATTTTACTCAAGGTCCTGCTCGTTATACAGATGCTTCTATTGTTCGTATGCTTGAAGAAAAAGGAATTGGTAGACCTTCAACTTATGCAACAATTATTTCTGTTTTATTGGATAGATATTATGTAACTCGTTCAAATAAACAACTTGTTCCAACTCAACTTGGAAGAATGATAAATAAAATTTTAATAGAAAGTTTTCCAGAAGTTATTGATGAAGAATTTACAGCAAAAGTAGAAAATGAACTTGATGAAATTGAAGCGGGAAAATTAGTTTGGAATACAATTATTTCAGAATTTTATGGACCTTTTAAGAAAAAAGTTGATGATGTAATGGAACATCAAGAAAGTATAAAAGGCTTTTTAGATGAACAAACAGATTTAACTTGCGAACTTTGCGGAAAACCAATGGTAAAAAAACTTGGCCGTTTTGGATTTTTCCTGGCTTGTACGGGCTTCCCAGAATGTCATAATACAAAATCAATTCCTCTTGCAAAATGTCCTGTTTGTAAAACTGGTGATATAGTTGAGCGAAAAAATAAAGGAAGAGGAAAATCTTTCTTTGGTTGTACAAATTATCCTGAATGTACGTTTATTTCTCATTTTAAACCAATAGACCAAAATTGTCCAAAATGTGGTTGGTTTATGGTAGAAAAATATGACAAGAAAAATGGCGCATATAAATCTTGCATTAATCCAGATTGCGATTATTTGCATACTGCGGATGAAGTTTCTGCGGTGGAAAACGTTTAGTTTTTACGAAAAAATGCAAGATTACATCCCTCGCTCGCAAGTCTCGCTCGGAGCTTGTTTTGGTGGAAAATCCTAAAAAATTGCACTGTCGTATAATTTTTCTTAACGGATTTGCGATAAGAAGCATGCATAAATCCAGATTGTGATTATTTGCATACTGCGGATGAAGTTTCTGCGGTGGAAATATTTAGTTGAACTCTTTTAGAACTTCTTCAATGTAAGTTTTTATATCTTCTGCGATTGCGGTTTTTAATTTTGTAAGATTTTCTTTATTTTGTTTAAAAGAAGAACCAACTGGCATAAAAAGTTGAACAACATCTATATCTAAAGCCTCTGTAATTTGTGAAAGAGTTTTTTCTTCAGGATAAGAATGTGATAATTCTATACTTTTAATAGTTGCTTCTGAAACATTAGATTTTTCTGCCAATTGAAATTGAGTTAATTTCCTTTCTTTACGAATTTTTCGAATATTTTCTGCAACACGATTTTTTATTTCTAAGTCCTGCATAAAATCTATTTTTATCTAAAATTCTTTTATAATACATAGATTTAAAATGCATAAAAAATTAAAAAGTATATTTTATATATACTTTAAAGTGAAATTATTTTATACTTTATATAGAAAAGTTTAGAAAAAATATACTAGGACATTCCAAAAATGCAACAAAATGATATAAAACAATCTTTAATTTCTGAAATACACAAACGCGTTCAAGATAAAATTCTTGAGCCAGCAAATGCAAAACTTTTAGAAAAACTCATCAATAAGGCAGAGTCTTCAGACGAAGCAATTCAAATTGCCGCTCTTGGAACAACGTACAAACGAACTGGTCTTCATTTTGATAAAAAACTTGAAAAACTTGGTAACACAATTAAATATTTTAAGAAAAATGAAAAACTTTCTTTTCACACAGACGACGCAAAACCTACGAACAAACTTATAATCGGGGATAATTATGATGCGTTACAAAATCTTTTGATTGAATACAAAGCAAAAATAAATGTGATTTACATTGATCCGCCTTATGGAAAAGACAGTATGGGCGAATTTGCAAAAACGAATTATGAAAATGCAATCACCCGCGACAATCTTCTTTCAATGCTTTATCCGCGTCTTACTCTTGCAAAAGAACTTTTAAGCGATGACGGAGTAATTTTTTGTAGTATTGATGATAAAAATCAAGCGTATGTAAAATGTTTGTTTGATGAAATTTTTGGGGAAGAGAATTTTGTAGCGAATATAGTTTGGAAAAGTAAAAGAGGAAGAGATAATAGTGCAAAATGGTTTAGTAAAGCTCATGAATATTGTTTATGTTATGCAAAACAATTAAAACTATTAAATTTTAACAAGTTGGAATTAGACGAAGAAACAAAAAAGGCTTATAAAAATCCTGATAACGATTCTCGTGGAGATTATAGAATGCTTGCTTGTTGGGCAAGAGGGACACAAGGCGGAGTAGAATATGATTTCAAAACAAAAGATGGTTATTATTTTACAAAACGATTATGGCTTTTTTCAAAAGATAATCTAAAAAAATTAGATTATGATAATAAACTGATAAGAAAAAATGACAATTTATATAGAAAAATGTTTATTACTGAAAATGAAGGTAAAATTCCTGAAAGTCTATGGGATGATACATCAAATTCTGCAAATGCTTCTGATGAACTGAAATCAATTTTTCAAGAAATAATATTTGATACACCTAAACCAATTCCATACATCAAAAAAATTATCAAGATTTCAACAGAACCAACAGCAATTGTCCTCGATTTTTTCGCAGGTTCTGGCACAACTGGACACGCAGTTTTAGACTTAAACGAACAAGATGGCGGAAATCGTACTTTTATTTTATGTCAGCTAAACGAAAAAACTTCTACAACGCCAAATGGAATTGCTTATGATGTAACTTCAAAACGTTTAAAACGAGTTATGACTGGTTCTTGTTATAACGGTTCAACAGATTTTGCTTGGAATAAAAATCACAAAGCGTACGGTGGAAATCTTGATGTTTACGAAATTAGAGAAGTTTCAAATTTTGAAAGTGTAAATGGAAAAACTCCTTTTGAACTAATTGATGAAACTTTGTATGGCAAAGAAAAATTTTCTACAATCAAAGAAAAAATAGAATGGATTTGCCAAAATTTTGATAGAACACAAAAATATTTGGAAGAAAAATAATGTTACAAGAAGCAAGAGATTTACAGAAAAACGCGGTTTCTCGCCTTGTGAAAGTTTTGTACGAAAATAAAAAAGAATTCACGTTCAAAGCACCAACTGGCAGTGGAAAAACTTTTATGATGGCTGATTTTATTAATCGTATAATTTCCACAAACAAAAATATAATTTTTATCGTTTCAACACTTTCAAAAAGCAATCTTGCACAACAGAATTTTCAATCGTTTAAGAATTTATCAGAAGACGGAACTTTTCCAAATTTAAAACCTTTTTTAATCAATTCAGAGTCAAGCGGTGAAGGAAGCATTTTTATTCCAACAGATTATAATGTTTATGTTCTTCCTCGTGATTTATACAAAGAAAAAAGCAAACTTAAAAACGAAGGAAGTTTTTTAAATTTTTTGCAATCACTACGGGAAAATCTTTTTAGCAATGATTTTCAAAAAACAATTTATCTTATAAAAGATGAATGTCATATTGCCACTACAAATCTTGATGAATTGAATTTTTATTTTTCAAAAATTATCAATTTTTCTGCAACTCCAAAACTTTCACGTCATCAAAATCCTGATGTTGAAATTACAAATCTTGAAGCAGAAAGTGTAAAACTTATAAAATCTGTTGTGCTTGGAAATGAAAATGATTCTCTTGGAAATGCATTAGAAAAATTTGAAGAAATTAAAAAAAATTACATAAATGAGTTAAAAGTAAATCCTTGTTTAATAATTCAAATTTCAAATAAAGATAAAGCAGAAGAAGAACTTAAAAATAATATTTTTCCGTCGCTAAAAAATCATCAAGAATTAAAATGGGTTTACATTGCGGGTGAAGAAAAAAATTGCGACACAAACGATTCTGGCTTAAAAAAACTTTCTGTAAAAAAATGGAAAGATTATATGAAAGAAAAATCTTCTTCAATTTCTGTAATTATTTTTAAAATGGTAATTTCTGAAGGCTGGGACATTCCGCGAGCGTGTATGCTTTATCAAATTCGCGACTCAAAAAGTAAACAGCTTGATGAACAAGTTATGGGGCGAGTTCGTAGAAATCCGCGACTTTTAGATTTTGAAACTTTATCTAGCGAAGCAAAAGAACTTGCTTGTAAATCTTGGATTTGGGGAATTATTCCAGAAGAGTCTAAAACTAAAAAAATAAATCTTTTTAAAAATTATAATATTGAAAATGATATTCGTATAAAAACGACAAAACTAAAAAATCTGAATGAAGCAAAATTCAATTCTGAAATATTTTTGAAAAATCTAAAAGATGAAAATCTTACACACAAAAGTATTTTTGAACTTTATCATTCTCTTTTGCAACAAAATAATGAAATTCAAAATTTATGTTATTCTTATTCTGATGATTTTTCTAAATGGCGAGTTTTTACAGAAAATCTTTCTGAAATAAAATCTTCTTACGATAAACAAATTTGTAATTATGAAAAAACTATGGTTGTTTGTGATGAAGTAAGTTTTCATAATGAAAGTGTTTATTCAGAAACAGAAAAAACTTTAACGCTTAACGATTGGATTTGGTGCAGAAAAGATTTTTGTGATGATTTTTCATTTGATAGCGAAGCCGAAAAAAAATGGGCGGAACTTTTAAAAGATATTCGGCAAAGAGTGATTTCTGAAACATCAAGTCTTCAGTTAGAAAATGACTCAAATAAATTTTTGTGGGGAAAGAATTTTACTTTTAATTCAGAAATTAAATTTGAATATTATTTAGATGGAGTTCATTCCTCATTTCCTGATTTTGTAATGAAAGATAAATCTGGAAGAATTCATATTTTTGAAGTAAAAAGTGTAAATAAATCTTCAGAAAAAAAACTTGATGAAGAAGAATATAAGCAAAAAGTGAATGCATTAAAATCGTGCTATAAAGAATGTTCCAAAAAAACTCAACATATTTTTTATCTTCCAATTTTAGATGGCAGCGATTGGAAAATCACAAAATTTGAAAATGGAGAAGAGGAAACAATGACAAAAACGCAATTTTTAAATTCTGTAAAGATTTAAAATCATTTTTTATTCGCTAAAATATTGAGTTTAAAAAATATTATTCCATTGTCATTATTGTAAAAGATTGCTTCGCAACGGCGTAAAAATTAATACTACTAGACTTTTCTTCAAAAATATAGTTATTTTAAATTTATGGTTTACGGTTATATTCGAGTTTCAACTGATAAACAAACTGTAGAAAATCAACGATTTGAAATTTTAAGATTTTGCAATAAAAATGCACTTAAAGTTGATAAGTGGATTGAAGAAACTATCAGCGGAACTTTATCTCCAGAAAAACGTGAATTGGGTCAACTTCTCTCAAAAATCAAAGAAAATGATTTGATTATTTGTTCAGAACTTTCACGTCTTGGGCGTTCACTTTTTATGATAATGTCTATTTTGAATTTAATTATGCAAAAAGGTGCTAGAGTTTGGACTGTAAAAGATAATTATAGATTAGGTGATGATATTCAATCAAAAGTGCTTGCTTTTGCGTTTGGACTTTCTGCCGAAATTGAACGAAATTTGATTAGTCAGAGAACTCGCGAAGCTTTAGCTTTAAAAAAATCACAAAATATAAAACTTGGAAGGCCATTAGGTTCTCCAAATAAAAAACATCTTCTTGACGGAATTGAGTCTCAAATTTTTACAATGCATAAATGGGGAATGAGTATGAACCATATTGCAAAATTTCTTGGAGTTTCTCGTACTTCTGTAAAAAAATGTTTATCTAATGCGTAGAAATTATATCAATTTGAAAAAATAAAATATCTAAAGTATACTATAAAAATATGGACGTAAGGCAATACGAATCTGACATTCAAATAAAACAAGATAAAAACTACTCATTAGCAACTTTTATTTCTGGAATAGTAAGTCTTTTGGGGCTTTTGCTAGGATTAATTTGTTTTAAAAATGGAAATCGTGAACAAACTATTTTTTGTGCTTGTTATAGTCCGTTTTTTTTATTTGTAACAATTTATACCATAAAAACTAAACGTCTTAATTTGTTTAATTTTTCTATACAAGCCTTTATGATTTTTTCAGAATTTTTTTACATTAAAAACGGTGGTTCAGGCGGATTTGGTCTTATTTGGATAACATTATGTCCTTTTTTTTCTGTTTATCTTTTTGATAAATTTAATTTTTACACTTTTAACGGTTCTCTTTTATTTATTTTGCTTTTAGGACTTTGGTCTCCTCTTTACAAATTTGCTTATGATATTGGTGATTCTTTTAGATTAAGACTTCCTATAATTTTTTCTATGGAATTTATTTTTGGTTCTTATTTAAAATATCGAATTGAAAAAACTGAAAAAGAACTAGCAAATCAAAAAAATATTCTTTCCGATGAAATAAAAAACGCTGCTTTAATTCAAAAATCTTTTCTTTCAAAAGAATCTGAAAATTACAAAGATTGGTCTATTTCTACAAAAAATGTGCCTATGATGGGCGTTACAGGCGATTTGTATTGTGTTTTTGATAAAAATGAAAAGTTGTACGGTTTGGGTCTTTTTGATATTTCTGGTCACGGAATTTCATCTGGGCTTTTAACAATGCTTGCTAAAAATACAATAGAACATCAGTTTTATCATAATTTAAATTCAAATCCTTTGTGGGAAACTGTCGAAAAAATAAATAATCAATTTATTAAAGAAAAAGGAGAAGTTCAAAATTATCTTACTGGAATTCTTGTAAAAATTGATGATGATAATCTTGAAATCGTAAATGCAGGTCAGCAAGAACCAATTATCTATAAAAAAGCTTCGGATTCATTTGAAATTTTAAAGAGAGATAAAAAATCTATGGGAGTGATTGGAATTTCAGATTTTCCAACTTTTTATATTTCTCAATTTTTAAATATGCAATCTGGAGATAGATTATTTTTGTATACAGATGGAATTGTCGATTGTAAAAATTCTGAAAATCAATCTTTTGGTCGGGAACGTTTTATAGAAACAATTAAAAAATTTATAAATAATTCTGTTTCTGAACAAAGTGAAAACATTATAAATGAAATTAATTTGTTTAGAGGTAAAAATATAAATGATGATTTTACATTGATGATTTTAGGGAAAAATTAAAAATCCATTCAAAATGCAATGTAATTATATTAATTTTTTGATAAAATGTGAGAATGTTAAGTTATCAACACGCTTTTCATTGCGGAAATCATGCAGATGTTTTTAAACATTATGTTTTAAGTTTTGTTTTAAATTCGTTAAATAAAAAAGAAAAACCTTATACTTTTTTTGATACGCATAGTGGTTCTAGTTTATATGATTTATCTGATAGTAGAATTTTAAAAACATCTGAAGCGGAAAATGGAATTTTAAAACTTTTAAAAAATAAATCTTTTCCTTCTGAAATATCTTTATATTTAAATTGTGTAAAAACGTATTTGGAAAAAGGATTTTATCCCGGTTCTCCAGAAATTGAACGCTTTTTTTTACGTTCTCAAGATTTTTTGATTTTATCAGAATTGCATCCTCAAGAAATAGAAAATCTTCGTTATAATATGTCGCATCCTTTGATAAAATTAGAAAATTCGCCAAAAATACAAATTCACAATAGAAATGGTTGGGAAATGATAAAAGCGTTAACTCCGCCAAGTACAAAACGTGGTGCAATTTTAATCGATCCAAGTTATGAAGAAATTCAAGATTACATTGATGCAGAAAAAACAATTTGCGAAATAAATAAAAAGTGGAGCAGTGGAATTATAATGTTGTGGTATCCACTTCTTTTGCATAGAAAAGATGAAATTCAAAAAATGCTTTCTTCAATTGAAAATTCTGTTTTGAAATTAAATAAAAATACTGAAATCTTAAATCTTCAATTATTGGTAAATGATGAAAATTCTCACAAAGAAATGTCGTTACAATCATTTTTAAAGGATGATAATAAAAAAAATCCACCTCGCTTATATGGAAGTGGAATGTTTATAATAAATGCACCTTGGCATTTAAAAGAAGAAAGTGATTTAGTTGTAAATTATTTAACTAAAATTTTTTATGAGAAAAAAAGTTTTTAATTTTTTCAAAAAGATGTTTAAAAAATAAATAAATTTTATACCAAAAAGATGGATTTCTAAGTTTTTCTAAACGTTTATAACCAGCAAGAAGTTCTTCATCAGTAAATTCTTTCCGCTGATTATTTTCTTCTATTTCCATTTCTAATTGTTCAAGTTCTGTGAGATTATCAATAATATTTGCTTGAATGCTAGTCCAACCAAGTTGAGTTGCCGCTTGTAAACGTCTTTCTCCAGCTATAAGTTCATAATTACGATTGATAGTTATTGGATTTAAAAGTCCATAAGTTCTTAAACTGTCTTTTAAATCTTCAAGGTTTCCTAAATCTTGTCGAACGCGCTTTTTTATTTTTATATCTTTTATAGGTACTAACATGGAACCTCCAAAAAATTATGAAAAAGTTTAATCCATCAAATAATTATAATCATATTCATTTGTGGTTGAAGTAGAATTTTCACTTTCATGTTCGGTTTCTGAAGAAATTATAGTATTTTCTTTAGAAAAATCGTATCCATCTTCTAAAAAGTCAAGATTTATAGTTAATGGTGTTGTATCAATTGGTTCTGTAAATCTTTGACCAGACATATACATTTCTTTTTCAAGCCTTATTTGTGCTAATGTTCGATGGCTTGTATTTGAGTGAATTGGACAAATTTCTGTTGGTTGTGTTCCTGTTAAGAACCATTGCGTTGTTTTATGGTCGCCACATGCGTCTGTAAGAATCATTCCACTGTCAGAACAAACTGTAACCTCAATCACTCCATCTAAAGGTTTTGTAAAATCTTTTAGAGGTAAATCTGCGTGAACTTTATCAAAATATTCTCCCCAAGCAAATCCTGCTAAAGTTGCTCCAGTTATGTTTAATCCTAATGATTGACCTGGTTTATCAAAGCCAAACCAGAATGCAGCGGAATAATATGGAGTAAATCCACAAGTCCAAGCATCAGCCCAGTTTTGAGTTGTTCCAGTTTTTCCACCAGCTGGCATTGTGTAAACTTTTCGATTTTTATCGCGATAGTCAAAATGCCATTTTTGTGCACTAAGAGTTCCTCCGTTTGAAACAGTTTGTTCCAAAAGTTTTACCATCACATAAGCGTTTTGAGGACTGATAACTTGAATTGCATCACCTTTTGCCGCTTGTTGTTTTAAAAGTTCAAGTTCTGGATTTAATATAACGTTTCCGTTTTTATCTTCAACAGTACGAATTGCTATTGGAGTAATTTCTTTTCCTCCGTTGGCAAAAATTCCGTATGCTCTAGCCATTTCTATAGGACGAACAGAACAAACTCCAAGTCCAATTGGATAACCTGGCGTAAATCCGCGTGTTGGAACTTCTTCTTTTGGAATTCCAAGTAAATCAACGGCTCTATCTATTGCTGCATTAAATCCAATTCCGTCAAGAACTTTTAATGAAGGAACATTCATAGAACGAGTTAATGCTCTATAAAGAGAAACATTTCCTTCCCATTCACCTTTGAAATTTAACGGAATATAAGGTTTACCATCAGCAGAATGAAATACAACAGGAGTGTCAGAAATTTGCGTTGTTGCAGTGAATTTTCTGGAATCTATTGCAGCAGAGTAGTAAAGTGGTTTAAAAGTAGAACCCGGTTGAATTTTTGCTTGCATAGCACGAATAAATTGATTTTCTTGATCAAATTTACTTCCTCCAACAAGAGCGTCTATGTAACCATTTTCATGATTTAAGGCAACCATTGTTCCTTCAATTGTCGTTTTTTCATTTTCTTGTTTTGAAAGAACAATTCCGCGGTTTACAATATTGATTTTTAAAGAATCTGTTCCTGTCATCATAGAAACAATATCTAAAACAGGATTTACAGAATTTACAAAAGTGTTATTTGCAATAATTTCAGTTCTTTGTTCGCTAACTTTTAATTCTGGAATATTAAACATAAGAGAAATCATTTCTGTCAAAGGAACATAAGTATTAAAAGCAAGATTTGATTTTGTAGAATGTTCTTTTTGATAACGATTATTTGCAATCTGAATATATTTTTCCATAACAGATTGTGCAATTTCTTGATGTTTTAAATTTACAGTTGTGTTTACAGTAAATCCTGAAGTATAAATATCATCAGAACCATAAATCATATTATTTAATTCACGGCGAGCATATTCGCTAAACCAAGGAGCTTTATCTTCTCTCATCATATATGCTGACGATGATGTTCTTGTATAATCAAAAGTACTCCAATAATCTTCGTATGATTGTTCTGCATCTTGTTGTGTTATAAAACCAGAATCTACCATAGCAGTAAGAACATCTTTTTGTCTGTTCATTGCTCTGTTTGGATGGTCAAAAGGATTATAGTAAGCCGGATTTGAAAGTTGAATTACTAAAATTGCTGCTTCTGCTGGCGTAATTTCTGTTGCTCCATGACCAAAATAATATTTTGAAGCAGCATTTACACCGTAAGTTCCTCCACCAAAATATATTTTATTCAAATAAAGTTCCAAAATTTCATTTTTTGAATAACGGCGTTCCATTTGAATAGCCCACCATAATTCTTTGAGTTTTCGTGAATAGGACATATCAGTTCTATCGCAATAAAGAGTTCCTGCAATTTGTTGAGTTAAAGTTGAACCTCCACCAAGAGATTGTCCTGTTAGTTTTCCTACAATTGCTCTTAGTACTGCTTTTGCTGTATATCCTTTATGTGAAAAAAATACTCTATCTTCACGAGTGATGAGAGCGTCTATCATTTGTTGAGGTAAATCTTGATAAGCAATAATTTCTCTTTTTTCATCTGATGTAAATTCTGTGATAAGTTCACCATTTATATCGAGAAGTTTTGTTGGTAATGCGGTCTCAAATTCTGTAAAATATTCTGTATTTTTTATATTTTGAGTTTCTGAAAGAGCCCATCCTAGCCCAGCTCCAAAAAGAATCGCAAATACAGTTAAAATAGAAAGCAATACAATTGGAGATTTTTTTATTTTACTCATAATTTGTAATTATAGTTAAAATTTTCTCTATAAGCAAGCAATCTAAAAATGGTTATTTAAAAATAAAAAAGGCCCGGAACGAATCCGAGCCATGCCCATCAGGCAATCAGGGACATGGGTGGGAGGGGAAAATGTCCCTGATATTTAAATTATCGTCTTAGTTTATAAAAATCTTTAATAAAAAGAAGATTTATTCTTCTGAAATTTCTACATCTATTGTGAAATTTGCAGTATAAGTTTTACCTTTTATAACATCTATTGTTTTTGAAATTTCATAATTTCCAATTGAAAAATTGATTTTATGTTCTCCTTCGGAAATTGGAATTTCTGTATTAAATTTTGTAAAATCTTCATTATCTAATGTTACTTTTGCACCATCTGGTGCGATTATTATTAAAGTTGGTTCAATACTTTTCATTTCAACCAAAAGAGATGTTGTTTTTGCTTGGTCAATTCTTACAGTTCTAACTTCATTTCTGTAAGTTTCTGAAATGATTGAAATATTATGAATTCCTGTATCGAGAATTATATCTTGTGTTTTTTTTGAAAAAGGAACAGATTTATCATCAATATAAATTGAACACGGTTGTAATTCTTCATTTGAATTTAATTTTAAATTCAGTTTTCCTTTATTTAATAAAATTGGTTTTACAGTAATTTTTATTTTTGAATTTAAAGTTTCTTCTGGAATTCCTTTCATAATTGGTTGTAATCGTAAAAAAATCACATTTTGCGAAAGATTTGGAATTGTATCCATTTTTGTTGTGTATTTATTTTCTTTGAAAGAATTATTTTTTATAAAAGGAATTTGCAAAACCCAAGAAAGTCTTCCTGGTAAAGTGCTAACAAATTGTCGATTTGCTGAATAATCAATTTGGTTGGTGGAAGGTTTTGGTTTTACGTTATCATAAACTGAACAAGCAACGCTATCAATCCATTCTGCAATTGTATCTGGAATATCCATTTTAATTTCAATTCCTTCAATAAATTCTTTATTATTTGGTAAAAAAATTGCTAAAGATTCATTTATTCCTAAAATTGCTTTTGCTTCCGAATTTATATCTTGTTGAATTTCTAAAGTATGCATTTTACTTACGCGGAAAGTTTCAGCTGATAAAAAAGCATTTATTGAAAGAAATATTAATATTATGAAATAAAATTTATTTTTTAACATATACTTTTATAGTAATTTACAAAATTCTAAAAAAATTTTCAATTAAAGTTTAATTTTGTTCTAGGATTTTGTGCTTTTCCTCCTTGTCGAATTTCAAAATGAAGATGAGGTCCTGTTGCTTTTCCTGTTTGCCCAACATATCCAATGAGGTCGCCTTTTTTTATGTATTGATATTGCTCAACTTCAATAGATTTTAAATGTGCATAAACACTTGATGTTTTTCCTAAATCGTGAGAAAGAATTAAATAATTTCCGAAAGTGCTATCATTTTCTATTAAATTTGCAACAAATCCATCTTTTACAGCAAAAACGGGCGTTCCTTCTGCGGCTGCTAAATCAATTCCGTTATGATTTTTCATTTCTCCAGAAAAAGGATTTTTTCTTTTGCCAAATTCTGATGAAATCCAAAAAGAATTCATTTCTAAAGGTAATCGCATTGTTGAATCTAAAAAAAATGCTCTTTCTGTTGATGAAAATCTTTTATTTTTTAGAAAAACAAAATCTCTGTCATTTATTTTCCAAATTTCTTCATTATTGCTAGAATAATTTTCTTGAAGTAAAACTTCTACAGCATTTTTTGCTTTTCCCAAAGGAATAAAAAGTCCTGGAACTGTCGGCAAAATTAAAATTTTATCATTTATTTTATCAGAATATGATTCAATCTGATTTATAGTTGCTAAAGTTTCATAAGGAATGTTACATCGTGAAGCTAATCCTTGAAGAGTAAATCCTTCTGTATTTTTATATTTAAAAAAAATGTAATTTGGTTGTCGTTTTGAACTTAAATTTTGATAATTTTCTTCTACTATTTTGCAATATTCTTTAAAAAGATTTTCATAAGAAGAAAGTTTTGTTAGAGTAGGGAGCTTTTCTAAATCAATTATAATTTTATTATTTTCATCATTAATTTGTGATTGAGAATTTGGAAAGATATTAAACAATATGAATAATAATTCACAAAAAAATAAAAAACGTTTTTTCTTCATCATAAAATAAAAAACAGGCTCCTTGCCAAGAACCTGTTTTGTAATAAGTAAAACTTATTCTTCGATAATAGCCTCTGAAGGACATTCTGCTGCACAAGTACCGCAAGAAATACAAGCTTCTGCATCGATAACTCTTTTGTCATCTTTTTCAGAAATTGCTCCAACAGGACAATCAGGCTCACATGCACCACAGTTTACACATGAATCATTGATTTTAAAAGCCATAACATTGCTCCCATAAAAATCGCAAGATAAATAATAAGTTTGCAACGCAAACTGTAGATAAAATAATTAATTATATGATTAAATATAATACTAAAATGCTTATTTCTCAATAAAAAAATTGAATAAAATGATATGGTAAAGTATACTTTTTGAAAAATTAAAATAAAAAAGGTTAATTATGACTAAAAAAGAAATAGCATCTTATATTGATCATACTCTTCTTTCTCCAACTGCTACAGTTGAACAAATTATTCATTTATGCCAAGAAGCAAAACGTTATGAATTTGCTAGTGTTTGTGTGAATCCTGTTTATGTTGGAGTTGCTTCTTCAGAATTAAAAGATTCTCCAGTAAAAGTTTGTACAGTTATAGGTTTTCCTTTGGGAGCAAATTGTTCTCAAGATAAAGCTATGGAAGCTAGACGTGCTGTAAAAAATGGAGCCGATGAAATTGATATGGTGATTAATATTGGAGCCGCTAAGGATGGACGTTTTTCTGTAGTTTCAAAAGATATTGCGTGCGTTGTTCGTGGTGCAAAAACTATGGGAAAAAGATTGAATAAAAATATCATCGTAAAAACTATTTTAGAAACTTGTTATCTTTCTGATTATGAAATTCAAACTTGTTGTCTTTGTGCAAAAAATGCTGGAGCCGATTTTGTAAAAACTTCTACAGGTTTTGCAACTCCAAAAGGAATAGATGGAAATCCACTTTCTAATGGTGCAAGTGTTCATCATATAAAATTGATGCGAGAAACTGTTGGTCATGATATGGGAGTAAAAGCGTCTGGAGGAATTCGTTCTACAAAATTTGCAATAGAATTATTAGAAGCGGGTGCAAATAGGTTAGGAACTTCTAGCGGTGTAAGTATTCTTCAAAATTGGGATGAAAGTGAAATAATAAATTTAAAATAAAAAAAGTTGCCTAAACTAGCTTTCAAACTATATTTAGACAACTTTTTAATTTAGATTTTTTTTAATTAAATCTTTGCTTTTTCAATTTTCTTAATGTTGTAATTGTATTTGTGTTCATTAATTGTAAACTGAACATTTTCACCAACTTTTTTATCAAGAATAGCATTTCCAAATGGTGACATATAAGAAATGATATTATTATCAGGATCTGATTCCCATGGTCCAAGAATTGTATAAACTTCATCTTTCTGAGTATTGTTATCAGTAAGAGTAACTTCTGTTCCAAAAGAAACTATAGAAGTTGTTGCTGTAGTTGGATCAAATACAACTGCACGATTTAATTCTTCTGTAAGTTTTGAAAGTGAAAGATTTAAGAAATGTTGTTGTTCTCGAGCAGATTTGTATTCTTGGTTTTCTTTTAAGTCGCCTTTTGCTTTTGCATCTGCAACATCTGCTGCATTTTTTGGAATTTCAACTTTTTCAATTCTTTCTGCTTCTGCTTTCTTTTCTGAAAGTTTTTTAGCAGTAACAAGCATTCCTTTTGGTTGAGAAATTTTCTCTTCAGAAACTCTAAATTTGAAATCAGGATATTTCTCAAGAATTTTATTTCTTGTCATTTGTTTATAACTTGGATCAAGTTCAGCAATATCATCAACCATTGTGTACATTTTGTTTACAGTATCAATGTCTTTTGAGAACATATAATTGTACAAAGTAGATTCTTGGAAAAGAAGATTTGTTGCATTTTTGTTAATCTTTTTATTTTCTGTAGAATTTACATGATTTTTAATTTCGCGGAATGTGAGCTCAATTATATTTATTAAAGTGATAAGTTGTTTTTCGTAAGAAACACCAGCATCTTTAAACCAATCTTTTTCTTGGCATTTTTCAAAGAAGAATAAAACAGCATCTCTGTAATCTTTATATTGTTCAAAACATTTTCTTACCATTTTTTGAACTTTTTCAACTTGTCCACCATCAATAAGAGATTTTAAAATTTCTTCTTTTAACGCTGTTGGGAATAATTTGATATATTGTTCGTCCCAATCTGGTAAAAGTTTGATAGTTTTAATAAAATCTGCACGAAGATGAGTATTTTTTGTATCTTTTAAAAGGCAATAAATTTCTCTAGGATCTTCAATATGTTTATAAAGTTCTGCAAATGTTTCTTTTGTAGGATATGCAAATTGTTTATCTACAGAACTAATATATTTTACAACAAGATAAGAAGCCAAAACTTGTTCATTTACTTTAGTGATATTCTTTAAATATCCTGTAAAGTAAGAATACATTTCTGCAAAAAATTCACTTGATTTGTCTGTAATGTCGTTATCAAAATACTTCATTAAAATATCAATTCTTGCAAAGAACTGTTTTTGAGCTTTGAATTCGTTAGAATATTTTTCTTCTGGAGTAATTTCGTGATCTCTAACTGTATACATATTTATATCATTTGGACTAATTCCAAATTGAGCATCAGTTTCAAGAATTTTCTTTGCTGCTGTGTTCCAAGAAGTCCATTCACCAGGAGTTAAAATTGCTGGAACAAGTTCTGCTTTTATGTGTTTAAAATCACACGCGTTGTCATAACTTTTGATGATTGTTTTTAATGCCCAAACTTTATCAGATTTAATCTTTTTAGAAAGTTCATCATGCTTTTTAGTTGCTTTTAAAACCCAAATATGGTCTTTTGCAAGAGGTTTTAAAGCTGTTACTGCCATTGCAAGTTTCATTTCGTGAATTCCAGCAACTTTTCCAAAATTGATTGTAAGAGTATCATTTTCCAATTTACGAATAATTCCAACTCCCCAATTTCTGTGGAAAACAAAACTTCCTTTATCAAAAGCAATGTGTTTTTCAAAATAATTTATTGCTTCAAATACATTTCTGTAATTTTGAGTAAGATTTGATGAACGGATATAATCTTCAAGATGACTATGTCCTGCATATTTTTCTCTATAACAATCAACAATTTCTTTTCTTGCCCAGTTATCTTTTGGTTCAACTTCAAGATTTTGTTTTAAAATTTCAATAGCGATGTCCCATTTTTTATTATCTTTATACCAGTTATATAATTCTTGCATAAGAATTGTTGTTTTGTAATCGCCCATTTGTTTAGAAATTTTTCTACGAATAAGTTGGAAGAAATCAATTTCTTGAGGAATAAATTGAACTAATTTGCTCCAAATTTCTTTACATTGATTATAATTTCTTGCATTTATATAACGTAAAATTGCTTTTTTATAATAATCAATAGCTTTTTCTTCATCACTTTCTGATTCAAAATGTTCTGCAAGAAGTTTTGCTTTATCCGCTTCTGAAAAATCAACTTTTACTAAAGTTTCGTATAATTCCCAAACTTTTGGATTGTTTTCTGAAAGATAAAAATTTGCAAGAGTTCTTAAAGCAAATTTATTATTTGCATCATCTTCAAGAATACTTTCACAAAGATAAACAACAACATTTTCTTTATGATTTTTCTCAAAAATATCAACAAGAGTTTCTAGAGATGAGTTATCGAGAGAGCCGTTTTGTAAATCAAGAATTCCACAAATATAAAGAGCAATAATGCTATCTTTTGAATGAACAAGATGTTCTTTACAAATTTCATAAATTTGTTTTGTACAATTTTCATTTTTTGCATTTTCAACAATTTCTGCTAAACCTTTTAGGTCATTCTGCGTATAATTGCTAATAGTTTGTCTTGTCCAAGTTTCTTCTTTTAGCATATCTTGAACTGATTGAATTAAATCTGCCATAAGTAACTCCTTATCTCTAGTTTGTATAAACTTCGTATATTTTTGAATCCAAAATTTTGATTTTTAATAATATTTCATTTATCTTAGAAACACTTTCGTGTGTAAGAACATAGTGATCAATCAACCAAAAATAACTATTCAGAAGTTTTGGAACAAGAATTTCGGTATTACAACTTGGGTCTTTGTATTCATTTTCCATCTGATAGATATTTTTTGCCAATTTTGCAACTTCAAGAGATGTTAAATCTCTTTTTATATTAAAAACTCCTTCTATAATGCCATAAACAGGAATCCAATAAAGAAGAGCTTTTCCCATATAACCTTTTTCTTGAACTTTTTGAATAAGATATTTTATTAATTGAGAATCAAGAAAATCTATATCAATAAATTCAGGGTTTTTAAAAAACGCTTCTCTAAAAAGAACCTTTCCTATTCTGTCTTCACCGCAAAGTGAATAACAGTCTGCCATTTCTGCTAAAACTGATGATAATCCTTCGTGAGCATTATTTGCTTCTACAAGACAAGTTCTGGCATTTTCAAAATCACCAAGTTTTTTATAACAAATTCCAGTTCTTCGATACATATCTGCTTTTTGTAACGAATCTGAACAGTCTAAAAGTTTTGAAAAACTGTTTAGAGCATTTGTAAAAAAACCTTTTTTTACCGCGTAAAATGCTGGCTCAAAAATCTTTGTGTCGCGCGTGATAAAGGTTTTGAAAGATTTCCACTCAAGTAAAGTATTTTCACTTCTCTCATAAGGGTCATCAATTTGATTAAGTCGTTTTCTTGAATCAATCCAAAAAACGCAACAACGATTTGTATAAACAAGCTCTTCTGATTCAAGCTCATGTTCGAATAGAGATCTTGTAATTTCGTATGCTTCTTCAGGCTGACCTAGTCTTAAATTAAGAATTGCATCTTGAAGTTTTGCTTGTGTTTGGTTGTCCATATCAACTTTAGTTTAATTTTATACAAGATTTGCGGTTTTAGTCAATAAATTTTATGTGATTTTATAAAATTTGGGATAAGATTTATACAACTAATATTTTAATCTGTCAAGTATTTTTTTTATCATATTTAAAAATGATGATTTGAGAAAGTTCTGTTGCGAAAATTTTCAATTTGAATAAAAAATCAAGTGATTTCGGATTTTATTGTAAATAAAAGAAAATTCTGTTAAAATTGTTAGAAATGAAAACACCAATTTTATCACCTTCGCTACTTTCCGCAGATTTTTCAGATTTAAAAGTAGCATTCGAACAAATAAAAAATAATCACGCTTCTGCAGTTCATATTGATGTTATGGATGGAATTTTTGTTCCAGAAATAACTTATGGTCAGCCAGTCGTTCGTTCCATCAGAAAACTTACGAATCTTCCGTTTGATGTTCATCTTATGGTTGAGCATCCAGAAAATCAAATAAATTCTTTTATTGATGCTGGAGCGGATTGGATTACTTTTCATATAGAAGCAACGCCTCACGCACATCGACTTGTGCAATTAATTCACGAAAAAGGAAAAAAAGCCGGAATTGCAATAAATCCTGCAACGCCAATTTCTGTTCTATCTGAAATTTTAGAAATAGCCGATATTATTTTAGTGATGACAGTAAATCCTGGATTTGGTGGTCAAAAATTAATTCCTTCTTGTGTAAAAAAGATTTCTGAATTAAAAAAAATTAGAGATGAAAAAAATTATAATTATTTAATTTCGGTTGATGGAGGAATTAATTCTCAAACATTAAATTCGGTTTTGGAAGCCGGTGTGGATGTTGTTGTTTCTGGTTCAGCTTTTTTTAATGGAAGTTTAAACTGGCAATAAATTGGAGTGAATATGAATAAAAAGAAATTAAAACTTCTAATTCCTATTTTTATGCTTTTTGGATTTGTTTTTGCAAATAGTTCGAGTTTATCAGCGTTTCAAGAAGGTTGTACAGCGTATGCGAGAGGTGATTGGGATAATGCAGTTTTTTTGTTAAAAAAAGCTTCTGCTTACGAAGAAAATCAATCACCTGATACTTATTATATGTTAATTACTTCAGAAATTTATGCAGGTGATAATTCTGGTGCGTTAGATGATTGTAATTATTTTCTTGAAAATTTTTCTGATTCAATTTTAAAACCTAAAATTTGTTATCTAAAAGGAAGAATTCTTTATAATCTTGGTGATTATGAAAGTTCAATTTTGGTGTTAAGCGATTTTTGTCATGAATATGAAAATGATGAAATGTATTCTCAAGCACTTTTTTACATTGGAGAATCTCTTTACGCAGGTTACAAATACGATGAAGCAACTGCTGTTTATGAAAATATCATTTCTGATTATCCTGAATCTTCAAAAGTTGCCGCAGCTCAATATCGATTAGATTCAATTTTGCAACGTTCAAGAGAAGAAAAACTTTTATATCTTTTAAAACAAACTGGAGAAGAATATCTTTCTGCAAAAGAAGATTATGAAAAACAGTTAAAAATGTATAATGCTGATTCTGTAAATTCTACAAGAAAAAAACTTTCTGAAGCACAAAAAAAGAATCAAGAATTGGAACAAAAAATAATTGAATTAGAAAATCAACTTGCACAAATTCATTCAAATTATGATGAAAAAAATAAAGATTTAAATAAATTTGAAAATTTAATTCAAAAAGAAGAAAGAGCAGAAAATCAAAAAATCGAAAATAAAGATTCTGAAATTGTAAAAAAAGAAGAATCTCAAAATTTGGAAGAAGTTTTAGAAAAATCTCAAGAAAAAATTGATAAAACAGAAGATTCTATAACAGTTCAGCAGTTAAAATTAAAAGCAGAATTATTAAAAATGATGATAGATAATTCTTCCCTTTATGAAGAAGAATTTTAAATATAGTAAAACTTTATAAAATATAGTTTTATTTTGCGAATTTGAAAAATCAAAGAGCGTTTAAAAATAGGAAATCGAATATGAAAAAATCAATATTTTTAATTTTTATAACTTTTTTAGTTTTTATGTTTCCATTGATGGCAAAATCTAAAAAATCAAAAAATGTGGAAAAATCTCAAGAATCTGAAAGTATAGAAATTGTTTCTGAAAATACAAATCTCAAAGAAAATGAATCAAAATCAGAAAATATTTTGGCTGAAGAAATAAAATCAGAAAAAACTGACGAAACAAAATCTGAAAAAAAGCAAAAAGAAAAAAAATCAAAAAATGATGAAGTGAAAGAAGAAGAAATCCAAAATCTTGATATGCGTTTTTATAAAAATTGGGCAAAAATCAAAGATAAAAAAATTAATAAAAATTTTGGAATTATAAATATTCGTGCTCTTCCAAAAACCGGTTCTTTTAATATTGGAATTCTTAATAATGATGAAAAAATCATTCCAGTTTTATCGAATAAAAATGAATATACAAGTTCTTATTTTAGTTTAAAAAGTGAAAAAAAAATCTATAAACTTCTTGCAGGTGCAGATGTATACTCAAAAGTGAGAGAAACTGAAAATTCAGTTCAGATTATTTATTCTGTAAAAAATGTTGCAGATGTTCTGTTGGAATTTATTCCTTTAGAAAGTCAAATTGGTTCAGGATATGATATTTTAAATATTTGTGTAACAATTACTAATCTTGAAAAAAAATCAGCAAATTTTACATTAAAAAATGTTATGGATACAGTTTTGGGAGAAGCAGATTTATATCATTTTTACACTTATGAAAATTTGCCAATAAAAACAGAAACCGTTTATAGAACAATGCAAACTGAAAAACTTATTAATTCAAAAAATTCAGCAGCTTGGTGTCAATTTTTATTTTATGGTTATGATATTTCTCCAATTGATGTTGTTTCTCTTTTAAATTATTCAAATGCAGATTCTTCAGTTTGGTTTCCAGAAATTTCAACTTCTAGAACTTTTGATAGCGTAACAGCGTATAATAATTCTGCAATTCAAATAATTTGGCCAACTCAAAAAATATTACGTGATGAAAGTTTTTCTTTTAATTATTATCTTGCATTTTCAAATGATGGATTATCTCCAAAAGGACTTGAATTTATTGAACAAAAAACAAATCCAAATATAATAAAAGAAAAATTAAAAAATGATGAAAATTTGATAATTGAAAATAAAATTCAAACAGAATTGGAAAAAGAAAAATCTGAGATTGAGCGTGGAAAAGTTGCACCTCCAACAATTCCAAAAGAACTTCTTACTCCAGATTATATAAAAAATCTTTTGGACAGAATTGATACTTTGGAATCTGAAGACCAATCTTTAAATAAAGATGAACTAAATATGTTAAATGAAGAATTGGATTTTATTCTTTCTGTTTTAAGGAATTAAAATGGCAAAAGATGCTTTAAGTATTGCTTGGTCTAATATGCGTCGTAGAAAATTTGCTGCGGCAATAAATCTATTAGAAAGTAAATCTGAAATTTATGAAAACAATTTTGAATATTATCTCACAATAGGGATTGCATGTCTTTACGCTGGAGATATTGGTTCTGCATCATCATATTTTCAGAGAGCACGAAAAATAAAACTTACAGAAACTCGACTTTTACTTGGGCAAGCAGCAATTTTTTTGCGAAGAGGCGATACAAACAGAGCTCTTCAATATTATTATGAAATAAAAGAAAACGAACCAGAAAATAAAGTTGCAATTCAAGCAATGGAATTTATTAGAGTTCATGGTGATTATGATACAATTTGTAGATGGGTTGATACTGGTAGAATTGAACAATTTTATCCACCACTTGGAATAAATCCTGATAAAGTAGTTTCTTTTGTAATTCCAGTTTTAGCTTGTTTTTTAGGTGTTTTTTTGGCTTTTAAATTTATTCCACATTCAAAATCTTATGATGGAACACGAGCAAATCTGAATGCGTTACAACTTTCTCAAGATGAAAAATCTTTTGCAAAAGAAAGTGATTTATCAACTCAATCTTATAAATTTATTTTTTCAAACAAAGAAATTACTAAGCGATATGAAAATGCATTGCAATATTTTCAAAATTATCGTGATAATGCAGCTCAAATTGAAATTAATACAATTTTAAATTCTGATGCAACTTTATCAATCAAACAAAAAGCACAAATTTTGAATACTTATTTATCTGTTCCAGATTTTGATACAATAAAAGATGTTCCTTCGTTTTCTGATGTAAAAAATCAAACTTTCCTTTATATTGATTGTTGGATTGATTGGGGTGGAAAGATTTCTAATGCAATCACTTATGATGATGGTTCGTATTCTTGTGAACTTTTGATAGGTGATGAAAATCTTTCTCATTATGAAGGAAATGTTATTTTGCGTTTTGACTCTGTTCCAAAAATCGAAACTAATAAATATGTTAGAGTTTTAGGACAGATTGCAACAAATGGAGATTCTTTTTATATAAAAGGTCGCGCAGTTTATCAAAGTGTACATAATTAAAGAAAATATCTTTTTTTTTAATTTTTTTTCTAAATTTTTGTCAAAATTGAATATTTTGAGCCATATTATAATTGGGAGGAAGGTGGCTGAATGTCTAGTTCAAATTCTACTCCGATGGATGCGTCGGAAAAAATGAAGGCTTTGGAGGCGGCTCGTCTTCAGATTGAAAAACAGTTCGGGCAGGGTGCTATTATGAAACTTGGTGATAAAGCAAACGCTGCTGGAATAGAAGTTGTTCCTTCTGGTTCGATTCTGCTTGATGAAGCTCTTGGGATTGGCGGTTATCCGCGTGGTCGTGTTATTGAGATGTATGGACCTGAAAGTTCTGGAAAAACTACTTTGGCTTTACATGCGATTGCTGAAGCTCAAAAATTAGGTGGTGTTGCTGCGTTTGTTGATGCTGAACATGCACTTGATCCTGTTTATGCTAAAAATCTTGGTGTAAATATTGATGAATTATGGGTTTCTCAACCAGATACTGGAGAACAGGCTCTTGAAATTACAGAAAATCTTGTAAGAAGTGGTGCAGTTGATATTATTGTTGTGGATTCTGTTGCTGCTTTGACGCCTGAAAAAGAAATTGAAGGTGAAATGGGAGATGCTGTGATGGGAATGCAAGCAAGACTTATGAGTCAAGCTTTGCGAAAGTTAACTGCTATTATTGGAAAGTCTAATTGTATAGTTATTTTTATCAATCAGATAAGAATGAAGATTGGAGTTATGTTTGGAAATCCAGAAACAACAACTGGAGGACAAGCTTTAAAATTTTATTCTTCTGTTCGACTTGAAATTCGTCGTGTTGAAACAATTGATGGTAAAGGTGATGAAGATGCGATTGGAAATAGAGTAAGAGTTAAGATTGTAAAAAATAAAGTTGCTCCACCGTTTAGAAAATGTGAACTTGATATTTATTTTGGAAAAGGTATTTCATCCTCAGCGAGTTTACTTGATTCTGCTGTAAAGCATGGAATTATTGATAAGCGTGGTGCTTGGTATACGATGGGAGATGAAAAGATTGGACAGGGAAAAGAAAATGCTGTGAATTTTATAGAGCAAAATAAAGAACTTGCTGTTGAAATTGAGAAAAAAATTCGTGCTGAAGTTTTTCCTGGACAAGTGATAAAAGAAAAAGAATCTCCAAAAAAAGCTTCTAAAACAGCTAAAACTCAAGAAACTGATTTGAAAGATGGTCTTTTTTAATGAAAAGAGTTTTGCTTGGGCTTGGTTCTAATAAATCTTTTGATAATAAAACACCATTGCAACTTTTAGAATGTGCTTGTGTGAATTTATCTAGATATTTAGCTAAACCTTCATTTTCATCAGTGTACAAAACTAAAGCTATGTATGTTGAAAATCAAAATGATTTTTTTAATATGTGTATGCTTGGTTTTGTTGCTGATGATTTGTCTGCTTTTGATTTATTAAAAATAACTCAAAATATAGAAAAAACTTATGGGCGAAATCGTTCTAATGAAATTCGTTTTGGTTCGCGTTCGTTAGATATTGATATAGAACTTTTTGGTGACGAAAAAATAAATCATCCGATTTTGCAAATTCCTCATCCAAGAGTTTTAGAAAGAATGTTTGTTTTAATTCCTGCTATTGAAGTTTTAAAAAATTCTGCCGATGAATTTATAAGGGAAGTATATATAAAAAATCTTGAGAAATTAAAAAAAACTGAAGATTTTGAAAGTATAAAAATGATACTTCCTAGTCAGGCGGTTCAAAAATGGAGCAAATAAATCAAACTAAAACAGAAACAGTTGTAGCTGTAAAAACTAGAAGAGAATATAAGGCTGGTGAATTTGAAGGTCCTCTCGATTTACTTTGGACATTAATTCGAGAAAGTAAAATTAATATTTATGATATTCCAATCGCTCAAATTACAGAGCAGTATTTAGAATATTTGGATTATGCAACTCAAACAGATTTAGGTGATTTATCAGAATTTTATAGTTGGGCAGCAAAATTAATTTATATAAAAAGTCGTATGCTTTTACCTGTTGAAGTTGCTTATGATGATGAAGATGAAGAAGATCCTCGACAAGAACTTGTTGATACATTGATTGAATATCAAAAATTTAAAAAACTTTCAGCGTTGATGGAAGAACAAGAAGATGAATCTGAATGGAGTTTTGAACGTAAAAAAATTCAACGTGTACTCCCTTTTGATGATTCTGATTCTATGTGGGAAGAAGTTGATACTTGGGATTTACTTCAGAGAATGCAAGATATTTTTAAATCAATAATGCATCAATATTCAAATGAAACTATTTTGAATATGTATGAAGAAATTTCTGTAAATGAAAAAATCACTTTGATGAATGAACTGCTTGAAAATAAAAAAGATTGTATGTTTACAGATTTATTAACTCGTCCCGGAAATGAAATGGATGTTGTTTGTGCTTTTATGGCAATTCTTGAAGCTGTCAAATTTAAAATGATAACTATCTTTCAAAATAAACTTTTTGGTGATATAAAGATATGCATTCGAGAAGAAAATAAAGGATATGTTCCTACAGAAGAAGAATTAACTTCAAATTAGATATTTGGAAAGAAAAATGGATTTAAGTAAAGAAACTGCATTATGCGAAACAATTCTTTTTTTAGAAAGTGAACCATTGACCACAAAAATTTTATCAAATAAAGCTCAACTTTCTGAAGAAGTCGTAGAAAAATGTTTAGAAAATTTAAAAGAAAAATATAGTTTGGAAAATTCTGGAATAGAATTGGTGATGATAACTGGAGGATGGTGTCTTTCTCCAAAAAAAGAATTTTGGGATGTTTTAAAAGAATTTTATGGTTCAAAACGAGATGGAAAATTATCAAAATCAGCAATAGAAACTCTTTCTATTATCGCATATTCCCAACCAATAACTCGTGCAGAAATAGAACAATTAAGAGGTGTTGGTGTTGATAATATGATTCGACTTTTGGTAGAAAGAAATTTAATTAAAGAAGTTGGAAAAAAAGAAGTTCCTGGAAGACCAACCCTTTTTGGCACAACAAAAGAATTTTTAAAATTATTCCACTTGAATTCTATCTCAGAACTGCCTAAACTTGATGAAGATGATGAAAAACGATTTGAACTTGCAAGATAATCAATCTCAAAAAAACGAATTGCGTCTCCAAAGTTTTCTTTCTCATTGTGGAGTTGCTTCAAGACGTGCATCTGAAAAAATCATTCTTGATGGCCGAGTTTGTGTAAATGGAAAAACTGTTTTGGAGCTTGGAACAAAAGTTTCAACAAAAGACATTGTTACCGTAGATGGAAAAGAAATCAAACTTGAAGAAAATAAACGATATGTTTTACTAAATAAGCCCGCTGGATTTGTATGTTCTTCTTCCGATGAAAAAGGTCGTCAAACTGCAATTGATTTATTAAAAGATAAATATAAAGAGCGACTTTACAATGTTGGCAGATTGGATATGTATTCTAAAGGAATGATTTTATTTACAAATGATGGAGATTTTGCAGCAAAATTATCTCATCCATCAAGTAAAATTGAAAAAGAATATATTGTTGAAACAAGTCAAAATATTTCAGAAGAGTTTTGCAGAAATTTTGAAAAAGGTTTAAGAGTTGGTGATAAATTTTATAAATGTGTTAGTTGTAAACTTTTAAAACCTCGAAAAATAGATATTATTCTAATTGAAGGAAAAAATCGGGAAATTCGTAACGTTTTAGATTCTCAAAATATTGGAACAAAATCTTTAGTAAGAGTTAGAATTGGAAATTTAAAAATAGGTGATTTAAAACCGGGCGATTCAAGAAATTTAACAGAATCTGAAGTAAAAGATTTAATTTCACTTTGTAAAAATAATTAAGTTTTAATAGATTTGTATTTTGAATATGGAGAAAAAAATGATAATTGCAATTGATGGACCTGCTGGAACTGGAAAAAGTACAATTGCTTCTATGTTGGCAAAAAAATTAAATATCACTTTTTTGAATAGTGGTGGTTTTTATAGAACATTGACTTATGCAGTTTTAAAAAACGGAATTGATTATAAAAATGAAAAGGAAACATTGGAATTTTGTAAAAATCAACAGATAGAATACACAAAAGAAAGTCATTTCATTTTAAATGGCGAAGATGTTACTTCTCATCTTCACGACGATGATGTTTCTTCAAATGTTTCTCAATTAAGTTCAATTGTAGAAATTCGTCATCTTGTTAATGAATTGATGCGAAAAATCACACAATCATTGAGCATCGTTTGTGAAGGACGCGATATGACAACTGTTGTTTTTCCAAATGCAGAATATAAAATTTATTTAGATGCAAGTTCTGACATTCGGGCAAAAAGACGCTTTGAACAAGGTGTTAGTGATATGTCTTTTGAAGAAATAAAAGCATCTATAGAAAAACGTGATGAAATGGATAAGAATAAAAAAGAAGGTGCTTTAAAAATTGCATCAGATGCTAAATATATTGATACTTCAAACTTGACGATTGAAGATGTTTGTGCGATAATATTAAAACAAATTTCATAAATAAAAAGGTTCTAAAATGGAAGAAATGGAAGTGGAGAAGGAAGTTACCCAGGACTCCAAGGGTGATCTTCAGGCACAATTAGAGGAGTCCCTTAAAGATTTTAATGCACCACAGGCTGGTCAGCTTGTAGAAGGAATTGTAGTTCAAGTTACAAATGACTATGTTTATGTTGATATTGGTGATAAGTCAGAGGGATTGATTCCCGTATCGGAGTTTGCAGATGAACTGCCAAATGAAGGGGATAAAGTTCAAGCATTGTTGACAGGTCATAATCAAAATGGTCCTGTTCTATCTAAGAAAAAAGCTGATTCAAAACGTTATTTTAAAGAAATTCAGCAAGCATGGAAAGAAAAAACTCCAGTTGATGGTGTAATTTCTAAAATTGTAAAAAGCGGATATGAAGTAAATCTCGGAATTGAAAAACCAGCTTTCCTTCCTATCAGTCAAGCTGATACAGATAAAGTTGCTAAACCTGAATCTTTATTAGGTGTAAAATCAAAATTCTATATCGAACGTTTGTATTCAGATAATAAACTTAATCCTGTTGTAAATCGTAGAAAATATCTTGAAGAACAAGTTGATGAAAAACGCAATGCATTCTTTGAAAATACACAAATCGGTGATACAGTAAAAGGAACTGTAAAAAGTTTTACAAGTTTCGGTGCTTTTATCGATTTAGGTGGCTTCGATGGACTTCTTCATATCAATGATATGAGTTGGGGACATGTTGCTCGTCCTAAAGATTTTGTAAAAAAAGGTCAAGAAATTGAGTTAAAAGTTATTCGTCTTGATCCTTCTGAAAAGAGAATTAATCTTTCTCTAAAACATTTTACAGAAGATCCTTGGGTTCATTTTGAAGAAAAATATCATGTAAATGATGTTGTAAAAGGTAAAGTTACAAAACTTACAGAATTTGGTGCTTTTGTTGAATTAGAAGAAGGCATTGAAGGTCTTGTTCATATCAGTGAATTCTCTTGGACTAAAAAAATTAATAAACCAAGTGATATGGTAAAAGTTGAACAAGAAGTTGAAGTAATGATTCTTGGATATGATATTCAAGCAGGACGAGTTTCTCTTGGATTCAAACAAGCAACACCTAATCCTTGGGATAAAATTTCAGAAAAATATCCTGAAGGTTCAAAAGTAAAAGGAAAAGTTGTAAAAACTACAAATGTAGGTGCATTCATTGAATTAGATGATGGAATTGATGCATTCTTACATGCAGATGATATTTCATGGACAAAGAAAATTAAACATCCAGGAAGTGAATTATCTGTAGGTCAAGAAATTGAAGCTATCGTTCTTGAATGTGACCAAGAAAATCATAAAATCAGAATTGGTATTAAACAACTTACTGACAATCCTTGGAAGGAATTTGCAGCAGAATACAAACCAGGTTCTACTTTAGAGGGAGAAATTACTTCTATAACAGATTTTGGTATTTTTGTAAAAGCTCCTAACGGAATTGAAGGACTTGTAAATAAAGCAAATCTTTCTGATGATAAAAATGTTCCTTTTGAAGAAGCAGTAACAAAATACAATGTTGGTGATAAAATTAATGTATTTGTTGTTGATGTAAAAGTTGATAAAGAACAAGTTGCTTTCTCTGTTAGAGAATATAAGAGAAAACAACAAAGAGATGAAATATCACAGTATATGGATTCATCAGATGATGATAATGGTTCGTATACGCTTGGTGATGCTTTCAAAGCTCAGAAAAACAACTAGTTTTAGTTGAATCGACTTATATTTTGAAAACGCATTGTAAACTAAAATTGCAATGCGTTTTATTTTGCAAAAAGATTAGGAAAAAAAGTGAAGGAAAAATCTTCCAGCAAAAGTAATATAGTTCAGTTAGTTGGAAACAGTAATCATTTAAAAGAAATTGATTTATTAATAAAAACTGTTTCATCAAATAATGCGTCTATATTGTTGAAAGGTGAAAGAGGTACTGGAAAAAGACTTATTGCTAGAAATATTCATTATCTTGTAAGTCAAAATTTTTCTACTTTTTTTGAAATAAATTGTAAGTCTTTTTCTGAAGAACAAATAAAAAAAGTTTTTGTTGATTTAAAGCATTTTTTTTCTTTTAATCAACGAATCACTTTGTTTGTGAATTTTGTAAATGAACTTTCTGTAGATTTGCAAAAAATTTTTTTAGATACTTTGAAATCTGCACAAAATTCAAGAATGAATTTAAAAGTTATTTGTTCGATGGAATGTGAGCTTGAAGAATTATTAAAAACTGGTAGTTTTAGTGCGGAACTTTTTTATCAATTAAATGCAGTAGTAATTAATGTTTTGCCTTTGCGTCAAAGAAGAGAAGATATTGTTCCTATTGCAGAATATTATTTGAAAACTTTTAGCCAAAAATCAGGATTGAAATTTTTAGATTTCACTCAATCTGCAAAAATTGATATGGAAAACTATTTTTGGAATGCTAATGCTGATGAATTGATAAATGCAATTCAGAGAGGATTTTTATTAGGAAAAGAACCTTTTATCACTTCTGAAGATTTAGGAATTGGTATTGCAAAAGTTGATGATTCAAATAATATGACTTTAAAAGATGCCGTTGATGCTTTCAAAAAAGATTATATTACTAAAATTTTACAGGAAAATGGTTGGAATCAAACTAAAACTGCAAAAATATTAGGAATTCAACGGACTTATGTAATACGTTTAATCAACGAGTTGCAAATCCGCAAATAAAAATGAGGTTATAAAATGACAGAACAAAAAAATCAAAATATTAAAAAAACAGATTCAGCAAGTAAAAAAGTTGATAATTTTCTTACAAATCATTTGAAAATTTTTATCATTTTTTTAATTATTATTGTATGTGGAATTCTTGGTTATATTCTTGGTAGTCATTTTGGTTTAAAAGCAAAGACAAAAGATCTTTCTGCATTAGATGAAATATCTTACGAATTAACAAATGAATCTGCGGCTCTTGAAACATCAGAACTTGATACAAGAAGAGCAACTGCTTTTGAAAAACTTGAAGTTTATACAAAAAAATCAGGTATTGTTGGTGCTCGTGCAAATATGCTTTGTGCAGAACTTTCTTATAGTCAAGAAAAATATGAAGATTCTGCAAAATATTGGGAAATTGTAGCTAAAAAATCAAAAAAGAATTATCTTGAACCAATAGCTGACTATAATCTTGGCGTTTGCTATGAAAAACTTGGAAAAACTGATGATGCTATTGCCGCTTATAAAAAGGCTAGCGAAAATGAAGAATTTTCATTACGTTCTCATGCATCTTTTAGCTATGGAAGAATTCTTGAATCTAATGGAAAATATAAAGAAGCTATTGAAGTTTATTCTGAATTAAATTCTCGTAATCCAGATGATGATTGGGCAAAACTTGCTAAAACACGAATTTTAACTTTACAAGTAGAAGGAAAATCTGAATAATTTTTATTTAGAAATATATAATATGAAGAAGGCATACAATTTTTTGAAAGGAATTATTTTATTTTTTTCATTTCTGTATGCCTTTTTTTGTTTTTTGTCATGTGGATTAGATACTATGTATGTAGTCTATCCTCCTTATTCTCCAACTCATATACCTCATTTTTCAACTACAACAGCAACTAATGATTATGAAAGTAAATATTTTGAATTTGTAACAAATGAAAGAGATTTTGAAAACAATATTATGACAGGAACGAATATTTATTATAAGATTTATGAAAGTTATTCGACAATGTCAAGTCATGTAAATGCGATTCAAACTTTACTAGATAGTGAAACATCTTCCGTAAATGCCTCCGAACGATTGATTGATAGTTACGGTTACAAATCTCTATCTTATGCTGGTCAAACAGATAATGAATTAATTCCTTACACAGCCCAAGATAAAAAAGTATATATTCGGCTTACTGATTATTTTTCGTTGTATAAGTCTACAGTAAAAATAGCAAATATTGAAAAAGGACAACCTTTACGGCAAGTTTCTGAAAATAAATATACATTTAATTTTGGTAGAGATGGAGATTTTGATAAAGTACCTTCTAGCAGTGATAGCGATACAAATGCATCTTCATCATCCAATAAAATTTGGTATATTGCAATGTATGCAATTGCAGTAGGGCGAGATGAATATTTACAAACTCAATATAGTGATCCAGTTTATTTAGGAAATATTGTTATAGATTCTTCTACAGAAAATAACTAAAGATGATTTTATTATAGAGTTATTTATCATTTTGAAACAATTCAGAAAAATTGAATTATAAAACAAACAATCTTGTTGAAATAAAATAAAAAAAAACGAGAATTCCTCTTTAATGAACAGAATTAATTGTCCGAAAGGAATTCTCGTTAAAAATACAGTGTTCTTAAATAAAGTTATTTTCTTTTTAGGTATTTTATTGAATCAAGAGCAACTGCTGCAATAATAATCAAACCTTTGAAAACGAACTGCAAGTTTGTGTCAATGTGTAAGAATGTAAGGCAGTAAGTTAAACCTGTGAAAATTACAACACCTATTGCAGCACCGCCAATTTTTCCAATTCCACCATTAAACGAAATGCCTCCAACAACACAGGCTGCAATTGCATCCATTTCGTAACCCTGACCAGTTCCAGCACTTGCATTAGCACGGAAAGCTTCAAGGAATGCACCACAACCGTAGAAAATTCCAGCCATTATAAATACGCCCATTGTTACCCAGAAAACTGAAATTCCAGAAACCGCTGCAGCTTCAGCATTTCCACCTACAGCGTACATATTTTTACCAAAAGTTGTTTTATTCCAAATAAACCAAGCAACAATAATTGCAATAACAGCAGGAATTATAAGTTTTGGGAAAGTAACAAGTTCGCCATTGATTACGCCAAGAGTCCATCGTCCGCCAATCAAATCTTTTACAGAAGAATCAATCGAACCAACTGGAGTTCCAGTTGTACCAAAGAACAAAAGTCCGTAGATAATCAACTGAGAAGCAAGTGTAGAAATAAACGGATGGATTTTAAGTTTCGCTGTAAAAACGCCAGCAAAAGAACTGAACGCTACACAAAGGAAGATTGAAAGGAAAAGTGCAAAAATAAGTCTTACGCCCATTGGAAGCGCAGTAAAATTCCAAGGTCCCATATTAAAGAATTTTACAATGTTCGTGCCTGGATGCAAAATCAAACCTGTAACAACCGAACCCATCGCAACCATACGACCAACGCTCAAATCTGTTCCCGCAAGCAAAATCAAACCAGCAACGCCAAGAGCATAAAACATTCTTGTTGATGATTGTTCAAGAATTGTGAAAATATTTGGTAAAGTCAAAAGATTTCCAACTCCAATTAATGGTGCAACAATAATACAGATGATAAAGAATATGATAATTGCAATGTAAAGCCCGTTATCCAAAAAGAATTTAGAGAATTTAAAATTATTCACATAGTTAATAAAACTAAGTTGAATATCTTCCCCAAAATTCGATTTTTCGTTTCTAAGTCCGCGGTTAATTGTAACGTGGTCAGTAAATGCTTGCTTTTTTGCATCTTTACATCGTTCAATAAAAGTCTGGCTGTGATTTTTAGCATCAAAAAGTTCTGATTTTAACTCATATTTAGCAGTTTCTTTTTCGGTCTTAGTTTTTGCATTTTCAATTCGTGCATTACCGTCTGCTTTAATTTTTGCAATATTCTGCTTTAAAGCCGATTTTTCTGCCGCAATTTTTGCATTTTCCTGTTCATTTACCGTTTTTATGTAAGATTTTGCAACAGTGTTTGCGTAGTTAACTGCTTCTTTTGTAAGTGTTTTATCAGGAGTTGCATTTTGCTGTGCTATTTTTTTTGCTTCAACAAGTTGCTTTTTGTAATTTTCCAAGATTTTAGGTTTTTGACTACTTTCAATCAATGGATCTTTTTTTATTTTAGCAACTGCTTGTTTAATTTCTGCAATTTTATTTACGCCATCAGAACGTATTGCAAAAAGCCTATTCTGATACTCTTTAATTTTTAAATCGTCGTGAAGTGTTGTAATTTTATCCATAATTTCCTCTCGATTTTTTTTTGCATTACTTTCCTCTAATTTTCAGTTAACTTTCAGTCCTCATGATTAATTTTCAAGTAGCCTGATAGTTTTGCTGTTTTAGTGGTCAGTTGAAGGATTTTTTGAGTTTGTACTACTTATCCCTAACGCAAATTTTATATTTTATTGCGACTAAAACCGTCAATATCTTTTTTATAAATATTTGTCAGAAAGTCTTAATAATTCTTCCTGGTTAGTTTCTTTTGTGTTTACAATTCCAGCAAGTTTATGGTTTGACATTACCGCAATTCTATTAGTTATACCTAAAATTTCAGGCATTTCACTTGAAACTACAATAATTGTCTTTCCTTCTTTTGCCATTTGAATAATCAACTGATAAATTTCGTACTTTGCACCAACATCAATTCCTCGTGTAGGTTCATCAAGAAGCAGAATATCTGGTTCTCGCTCGAGCCATTTTCCAATTATAACTTTTTGTTGGTTTCCACCAGAAAGAGATGTAATAAGTTCATCTGACGAAACACATTTTGTATGCATTTTTTTGATTTCACGATTTGCAGCGTCTCTCATTTTTCTGGAAGATAAAAGTCCAAACCTTTTGTACTGATTAAGATTTGTTATACACGTATTAAATTCGATTGTATCTTTTCCGAACATTCCGTTAAGTTTGCGCTCTTCAGTTACCATCGCAAAATTATAGTGCATTGCATCTTTTGGATTTTTAAATATAAGTTGTTTTCCTCCAAGAATAATTTCGCCTTTAGAAATTGTCCGCACGCCAAAAATTGATTCAAGAAGTTCACTTCGACCAGCACCAACAAGTCCGTAAAGTCCGAAAATTTCACCTTTTTTAACAGTAAACGAAATGTCTTCCAAATGAGGTTCATATTTTGTCGAAAGATTTTTGATTTCAAGATAATCATCTCCTGGAGCATTTGTAACATCAGGAAAACGTTTATCAAGAGAACGTCCAACCATCGCAGAAATAAGTTCGTCCATTTGTGATTCTTTTGTGTGTTTTTGATAAACCATATTTCCATCACGCAAAACAGCAACTTCATCACAAATTTGAAAAATTTCGTCCATTTTGTGAGAAATATAAATAAAAGAAACTCCTTTTTCTTTTAAATCTCGTATTATTGTAAAAAGTTTATTAATTTCAGGTTCAGTAAGAGAAGAACTTGGTTCATCTAAAACTATGATTTTTGCATTGTATGAAACAGCCTTCGCAATTTCTACCATTTGACGTTGCGAAACTGACATTGTTCTCATTATAGTTTTAGGATTTACATTCATTTTAAGCGAACTAAAAAGTCTGCTAGATTCTCTGAACATTCGTTTTTCATCAATTATGCCAAATTGTTTTGGATATCTACCTAAAAAAAGATTATCCATTACAGTTCTATCAAGACACTGATTTAATTCTTGATGAACCATAGAAACTCCATTTTCAAGAGCGTCTTTAGGGCTTGTAAAATTAATGGGTTTTCCATCAAGAAAAATTTGCCCTTCGTCTTTTGAATAAATTCCAAAAAGACATTTCATCATTGTTGATTTTCCAGCACCATTCTCGCCCATAAGACCAAGAACAGAACCTTTATCTAATGTTAAGTGGATTCCATTTAGAACTTTGTTTTTTCCAAATGATTTTGAAAGGTTTTTTATTTCAAGTAGATGCTCACTCATTC
>CAYPGB010000015.1:0-54155 GCA_964410365.1 uncultured Treponema sp.
TAAACGCCCGTCCAGTCCGGCCCGCGATGCCGAATTTTTTTGCTCATTTCCAAAATTTCTGCACGAAGCTGTTCACGTAAACCTTCATCAATCGGCAGACTTCCACTATTTAAATCAAAAGCACCAACAAATCCACACATACTCTTATAGAAAAAACCGTTAAAAAATCGATTTTACCGCGTAAAAATCGATTTTAGGTTTTTACCAGAAATCGTAATGCGGTAAATCGAAAATTCGTTAAAAAAAATTGCGAACTGGTGTAGCAATTTTTTAGAATTTTCAAAATTCTTTAACAGAATTCTCTTTCCTCCTCTATATAAAAACTTAATCTATTCATACTCTTATTGGGGAAAACGTTAAAAAACCAATTTTCTTGCGGAAAAATTGGTTTTAGTTTTCCACTTACAAATGTATAAGCACAAAATCGAAAATTCGTTAAAAAAATTGCGAGTTAGCGTAGCAATTTTTAGAATTTTCCGCTTTATCTGCAAGAGGATTTCCCTTTACCTCCTTTAAATGCATTTAATCTATTCATACTCTTATAGAAAAAACCGTTAAAAAATCGATTTTAGGTTTTTACCAATCCTCCATTTTCTTTTAAAAATAAAAAAGGTCGTAGACAGAATCTCAATATAAATTGAAATAATATCTACGACCTCTTTGCCGTTGTTATAAAAGTTATAAAATATTTAGAAAACTTAGTCAATGGAAATGAATAAATTTTAGATAATTATCGGATCAACCTGTCTGCCGATAATGAGAAAAGAGGGGTCTGTCCCCTAAAAAACATTTTCAAAATAGAATTATTAAAAATCGATTAAGGTTTAATCCTTATTTTATTGATAAATATCAAAATTTATTGAATATCAATTTTTCCTATGTTAGAATGAAATCACGAGTTAAAAACTTGTAAAAAAATATTTGTTTTCTTTGGAGATTTGTTATGAAACAATCAATCATCGTTAATGCAAAAAATAAAAAATCAAAAATTAGTAAAGACATTTATGGACATTTTTCCGAACATTTAGGTCGATGTATTTATGGCGGTTTTTGGGTTGGAAAAAATTCTGAAATTCCAAATATCAACGGTTATAGAAAAGATGTTCTTCAAGCGTTTAAAGATATTGATATTCCAAATCTTCGTTGGCCTGGCGGATGTTTTGCTGATGAGTATCACTGGAAAGATGGGATTGGTCCAAAAGAAAATCGAAAAAAAATGATAAACACTCACTGGGGTGGAGTTGTTGAAGATAATAGTTTTGGAACTCACGAATTTATGGGACTTTGCGAAGAATTAGGATGCAAACCATATATTTGTGGAAATGTTGGAAGTGGTTCTGTTCAAGAAATGAATGAATGGATTGAATATATAACTTTTGATGGTGAATCTCCGATGAGTCGCTTGCGAGAACAAAATGGTCGAAAATCTCCTTGGAAATTAGACTTTTTTGGTGTTGGAAACGAAAACTGGGGATGTGGCGGAAATATGCGTCCTGAATTTTATGCAGATTTATATCGTCGCTATCAAACTTATGTTCGTCAATTTGGAAAAGATAAGATTTTTAAAATTGCTTGCGGTCCAAGTGGTGGCGATTATCATTGGACAGAAGTTCTTATGCAAAATGCACATTGGATGATGGACGGACTTTCTCTTCACTATTATACATCTGAAGAAGATTTTGCAAACAGACATATTGCTACAGATTTTGATAAAGAAGCGTATTATCGTTCTATTCAAAAAGCATTTTATATAGAAGAATTAGTTCGTCGTCATGATGAAATTATGACAAAATACGACCCACAAAAACGAGTTGCATTAGTTGTTGATGAATGGGGACAATGGTGTAAGGAAGAACCAGGAACAAATCCAGGATTTTTATATCAACAAAATACAGTTCGCGATGCTGTGATTGCAGGAATTCATCTTAACATTTTTAATAATCATTCTGACCGAGTAAAAATTGCAAATATCGCTCAGGCTGTAAATGTTCTGCAAGCTCCAGTTCTTACCGAAGGTGATAAAATTGTTCTTACTCCAACTTGGCACGTTTTCCATATGTTTAAAGGGCATCAAGATGCACAACTTTTGGAAACAAGTTTTGCGAGTGAAAGTGTTGGCGAATACGAAAAAAATATTTTAGTTCCAGGACTTTCGGTTTCTGCTTCTGAAAAAAAGAATGAAAAAACAGGAAAAATTGATTATCTTGTAACAATTGTAAATGTTGATTGTGAAAAAACAAATTCTGTAGATGTATCTTTTGCAAATCTTTCTAAAAAAATAGAAAAAGCAACAGGTTCTGTAATTTGTTCAGAAAAAATGAATGATTTTAACAGTTTTGAAAAACCAGATACAGTTGTAGAAAAATCTTTAAAAGTTGAAATTAGCGATGGTGAAAGAATTTCTGTTGAATTGCCTCCAAATTCTGTAGCATCAGTTTCTTTTTCATTATAAATTTTAAAATCATAATTTATAAAAAGATTGATGATGCAAGTTTTAAAATCGAAAATATTTTTGCTTGTATCATCAATCTAAAAAAAACTGAAAATTATCTTGAAAATAGTTAGATAAAAATCTAAAAATCACAAAAAAGAAAATCTAGACAAATAAAAATATCAGTCTTAAAATAAAACTATACAAATTGTGTTCCTTCCTAAAATTTCTGCCGATAAACCTAATGTATAAATCTATTTTTTAAATAAGAGAAAAGCACATGAAAAGAGTTTTTAGTTTATTTATTTTATTGAATTGCATTTTCATTTTTGGTTGTAAATTTCCTGGAATGGGGAAAGAACTTGATCAAGAAGCTCCAGAAATTACAATTACAAGTCCAAATGAAGGAGATAATCTTCCAAAAACTTTTACAATCACTGGAACTTGTAAAGATAATATAAAAGTAACACGTGTTCTCATCCAAGAAAGAACACAAAATGAAACAAAAACTCTTACAGAAGCAAAAATTGAAGGTGAAAATTGGTCTGCACAAATTAGTCTTGAAGAAGGCGATAGAACTATTATTTGTACCGCGTATGATGCTGCTGAAAATACTTCTCCAAAATCATCAGCAAAAATCAGTATTATAATAGATGAAACTGCTCCAAATGCTACAAATTGGTCTATTGATAGAGGAACAAATAAACCCATTTCTTTTAAAAAAGATATAAATGAACTCAAACAAATTGATTTAAAACTTTCTACAAATAAATTTATTCCGCAAAACGAAAAATTTACAATTTATGGAAAATTTACAGATACAGTTAGTATTTCTAAAATTATAATTTCTTTGTATGAAGAAACAGAATCTGGAGAAGAATTTATTATTTCTAAAACTTTAACTGCACAAGATTATTTATCTCTCAGTTTGAATGGTTCTATTTATTCTCCATCTTGGGATTTTACTGAGCAAGAATTAGTTGAAAAAAAATCGTCTTTAAAATCTGGAAAACATTATTTAAAAGTTGTTTATGAAGCAATGGATAATGTTGGAAATAAATCTGGCTCAACAAATGTTGGATATTTTTTGTGGTATCCAGAAAGTGATGAACCTGGAATTGAAATTAATTCAGAAAATAGACAATTACAAATAAATTCTGGAAGTATTATACCTTTGACTTTTTTTGATGATGATGAATTGGCAGAAGTTGGATATGCTTTAGTTACAGAAAAAGAGAAAAACGATAAGGGCATAACAAAAGACAATTTTGAAAATCATATACCAAACGAAAATAAAAAAAAACTGGGGGGGGTAATGAATATCAAGTTCAAATTCCAACAAAAGATGGAGAAAATGTATTTCCTTCTGGAAAATATTACTTGCTCGCTTATGCAAAAGAAAAAAAATCTGAAAATCCTTTTATAAAAAAAGAATTTTTAGAAGTTTATTTAATTGATGCTTCAAAACCCAGTCTAATTATAGAAAAACCAAGTGAAAATGAAATTCCAAAAATCGAAAATCGTTCAAATTTCACAATTAGCGGTTACAGTTATGATACAAGTGGAAGTAAAAATGTAAAAATCGCATACATTCCAGGAACTCAATCAAATAGTGAAAAAGAAGTTCGTGCAAGAATTTTATTAACAAATGATGAAGCTGAAAAAAATCAAAATGAATTTGTAAAAACATATAATTTTGCTCCGCTAAGTAATAAACCTTCAGCAAAAAATGGATATGTTCAAGAACCGTTTGAATTTACTTTTGACTTATTAAAAGATTTTCCAACAGAAAAAAATGCTCGAAAATTCTTTATGCTTATGGTAGAAGATCTTGATAACAATCGTGAATATAAACAATTTGTAGTTGAAGCAGACACAGAAAAGCCGGAATTTAATATTCAAGAACCACAAGAAATGCAAGTTATTGATTATTTGCGTAAAGATTTGATTTTTGAATTTAAAGCAACAAAATCTTCTGGTTTGGGAATTGATGAAAAAACTTACAAAATAATCAATGGCGATAAAGAATACACTTTTGATAATGGTTTAAAATGGGGTGGAGAAACAAACGATTTTATAACATTTACAATTCCAAAATCTGACCTTAAAACTTTAGCAGATTCTAGTTCGCAACAAGTGTTCCTTTTTGAATGTAGTGATATTCTAGGAAATAAATCGCAAGAAAGAAGAACGATTGTATTAAGTCCGCTTCCAGTTTTGGAATCTATAACTGTAGAACAAGCAAACGGAACTTATGGAATTGGAAAAGAAATTGTATTCCTTTCAAACTTCTCTGATACAGTAAAAGTTACAGGTTCGCCCCGCTTAAAACTTGCAGGAATTACAAACGGTGGAAAAACTGTTGAAAGATACGCAAATTATGTTCAAGGAAATAATTCTGATACGCCAAAGTTTAAATATACAGTACAAGACGGCGATGAATCTTCAAACTTAAGTTGTGCTGATTCTTCAATTGACCTTAATGGCGGCAAAATAGAAACTGGAACAACTGGAGAAGGCAATGCTTCCATTGAATATGTTGAAGGTAAAAATTTTTGGGATTCTATTGACAGTTCTATTAAAAAAGAAATAAAACTTGATGGCGTAAAACCAAAAATCACAAATGTTCAAGCAAACGTAACAGGCGTTACTAAACAAAATGACAAATATTATGCAAAAGAAGCTCGACAAGTTCTTGTAACTGTTACATTTTCTGAGCAAGTTTTAATTAGTGCAAATGAATCTCTTAAAATTGGTGATTTAACTTTTACTCAAAACTCAATGAGTAATGATTCTAAAACGGCAGTTTATGCTTACACTGTAAAAGCAAATGATAATGTAGAACTTAAATACAATCTTGCAAATTGTTTTGATAATTCTGAAAATATTAAAGATTCAGTTGGAAACACTTTAGCAAAAGGAAATGAATCTAAAAACTTAAATGTTGTTCTCGATACGACTTCTCCAAATACGCCAACTATAACTGGAATTACTGACAAAGAAATTTTTAACAAACCTCCAAAATTTACTGTAGCAAAAGATTCTAGTGATAACGATATTCAAAAACTTGAATATTCACTTGATAACGGACAAACTTGGAACGATTATTCTACCGAAGTAACAATTTCAAACGGTGGGACATATTATATAAAAGCAAGAGCAACTGATTTTGCTGGAAATTCTACAACATCGGATGCAAAAACAATCACTTTTAACGACCAATTCCCAGAGATTTTGGAAATTGCACTTGATAGTCCAGATGGAAATTACAAATTTGGAGATAAACTTACATTTTCGGTAACTCTTTCTGATACTGTAAAAGCGTACCAAACAAAAGACGCAACTCTTACATTTGGAGAATTTTCTACAAATAAAAATCAAAAAACAATCAATGTTGTGGCAAATAACACAAACGATTCAAATGTGCTTAAATTTGAATATCCAGTTGTGCAAGGTGATAATTTTACAGGAATTCATATTTTAAATCTTTCTCTAACTGGAATTCAAAATAAATATGATAACAAACAAGATTCAGAAACTACAAACAAAATAAATGCATTAACAACAAATCAATCTGGTGCTTGCTATAGGCAAAATATTAAACTTGATGGTGATGCTCCAACAATTACTTCAAGAAATCCTTCCAACAATGCGGCAATCGAAGTTGATGAGGAAAATGGTTATCTTACGATTGAATTAACTTTTAATGAACCTGTCTATAAAGAATCTGGAACGATTACATTGCAACGCAAAGGAAATTGGGGAATTCCTGCTGTTATGACAGTTGATGAATTCAATAATGTTTATAATTCTTCATCATTAACTGTGGCTGACAAAGAGATGTTAAAACAAATAGATGACAAAATTGGAACCGATAAACTTGATGAAAAAACTGGACAACCTGTCGGACCTTATAAAAAACTAACTCACGGTCTAAAACTAGAAGGCGATAAATTTGTTCCAGATATTGATACAAAATATGTACTTGATTTTAACCTTGGACTTTATGAAGGAAAAACGACTATAGCAGGAAAAAAAGTTGATGTTGCAGAAATTCGAAAAGTTTTTGAAAAAACAGACTATCACAAACATTCATTGCAAGTGGGTTCTGCTCAAATAACAACAAATGATAACAGAACTTGGACAATTACTTTCCCAGAAAAAATTCAGGAAGGAATTGAATGGGAACTTTTAATTTCGGAAGGTGCATTCCGAGATGAAGTTGGAAATCTTTTTGCAGGATTGACATTTCAAAATGATGATAACGGTACGAACGGATACACTTTGTGGACAGATAAAGTTTCAACTCCAGTTGTACGTGTAGACCGATATAGTCACGGATATGGTGCAAAAGAGCCAAAATCAAAAGACCCAGATGCAGCTGATAAATTTACTGAAATTACCGAAAATGGAGAAGCAGGAAAAACAATTGTAGATGGTTCTGGTGGAAAAATTGCTCCTACAGGATATGTTCGCGTGAGAGTTGACACACAAACTCCTGGTGCAAGCATAAAATATCAAACTGTAAATAAAGGTTCATTTAATGCAATTGAAGGAACTACTGGAATTCCATTTGCTCAATATAAGTTGAATAATGGTATAAATGTAAGAGAAGATTCGAATGACTGGGCATTTAATGATAAGTCAAATGAAAGTCAAAGATGTTCCGTTTCTGAAATTCCAGATTTATTAGAGGCAGAGTTTTCTGAAACACTTCCTACAGAAGATTTACCTAACAATCACATCATAATTGTTGGTGATGGAGATTATAAAACTGCTAGAAAAGATTATGTTATAGCACAAGCAAGTCGGCAAAATATGATTGATTCTGAAAAAGGCATTGAAGGTGCATTTAAAACAGTAATTTATTCTAAAAATTATCAAGGTGAAAATCAATTTAATATAGAAGGTGGTGTACAGACTTACGGGGCTTCTAGTATAGCAGGTTTTCCTGTAAAAGATGGTCCAGGAACGCCTTCTGCATACTCAAAAAATGCTTATCATATAAAAGAGCAAGAAAATATATTTGTTTCGTATGAATTTGTAAGTTCTTGGTTTGTTCTTTTACGAGAAGTTACAAACAGTAAAAATTATGGACGTTCAGATTATGGACAAGCAACATATTTTTGTGGATATTTCCATTACTAAGGAGAGAAAAGTATGAAAAAATATTATATCACATTAATTGCTTTTTTTCTGGTTACATCTTGTAAACATATTGGACTTGGACCCGCAATTGACCAAGATCCACCAAAAATAGAAATTACAACACCAAAAGATATGGCTTATGTTCAAAAAGATTTGCTTATTTCTGGAATTGCCTCTGATGATGAAAAAATTACTAAAATAGAAGTTGTTGTAAAAACAAAAAATATGACAGATTTGCAATTTAAATGGGAAAATAAAAAATGGTTAACTTTTAACGGCAAAAATTGGCAAGAATATCCAGATGCAGAAATTAAAGGTTCTGAAAAATATTATGAATGGAAAATTCAAACAAAACTTGCAGATAATATTTCCAAACAAGATGTTTATATCACTGCAACCACTACCGATGGATATGGAAATGCAAGTGCGTTAAGTAAAGCGGAACGGTCTGTTTCTGTTGATAATATAAAACCAAATGTGTCAATTTCTGAACCTTCAATGAATTTAAATTATTTTGATGTTTCTGAAAAATTTGAAAGTGCAAAATTAAAAGATAGTACAATTTTATCAAGTCTTATAAATGGCGATTTTGAAATTAAAGTAAATCAAACAGAAAATGCACGAACTGGAAAATTTATTGCTATGATTGATGAAGAAAAAGATACAACAATTGCTTCTCCAGAAGATGTTCCAGATTTATTGAGTTTGCCTCACGTTTATAGCAAAAGTTTAAATGGAACAAGAAATTTTTCTATCACTGTAAAAAATCAAGAATTCAAATCTTCTATACAAAATGGCAAACATTTACTTCGTCTTGTAACAGAAAGTTATGATGAAGCAGGAAATATTTCTCGTGTTGTGCAAGGATTTTTTATCTATTGGAATGAGGCAGACAAACCTTGGACTTTAATGTCTTCCGGAGATTCAGTTTTTATTGAAGATGATGGGCAAAAAAGTGTTTATCCTAGTAGTGAACTTTTGGGATACGCTTATGATGATGATGGATTATCAAAAGTAGAAATTGTTTTTGAAGTTTCTGATAATAAACAATGGTATAAAGATGAAAATCGAAGTCAAATAATCAATTTTAATAATAATAACGAAAATAAAACTTGGTCTACTTGGTCTGTAAAATCTTTGGGAGAAACTAAGCATTTTAGAATTACATCAACTGCTTTTGATAAAAATGGATTAAAAGGTGAATCTTTAGTAAGTTATTTTAGAACTTCTGATGTAAATCCTCCGCAACTTAGTAATATAAAATTTACTCCGATGTTTAATGAAAATTATTTGTTAGGTGACAAAGATGGAAATTTTACAATTACAGGCGATGTTCAAGATGATACAGAAATAAAATCAATCAAAATGATTCATATTTCTGCAAAAAATAAAGGCAATTATTTATCATATTTAACTCAACAAGAACTTTGGGAAAATGCACAAAATGGTGATTTACTTTTTGATTTAACAACAAATCTAACAGGTTCGCGTGAAAATAATCTTTGGAAAGGTTCTTTCTCAAAACAAATTAATATTTTTGATGAAATTGCAAACGGTGGTTTTGGAATTGGAATAAACGGAAATGAAGATAATATCAAAAATTATATGTTTATTTTCCGTTTGGAAGATTCAAGTGGAGCGGTTACAACAGAAACATTTACTCAACAAGGAGATGTTGATGCTCCAGTTTTAAAAATAGAAAAAGTGTTTGTTGTTACTCAAAATGGAACAAAAACAGAATATACTTTATCACAAGAAACTCTTATTTTAGATGCATATAATCGTAATTCACAATATGAAATTACCGACAAATTGTATTTTACAGGAACTTGGTCAGATAATTCGTTTACACAGTGGAACGATTTATCAAAAATTGGAAAAATTATTCTTTCTAACGGTGTAGATGTTTCTATGAATGCGGATGGAACTTGGGAATCATCACAATTTACGCCAACAGATTCAACAAGTTATAGTTTATCAGCAAGTTTGTCTGATTTTGGTGCAAATACAACAAAAACCAGCGAAAGTTTCTTTATTTCTAGTGATAATCCAGAATTACTTAGAATTACTTCAGAAAATTCTAATGGAAGATATAAAAATGGTTCAGAAATTACAATTGTTCTTGAATATAACAAAAGAATAACTTTTAGCGGTGGGTCTGTCCCCGAACTTGTTCTTAATAATGGTGGAATTGCAACATACAGTTCTGGAAACGGAGAATCTAAGCATAAATATTTGTATAAAGTTGGAACAACATCTGGCGAAACAAATATAACAGAAAAACTTAATGTAAACTCTATTACGACAAATAATAATACTTGGAAAGATTCAGATAATAAGGTAATTTCTGAACCTACAAAATTGCCAGAGTTAAACAATCTTTCTGATAATCGCGAGATTTACATAGATAACGATGCTCCTCGTATTAAAAATGTAAAAGCAATTACAGGAAGTGGCTATTATAATGCAGGTCGAGATTTGAATTTCCAAGTTGAATTTTCTAAAGATGTAGAAATTACAAATCTTAGCGACTTAAAACTTAAAGTTAATATTTTAAACGATTCAAACAATAGCAAAAATGAAACAGAAATTCTTGCAACTACAAAAATAGATTCTAAAACAGTTTTGTTTAAATATACGATAAATGACGGCGATAATACTCCAAACGGAAATGCTCTTAAGTTTGTAAGTTTTTCTGCTGGCAGCGACAACATCAAAGATAGTGCCGGAAATAGCATGACAGATTTTAATCCAGAAACAAAAGATATTGATAATGCCAACATTTATGTTGATACAACAAAACCTGCAAAACCAACAATTGTAGGAATTACAAACGATGGATTGTATTATGATGATGTTTCTTCTATTAATATAGAAGGAATTGAAACTTCAAACGCAACAGGATATTACAGTTTTGATTATGGAAATTCTTGGAAAGAGTATAATAATTCTGTAGAAAAAATTACTCAAAACGGAATTTATAAAGTTTGCGCAAAACAAATTGACAAAGCAGGAAACGAATCAGACATTTCTGAAGTTATTCAAATTACTCTCGATAAAGGCAATTTGCTAACTTCAATTTCATCAACAAATTCGCCAAAAATTTATAAATCAGGCGACACAATTGATATTAATTTGCGATTTAGAAAACCTGTTACATTTACTGGAGATGTAAAACTAAAACTTGGTGAACTTAATGAAGATGGAACAGAAAAATCTTCGCTTACTAACAGAGCAATATTGGTTACAACAACTAAAAGCCAGGAAATTCATTTTACATACACAGTTTCGGAAACAGATTTTTGTTCTCCACTTGAAGTTTTAGGAATTGAATGTGGTACTGGTTCTATAAAAGATGAAAAAGGTCAAAATGTAAAAGATTATATAAAAACAGACGAAATAAGATTATCAAAAATCCGCAATATTGAACTTTTAAATGGAAATCCTACAGTTGAAAGTGTAGAACTTGAAAAAACTACAGGAAAAGAACGTCAACTTAAAATTAAATTTAATTCAAAAATTACAAAACAACCAAACGGATATATAACGCTCAAACAAAAAGATGGTTTTGAAGCTCCATCAATTTTAACTAAATCTCAATATACAGAATATGATAAAAGTATAACATCTTTCTATAAAGAAACAACAAACGGTTGGAATCCAGAAACACAAAAACCTGATTTATCGACAAAATATGTATTAAAATATGAAAATGACACAGATGATGAAACTCTTGTAAATGCACTAAAAGGTATTTATAAAGAAGCAAATCATAATCTTTCGCCAGACACAGTTCCAATCTCGATGGCTTCTAATTATGTACGAGTTTCGGAAGACGGAAAGACGCTTGTGATTGACCTTAAAGATGATTATACATTACCTGTTCAAGGTGCTGATTACGAAGTTACAATTCCAGCAAATGTTGTAATAAATAACATCAACAACAAAAACGAAGAAGTTTTTGCAAAAGATTCTACTAAATATGTTGTTTCTAATCCTGGAATTGAAACTCCAGTTATTCGTGTAAATAGAGTTAACGAAACTATTCAAGGTGGAAAAATATCACAAAATGCAACAACAAAATACAAAGTAGACTGTCAAACTCCAGGCGTAACTATAAAACTTAGAACAAACGAATCCACTCCAGATTATTTAAAATTAATAGATAATGATGAGTTTTCCAATGATAAACTAGATAATGATAATGATGGCAAAAATGATAAAGAAAAAAATAAAGTAATTCTAGCAAGAAACGGAACAGAAAAAATTACTACACCACCTGCGTTTGGAATATCAGTAGGAAATTTTACAGATTCTGAAACAATTGAAAAAAAGGCTGAGAAAACTATTGGAAATGCTTGGAATAATTCGCTTACTTCTAATAAGGGATATAAAATTCTTATAGAAGCAACAGCAGAAAAAAATGGAGCAAAATCGGAAGCGGCGTATGAATCTGCAATGAGAACTATTATCATACTTGAAGAAAATAACGGAAAACAAAATGAATATCTTAACAATGTTCCAAATATTGAAAAAAATTGTCGTTGGGTTCGTGGTGGCGATGATGTTTCTGGAGGAGTAAGTACAGCAGATTTTCCTTTTTCTTGGAATACAAAAGAATATAACAAAATTCGCGGAATGACGCCTCTTTCTGAAAATGATAATAATACTTGGTATTTTATAAGTTGGAATATTAATACTACAGCGTATGTGCATTTTTTTGCAGGTGACATTCCTGATGACGCGGCAGAAAATGGACCAGCACATTGGTTAAGTAGTTCGTGTGGTTGGACAGGGCTAAAAGAAGATACGCCTGTATATCCGGGTGAGTGCACAATTTTTTCAACAGATGCTAATCTATTATATTGGGGCTATAATTATATATATGGAGAGGTTGAAGGGGAAAAACATTTAGACTCTCGCACCTCAGAGTAAGATATATTGAAATATCTTAAGTTTTCCACTGTTTTTATATTGAAATATCTTAACTTTTTGATAATTTTTATGTTGAAATATCTTAACTTTTTAACTGTTTTTATATTGAAATATCTTAAGTTTTTCTGTAATTTTTTTATGAAGGTGAAAAATGTTTAAGCGAAAAGCGTATAATAAATTGCTTGAATGGAAAAATAATTATAATGGAAAACGAGCCGCATTATTAGAAGGTGCAAGACGAGTAGGAAAAACAACAGTTGCAGAAGAATTTGCAAAAAATGAATATAAATCTTTTATAAAAATAGATTTTGCAAATGTTTCAACCGAAATTCGAGAACTTTTTAATGATATTTCAAATTTAGACAGATTTTTTTTACGTCTTCAGGTAGAAACAGAAATTACTTTGTATCAAAGAAATTCAGTTATTTTATTTGATGAAGTTCAATTATTTCCAAAAGCCCGTCAAGCAATAAAGTATTTAGTTTTAGATGGTCGGTATGATTACATAGAAACAGGTTCTCTTATTTCTATAAAAAAGAATGTAAAAGATATTTTAATTCCATCAGAAGAATTTAAAATTAGTATTTATCCAATGGATTATGAAGAATTTTTATGGGCTTTAGATGGAAATTCTGAAATTTTAAAAACAATTTCTCAAAATGCAGAACCTGTCGGAAATTCTACAAATAATACTTTAATGCGAAATTTTAGATTATATATGGCAATTGGTGGAATGCCTCAAGCGGTGGAAGCGTATCTTGAAAAAAATAATTTTGAATATGTAGATGCCGTAAAAAGAGATATTCTCAATCTTTATTTTGAAGATTTGAAAAAAATTGATAAATCTGGACGGCTTTCTGACATTTATAAATCTGTTCCAAGTCAGTTAGCATTGAAGAAAAAACGATTTGTAATTACTTCCGCAACGAAAAAAGCAAAAACTTTAAAAGATGAAGAGCGACTTTTTGATTTAATTGATTCTGGACTTGTTTTGCCTTGTTATCATGTTACAGAACCATCTATTACGCTTTCCCAAACAAAAGAATATGATAATTTTAAACTTTATCTTTCTGATATTGGATTGTATACAACAATGCTTTTTAATAATAAAAACGGAATAAATCCAGATATTTATAAAAAACTTTTAAGTAATAAACTTGAAGCAAATTTAGGTTATCTTTATGAAAATGTTATTGCTCAAATGCTAGTTGCAAGTGGTTATGATTTATATTTTTTTACTTGGCAGAAAGAAAATAGTACGCATTATTATGAAATTGATTTTTTACTAGCAAATAAAAATAAAATAATTCCGATAGAAGTAAAATCATCTTCAGTGAGAACTCACGAATCTTTAGATGAATTTTGTAAAAAGTATTCAAATCTTGTAAAAGATGCATATTTATTTTCTCAAAAAGATAAATCAACTAAAGGTGTTATAAAAATGTTTCCAATTTACACTTTTCCGTTTTGGCTAGATTTTTTTTATAAAATATAGAATTTTAATATAAAATTTTTGACAGCACTTTTGAATATTATTGACAATTATAAAAAAATGTAATAATTTTAACAATTATATTTGGGGGAGTGATTAGTTCACTCAAATGGCTGTCCCCCCCCCGTATAAAAATGTATAGTATATGAAACATTTTTGGGGGATTATTTTTATCCTATTTTTATTATCACAAAAAATATTTTCTCAAGATTCTGGATATGAATTAAAGGTTCTTATTGATAGTTCAGATTATTTTGGTGTAACTTCTTGGAATCATGATGGTTCTTTGTTCGCTTCTGCCAAAGGAAATTCTGTTTTAATTTGGGATTCTTTATCAGATACTGTAGAAAAAATTTATCAAAATATTTCAAATACAGAAAATTCGCTTTCTCCCGCAAATATTATTTCTGTTGAATTTAGTCAAAACGGAAAATATCTTCTTTCAGTTCAAGAAAATCAAAATATTGTAATTTATAGTACAGATTTGGGCGTTCCAGTAACGATGATTGATAACAAACAAAATTCTTCAAATCTTGCAACTTTTTCTGCAAATGGATATTCAATCTTAGTTCCTCTTGATAATAAAAGTTTTTACGAATTTTTAAGATTAATTGAAACTAAAAAATTCATTTTGGAAAAAAAATTAGAACTAGAATCTATAATTACATCTTTAAGTATAGACAAATCTGGTACAAATCTTTTTGTTTCAACTGAAAATGGAAAATCGTTTTTTATTTTTATAGAAAATAATACTTGGAAAATTATTTCTAGTTATGATTATTTTGTAAACGATTTTTTTACGCCAAAAATTACGCAAGATGGAAAACGTTTTTGTATTCCAAAAAATTCAAACGAATTGGTGATTGCAACTTTAAATGAAGTTGATAAAGAACCTTACTTAAAAAATATAAAATCATCACAAAATTTTATAAGTGATATTGCCTTTTCTTCTGATGGAAATTTTTTAGCAGTCGCCACGGAAGATAAAAAATTAAATATATACGACTGTGAAACTTCTTTAATCAAATATTCAATACAATTAGAACAAACCGATAATCCAACATCAATTTCTTTTAGTCCAGACGGAAAATCACTTCTTATAACAACAAAAAATGGTAGACTTTATAGATGGAATTTAGAAGCCGTAAAATATCAAAAAAAATCTGATAGAAAATTACACGAAAGTCTTTTTGGAACAGAAAATAATTATCAACCTAGCGAAAATTCTGAAAATTTTGGTGATTTTGGAACAAAAGATGGACTTTTTTTAGATATTTTTGCTGGAGTAAATTCAGTTTCTAAACCTTACGTAATTTCTGCAAATATTTGTGTTGATGTTTGCTCTTACGATTTAATAAAACCATTTTATTTTGGTGGACAAATTTCTCCGTTTATCAGTTTTCCAGAATCAGATTTTCCATATATTTATTCGACTGCCACTTCTCAATTAGATTCTCCATTTCTTGTTGGTGCTTCTTTAGACGGAATTGCTGGACTTTTTATAAGACCTTTTAAAAATAAAGATTTTGGTTTAAGTGCAGAAATTTTGCTTGGTGGAGGAATTTGTTTTCTTTGGAATAGAAAACTTGCATCAAAATGTATAACATCAAAAGTTTTTCCATCATTTAATGTAGGAACAAAATTAGGTTTTTCTTGGAAATTTATAAATACTTTTCTTGGAGCAACTTACGATTCTGTGCAAAAAGTTTCAATCAATTTTGGTATTGGTGCAAGTATAAATTTAAAAAAAGGAGAAAAACGTGAAAATAATTAAGATTTTTGTTTTATTTTCTCTGATTTTCTCTTTCTTTTCGTGTTCAAATGTGGATTCTGTATTAGATGATTACAATTCAAAATATCAACAAGGAATTTACGGAACAGTTTCTCATCAATCGCTTAGTCCAGATGATGAAAATTTTAGAGCTCAAGATATGTTGGCAGAAAAATATTTTGTTCGAAATGATGGTTCCATAAATTTATACGGTCCACCAGACGCAGGTTCATATTTGTGGCAAATGAAAAAAATCGTAACAGAAACAAAAACTGGTGTTACAGGAATGAATGTTATTACAACAACGGAAGAAGATATTCCTCTTGCTTTAAAAGAAAGAGAATTTCTTTGTTATATACCAAATTCAACATTAAAAGATGGGTCTTACAGACTTATTTTAACAGTGACAGATAAGGAGGGAAATGAATATACAGATTCTTGTTTATTGTCGGTTTATCAACCATTAAGTTAGGATTGATAAAAATATTTAAAAGTTTGCGTTGCAAATATTTTATTAGTATGAATGGCTGTGTTGATGTTTGCACAAGGTTCAACCGATGTACAAAATTCGACATTTTTACTAATTATTATTTTTTTAAGGAGAAAAGAATGACTTTTCACAAAAACATTTTTAAGCACGTTTTAAAATGTGCACTTATTTTAGGTTTTGTTACTTTTGCATTTTCTTGTAATAATCCAACTTCACCAGCAAGTGTAAGTAAAAAAGATGATAAGACTAGAACATTAAATCTTGAAATTACAAATTACAATGATGTAGTTGCAGAAGCTCAAAAATCATCTGCAAAAAGAAGTGCAGTAGCCCAAAATGGTGCTCGTACAATTATTCCAACAACTTTTGATTCTGATGGAGTAAAATTTTATTTATATGGAACTGCAACAAATAAAAAAACATTTGGTCCAAAAGAAGTTACATTTACTGGTACTAGTAAAACTGTTGGAAAAATTGCAATTTCTGCAGATGCATTTGTTTGGGAATTCACATTAGCAGCTCTTGAAAATACAGCAGCAGCACCAGCAGATTTTACTGAAATGATAGCAAGTGCAGTTTTAATTGGACATTCTTCAATGGATATGTCAAACGGTAATACAGCAAAATTTACACTTAGCCCAGACGGACTTACAAAAGAAGCAAGTATTGGTATGAAATTATATCTTGATGGTTGGACAGACATTCCTACAGGATACAATGCAACTGCCGGAATTTATAAACTTACAGACGGAAGTGTTGTGAATGATAAGGACGGTAATACTACTGTACAAACAATTTTTGCTGATATAGCAACATTCCCAACTATGGCTCCAACAGACGCAAATTACTCTGTTGCTAAAATGGACCCTGGAACATATCTATTCAAAGTTACTTTTACAAATGCTACAACAAAGAAAAAATTCATTTGGAGCGATGTTCTAGTTGTTCTTCCTGGAAAACCTGTAGACAATGAAGTTGCTATTACAAACGTAATTGGTGTAAAACCTGATGAGCCAACAGACTTTAAAGCTGGATTTGTTGCAAGTAGTGAAGATAGATACAACGGAATGTACGTAACAGAATTTACTTGGGCACGAGGAACTTCTAATAACGAAAATTATTTTGAAATTGATTTACTTGAACTTGCAGATGCAACAGCAACAGTTCAAAATGATGATACTAGCTGGGTTGCTGCAGTTACCGCTGGTGGCATAAATAAAACTTACGGAGCAGATTTCTCATCATCTGATATTCATGAATCTGGTTCACTTCTTTCTGGAAATACTAATGTTCAAGTTTGCCTTTCACTTGGAAAACGTTATTTCGCAAGAATTCGTGCTTTAAATGATGCTGGTAATTCTGATTATACTTATGTAACTTTAGACGGAACAGAAGCGTTTACAAGTGATACAATTAACCGCTATAGAATTACATATCATTTAAATGAAGGTGTATTTAATGGACCAGTAGGTACCGAAAATCTTACAAATAAAACAGATGATATAGTTTTATATTATTGTCAAGACGGAACAAACGGTAATGATATTATAGTACCTGATGGAACAGACCCAACACTTATATATACACCAGAAAGCACAGACTATTCTTGGACTTCTTGGAAAACTAGTGATAATACAAACTATGATGCTACAGTAAATGCTGATTATCCAAAATATAAGGATTATAAAAATCTTGATTTGTATGCTAGTTATGAAACTCCTGCAAGTGTAGAGATTTTTGATAAGAGTGCTTATGATATAAAGATTGGTTGGATTTCTGTAGATGGTACTGCTCTTACCCAAAATACAACTACAATTGATGCTTCAGCAGCACAATCAGCTTGGACATTTGAACCAACTGGAATAAACGATCCTTCTGGCGCACCAATTAACGATTTTACTTATGATAGTGTAGTCTTTAATGTTTCAAAAGGTGGAAAAACATATTACGGAGATACAAAAACAAATGTAAAAGTTGATGAAACTGCTACATTTAATATGCCTTTAGATAATTTAGCACCTGGAGTTTATAATGTACAGTTTATGGCTCACAAAGGAAAAAATACAGTAAGTTGTACTATTTCAGTAACAATTACTAGATAGAATTAATCTAGTATAAAAAAAGTGCAGACGGTAACATAAATGTAAAAATTAGTTACAATCTGCACTTTTTATATTTTTAAAATGTTTAAAAATATAAAAAATTATTTTGCATCATCACGCCAAGGAAAAAGGAAACTTTTAAATTTTCGTGGTCCTAAAGTTTCTCTATCTTCGTAAATAAGTTCTTCCCAAGGAATATTTTTTCGCTCTTTTTTAGTTTTTAATTCAGGATGTTCATCAAGATAATCATATTTGTATAAACGAATTCTTAAAGCATTTGTATTATTGATAAGAGTTCCAGCCCAAGCAGGAATAAATCCTACACAGAAAATAGAAATTACAAAACATAAAATATTATAAAGTCCGACTAAAATCGAAAAACCAGTGTTATCAAAAAATATGATTAATGATTTTTTTAAACATTTTTTGAAATTATTATGCATTAATGAACGGATTGGCAAAAACCATTGCAAAGCTAAAAACAAAAATATATCTAGCCAAAGAATTATTCCACCAAGAAAAATTCCAAACAAAGATTGCATTTGTAAAAAGTAATAATCAAAACAGAAAAAAGAAAGAATTCCAATTCCGCCAATCATCAATCCAAACAATGCTCCGTCTTTTAGAGCAGAAGGAATTGCTTTAAAATAATCTACAATTCTGATTCCGTTAAAATTTGCAATTTCTGCAGCACTATCACCATATGCAAAAACTAAAATCGAAATTACAACACACGTAAAAAGTGCACAAACACACATTAAAAGTGCACTATTCAATTTCACAGTCAATGAAAAAAGAAAAATACATCCCATTGAAGCAAATAAAATTATTACATTTGTAATAATCACAGAAAGAAGATTATCCCAACCATCACAAAAACTTTTTTTCAGTAAAAATCCGTACATAATTTAAATTTAACAACTAAATGCATAAAAAACAATATAAATGTGATAAAATACTAAATATGGATATAAATTCAAGTATTTCTTTTGTTTCTCATATTCACGCAATTACTGTAGATTTTTTACAAAAAGAATTAAAAGCTCAAGGATTTGATGATTTTGCTTCTTCTCACGGAAATATTCTTTTTCAACTTAGTACAAATTCTCAAATGACGATGGGCGAACTTGCAAGAAAAATTAATCGTGATAAATCTACAACAACAGTTCTTGTTAGAAAACTAAAAAATCAAGGTTATGTTGATGAAAATTCTGTAGGAAATGATAAACGCCAAAAAATGATTTTTCTAACTCAAAAAGGAATGCAATATCAAAAAGTAACTGAAAAAATTTCAAAAGAATTAATTCAAACTTTTTATAATGGATTTTCTGAAGATGAAAAAAAAGAATTTCTACATTTTCTAGAACGAATTCAACAAAATTTTATGCAATCATCTTGACAATAGTTTTATATAAAACTATTTTTACTGTATGAAAAAATCATTTTTTATTTTAATTCTCACAAGTTTAATTTTTTTTAATGGATGTTCTAAAAAACTAGAAAATAAATCGATTGCACTTTTTATTCCTGGAATTGTTGATAACAGTCCAGTTTATTCAATGTTAAAAAGTGGCGTTGAAGAAAGTGTAAAAGAATATAATTCAAAAAGCGAAAATCCTGTTGAACTTTTTATTATGGAAGCTGGAACAAATCAATCTGAATGGCTTGGACAATTGACTTCTTTGGCTGCAACAAATAAATATGATGTCATCATTTCTTCAAATCCATCACTTCCAGAATTAGCATTAGAAATTCTGAAGAAATTTCCCACTCAAAAATTTATTTTTCTCGACGCAAATTTAGAAGGAAATTCAAATATTCGAACAGTTTGTTACAATCAATATGAACAAGCGTACGTAACAGGTTTTATTGGTGGATTAGTTTCAAAATCTCATAAACTTGCTTTGATTGCGGCTCAAGAATATCCAGTTATGAACAACATAATTTATCCGTATTTTGAAAAAGGTGCAAAATCTGCAAATGAAAATTCTACGGTTGATTTTCGTGTTGTTGGAAATTGGTATGATGCAACAAAAGGAGCAGAACTTGCAGATTCAGTTATAAAAAATGGAGTTGATGTAATTCTTCCAATTTGTGGTGGAGCTTCTCAAGGAGTTATTCAATCTGCGGTAGAAAATAAAATTTATATCACTTGGTTTGATGATGATGGATTTGATAAAGCACCCGGAACAATTATTTCTAGTTCAACAATGGAACAGAAAAAAATGGCAAAAGAAATTACAGATGAATATTTAAATGAAAAAACTCCTTGGGGAACGGCTTCTATGGTTGGAATAAAAGAAGGATATGTTAATTTTATAGAAGATAATCCAAATTATATTTCTACTGTTGAAAAATCTGTTCGTGAAAAAATGTCAAAACTTTTGGAAAATCTAAAAACGGGAAATGTTACAATTAAATAATATTGCTTTAAAATATTCTTATAAAAAAGTTCTTTCTGATGTTTGCATAAATTTTGAAAATGGAAAAATTTATTCTTTGCTTGGAGAAAATGGTGCTGGAAAATCTACTTTGGCAGGAATTATTTGTGGCGATAAAAAAGCAGATTCCGGAGAGATTTTTGTAGATTCTGTTCAGAAAAAATTTCATTCTCCAAAAGATGCAATAAATTCTGGAATTTTATGCATTCATCAACGTCCTATTTTGTGCGAAGAAATTTCCATAAAAGAAAATTTTCAACTTGGAGCAAAAAAAATTGATTTAAAAAAAGCCGAAGAACTTTTATCATTTTTTTTACCAGAAAGAAAATTTTCAACTTTGGTAAAAGAACTTTTTTTAGGTGAAAGATTTTTTGTTTCTTTGATTGGTTCAATTTTAAAATTACCAAAATTTTTAATTTTAGATGAACCTTCTGCGTTGTTAGATGAAGAACAAATTTCTAAACTTTTTGATTTTTTACAAAAACTAAAAAAAACTGGGATAACAATTTTAATCATCACACATTTTATAAATGAAGCGTTAAAAAAAACAGATTCTATAATTCTTTTAAGAGATGGAATTGTAGTTTGTAACAAAAAATCTGAAAAAATGACGGAAAATGAAATTTTAAAATATTTGTATGATGGAATTATAGATTCCCGTATCAAGTACGGGAATGACGATAAGAACACGTACGGGAATGACGATACGTGCAAAAACGAGAATGACAATAAGAGTAAGAACGGGAATGATAATAATGTTAAGAATGATGATGATTGTAAGTGCAAGTGCGAGGATGATACCAAACTCAAAAATAAAAATGTTATTAATAAAGTTGAAAACTTTTTAGATTTACAAAATTTACTTTTACAAAATAAAAATGTTACTTTAATAAAAGCAAAAAATTCCATAGATTTTATGCAAAAAGAAAAGGAATTATCTGTGCGAAAAACTGCTGACGGAAAATCTGTTGGAATAATTCCTTCCGATAGAACTTTTACGGGGTCAAATCCCAATCTTTCAGTTTTCCAAATTTGTACAGCTTTAAAAACAGGATTAAATAAAAAAGAACTTTTAGAGTTTTGTAAAAATCTTTTGGAAAAAGCAAAAGTCAATATCAAACCAGAAGAAAAAGCCAGTTCACTTTCTGGTGGAATGTTACAAAAAATCATTCTTGAACGCGAACTTTCACAATCTCCAGAAAAAATGATTTTATGCGAACATTGGCAAGGATTAGATTTTTTATCTTGTAAAAATCTTTTTCAAAAATTGGAAAATTTTTGTAAAAATGGAAAAGAAATTGTAATTTTGGAGGCAGAAAAATGAATTTGTATTATTTTGGTTCAGCTTTAAATCTTGCTTCTTTATACATTTTTTGCGGACTTGGAGATTCAATTATCATAAAGAGTGGACGTTTTAATTTGGGCGGAGAAGGTCAAGTTTACGTTGGAGGAGCAATTTCTGGAATTCTTCTTGTTTTGATGAAAGATTTTCCTTTTGTTTTTGCATTTTTAATTGCGTTTTTGGCTTCTTTTTTTGTAAGTTCAATCCTTTCTTTTTTTTCTGCACTTTTACAACGTTATAAAAATGCAAATTTTTTATTTACATCTTTTTTAATTTCAGCATCAATTATTCCAATTTTAGATGGATTGATTAGTGGAATTGCTCGTGGAAAATCAGGAAATCTTTTAGCGACAGAATTTATCAACGAATCTTTTAGATTAAAAAGCATTTTGGAACCCTCAAATTTGAACGTAAGTTTTTTATTTGCAATATTTCTTTGTTTTTTAGGATTTTATTTTATTTACAAAACAACTTTTGGACGACAATTATGCATTTACGGAATTTCTTCTAAATTCGGAAAATATTGTGGATATAATACAAAAAAAATTGATTATGTAGCTGCAATAATTTCTGGTGGAATGCATGGAATTTGTGGTTTTTTTGCCGTGATTGGAACTTATTACACTTGTCATAGTGGATTTTATTCTGGAATTGGATGGAATGGACTTTGTGCATCTTTAATTGCAAATTCAAATCCGTTGTTTGTAATTTTTGGTGGAATATTAATGGGATTTATAAAAACTTTTGCCGACAGATATGCGGTTTTTCACAATTCGGGTTTTGATTTAAGTTCATTTATTCAAGCATTGATTTTACTTTTCTTTTCAGTTCCATTTATTTTTTCTAAAAAATTTAAAAAATAAGGATGATAGATTATGATTTTTAATATTTTAAGTTCGTCTTGTCCGCTTTTATTAACTTCAATTGGTGCACTTTTTTCTGAATTTGCAGGAGTTTTAGCGTTATTTTTAGAAGGAATTATTTGTTTTGGAGGATTTTTAGCTTATACTTTCACTTTTTGGACAAAAAATATTTATTTAGGAATGTTAATTTCTTGTTTTGTATGTTTTATCATTTCTTGTTTTTTTTATATGATGATTTACAAATTTAAAGCAAATATTTTTATTGCTGGAATTGCAATCAATCTTTTGTTTTCATTTTTGACAAGTTTTTTTTCTGTAAAGATTTTTGGGACAAGAGGCGTTTTAGTAAGCGAAGAATTTAATTTTGCATTGAGTAAAATAAAATCTATTCAGTTTTCGATAATTTTAATTAGTATTTTATTAATTACTTTTGGAATTTGGTTTCTTTTTTTTACTCGACAGGGACTTTTTTTACGAGTTTGTGGTTATGATTCTGAAGTTTTAACAGCAAAAGGTGGAAGAATTTGGATTTATAAAACTTTATCTTGGGGAATTGCGGGAGCGTATTCTTCAATTGCAGGATGTTTTTTAATAATGAGAGTTTCTTCTTTTGTTCCAAATATTTCTAGTGGAAGAGGATGGATGGCATTGGCAGCGGTTTATCTTGGAAAGAAGAAATCCTGGAAAATTTGTCTAGCAGTTTTAATTTTTTGTGCCGCAGATTATTTTTCCAGTAATCTTCAAAATTTTATTCCGCAAGTTCCAAATTCAGTTTTGCTGGCAATGCCATATTTTGTGATGATTTTACTCATTATTTTTGATAAAAATTAATAAACACTTAAAATTTTAGCAAGTTCATCTTTACCAATAATTTTCATAAAATTTGCAAGACGAGGACCTTGGTCTTTTCCAATTAACGCTTGATACATTGCTGTAAAAAGTTGTTTTGCATCAAGTCCAAGTTCTGTTGCAATATCATACATAGCTTGCTGACATTCTTTATCCATTTTGTAAGAACCAACATTTGGAACAACTTCATCTCTAACTCGTTTGATTGCTGTAAGTAAATCACCTTGTAAATCTGCTTTTGTTCCATCATGGCGAATAGAAAAACAGAATTCAGGAGCACAATCTGGAGCAGAATGTTTAATCCAAAAATCTGCACAAGCCATACGTCTTCTCAATCTTTCTTCTTGTTCTGGTTTTACATCACCCAAAGATTCAATAACTCTATCATAATCAAAATCATAAGTTTGGAGTAAAGTTGTAAGCATTCTAAATGTGATTTGATAAGGCATTGTTTCTGGAATTTTTCCATCAATTTGAGAAAGCATATAAATTCGTTTTTCTTTGTTGAATTGTTCATCATTTTTAGCTTTGTCTATTCCGTAAACAATTCTTTCTGTTTTATCATAATCTTCATAAACTTTTAAAACGTCCATATCAAAAGAAATTGCAAATTCTGTATTTGGACGAGTTCCAGCAAAAAGATAACGTAAAACTTCTGCCTGATAAATATCCAAAGCATCTGGTAAAGCAATAACTTTTCCTTTTGAAGATGACATTTTTCCAGGAACGCCTTTTAAATTTACAAAATCATAACGCATTGTAACAGGAGCATCCCAATTATAAATGCGTTTTGAAACAAGTTTTGCTGTATCGTAAGAACCACCTGGACTGATATGGTCTTTTCCACCTGGCTCGAAAACGACTTTTTCTTCATTCCAACGCATTGGCCAATCAACACGCCAACCAAGTTTTGCACCTTTAAAAGTTTTTAAATCTATAGTTTCGCAATTTCCACATTCACATTTGTAAGAAAGACCATATTCTCCATCATAACCAGTAATTTCTGTTGTATCTTTATTACATTTTCCACAGAAAATAGAAACTGGCCAATAAATATCACTATCTTTCATTTTGTGTTGTTCATCGCGATATTCATTTAAACATTTTTTAATTTCTTCACGACCTTGTAGAGCTTTTTTCATTCCTTCAGTGTAACGATTTGCTCTATATCGGCTAGCTTGATACAAAAATTCAGGATGAATTCCAACTCTTGGTAATTGAACTTCAATATCAACTTCGTGATGACGAGCATAATTTTCATCGCGTTTTGTTGTGTCTGGAACCATTGTGATTGGATAACGAAGATATTTTTCTAGAATTTCAGGATCTGGCATATTTGCAGGAACTTTTCTAAAAACATCATAATCATCCCAAGAATAAATAAAACGAACGTTTTTACCACGATCTCGCAAGGCTCGAACAACTAAATCTACAGTGATAATTTCGCGGAAATTTCCAAGATGAACTGTTCCTGAAGGTGTAATTCCGGAAGCACAAGTATATGAATCTAAATCGCCTTTTTCGCGGATAATTTTGTCTGCCATTAAATCTGCCCAATGGCAAAGTAAAGGATTTTTGTTTTCTGATAAATTATTGTTACTCATAATGGAATATTATAGTAAAAATTTGTGTTTGTAGGAAGTGATAAAACTATAATGAGAAAAAAACTATAGAAGTTGATTAGTTTTTTTTTGATGTTTGATTAAAAAAAAGAATTGACAAAAAGAGTCGGGGGGGGGGTATAATTTTTTATTATATTTAATCATTTTGCAAATTGATAATTTTATTAATCTTACGGAGGTATTTATGGAAATTGTTAGAAAAGAATTAAAATCTGCTGCAAAAGAACAAATTAAGGGAAATGTTTGGACTTTTTTTGGACTTTCAATTGTTGTGTCGTTAATTATTGCAATTTCATCTTGTGTTTTTGTTGGACCAATAATTCTTAGTGGTGTATTTAATCTTGGTTTAGCACTTTTTATGATTGAAGTTGTTAGAACAAAAAAAGGTAATTTAAAAACAGGTTTTGATGGTTTTCAACATTTTGGAACTGCGTTTGTGGCTGAGTTGCTAATGGGAATTTTTACATTACTTTGGAGTCTTTTATTTGTAATTCCTGGAATTATTGCAAGTTTTAGATATTCAATGACATATTTTATTATTGCTGATAATCCTGAAATTTCAGGACTCGATGCAATTAAAAAATCAAAACAAATGATGATTGGTCATAAATGGGAATTATTTGTACTTTTTCTTAGTTTTTTCTGGTGGTATGTACTTTGTGGAATTACATTTGGAATTGCTGCAATTTATGTTGTTCCTTATATAAATGCGACTTTAGTAAATTATTATGAAAAATTAAAACTCGAAAATTCTTCTCAAACATCAATGTAAACTAAAACAAACTGTCATTGTAGCACGAGTTTGCTTCGCAAACATCGCAGGGATTGACCTGACAATCTAATCCAAAAAATTCCCGTGTCGGTGCACGGGAATGACTGCATTGGTAAAACCAACGCACGAGTTTGCTTCGAAACATCACAGGGATTGACCCGACAAATTTCAACCATCACTTTATCTTATTGAACAATTACCATTTTTCTTGATACCAAACTTTCCACCAAAACAAATTTCTAAAAAAAATATATTAATTAAAAATCGCAAGATTTTTTATTGAAAAGCAAAAAAAAATTTCTTATATTTTAATTATGAACATTCTACAAAAACTAAAAGAAACGGCGATTTCTGTCGTTCCTGTAATGCTGATTGTGCTTATTCTTGGAATATTTGTTGTTCCAATGGATAAATTCTTATTGATTCGTTTTGTAATTGGTGGAATTCTTCTGATTTTAGGTCTTACCATTTTTCTTCTTGGTGTTGATATGGGAATTCAACCGATGGGAGAACGTTGTGGTGCTGAGCTTACTAAAAAGAAAAATCTTACACTTTTGCTCATTTGTGCTTTTATAATTGGTTTTATTGTTACTGTTGCAGAACCAGATATTCAAGTTTTTGGTGATCAAGTAAAAAATGTTTTTAATTCTGTAAATAAATTTGCCTTTACTTTGGTAATTGCCGCTGGCGTTGCATTTTTTATTACGATTGGTCTTTTGCGTACAGTTTTAAATCTTTCTTTAAAATGGATATATTTTATATCTTATGTTGTTTTATTTGTTATCGCTTTTTTTGCACCAGATAGTTTTATTGGAATCGGTTTTGATTCTGGTGGAGCAACAACTGGTCCGATGACCGTTCCTTTTATTATGGCACTTGGTCTTGGTGTTTCTTCAGTTCGTGCAGGTGATAATAAAGATAATTCATTTGGTCTTACCGGTGTTGCTTCTGTTGGCCCTGTAATGGCAGTTTTAATTTATTCTCTTTTTATTTCTACAGATTCAACTTCTGCAAAAGCTGTAGAAGAGGCGTCTTTAATTGCATCTCAATCAGGAATTTTAGGAACAATTTTTAATCCATTCGGAACAAAATTAATCGTATCTTTGAAAGAATCAGCAATTTCAATTTTGCCTCTTTTTGGATTATTTATAATATTCCAAGTTGTTTTATTAAAAATGACAAAAAGACAATTTATCAGAATGACAATCGGTTTTGCTTATAGTTTTGTAGGATTGACAATTTTTCTGACAGGTGTAAACGGCGGATTTATGCAAGCGGGACAAAATCTTGGAGAAATTCTTGGAGCAAAAGCTTATTCTGGTGGAATTGGTTGGTACATTTTATTGATTGTTACAGGTCTTGCTCTAGGAGCAATTATTGTTTGTGCAGAACCTGCTGTTTGGGTTTTGAGTGAACAAGTTGAAGGCGTAAGCGGTGGAACAATCAAACGAAAAACTTTATTAATTTTCTTATCTTGTGGAACTGCAATTGCGATTGGGCTTTCTTTGTGGCGTTGTGTTGCCGGTTTTAATATCAAATGGATTTTAGTTCCTTGCTACATAATTGCTATGATTTTGATGATTTTTAGTCCAAATTTATTTACTGGAATTGCTTTTGACTCAGGAGGAGTTGCTTCTGGACCTCTTACATCAACTTTTGTTTTATCTTTTACAATTGGAGCCGCAACTGGTTGTGGTGGCGGAAATGATTCTTTTGGTGTAATTGCTTTAGTTGCTGTAATGCCATTGATTGCAATTCAGATTATGGGAATAATGTTCAAATTAAAAGTCCATAAATCTAAAAAAGGAGAAGTTGAAAATGTTTAAGCAAATTATAAGTATTGTTCCTCATAATAGTGGAGAATTAATTACAAATGCTGCAAAATCAGCTGGTGCAAGTGGCGGAACCATAATTATGGGAAGAGGGACTGCAAAAAATGGAATTGTACAACTTTTAGGTTTGGGCGATATTTCTAAAGATATTGTTTATATCTTGGTGCAAGAATCTCAATGTGAAGCAGTTTTGAAAAAAATAGAAGAAGTTGGAAGTGAAAAAAAAGCTCATTTTGGAGTTTTATTTACACTAAATGTTGATTCGTTTATAAAAAGCGGAGAAAAAGATTTTTCTAAAATTGGAGAACAAAAAATGGAACAAAATAATTCTTATGAAATGATAAATGTAATTGTAAATAAAGGTTACGCAGAAGATGCTATGGACGCTGCACGAAAAGCAGGTGCTGGTGGCGGTACAATTATAAATGCAAGAGGAACTGCCAAAGAAGGTGATGCAACATTTTTTGGTGTAGAAATTGTTCCAGAAAAAGAAATGCTTATGATTCTTGTTCCTAAAGAAAAGAAAGATGATATTATTAATGCAATTTACAGTTTAAAATGTTTTGAAAAAGTAGGAAGCGGAATTGTATTTAGTAATCCTGCAAGTGATTTTACTTTATTAGGTAAAAAATAAACTATTTTACACAAAATTGAATTTCTTGATTTTCGTTTGCACATTTTATTTTTAATTTGTGCAAACCTTTTTCTACTGGCAAAGAAAATTGGAACGGTCGGGGAAAATCTCCAAAAAATTCATCATCGTATTCAACTGTCAAAATATTATCTTTTCCACCGGTAATTTCAACTGGAATAAACTGATGTTCTGAATTTTGTGAACTGTAATAAAAAATTGCATTGTTTTGTGGTGTTTGAATTTTTAGTGGAGATGCATTGTAATCAATTTTGGCAGAAATTTTATTTTCTAAAACCCAAGATTGATATTCTGAAGGATATTTTACAAAAACTGAATTTTCATCATCATCTTTTACGTGCCAAGTGCAAATTTTATTTTCTGTTTCATTTTTTATGTATTCATAAACGCTAGAAGGACAATTTTTTCCAGCTTTCATTCCAGATAACGAACAGATTTTTGTTTTTGTCCAATTTTCTGGTTCTAAAAAATTTTTATTATCATTTTTTGCATTTTGAAAATTGTATTTTGGATTTTTTTCCAGATAATCTAAAATATTTTTTGCAATATATGCAGGCAAAGAACTTCCAGTTTTTCCAACAACAGTTTCTCCACTCAAATTTCCCATCCAAACGCCAACTGTATATTTTTTTGTTGCTCCCAACGCGACAATATTTTGATATTGATTTGCTGTTCCAGTTTTAAAAATTGAAGGATAAGATGTTTGAAAAGTTTGAGAATATCCAAATCCTAAGGCACGAGACGCTTTATCAGAAAGAATGGAAGTGATGATTCTTGCTGTATCTGGAGAAAAAACTTGTGCTTCTTGTTTGGAAGAACATTCTAACGGAATAAATTTTCCGTCGCGAACAAAAACGCTAAACGCTGGAACAAGTTCTGCCAAATTAACTTCTCCCGCACCAAGAGCCAATCCTAAATCCGCAGATTTTCCAGTTTTGCGAAGAGAGTCAAATCCCAAAGAAAAAAGCGTTTCCAAATATTTTTCAACTCCAATTTCATTTAAAACAGAAACTGCTGGAACATTTAAACTTGAAGCCAAAGCAACTCTCAATCGAACTGGACCATTAAAACGATTATTAAAATTTGAAGGCATATAAAGTTTTGAACTGCCAAATTCTTGAGGAATATCATCGAGAATTTTTGAAGGATAAAAAAGCGGATTTCCCTGTTCGTTTTGACTGTCAATTCCGAGAGCATACAAAAAAGGTTTCATACTGCTTCCCGGCTGATTGTTCACCAAAACTCCATCAATTTCGCCACCATGATTTTTATCAAACCAATTATTTCCAACCCAGGATAAAACGCTACAATCATCATTTTTTATAACTAAAACGGCACCATTTGTAATTCTAGAATTTGATGATTGAAAAAGTGCGTTTTGTAAAAGTTCTTCTGCAAAAAATTGAAGTTCTAAATCTGCGTTAAGATAAATTTCTGGTGGAAGTTTTCCATTTTTGTCAGATGCGTTTTTTTTCAGATAATTTACATAATGTGGCATAAAAAACGGATATTCAAATAAAGAAGCATTTTGTGCAACTTCAAGATTTACATTTGCGGCGTTTGCACAATTTTCTGGAAAGTTGATTGGATTGTAAGCAGACGGACGACGCGGAATTACAGAAAGACATTTTATTTCATCAGTTGAAAGTTCGTTCAATTCGCAGCCAAAAAAACTTCTTGCGGCAGAAGTAACTCCTTCACAATTCATTCCAAAAGGAACCGAATTTAAATAAAGTTCTAAAATTTGATTTTTTGTAAGACGAGTTTCAATTCTGTACGCATTAAAAATATCTTTTAATTTTTGAGAAAAACTTCGCGATGTTGTAGAACCTGAAACAATTTTTACAAGTTGCATTGTGATTGTAGAAGCACCACGAACAGTTTTTTTTGCCGAAAGATTTTGGAAAAACGCTTTTAAAATTGCAAAATAGTCAACTCCGGAATGAAAATAAAATCTTTTATCTTCTGCATTTATAAAAATCTTTTTTACATCGTCGGGAATATTTTCTAAATCAGTCCATTCTCGTTTTAATCCATCTTCAAGCGTTAAAACTTGAACTAAATTTTTATTACAATCATAAATTCTTGTGCTGTAATTTTGATTTAAAAATTTTGAAAAAGCAGGGTAGGGGCTGAATCTTAAGAATAAATATCCAGCCACCAAAAGCGAAAGTAAAATTATGCAAATTATTTTCTGCTTTTTTTTCATTTTATTGTGTACAACAATCCTTCTGAGCGACCAAAAATTTCGTTTTCGTACATACATTCGGCACTTACTGGTGGAGTTGGATAAACGCCTCGACGAACTGCACGGAATGTAAACGTAATTTCTGTAGAACCGCTTTCAAAAGAATCCCAGAAGAATTGAATTTCATTGTCGTAAATTGTTTTGTTGCTAATCCAATGTCGCCAAGATGAATTTTCAATTTCTGCTTCTGAACCGCTTGTTACAAAAGTTGAATCTAAAATTTCTGCTCCAGACGGAATTGCGGCTCTAAGTGCGACAAAATTTCTGTCTTTTGTAGATTCAAGGCGAACGGTCGCTTTATAAAGTTTTCCGCTTTCAAGTTCAACCAGACAATTTTCTTGATTTTGATTTACAATTTCTTTTGTTTCGGCATCTTGAATTTTGTATTCAACTTTTAAACCTTCATCACGAGAAGTTAACATTTCATCAGGAAGTGCATATTTCATTTCCATTGTGTAGAAAACTTGCCCTTTTCCAGATTTTGTAACTTCAAGCGGAATAGATTTTCCTTTTGGAAGATTTGCAATTTGTTCATCAGAAAAATCAAGATTTAAAGTTTTTGGTTTTGCATTTACGCCTTCAAATTTTTCATTCATAATCTGATTTTTATCCAAATTTACAGTTGCCGTAAAATCAGTTTCATCAAGATTTCGTGCTTTTATATAAGTATAAATTGCTTCAAGTACGTGAGAAGTTGTCGCAGTATTTTGCCAATAACCTTGAGATTGTTTTTGCATCAAAGTAAAAATCAATCTGTCCACCATTGAATCATTCGGATTTTGTAAAACTAAAACTTGTAAAATTAAGGCAAATCGTTCTGTTTCGCTTTCAAAAAGTTCCCAAAATTGTTTTGTATTTTTTTCAATAATAGAAACACTTCTTTCTGAAGGCTGCAAATATGGTTTTATAAGATTGATAATTTCTTCAGTTTTAGAATTTTCACCAAGATTTTTGTAAGCAAGAGCGATGTAAGAAAGTGAATTTAAAGTTTCATCTTCCAAATTTGTAAACGACGAAAGAATATTTTGAGTAAAGTTTTTGATTTGAGAAGATTCATCATCAGAAAGCAAACTTAAAACATAAGCGGAATATGCCTTTAAATATGAAGATTTTTGATGATTTTTGTATTCTGATTTTAAATATTCAAGCAAAGATGAAATATTTATTTTCAAATCAGAAGATTTATAACCATGAGATTTTGCAACTGCATAAATGTGAGCAATTCTCAAACTTACGTAATAATTTGATTTTGGTGAATTTTCCCAGTAAGGAAATCCTCCGTCCGAATGTTGAATTTTTGACCAATTTTTTAAATAATGTTTTACAACTTTAGAAGGAGAAGAAATTTCAGAATCTAAACCAAAAACATCAATATAATCTTCAAAAATGATAAGCGGAAGAAGTTTTGAACTTTGCTGTTCAAGGCATCCGTAGGGATATTCAAAAAGATAATTTACACTTGAACCCAACATTCCAAGCCGAGTTGCATCCAAAGTGAATTTTAATTTTCCTTGAGCGTCTTTTGCAAAATCTGGAATGATAAATTCTTCATTCATTTTCTTTTCATCAGATTTTAAAGTTCCAATCATTGTGACAGTTTCATAAGTGTAAGTTTTTTCAATTTCAAGCGGAACTTTTATTTTTTCATTTAAAACATCACTTTGAATTTCAAAACTCAACTGAACAACGCCTTTTTCTTGAGCCGCTAAATCAAAATAAATAACGGAAGAATCGCCACTTTCAATAGAAACTGTGTGTTCAGTTTTTCCATCAAAAAATGCTTTTCCACCAACAACAGAAATTCCTTCATCAAGAACATAATTTATTTCAGTTGCCATTTCTTGAGTTAAAGGTGCGACACTTGCTTTTACATTGATTTTTTGAGTTTTTGAATCAAGATTTGTAATCAAAACGCCAAGTTCTGCTGTATCCCGCTCGCGAAGTTTTCTAGGTTGAACAACTTGCACGTTGATTGGATTTTGAACTTTAATTTCATCTTCGTTTAATGCAAAAATATCATCTTTTACGCCAAAAGCAGTAATTCTGTAAGTTGTAAGATTGTCTGGCATTGTAAAAGTGCATTTTACCTGACCTTTTTCGTCGGTTAGCAAAACTGGTTCAAAAACGGCAGTTGGTTTAAAATCTTTTCGCTCATTTTCTTTTTCTTCATCAGCATCGCCACCCTGAAGATTTTTTATGCTGTAAGTTACAGGATCCATCAAATATGAACGAGAATCTCCGCCAAAAACGCAAAGTGGAAAATTATAAATTCCGTAGAAAAATTCTATTGGATTTTGAACGTGATAATCAATCAAATCTAAAACGCCTCTATCAACTGCCATAAGACTAAGTTCTGCGTTGGAGTAAGGTTTTCCGCCTTTTGTTGCCGTCAGAGTGATTGTTGCCTTTTCGCCAGGACGATAAACTTTTTTGTCTGAATCAATTTTTATAGAAAAAGCCTGAGTCATTGGATTTACAAATAAAGTTGCAACGCCGTAGTAAGATTTTGGTTTGTCTAAATCTGGTTCGCCATATTCGTGATTTGGTTCTCCGTGTCGAACAGAATAAGATGAAACAGAAACATAAACTACAGGAACATAATTTTGTGCGATTGGAATTTCAATCAGATTTGAACTTTCTTCAAAATGACGAATTTCTTGTGTAAAAATTCCTTCGCGTTCCACAGTGATTAAATAATCGCCTGCTGGAAGAGGACTTTCCATAAGAATTTGTGCTTTATCACCAGGATTATATTGAGATTGTGATGGAGTTAAAGTGATTGTTTGAGAATCTTCATTTCCTCGCCAAGAAGCACCACTTCCAGAAGCATAAAATTCCAAAACTGTTTCTACATAACGATTTTCGTTGTCGTAACCGTAAACTTTTAGTTTGTACCAGCCGGCTTCTGTTGGAGTTATAGAAAGATTTCCTTCATTTTTGATTTTTACAGTTCCAGACGCTTCTTCTTTTTCTGAACGTTCATAGCGAGTATAAACTGAATCATCAACACTTTTTTCATTCACCATTGTCCAGACTTGTCTTGTAAGTGAATAATTTAATTCTTTTACTTTTTTCAGTGATGAAATTTTTTCGCCATCTGGAGAAACTAAAATATAATTTACTTCGACTTTTGAACCTTTTTTTGCAAAACCATTTTCTTTTCGTTTTAAACCAACATAAAAATATGCTGGATGAACTAAAACTGTTGCAGAACTAGAAATTCTCTGATTTGAAACATCTTGAACTGCCGCTTCAATTCTGTAGCGATAAGGGCTTCCGTTAGAAATAATTTCTGTGTTTGCAGAAAGATTTGCCGTTCCGCTGGCATTTAAATTGCCTTTTTCATCATGAAAATATTGTCTTGAAGAATAATTTACGCTTGGACCAAAAGTAAATCCGTTAGTTTCTGAATTTTCTGGCACAAATTGAGCTGGCTGTTTATACCAGGAAATATCATAATCCGCATTTGATAAACTTCCTCCAGCAAGATAATTTGCACTAAGTTCGGCAGAAATTTTATCTCCACCAAAATAAGTTAATTCAGGAATTTTTATAGAAGATTCAATTTTTAATCGTTCAAATTCTGCAACTGTAAAATAATAATAAACTGGCTCTTTTTCTTCAGCACGAGTATAAGCAATGCAATAAGCACCAGGTTCTATATCATCTGGAAGTTTAAAAGAACCGTAAAAACCGCCGCTTTCGCTCAAAGTTCCACTCCAGGAAGGAATTACAACTGGAGCATTTTCCCATCCACCTTTTGTGATTTTAATTTCGTAATTTCCAGTATGAGTTAAAATTTTTCCCAAATGTTGTGTTCTATCAATTCCGCGGAAAGTAACAGTTTCTCCAGGTTTGTACAATCCTCTGTCAACAAAAATAAAAGTCTGCTGATGTTCTTCAACTGCATATTTATAATTAGATGGATAAACTGAACTTGCGTAAGGATTATGCGTATTTGGGCGGAAAATCACACTGTCTTTTCCATTGATAATTTTTACAACCGGAGCACTTCCCCAAATATATTCAAAAGATTTTTTAAATTCTTCAAATTCTTTTTCTGTAAAATTGATTACGCAAAGTCCGTTTTTATCTGTTTTACCTTCCGCAAATGGAGAAGATGAAACTCCGTATGATTTTTCTGCAAAAACTTGAACTGTTGCATTTTCAAGAGGATTTCCAGTTTTCATACTAGAAACTAACGCTACAAGACGATTTACTCCAACGCGAACAGTCGCTCCAATATCTGTAACCTGAATTGTCTGAAGATTTTTATCTGTTGTAGTTTTTGTTTTATCTTCCCAAGAATCATAATAATCTCGTTCAATATCCGCTTCAAATTTTACAGCACCAAATCCATCATCCAAAAAATTATCCAATTCAAGTTCTACAAAATGCCTTTTATCTTTTTCGCCAACATCAATTAAATTAAAATCTGATTTTGTTTTTGGAAAATAATTTGTGTCTAAAGGATTATTTGTTGCTTCTAAAAAATATTTTGAATTTGGATTTATATTTTGATATTCAAAAATAATTTTGTGTGGAAATTGTGCTTCCATAATTTTAGTTCCGTAATTTTGAAATTTTGAATACGAAACTGGAGAAGAAACTGTAAAATCATACGACGCTTTTTTGCTGTCTTTTTTAAACACAATATTTTGCCCAAAAATATCTTTAAGATTTTCTTCAAAAGTGATTGTGTGTTTTTCTTGTTTTGAAATTGGCAAATTAAAAAATAAAACTTGACTTCCATTTATAGAAACATTTTCTTTTGTGAGCGTAAAATCAAAATCAAATTTTGTATTTTTAACGAGAGAATCTAAATCTGGTTTTTGCGAAAATACAACTTGCAAAGGATTTAATTTTTTATTTTCAGAATGATTTGTGTAAGAATTAACTTTTTTAACAGAAAATTTTTTTAAAGTGTCGTAAGATTTTTTCGAATTAGAATTTTTTATGCTTACAAAAACTGATGTATTAAAAGGAATTTTATTTTTTATGTTTACAATAAATGAATTTGATATTTGTTTTGATTTATCAAATTTTGGTTTTGTTCCCGCCCAGTAAAATGCATTTTCGTTGTAATCAATTTCTGCATCAAAATCATAAATTTTGTCATTGATTTTTACTTCGAGAATTTCATTTAATTTTTTTAAAGTGATTGGATAATTTAATCTTACAAAAAAAGTTTTGTCGTAAGGTGGAATTGTTCCAGTTGTGTAATTGCTGTAATAATCATAATATTCGCCGTTTTTATAAAATCCGCCGTAAAGATTTGAAATTTTAATTTCCTGTGCTTGAGTTTTAAAACTTGTTTCGTTTACAAGCGATTTTCCTTTTAGTGATTTTAATTTTTTGTTGATTGTGATTGTATATTCTTGAGCAGGTTCGGCACTTTCTGACGCTTCAAAAGCAAGATGTTTTGTTCCGTACCAACGAAAAACTCCTTTAATTTCTGGCGTGATTGTCATAATTTCTGATTTTGCAGAAGGTTCTTCCAGAGCAGAAAGTTTGTGAACTGGCTGAGAAAAAATTACATAAAAAGATGGATTTTCATTTTCAGAAACAATTTTTTTTGGTCCCCAGTCTTCTACAAAAAATTCAGTGTTTGGATTTTCATCATCTTCATCACTAAAATTTTCTGTTTCTTTAGCAGAAGCGTAAGTTTTATTTTTTTGCGTAGAATAATTTGTTTTGTATTCAGAAAGATTTCGTAAACCCGGAATAACAGATTGCGAAGTTTGAGATGAAGTTTTTTGTGATTCTGTGGAAGATTTTTGTTTTACAGATTTATTTTTTTTAGATTCTTCTATTATATTTATATTTTCTGGTGAAATAATATCAAAATTTGGTGTGAAGAAATCGGCAAATTCAGAAAAATCAATTTTTCCTTTTTTTTGTGAATTTATTTTTTGGGAAGCAGATTTTTTTTCTATATTAATTTTATTTGAAGAATTTATCTTGGTTTCAACATTTTTATTTTTACAAGAAATAAAAAATCCTAAAAATAATAAACTAAAAAGTAAAACATTTTTTTTCATAAAACAACTCCAATTAAAATTTTACGAAATTATTTTAACTTATTACAAGATTTTGTGATAGAAAAAAATTATTTTTTATAAAAAAAGATGATTTTTACTTTTGAAAACTTGAATATTTATTCAGTTGAAAGTATATTCAACTAAAAGGTTTTTTATGGGAAAAAGCGAAGTTACATGCGATTGCGAAGTTATTCATCAAGAAATGGTTGAAAAAATTAAAGAAGATTTTATTGATGAAGATTTAGTTTCACAATTATCAGTTTTTTATAAAATTTTTGGAGATTCTACGCGTTTTAAAATTTTGTATGCCTTAGATAAAGGAAAACTTTGTGTTTGTGATATTTCTGCATTGTTAAATATGTCGATAAGTGCTGTTTCTCATCAATTAAAAATTCTTCGCGAAAATGATTTAGTCAAAACTGAACGACAAGGCAAAGTAGTTTATTATTTTCTTTCTGATGAACATGTTCAAAAAACAATTGAATGTGGAATTGAACATATTCTAGAAAAAAAACAAGAAAATTTATAAAGCTTTTGAAATAATTCCTCCACCAATAATTACATCATCTTTATATAAAACCGCTGCTTGTCCAGGAGCAATTGCTCGTTGTGGTTGTTCAAAAGTCATTTTCCAAGCATTTCCAATAAAATTTTCATCTTGAGTAGACGGAAAATATCTTTCTACTTTACAAGGAACAGGTTTACTGGCAAGACGGACTTTTACTAATGCTTCAAAAGATTCTGTATTTGGTTCGATATTTCCTGGCCAGACAAAATCATCAGCGATTAATGCATCAGAATTTAATGCATCATTTGGAGCAAGAACGATTAAATTATTTTTTGCATCAATTTGTTGAACATAAACAGGATAACTTACAGCAACTCCAAGTCCGCGTCGTTGTCCGATTGTGTAATGTTCAATTCCTTTATGACGACCTAAAATGTGTCCGTCTAAATCAACAATATCTCCAGGAATACTTGGTTTATCAGAAAAAATCATATCACGATATTCTTCACCAATAAAATCCTGACTTTCTTCCCGATTTGCTGCATCAAGATTTGCTTTTTTTGCAAGTTCAAAAACTTCAGATTTTTTCATTTGAGCTAAAGGAAAACGAACTTTTTCTAAAATTTCAGAAGGAATTCTATTTAAAAAATAAGTTTGGTCTTTTGAAACATCAGTTGCTCCTGCAATCATACACGGTCGCTTATCTGAACCAAAAATCCCTTCTATTGGACGAACAATTTTTGCATAATGACCAGTACAAAAATAATCAAAATGAATTCCAAGTTCTTGAATTCCATCTAACATTGCACCAAATTTGATGTTTCTATTGCACATTATGCAAGGATTTGGAGTTCTTCCGCTACGATATTCATTTTTGAAATAGTCTAAAACCATTTTTGAATATTGTTTTTTTGCATCAATCACATGATATTCAATATCGTTTTTTTCACAAAATTTTTTACATTCTTCTATATTTTCTTCTTCACCAGGACCGTAACAAGCTTCTTTCATAGGATGAGAAGTTTTTACTTCCGGCATTTTTCCATCCCAAATGGACATTGTAACACCAATAACTTTGCATCCTCTTTCTTTTAATAAAAGAGTTGTTAAAGTTGAATCTACTCCGCCGCTCATTCCTACAAGAACAACATCATCTTTTTTTGGTAATTCAAGAGTTTCATAAATCATAGATATTCATTTTTAAAGGAATTACCTACTTTGTCAATGGGAAAAATCATTTTTGTTATTTTAAAACATAATTTGTAATTAAAATTACAATACTTGAAAGAATTAAAACTATTCCAACGATTCTATTCAACGTAACGGCTTTTGCTTTGTTTGCAATTTTTGCCGCAATTCTTGCCCAAATAAAAGTAAAAATAACACATAAAACTAAATATTTTAAATCTGGTACGCCTTCAAATGCAAAATGACTTATGCTTCCGGTTAATGCTGTAAAAGTCATAATCAAAACACTTGTGCCAACTGCCATATGCATTTCGTATCCAAGGAAAGATGTTAAAACTAAAAGAAGCATCATTCCTCCGCCAGCACCAACAAATCCACAAATGAAGCCAACAAAAATTCCACCAATTATAGATTTTATGATTCTTTCTTTTTTACTTGTAGAAAGCATTTGTTCTTTAGTTTTTCTTACAGGTTTTATTAAAAATTTTAAGCCAACTAAAATCATCGCAATTTGCATTGTGCTACTCATTGCTCGTTCTGGAAGTAAAGTTGCTACACAGCTTCCAATAATTGTCATCACTAAAACGCTAATAAGCAAAGAAAGACTATTTTTTATATCAAGATTTCCATTTTTTTTGTAAGTCCAAGCACTGATGGCACTAGCAAGAACATCACTTGCAAGACCAATTCCAACTGCTTGATACGCTGGAACATTTAAAAAAGTTATGAGCATTGGACCGATAATTGCGGCTGCACTCATTCCTGCAAATCCTGTTCCAATTCCCGCTCCTGCTCCAGCCAAAAAGCAGATTAAAATTTCAAACCATAAATTCATTTTATTCTCCATCAAAAAAAATGTGCCAAAATAATAAAAATAGATATTTTAAATATAATTATTCTAAATTAAAAAAAATATAAAAAGAAGTTATAAAAATCATCAATCAATTTTACAAAAAAAACTGAATATAAATAAAAAATTTGATAAAATCATCTTATGAATTTAAAAAATATCTGTGTAATTTTAGACCATCCTGATGAATCTCGAAATATTGGTTCTGCTTGTAGAGCTATGGCAAATAACGATATAAAAGATTTACGCATTGTTGGAAAAAAAGAAAATTATGATATAGAAAAAGTTTATACTCTTGCAATTCACGCAAATTACATTTTTGATAATGCAAAATTTTATGATGATATCAATCAAGCGACAAAAGATTGTGTTTTAAGTGCAGGAACAACTCGTAGACAAGGAAAAAAACGGGGAAAGTTACTTTTGCCAGAAGAATTTGCATTAGAAGCAGACAAATTGACTGGAAATGATGCTGATATTTTGAAAAAAAATGATTTGCTAGGGGACAGACCCCAAAATGATTTCCAAAATGGTGGAAAAGTTGCAATCATTTTTGGAAACGAACGAACAGGACTTACTGACGAACAATTAGATATGTGTACAATGGGCGTAACAATTCCTTCTTCAGACGAATTTGGTTCATTAAATCTTTCTCACGCAGTACAAATTATTTGTTACACTTTGTATAGACAAAATTTGAAGAATGAATATCAAGATTTTCGGGGCTTTACACCAATTTCTTTAAATCGAGTTGATATTGCCGTTCAAAATATCACAGATAATATGCAAAAAATTGGATTTTTTAAAATGCCTGGTCGTAAAGATATGGAAGAATTTTGGCGAAGTTTACTTTCTCGAGCAGCACTTTCTGAAGGCGAAATAAAATATCTAGAGAAAATTTTTACAAAAACAGCAGGATTATTTTCTAAAAAGAATTTGTAAAATTGTAATTTGGAAGTTCTAAGTGATGTCTAAAAAGATATATGAAAAAAACTGAAAATTTAATATACTGAAGAAGTGAGCCATATTATAGCATCTCCTATGAATTACATAGGTGGAAAATATAAAATACTTCCACAAATTTTGCCTTTATTTCCAAAAAATATAAGGATTTTTGTTGATTTGTTCTGCGGAGGATGCAATGTTGGCATAAATGTTCCAGCAAAAAAAATTCTTTTTAATGATAATTTAACATATTTAATTGATTTGTATAAAAAATTTAATTTTTTGTCGGAAAGCGAAATTATAAATCATATTGAAAACCGAATAAATCAGTTTAATCTTTCACTCACGAACAAAGAAGGTTATTTGGAACTTAGAAAACTTTATAATCAAGAAAAAAATCCTTTGGATTTATTTGTTCTTGTGGCTTATTCTTTTAATCATCAGATACGTTTTAACAATTCACACGAATTCAATAATCCGTTTGGAAAAGAAAGAAGTTGTTTTAATGAACATATGAAAAATAATCTTCTAGTTTTTTTGAAAGAATTAAAATCAAAAAAAACAGAATTTTCAGCAAAAAATTTTGATGAATTTGATTTTTCTATTCTGTCTTCCAATGATTTTGTTTACTGCGATCCGCCTTATTTAATTACAATCGGAACATACAATGATGGCAGGCGTGGTTTTACAGGGTGGAACGAAATTCAAGAAAGAAAACTTCTGCAAATTCTCGATGATTTAAATTCAAAATCAGTTTCTTTTGCTCTTTCTAATGTTTTGGAGCACAAAGGAAAGGAAAATTTAATTTTGAAAAACTGGATTGAGGAAAATAATTATTTTATTTCATATCTTTCAAAAGATTATTCAAATTCAAATTATCATACAATTGACCGTAGTAAAAATTCTACAATTGAGGTTTTAATAACAAATTACAATCCTCAAAATGTGATACAGGAAAATTGCACTCTAAAGCTGGCTTAAAATGCGGTATATTGGTAATAAAGAAAATATTTTAGAAAAAATCTATTCTATTCTGCAATCAAATAATATCGAAGGAAAAACTTTTTTTGATTTTTTTGCAGGAACTACAAATGTTGGTCGTTTTTTTAAAGCAAAAAATTATCAAGTTTCTTCTTCTGATATTTTATATTTATCTTATTGTTTACAAAAAGCTTACATTGAAAATAATGAAGAACCAAACTTTTCAAAACTGTTAAAAATTTTACCAAAAAATGATTCTTTAAATATGTTTCCGAGTCCTTTGGAAATAGTTATAAGTTATCTGAATTCATTAGAAGGTATTGAAGGATTTATTTTTAATAATTATACGCCGTCAGGAACGAAAATGTTTGAGCAACCACGAATGTATTTTATTGATGAAAATGGCAAAAAAATAGATGCAATTCGACAAAAAATCGAAAAATGGAGAACTGATAATTTTATTTCTGAAAGTGAGTATTTTGTTTTGCTTGCTTGTTTAATAGAAACAATTGGATTTTATTCAAATATTGCTGGTGTTTATTCTGCTTTTCATAAACATTGGGATGCGAGAGCTCTACGTCCATTAGAATTACGAACAATTAAATTTGTAAATAATGGAAAAAAGAATATAGTATACTATGATGACAGTATGAATCTTCTAGACAAAATAAATACGGATATTTTATATCTAGATCCGCCATATAATGAAAGACAGTACGCACCAAATTATCATATTCTAGAAACAATTGCAAAATATGATGAACCAAAATTGCGAGGTATTACAGGAATGAGAGATTATTCTTCGCAAAAATCACGTTTTTGTAATCCTACAACAGCATTAGAAGATTTAGATAAAATTGCAAAAAAATCAAAATATAAATTTCTTGTACTAAGTTATAACTCAGAAGGAATAATGTCTTCTGAAAGAATTATTGAAACTTTAAGCCAATATGGAAGTGTAAAACTAGAACAATTTGAATATGCAAGATTCAAAAGTAATAACAATGGTCTTGCAAAAACTAAAAAAACTGTTTTTGAGCAATTATATATATTGAAAAAAGGGAGTTAAAAAATGAATTTGTGGATTTTAACAGAAGAACGACCTAAAAAAGAAGTTTTGCAAATGATTTTTGAATATTTTGCTAAAGACCAAAACTGTGGATTCTTTGGAGATGCAATCCGTATTATTCCTATTTTAAATAAGGATAAAACATTTTCATTTACGTATGAAGTTATTGGATTCAAATGTGCAAAAGTTGATAAAGTTTTTATAAAAATAGTTTCCGGAAGTTCAAGTTTTACTGATTTTCTTGTTTTTTATCAAGACAATATGCCAACAATAAAAGACATTCCTCTTTACGCAATTGAAGAAACAAAAACTGACGATAAAGAAAGTCGTAATACAGGAGTTTATCAACGTTGTTCAAAATTTGTGTTTATTCAAAATTATTATCCAAATACAAAAAGGATAATGCTTTATGCTTTGCAAGTTGAACAGAAATCAAAAACTACAGAAACATATATTTTTGGAACTCGATTACTTTTAACTTTAGGTGTAGAAATTCTTGGAAAGAAACTTAATCCTGAAATTTTCAAGCCATTTACTTCAATTGAGGAACTTAGAATAGCAAAATCAAATATGAGATCTGCACCAAAAGGTAATATTCCTATTACTATAAATATTACAAATGATGATTGTATTCAAATTTCAGGTCGCTTATACAAAAACGGTGGTCTTTATCATGATCCGAATATTGGTGCGTTAAGTATTATTTCTGCCGTTATTAGAAAATTAGGGTTTAAAGGAAAAATTGAAATTATTATGCATGGGCTTGAACAAAGGCATATTGGAAAGAGAAATAAATTTGTTCAAATTGCAAATGTACTAGGAATTGAATTTGAAGATTTAAGTCTTCCAAAAACAATTTTGTCAAAAGATTATTGGCATTATGAAACAAAAGGCGAGAAATTAGGTACTATTTTTATTCATATCATTGTAGAAAATTTTACCAAAAGCTATTCAATTTTTGAAAATCATGCTGGCTGCGAGAAGGGGTATTTTGTTACAAAAAATGGAGAATATCTTGCACTTGAAAAATATGCTGATAGAGATGCATATAAAGCAGGCGATAAAAATCAAATTATATTTATTCCAGATTTAGTTTTGCTTGATATTGCAGAAAATGAAATTATTACAATTGAAGGCAAAAAATATAAATTCAGACAAAATGGAATTAATGAACTTAATAATTACGATATTTTTGATGAAAGATATTTGCAAGTTTATTATCCAGAATTCAAAATTATACGGACAGTTGTTCTTTATGGCAGTAAAAATGAACAAATTGCAGAAATTGAAGTTGGATTTTTACTAAATGAAAATGGAAAACTAGTTCTTGGAATAAAAGCTCCAAAACTTTTCAAACAAGCAATCTCAAATCTGCTTGATTATTGGAATTAATATATTTACTAAAACCAATCTTCCATAGTCTAACTTTTTAATTGTAACAACTATCCAAAATCGTTATACTTCTTATATGTACAGACTCTACGTAGAAAGAAAGCCGGGTTTTGAAAACGAGGCAAAAAGTTATTTATCACAGATTAATGGTTTTTTGGGAATTTCCAGTGTAACTGGAGTTCGTTATTTTAATCGCTATGATATTGAAAATGTAACAGAAGAAGTTGCAAAAATCGCTGCTACTCGTATTTTTTCAGAACCTCAAAGTGATTATGTTTTTACAGAAAATCTTCCAAAAATAGAAGGAAATCAAATAATTTGGGAATATCTTCCAGGTCAATATGACCAACGTGCAGATAGTGCTGAACAATGTATTTCTTTGCTTCGAGCGGGATTAAAAGGTGTAAAAACTAGTTCTGAAGAACCAATTGTTAGATGTGCAAAAATTGTTGTTTTATCAGGAAATGTTTCTAACGAAGAAATCAAAAAAATTGAAGATTATCTTGTAAACCCAGTTGATTCTCGTCTTACAAATGCACAAAAACCTGAAACTTTAAAAATGAAAGTGGAAACTCCAAGTGATATTCCTGTTGTAGAAGGTTTTATCACAATGGATGATAAAGATTTGGAATCTTACCGAAATAAAATGGGTCTTGCAATGGATTTTGCTGATATAAAATTTTTGCAAGATTATTTTAAAGGTGAAGGTCGCGACCCTGTAGAAACAGAAATTCGTGTTTTAGATACATATTGGTCAGATCATTGCCGTCATACAACTTTCTTGACAGAATTAAAAGATATTCAAATTGAAGAAGGTCCATACTCAGAACTTTTTAAAAAATCTTTAGAAAATTATAAAAATATGCGTACAGATTTGTATGTAGACAGAAAAGATAAACCAGTTTGTTTAATGGATATGGCTGTTATTGGAATGAAATATCTTAAAAAGCATGGAATGTTAGAAGATATGGAAGTTTCTGAAGAAAATAACGCTTGTTCTGTTTATATTGATGTTCATTATACAACTGATGAAAACGGAAATCCTTTAAAATCTGATGATCCAAAAGCTACAGAACGATGGCTTATGATGTTTAAAAATGAAACTCATAATCATCCTACAGAAATTGAACCTTTTGGTGGTGCTGCAACTTGTCTTGGTGGAGCAATTCGAGATCCTCTTTCTGGTCGTTCTTGGGTTTATCAGTCTATGAGAATTACTGGTGCTGCAGATCCAACAGTTCCACTTTCTCAAACAATGAAGGGAAAACTTCCACAAGTAAAAATTTGTCGTGAAGCGGCTCAAGGTTTTTCTTCTTACGGAAATCAAATTGGACTTACAACTGGACAAGTTGAAGAAATCTATCATCCTGGCTATGCGGCAAAAAGAATGGAACTTGGAGCTGTAATTGCTGCCGCTCCTGTAGATACAGTAATTCGTGAACGTCCAGAACCTGGTGATATAATTATTTTGATTGGTGGTGGAACTGGTCGCGATGGAATTGGTGGAGCAACTGGTTCTTCAAAAGTTCATACAGTAAGTTCTGTAACAACTGCTGCTGCGGAAGTTCAAAAAGGAAATGCTGTAGAAGAAAGAAAAATTCAAAGATTGTTCAGAAATAAAGATGTTAGTTTGATGATTCGCCGTTGTAACGATTTTGGTGCTGGCGGAGTTTCTGTTGCGATTGGAGAACTTGCTCCGGGGCTTGAAATTGATTTGGATAAAGTTCCAAAAAAATATGAAGGTTTAAACGGAACAGAACTTGCAATTTCTGAAAGTCAAGAAAGAATGGCTGTTGTTGTACGAAAATCTGATGTTGAAAAATTTATTGAAGCAGCACAAAAAGAAAATCTTAACGCCGTAGTTGTTGCAGTTGTAACAGATACAAATCGTCTTGTAATGAAATGGCGTGGAAAAACAATTGTTGATATTGGAAGAGAATTTTTGGATGCTGCAGGTGCACATCATGAAGCAATTGCAAAAATTGAAAGCCCAGCAGAACCTGAAAAATCACCTTTAGTAAATCCTCTTGATTCTGTCGCAGAAGAACTTAATAAAGAAGTAAAATGCGAAAATTGTGTAAAAAATCATTTTACAAGTGCTTGGCTTAAAAACTTAAATAATCTTGCTTGTTGTTCTCAACGTGGACTAGGAGAACGTTTTGACGGTTCAATCGGTTCTTCTACAGTTTTATTCCCTTATGGTGGAAAATATCAAAATACTCCAGAAGCAGCAATGTCTGCAAAAATTCCAGTTGTAACTCCTCGCGAAACTTCAACAGTTTCTATGATGGCTTACGGTTTTGACCCTCGCGTTGGTGAATGGTCTAGTTGGCATGGAGCAAAAACAGCAGTTCTTTCTTCTCTTGCAAAAATAACTTGTATTGGTGGAAAAGCTAGAACTTCTAGATTGAGTTTTCAGGAATTCTTTGGTCGTGCAGTTAGTGAAAAAACTTGGGGTTATCCAACAGCGGCGTTACTTGGTTCTGTAGATGCTCAAATTGAATCTGGATGTGCTTCTATTGGTGGAAAAGATTCTATGTCTGGAACTTTTGAAAATATAAATGTTCCTCACACTTTAGTTTCTTTTGCAGTAACTCATGATGAAGCAAAAAATGTTGTGAGTGGTTCTTTCAAAAAAGCAGAAAATAATATTTTTATGATTTCTGTTCCATATTCTAATCTTTTGGAACCAGATTATAAAACTTTCCTAGAAAATTCTGATGTAATTTATGATTTAAATAAATCTGGAAAAATTTCGGCAATGTATCCTGTTTGTGCTGGTGGAATTGCAGAAGCAATTTCTAAAATGGCAATGGGAAATATGATTGGTGCTGAAATAAAATCTCAAAATGTAAAAGATTTATTTGTTCCAACTTATGGAAATATTATCATTGAAACAAGTGAAGATTTATCAAAATTGGGATTTAAAGAAGGAACTGTTACAAAACTTGGAAAAACTATTTCTGAAAAATGCATCAAAATCCATGATGTTCAACTTGGAAATGTAACAAATTCTTGTGTAGAAATTTCTCTTGAAGAATGTGTAAAATCTTGGGAAGATAAATTAAAAGATGTTTTCCCAGCGGTAAGTGGTTATCCTTTGCAAGATGAACTTCCTGAATGGGCAAATTCTGTTCATAAATCACTTAGTGATATTCGAAAAGCTCCTGCTTTTGTTCAGCCTAAATCTCAACCAAAAGTTTTACTTCCTGTTTTCCCTGGAACAAACTGCGAATATGATATGGCAAGAGCATTTAATATTGCCGGTGGAAATACAAAAATCATCGTTCTTAGAAATAAAAATCCACAAATGTTGGAAGAAAGTTTAAAAGAATTTGAAAAAGAATTAAAAGATACTCAAATTTTAGCTTTATCTGGTGGATTTTCTAGTGGTGATGAACCTGATGGTTCTGCAAAATTTATTGCAAATGTACTAAAAGCGGGAAATATTAGCGATGAAGTGATGAATCTTCTCAAAAAGCGAGATGGTCTTGTTTTGGGAATTTGTAACGGATTCCAAGCTCTTGTAAAAACTGGACTTGCTGTTTATGGCGAAATTTGCGATATGAAACCAGAAATGCCAACTCTTACTTACAATAGAATTGGTCGTCATATTTCAAGAATTGTTCGTACAAGAATTGTTTCTGCAACATCACCTTGGGCAATGCATCCTTCTGTAATTGATGAACGAAATCACTTAATTGCAATTTCTCATGGAGAAGGAAGATTTGTTGTAGACCCTGTTCTTGCAGAAAAAATGTTCAAAAACGGACAAATTTTCACACAATATGTTGATGAATTTGGAAAACCTGCAATTTCGGAACCAGATAATCCAAATGGTTCAGCTTTTGCAATTGAAGGAATAACTTCTCCAGATGGACGAGTTCTCGGAAAGATGGGACATTCTGAACGCGGAATTGGTCTTGAACAAAATGGTGCAAGTTTTGATTTGTTTAAAAATGTTGGTGGAAATCCTCTTACAAATCAAAATGAAACAACTTGTGAAAATATTTTTGCTGCTGGTGTAGCTTATTTTAGCAAGTAGGAAAAAAGATGGACGGTTATCCCTCGAAATATAAAATTTTTATAATAATTATTCTTGTAGTTTTAATTTGTCTTTCAATGTTGTTTTCTATTTCAGAAAGTTCAATTCTTGGAATGAATAAATTAAAACTCAGAATAAAGAAAAATAACAAAGATAAAAAAGCAATTAGAATAAGTAAACTTTTAGAACATAAAGAACAACTTATCAACACTTTGTTAGTTTCTAATGATATTGTAAATATTTTTGTATCATCAATCATTGCTTCAATTGCTTTAGAAATTTTTGGCGATAAGGGAGTTGGAATTGCAACTTTGGTGGCAACAGTTCTTCTTTTAATTTTTGGAGAAATTACACCAAAAACAATTTCAACTCGTTGTCCAGATAAAATTTCTTACGGACTTAGCGGATTTGTAAAATTTGTTTACATTTTAATGTTTCCAGTTGTAAAAATTGTTACTTTTATTTCAAAAATTATTTTGCGGATGTTTGGAATAAAATTAAAAACAAAAAAACAATCTTACACCGAAGAAGAAATTAAAACTTTTTTTGATATAAGTTCCGAAGTTGGCGTTTTAGAAAAAGATGAAAATAGAATGCTTTCTCAAGTTTTTAAATTTTCAGATTTAGAAGCAGAAGAAATAATGGTTCCTCGAACAAAAATAAAAGCTCTTCCCATCACATCAACTTATTCAGAAATTGTAGAAACTTCCCAAAGAGTTGGTTTTACCCGTTTTCCAATTTATAAAAATTCCATAGATGATATTGTTGGAATTGTTTATTTAAAAGATGTTTTACCTTTTAAAGATGATGCTCAATCTTTTCACCTTGAAGAAATTATGAAACCGCCACTTTTTATACTTGGAACAAAAAAAATGTCTTCAATTCAGCAAATGTTTTTTGAAAATAGACAAACTATGGCGATTGTCGTTGATGAATATTCGGGAACAGATGGAATTGTTACAGAAACAGATATTTCTAAAGAAATTTTTGCAATGCCAGGGGACAGTTCCCTAAGAGGAAAAGTTTTTGATTTTGATAATATCGAAAATAAAGATGATTTTGAAATTAATGGTTCAGTTTTAATACGCGATTTAAAAGAAAGTTTAAAAATCCCTCTTGAGTCAAATATAAACGAAACAATTGGTGGATGGTTTATAGAAAAAATAAATAGAATGCCAGAAAATGGTGATAGATTTGTTTATGAAAATTATCTTTTCACCGTGGAAAAAGTTCAATCTCACAGAATAGAAAGAATAAAAATCACAAAATTGGAAAAAAATGATGATTAAAAATATTGCATACATTGGATTAATTATAGTTTTAATTATTTTCGTAGGATTTTTTACATCTTCAGAAACTGCTTTTCTTTCTCTTCCAAAATTAAAAATCCGTGCGATGATAGAAGAAAAAAAAGCAAATGCAAAATTAGTTTCCAAATTAAAATCGAATATGGACAGACTTTTAACTACAGTTTTAATTGGAACAAATTTGCTTACATCGTTAACTTCTGCGTTAGTAACTGCACTTGTAATGCAATTTTTAGGAAACGCAACTTTATCAGATTTAATGCCTTTTTTGACAGCGTTTATAATCACAGTTTTTGGGCAAATCGTTCCAAAAACCGCAGCAGGAATTTATCCTCAATTTTTTGCAAGTTTTTCTTCAGTTCCATTATTTATTTTGGAGAAAATGTTTTTTCCAATTGTTTGGTTGTTTGAAAAACTTTCGGGATTTGTTGTAAAAATTGTAGAAAAGATTTTAAATCCATCATCATCAAAAATAACAGAAGAAGAAATTAAAACTTTAATAGAAGTTGGCGAAAAAGAAGGAACAATAGAAAAATCTGAAAGCAGAATGATGAATAAAATTATAAAATTTAACAATTTGCAAGTTTCAGATATTATGAAGCATCGTTCTTTAGTTTGTATGGTGAATGCAACTGCAACTCAAAAAGAAGTTATAGAAAAATTTAATCAATCAGGATTTTCAACAATCACAGTTTATAAAAATTCAAAAGATGAAGTTGTAGGAATTTTGAATTATAAAAAAATTCTTTACGGAAGTGATGAAAATAAAGGCGAAAATTTTGCACTTAGAAATATGGAAGATGTTATTTTTGTTCCGGCAACTTTTTCTGTTTTAGAATTATTAAAAAAATTCCGCCAAGAAAAAAATAAATTCGCAATCGTTTTAAATGAACAAGGTCAAACCGCTGGAATTGTTACGATGAAAGATATTATGAAATTGGTTTTTGAAAGAATGACTGATGAAAATTCTTATGATAATCTTCCAGCCGAAGATAAAATTAAATTTGTTTCGTATAATACTTTTTTAGTTCCTGGTGAATTAAAACTTGAAGACGTGAATAATAATTTAAATCTCAATCTTTACTCCGAAGATTTTAATACTTTAGGAGGATGGCTTCTTGAACAGTTTGGATATTTGCCTTCAACAGGAAATTCTTTAGTTTACGAAAAAGTAGTTTTTACCGCAGAAGATGTTTCTTCAAGAAGAATTGTAACTGTAAGAATTAATTTGGGTCAGAATTTTAAAAATTAAAAATCGATTTTATAAAAAACAGAAAATGTATAAAGAAAATTTGAAGTTCCGCCAAATGCTTCTGTTTTATACCAATTATTTCCAGTAATTTTACCTTCTGAAGAAATCTCTGTAAAATAATTATTTCCTTTTGAAAGAGGAATATATTTAAATGCACCAGAAATTCCAATTTTTGAATGATTTCCTATTTTAAATGATGATGAAATTTTTGCATTCAACTGAAAAATATTTTTGATATTATCCCAATATAACGTATAAGTTTTATAATGAAAATCTAATGCGTTATTGGTGGAAAGATTTGGACTGAAAGAAAGTAAAAAATCAAAATTCCATTTAGAAATTTTATGATTTGTTTTTATTCCGATTAAAAAAGAATTATGTTCTTGAAAATAAGATATAACTTTTCCAGAAAGAGCTATATTTTTCCAATTATACGCTTTATAAGAATAATAACCATCATAAGCGTCAAAACCAATATAAAAATAATCATAAGCGGTAAAAATTGTGATTTGATTATTTTTGTTTAAGAAAAAATTAAATCCCAAAGATGCATTTAGCGAATAAAAATTATTAAGTTTGTTATTTGAAATTGAATAATTTGTAAGTTCTGTAGGATTATCATCTGGCCAGTATAAATAATTCAACCAATCATAATCTTGCATAAATCCACTTTTTTTTGGAAGACCAATTTTTCCGTTTACACAAAGATTTATATATTTAAAAAAATTAAAATTTGTAGAAATTTCTACAAAAGGAATATTTTGAACATCCCAATCAAGTTTACTTACCATATGATTTGTGTTCGTACACGCTTCTTCAAAAACGTATTCATAAATTCTTCCATTTAAAAGTCCAATTTCTGAATTTAATGAAAAATTAAATTTTTCTGAAGCAGATATAAAGGGAGCTGAAGAAACAATTACAAAAATCATTATTGAAAAAATTTTTGTTTGAAAAAAAAATTTTCTTAATTTCTCATCCTTCATTCCTAATTCCTAATTATTTTCTAACGGGTCAATTCCAAAAATTTTTGCAAGTTGTTTTCTTGTTGCTTCCATATCTTTTGGATAATCTGCTGTAAAACTAACAATTTCTTTTGTTTTTGGATGTGTAAATTCAATTTTGTATGCGTGTAAAGCAAGTCGGCTCAAAAGTGGTCGTTCTTCTTCTTCATCACCATTCCACTTTTTTTTGATTTCGCTCAATCTTACAGGTTTTTGATTTCCGCTATATAAAGGATCACACACAATACTTAATCCGTTTGCCTGGAGATGAACACGAATTTGATGAGTTCTTCCAGTCAAAGGTTTTGCTTCTATCCAAGAATATGGTCCACAATTTCCAATCAGTCTAAAATCAGTTATGGAAGGTTTTCCAAATCGCTTACTAACAATTGTTCTGTGTCTTGCATCTCCGTCTGGTTGTAACGCTAAATCGACATGTAGATTTTCCCAAAGAGGATGTCCGTAAACTAAAGCATGATAAGTTTTGTGAACTTGACGTTTTTCAAATTGAACAGAAAGAGATTTATGAGCTTCAGGATTTCTTGCATAAACTATAATTCCAGATGTATCTTTATCAATTCTGTGAACTGCATAAATTTTTCCAAATTGTTTTTCTGTAAGTAAATCTAATCTAGGTGCATTTTGATTGTATCTATCAGCAGCAATTAAAATTCCACTTCGTTTATTAAGAACAAGAATATCGTCATCTTCGTAGATAACTGAAAAATCATTATTTTTTGTACCCATAATAATAGTATAAAGAAAAATGGTGCAAGTTGAAAGTATTTATATAATTGTAGAATGCATTTTACTTGCACCGCAAGTTTGCTCTGCAAACTTGAAAATGCCTACATAAAGGTAAAAGCAAGTTGAAAGTATTTACATAATTGGAGAATGCGTTTTACTTGCACCGCAAGTTTGCCCTGCAAACTTGAAAATGCCTACATAAAGGTAAAAGCAAGTTGAAAGTATTTACATAATTGTAGAATGCATTTTACTTGCACCGCAAGTTTGCCCTGCAAACTTGAAAATGCCTACATAATTATAAATCATCATATACAAAACTTGAAACAACAAATGGATATGTATAAAAAATCTCTTGAATCTGATTTATTAGAAGGTGGTCAGAAACTACGCAGAAAATTTATATGTTGATAAAGTCAAATCCTCATATTTCAAGAAAACAAATTTGTGAAAATTTGAACATAAATCCAAGTGTTGTACAAAAACATACTGAAAAACTCAAAGAACAGAAAGTTATCAACCGAAAAGGCGGTGCAAAAGGCGGATTTTGGGAGATTTTGAAATAAGTTTTTTCAACAATGTTAATATTTTTATAAAAACTTTATTTATTTTCAGAATTGATATTTTATCAAATTCGTTCTTTATCTAGTGCCAATTTTGTGGCTCGTGCAACTTCGAGCAAAATTCTTGTTTGGCGTTCATCACTCGCTGCAAAAATATTTTCAAGTTCAGATTTTTTTGAAACAGAATTATCACCATTTAAAATTAAATCAGCAGAAACATTCAACGCAAAAGAAATATTTGCAAGAACAGTTAAACTTAGTTTAGTCGCCCCAGTTTCAATGTGGCTCATGTGAGTTGTTGAAATTCCAACCGCTTCCGCCAATTCTTCTTGCGAGATTTTACTTTCCCATCTATATCTTCTTATTCGACTTCCGATAGCCACATAGTCAAGTTCTTTGCTTATACAGTTCATTCACTTGAATTATATGGGCAGAAATGATATATTTTAATAAACCGTGTAGGCAAAATTGCTTATATAGTTAAAGTTGTTATAACGAAAAGTTTGAAATACTACGCTAATCAAACTTGTTTTATAAAACACAGTAATGAAAATGCTCCGACACGGCTCGCATTTTCTTATTGCACAGGAGATGATTTTGTTGCGTTTTGGTATTATTTGTGGTTCTGCCCCAGAGAATTTTCGACAGAAAAAGTTAGTAGAAATGTCAGATTTCTTACAAGAAAAAAAAGGCATAATTTGCGATAGCGTAGTAACTTTTCCTTCTGGAATTTCAGAAATGACATTAGAGATGCTTTTAGATAATTCATTTAATCAAAATCCAAAAAGTTTATATTTATATTTTTGTACATTTTCCCCAATAAAAGATGATGATTTTTCATTTTGGCTCAATGGCGATGAAATCAGAAAAGAAGTAATAGATTATTATCAAAAACTTGCAAACGAACTCGGAATAGAGATGCAGGTGGTGTTTGACGTAGATAGCGAAGTTGTAAGTGAAGAAGAATTGGGATATGAGGAAGTAGTTCCGTCAGGCTCAACAAACTTTATAAACGGAGGAACGAGATGAGCGAATCATTTAGTCTTCCGCAAGTTCCAAAGGACAACGCATTCAATTTTCTCCGTCTTTTATGCTGCCTTGTCGTGATTTACGAGCACAGCGTCATATTAAGCGGAATTAGTCTTCCGTGCCTCAACTTGCGCGGAAGTGCTGTGAACGTGTTTTTTATCCTGAGCGGATTTTGGGTCACGCTTTCATATCTTAAAAGTTCTTCTGTAAAAGAATATGCGCTTAAACGCTGCAGGAAGATTTTTCC
>CAYPGB010000016.1:0-52256 GCA_964410365.1 uncultured Treponema sp.
ATTCTTTTAAAACTTCTTCCGGCAAGCAAGAAGGACCTGCACTAAAATTGTAAACGCGACTCATTTTTACCTCCGCGAAAAAAAACATTTTACTTAGTGTAAGTTATTATGATGATTTATCATTTTGTAGCGTTTGAACTTACAACTAAGTTTAATGCATTTAATATTGAAATATTTTCTACTTTTATTGTAGAAGGAACTTTTAAAATTGTATTTGTTAAGTTCACAATTCCTTTTATTCCAGAATTTAAAAGTCTGTTAGTCATTTGAAAAGCGTCTTTATCTTTTACAGTGAGAATTGCATATTCAATTTTTTCTCTCTTTATTACAAATTGCATTTCGTTAGCAGGATAAAGAGGGAAGTTTGAACGCAAAATTTCAACACGGTTTAAATTTGAGTCAAAACCCGCTTTTATAACAAAAGAACTGTTTTCTACCAAATTTTCATCTAAAAGAGCTGCACCAAGTCTTCCTAATCCTACAATGCAACAATTTTTTTCTTCAGATTTTTTTATTTCTAATGCAGATTTTATTGCATTTTGAAGTTCTTTCGTTTTGTATCCATTTGAAATGCCTTTATTAAAATTTAAAAGCCATAAATCATGTCTTATAAGAGATGGTTTCCAACCAGAAAATTCGCTTATAATTGATGATGTTATTTTTTCATTTGGCCATTCAGAAAGAAAATTCTGAAGTTGAATTAATCTTTTTTTTGTTGTTTCTGGTAAATCAACTGATTTCATTATAAAAGTCCCTTTTTTTGCGGTCAATCCAGATTTTGCTTTGATTTTTTGATTTAATCTGTTTTTTAAGTAAAATTTCTTCTTTTTTGCGGTTATTGTTAATTTTTTAACAGAAAATCTGTTTTTTATCAAGAAAAATTGAGTTTTACATTTAATTTAGATTGTTATATAATATTTGTTATGCTAGAAGTTTTAAATGATGCAGATTACGAACTTTTTAGAAAGTTGATTTATGATGAGAGCGGCATCACTTTTTCTGATACAAATCGTTCTATTCTTGATGGTCGTATAAAAGAATTGTTGCGTTCAAAAAATATGCAAACTCCATCGGAATATTATGCTTTGGTTACAAAAAATAATGAAGAAATGAAAAATATGTTAGATTCTGTTACAACGAATCTTACAAGATTTTTTCGCAATCAACCACATTTTGATGCATTAGTAAATTATGTCATTCCTCATGTAATTGAATATAAAAAAAATCAAGGAATAGACCGTACTATAAAAATTTGGAGTGCCGGCTGTTCAACTGGAGAAGAACCTTATACAATTGCGATGATTATGAAAGAAATTCTGCCTATTGGTTGGAATTTTCAAATTACCGCTTCTGATATTTCTTTAAAATCGTTGATGACTGCTCAACAAGGTTTTTATCCTAACAATAGAGTTGAAGGAATTCCTCAAAATTATCTTCAAAAATATTTCACAAAAATGGAAGAAGGTTATCAAGTAAAAACGGAATTAAGCGAAAAAATCCGTTTTGATTATCACAATTTAAAAAATGACTCTGGTGCAAGAAATTTAGATGTTGTTTTTTGTCGAAATGTTTTGATTTATTTTGATGAAGCTGCTCAACTTTCTGTAATTAATCGTTTTTGGAATTCAATGTCTTCTCAATCATATTTATTTATTGGACATTCTGAATCTCTTTTTGGAATGAAAACGAATTTTGAATTTTTAAAGACAGATTGGGCTTGTTTGTATACAAAAAATCTTGATAAATAAAATTAAAAAAGTTTAAGAGGTTAGGGTGATGGACGATATTTCTGTATTGGTATGTGATGATTCTGTCTTAATGCGAAATTTAATTGGCAGAATTGTTGATGGAATTACAGGTATGAAAGTCGTTGGGAAAGCGGAAAATGGAAAAAATCTTTTAGAAAAAATTCCAGAATGTAATCCAGATGTCATTTTACTTGATGTAGAAATGCCTGTGATGAATGGTGTTCAATTTTTGGAAGAACGAAAACAAAGAAAAATTGATGTTCCTGTAATTATGCTTTCAAGTTTAACAACTGATGGTGCGGCAATTTCTGTAAAATGTCTTGAATTAGGTGCTTCCGACTTTATCACAAAACCGGGTGGAACTTCGATAACTTTAAATATAAATGATGTTTCTGTAGAAATTGTTGAATATATAGCAGCTTACGGTGGAGCGTATGCTTCTAAAAAAGGTAAAAAAATACCAGAAGCAGATTTTTTTCTGCATCAAATAAAATTAAAAGAAGCGGAAAGATTTGTATTAAAGAAAAAAGGTGAAGAACTTGCAAAATCAAATCTTTTTACACAAGATGATATAAAGAAAACAGCAGAATCGTCTAGTTTGTGGAATTCACCAAAAGTAAAAAAAGTTTCTGTTATTACACCAGAACGCGAAAGTGGAAAAATTGATGTTATTGCAATAGGAATTTCAACTGGTGGACCAAATGCATTGAGAGAAGTTTTTAAAAATCTTGACCCTAATTTAAAACAACCAATTTTGGTAGTTCAACATATGCCAGCAGGTTTTACTCAAGAATTTGCTATGAGCCTTGATAAACTTTGTCCTTTAAAAGTAACAGAAGCAGTAAATGGTGAAAAAATTGAAAATTCTCATATTTATATTGCTCCTGGTGGTTCTCATATGATTGTAGAACAAAAAGGAATTGATAAAATTATCAAAATAAATCAAGAACCTCCAAGAAATGGTCATAGGCCTTCAGTTGATGTTCTTTTTGAGTCTGTAGCAAATGTTTATAAAAATCATGCATTGGGAGTTATTATGACAGGCATGGGAAAAGATGGTGCTGCTCAACTTGCTCAGATGCGAAAACAAGGTGCTTGGACTTTGGGACAAAATCAAGAAACTTCAATTGTTTATGGAATGCCTAAAGTTGGTTATGAAATGGGAGGTGTTCAAAAACAAGTTGCATTAAATGATATGGCAAATGAAATTAGTCAACTTGCGAATGAACATCGCTTATCGTAATGTTCATAATGGGATGAATTTTTCTTGTTGTTAAAAAAATAATTAAACAATTTAATAAAAAAATGATGGTCGTACAGAAAAATTTAAATAATTCTGGAACGACCATTTTTTTTGTAAAAAAAGTCCATATTGGCGAAGATAAAAAATATGCTCCAAAAGAAAATATAATTGGTGAAATTAAACAAATTGTATGTAAAATGCGTTGTTTATTTGTTCGATGAAAATTCTTTTTGATAATAATTTTATTTTTCATATCTATTTCTTTTCAATTTCTTTAATTTTATTAGAACATTCTCTTTCTCCAGTTTTATTTTCCAAAACTGAATAAGTGTCTTTTAAATTATAAAGTGCATCTAAATAATAAGGATTGATTTGTACCGCAAGTTCAAATTTTTCCGATGCATCATCATATTTTTCTGTTTGAAAATCGCAAACGCCTAAAAGATTCCATAAATGAGAATTCATAGGATTTCTGTCCAATCCGTTTGTACAAACTTCAATTACAGAATCAAATTCTTTTAACATAAGATAAGTTGTTGCAAGTGTTTCTTCAACATCATCATTTTCTGGCGAGATTTTATATGCAGTTTCTAAAGAATATTTCGCTAAATCTAGTTGCCCAGAATCTCGATATGTTACTCCAAGATTGTACCAAAGAAGATAATTTGTGTTATCAATTGTGATTGCTCTTTTAAAACACGCAATTGCTTCTGAATAAGAACCGTCAGACGCTAATAAAATTGCTTGATTATTTAATTTATCTGGATATTCTTTCATAAATTTCTCCCTCAAAAATCATTTTTAAGCTTTAAAATTTGGAAGCATATTTGTGAATAAATTTTGAATCAAATCTGAATTTAAAAGTTTACAATTTTCTTTTATGAGAGAAGTTCCTTCTTGCTCTGCTTTTTTAATACAATCAGAACTTTCTAACAATTTTATACATTCTTCAACTGCTAAAGAATTTATTCCTTCTTGAGATGCTGTTTTCATAAAATTTGAAATGATTTTTTTATCTTCTGGATGATTTTTTATGTGAATTAAAATCGGAAGACTTTTTTTACCTTCAACAATATCATCTCCGCGTTTTTTACCAACATTTCCACTTGTAAGATTAATAACATCATCAATAATTTGAAAACCAATTCCAATATTTGCAGCAATTTCTCCAATTTTTATAGCATTTTCTTTTGTTTCTCCAGCACTTATGCAACCAATTTGTGCAGCTAAAGAAGCAAGTGTTCCAGTTTTACATTTTACCATTGCTTTATATTCTTCTTCGGTTGGAAAAAAATCTGGATTTCTATGCCAAAAAATATCCATTGCTTGACCTAAATGTAATTTTCTTAATTCATTTGTATAAATTTGATAAAGTTGATTTTTAAATTCAATATTTGCATTTAAATTATTTATGCAAACTGGTGCTTCAAAATAAAGCCAAGATGCTGCGTTTAAAGCTGTGTCTAAACCATAAGAAATATGTGCAGATGGTTTTCCTCTTCGTAATTCAGCATTATCTTCAATATCATCATGAATAAGACTTGCTGTGTGAACAAATTCTACTAAAGGCGTGAGAGAATAAATTTCTTCTTCAGAAATTATTGGATTTTTTGTTTGTTGTATCATTTTGTAGCAGAGAATTAAAAGCAAAGGTCGCCAACGTTTTCCGCCTAAAGAAATAAGTTCTTCATTTGGTTCAATTAATTTTTGTATGTATTCATTTTTTATAGTTGATGGAATATTTTCAAAAGATGTATTTTTCCATTCTTGTGAAAAATTCATATTTAATGATGATGATAAACTTTGTTCAATCTTTTCTAAAATAGGTAAAAATTCTTTATTCATATAATTTAAGTATAGTAAAGATTTTATAAAAAAACAAATTAATCATAAAATAAGATGATTTAAAAACTTATAAACATCATATCCACGAGTTATTCACAAGTTATCCACAAAAATTTAAAAATTCGGTGGATAAAATTATGTCAATAGATTTCTGAAAAAAAAATTAAAAATTTTACAAAAAAAATAAAATTTTAGTTAAATCGTTATAATATAAGGATTTAGGATTGAATAAAAATCGTAAAAAGATAAAAAAACTGCAAATATAAAATTTTACTAAAAAAATGAAAAAGATTTTTTACTTAAAAAACACAAATTATCCACAAGTTATCCACAATTTTTCAACTGCTTTTTTTGTGAAAAAAATTATCCTAATGAAACTTCGCCTTTTTCATTTATTGCAAGAATAGAACGGCAACCGGAACATCTAAAACGTCCAGATTTTATTGCACGAAGTTTTTTATTGCATAAAGGACAAGATATAATCAAAGGGAAAACTGAATTTTGAGAAGAAGTTTTATTAGTTGTAAAAAAAGCAATTGCTTCTTCCGCTGTGTTTTTAATATTAAAAAATTGCGAAAAACCTAATAATTGGAAAACTTCATAAACTTTTGGTTGGATTTCTAAAAGTACAATATCTCCACCTTTTGGTTTTATCATTTTTAAAAATACTGTAAACGAACCAATTCCTGTGGAAGAAACGTAATTTAGAGAAGAACAATTAAAAATCAAATTTGTATAACCAGCATCAATAACTTTTGTTATTTGTTTTTGAAAAAAATTGGAATTGTAAGTATCAATGTAACCACTAAGGTAAATAAAAATGCCTTTAGGAATTCCGTCAGTTTTTCTTAAAACAATAGAAAGACTATCATCTCGTTCATTATCAAAACCAGGAATTATTGCGTTATTACTTTCCATATCATTCTCTCATAAATTTCTACGTAATTAATTAAACATTATACATAAATATTCTATTTTCTGTCAAATTGTTTACTGAGTGAAAATTTTTATTAATCTTTTTAAACTAAAATATATTTACTCCGATATTAAATAATATGAAAAAAGGATTAAAACTTCTGTTAATATATTTTGTATTTTTAATTTTTTCTCTCATTTTAGGAACTTTTGTTTATGCTTTGTATTTAAATTTGTTAGATTTTGTTGCAGAAAGTCAAAGTTCGTTTAGTTTTATTGAATATTGCAAAGAATCTTTCTTTTTTATGATGAGTTTTGTTTTAATTTTTATTTGTCCTTTGGTTTGTTATTACAGAATTCGCCATTCGCACGGTTTTATTCAAACAGTTTTTTATATTTTGATTTGTATTTTTACTTGGTGCATTTTTTTTCCTTGTACAAGTTTTATAAAAGATAAATTTTATGATGAACAAAATATTAAAATCGAAAAGAAAAATCTTACAAAAGAAGTTTTTAGAGAAACAAATAATCACGTGTATTATTTTTTGAGAGATTTTTATACAGATTCTACAAGTTTAGAAGAAACTCCAGCAATTATAATTGATAAAAATGATGGTGATATGAATTTTGCAGTTGTTGCAGATTCAGCAGATTTTGAACTTTATGAAAATGCAAAACCTTACAGAGAAATTTTGATAAAAAAATCTTTTTTGGAAAATATTCCATCTTTTATTGATTTTAATTTAATTATTCGTCGAGCAGATTTAGCTATTCAAAAAGGATTTTCTTTTTATTTAGGATTTTTAACTTTTGCTTTTGCAATTTGTGCAGTTTATGCAATGACGAATTTTTTTAAATGGAAATTAATTTCTGTAACAACAATGATTTTTAATGTTGCAGGAATTTGTATTATAAATTCAATTTATTATTATCAAGGTTTTAGTTCAATTATTTTTAAACTTACAAATAATAATTTTTTTGATTTTTTAAATAATTATTTTGATGAACCTTTATTGTGTTTGATTAATTTTTTTGTGGGATTAATTTTTACAACAATTGGAACTGTTCATTATTTTATTCGCACTAAAAATAAAAATAGGATTTAATATGAAAAAATTAATTGGTGTTTTATCTTTTTTTATTGGAATAGGATTTTTGATTTGTATAATTTTAGGATTTTCTCTTCCGCTTACTAATGAAATTTCGCAATCATATAATGCAATTTATAAATTTTGTAGAGGTTTAAATTATTTTCTAAAAATATTGCCAGCTCTTCTTGTTACAAGTTTTATAGTAGGATTTTCTATTTATTTTGGAAGAAATTCTGAAGGAAGTTTGGATAGATTTTCAAAAGCGATGTTTTCTCGTTTAAAAATAGTTTTAATCACATCTTTAGTTTTTGTTTTAATTTTAACTTTAGGAAGTGAAATTTTTACACCTTTATTAAACAAAAAAATGATTGCGATTGAATCTCAACCAAAATTAATAAATGATTATGTAAAAGTTGGAAATAATCTTTATAACAGTGGATTTTATCATCGTTCTTTAAAATATGCAGAAGCCGCTTTACAATTAGAACAAAATTCAAAAGAAGCAAATCTTTTAAAAGATAAATCAATTGAACAAATAAATAAATTAAACGAAATTCCAAATAGATTTTTATTTACAGAAAATGATTTTTTTGAAGAAGAAAAATCAAATCATAAGTTTGATGAAAAAAATCTTTCTTTAGCGTATCAAAATTTTCAAAATGCACAAAAATCTTACCAAAATGAAAAATGGTTTAATGCACATTATTATGCAAGTTTGGCTTTAGATTTTGCAACCGAAAAAGACCCAAATTTTCAAGATATAAAACGTTTACAAACTCAAGCTTGGAACAAACTGAACGAATTTCATAATTCAAAAAAGACAGAATCACAATTGATTTTTGATAAAAAATATGAAGGTTATCGTGCTCTGCTTGAAAAAAATGACATAAAAGCATATTACATTTTTGAAGAACTTTCACAATCATCTTATGAACTTGCCTCTGACCCAGATGTTTCTTTTTATCTTGATATTGCAGAAAAAAGAGTTTTAGAAAAGAATTTTTTTATTGATGAAACTTTGGAACTAGAAACTTTTGAAAATATAAACGATATTTATTTTTCTTATAAATATCCAGATGATTCGCAAGATATTTTTTATTTTAAAGGAATGACTTCTGTAAAAGAAACTGGAAATTTTGTGCAATATTTAAGAAATTTTATTGTTTTTTCATTAGATTCTAACGGAAAAGTTTTTAAAACGATGAAAGTTCCTTACGCAAAAGTAATTCCAATTCCAACTGATGAAATTTCTTCTACCGTAAAAGAAAGTTTAAATATCGATAAATCTTGTGATTTTATTCCATATATTATTTTAAATTCTGTAGGAAGAAATTCTTCTGAAGAAAGAATAAAACCTGTTTATACAGATTCAAATGGAGTGATTTCCGAAACTCCAGGATTTATGTTTCTTCCTTTTTCGTATGATGATTTTGTGATGCTGGAAACTTCTGTTTCAAAACCAGAATTTATTTCGTTGGTGAATTTATTTAGTTTTATAAAAAAATCTTCATCATTTGGATTTTCTTCAGAAATTTATAGCAATTTTTTGTTGAACAGACTTTATTATCCTTTGTGGCTTTTAATTATGTTTATTTTTTGTGCAACTTTTGCTTGGAATGCAAGAATTTCTTCTACAGAATATTTTAAAATGACTTGGATTTTTATTTTTCCGTTTGTAGGAATAATTTCATTTTTATTTTATAAATTTTCTATTTGGATTTTAAAAATCATAAATTATGCGTTGCTTTCTTTTTTTAGTTTAAATGTGGCTTTTGTTGTAGCAACTTTGTTTTTCATCTTTTTATTGATTTTAAATGTTGTTTATTTTGTCGCACAACGTTCAAAAAAATAAAAATCTAATTTGTTTTTAGAAAATCATTTTTTAAAAACCTTGATAATTAAATACTATCGTATTAAAATGAGAACGCTATGAAACTTGAAGATTTAGACAAGTCTATTCGTCGAGTTCCAGATTTTCCAAAGCCTGGAATTCTTTTTTATGATATTACAAGTATTATTGTAAATCCAGAAGCATTTAAATTTTGTATAGAACAAATGCTTGAAAAATATGCAAATTCTAAGTTTGATGCCGTTGCTGCAGTTGAATCTCGCGGATTTGTTTTTGCAGCTCCTTTTGCAGAAAAATTAGGAATTCCTTTAATTTTAGTTAGAAAAAAAGGCAAACTCCCTTGCGAAACTTATCAAGCGTCTTATGCACTTGAATATGGAACAGCAACTTTAGAAGTTCATAAATCAGATGTAAAAAAAGGACAAAAAATTCTTGTTGTAGATGATTTAATTGCAACTGGAGGAACTCTTGCAGCTGCTAAAAATGTTCTTGAACAGGGTGGTGCAATTGTAACAGATTATTTTGGCGTAATTGGACTTCCTTCTTTAAATTATGAAAAAGTTCTTTCTCCTTGTAAAATTACAACTCTTATAAACTATGATGGTGAATAAAATGATAAAACTTCCTACAAAATATAAATCAATCTTAAATGAAAATGAAACAGAACATGCAATTGTTGCAATAAAAGATTTTTTTCAACTTGCACTTTCTACAGAATTAAATCTTACTCGAGTAACAGCTCCTCTTTTTGTTGGTTCAGGAACTGGAATAAATGATGATTTAAACGGAATTGAAAGACCTGTCAGTTTTCCTGTAAAAGCTTTAAATGAAAAAAGAATGGAAATTGTTCAATCTTTAGCAAAGTGGAAACGTTTAAAAGTAACTGATATGCAACTTGAACCAGGTTTTGGAATTTACACTGATATGAATGCACTTCGCCCAGATGAAGATTTAGACGCAATTCATTCTATTTATGTAGATCAGTGGGATTGGTGCATGGCAATCGATTCAAAAGACAGAACAGTTTATTATCTTCATGAAATTGTAAAACAAGTTTATAGATGTATTCGTAGAACAGAATTTTTCATTTATGATAGATATCCTTCAATAAAACCAATTCTTCCTAAAGAAATAAAAATTCTTTACGCTGATGATTTGCAACGTCAATATCCAAAATTAACTCCAAAAGAACGAGAATTAAAAGTTACAAAAGAATATGGAGCAGTTTTTATTACAGGAATTGGTGGAAAACTTGATGATGGTTCCATTCACGACGGGCGTGCTCCAGATTATGACGATTGGATTACAGAAAGTGGAGATGGTCATCGTGGTTTAAATGGTGATATTCTTGTTTGGAATCCTGTTTTAAATTCTGCGTTAGAATTATCTTCTATGGGAATTCGTGTAAATGCAGAAAGTTTAAAAGCTCAACTTGAAGAAAGAGGTTGTCCAGAACGTGCAGAATTTGAATTTCATAAAAAACTGCTTGCTGGTGAATTAACTCAAACTTTAGGTGGCGGAATTGGGCAATCAAGACTTTGTATGTTTTTATTGAGAAAGGCTCATATTGGAGAAACACAAGTAAGTGTTTGGACTGACGAAATAAAAAAAGATTGTAAAAAACGCGGAATAAATTTACTTTAGTCGAGTGGAAAAAGAATTTCAATTTTCAATAAAAGGTATTTTGTCTCAATCACAAATAGAAAAAATTCAGAATGAAAAAATTACTGAAATTTCTATTCATGATGAGGCAAATTCAAAAGATAAAAATCAAATTCTCCAACTTTTAAAACTTTTTTCAACAAAATTATCGAATGTTTATGTAAATCTTTTGATTGATGCAAGTGTAATTGATAAAGAAATTGTCGAACTTGCAAGTCAAAGTTTTTGTTCATTTGATATTCCTTTAAATTGTGCAGAAAAAAATGGAAAATTTTTGTTTGATAAAAAATTCTATGCAAAAAAAGCAAAATTATTAAACGATTATGGAATTGTTTTTGGTTTTTATCTAACTTATGCAATTTCTCCTTTTGATTCTCTAAAATCTTATTTGGAAAGATTAGATTTTGCGATAAATCAATATCCAAATCATTTAGATTTTCCACAAACAGAATCTAATTTTTTTCTTGAACCAAAAGTGAGTGGAAATTTTTCTGCAAAAGATATTCGTTATGCAAGAGATTTAAGTTTTTCTTGTAGAACTTTTTACACCGAAGGAAGAGCAGTTACTTGGTTTTTATCAGTTTTAAAACCTTTAAAAATTTATCCATCAAAATTTTTTGCTGATTTTGCAGAATGGCAACGTTGTAATAATTGTGATTTTAAAAGTGGTTTTGTTCCAGAAAATGAATCTCACAAATCAATAGAAAAAATGCAACTTTTGTTTTTGGACGAAAAATATGAAGAAAAATCCAGAAAAGATTTAATCACTCTTGTTAATGATGTTGTAAAACTGAATGGTGCAATGTCAAGATTAACTGGAGAAAATGAAGAGTCAGAAATCAATCTTTCTTATAATCCTGATGATTTGTTGAGTGAAGAAATTTTAAATCTTTCGGAATTTTCAGAAAATGTTTGTATGACAAATTGTAAAGTAAAAATTTGTTTTGATGATGAAAATCCTACTTATTTTGTAGAAATTTAGTTTTTGGAAATTGACTTTTTTTATGGAAAAAATTGTTTTTATAACAAAAGAACGTATTCGACTTGATGAATTTCTTAGAAGAGAAATGCCTTTAAAAATTTTAGAAAATATTTCAAATTCAAAAATTCGTCGACTCATCATTTCTTCATCAGTTTATGTAAACAATAAAATTATTACAAAACCTGCTTTTGAATTGCGAGGAAATTCTAAAATCATCATAAATTTTGATAGAGAAAAATTTTTTTACGAAAAACAACCAGATGATGTAAATTTTGAAGTAAAAGATGATGATATTTTGTTTGAAGATGAAAATTTAATTTTTGTAAATAAACCTGCGTTTTTCCCAGTTGAACAAACAATTACAAAAAATCGAAATAATTTACATGATAGTCTTGTTCAATTTTTGTGGAAAAGAAATCCGAATTTAAAAAATCCTCCTTACGTTGGAATTATGCATCGTTTAGACAGAGGAACTTCTGGAATTATTCTTTTTACAAAAAATCGTGCTATTAATAAAGAAATTTCAGTTTTATTTCAATCACATAATTTAGAAAAAAAATATTTGGCAATTGTTGAAGATAAAAAATCACCAAAATATAAAATTGGTTCAGAATTTTGTGTAGAAATGTTTATGGGACGAATTAGTGGAAAATCTCAAGTTGCAAAATGGGGAAAACTTAATGAAAGTGATGGCGGAGTTTTTTCAAAAACAAAATTTAAGATTTTAAAATCTTGCAAAATAGAAGATAAAAATTGTTTTCTCGTAGAATGTTTTTTATTTACGGGGCGAACTCACCAAATTAGAGTGCATTTAAGTTCTGTAGGTCTTCCAATTTTGGGCGATGAACTTTATGGTGGAAAAAATGCAAAAAGAATTTATTTACATTCTTATAAATTTTCTGCAAAAACTGAAAATTTGCATTTTGATGTAAAATCTTCTCCAAATTTTGAATAATTTAAACAACAAATTTTTATTATTTTTCTTGACGATTTCTTAGTTAAATTATTATTTTAAAAAGTGATAGATAAATATTGATAAAAAGGAAAAAGGAAATGGCAGAAAAAGACCAAAGTACAAATGTAGAAGAACAAACAGAAGAAAAAAAATCTGAAAATTTGGAAAAAGACGAACAATCTAATTCTGTTTCAGAAGAAAAAGTAGAAACTTCTGAGAATTCTAAAGAAGAACAAACAGAAGAAAAAAAAGAACCTTCTTTGGAAGAAAAATATTCAACATTGGAAAAAGAAAATGCTGAGTTAAAAGACCAATTGTTAAGACGTGCAGCTGATTTTGATAATTATCGCAAAAGAATGATTAAAGAAAAAGCAGATACTGCGGAATATGCAAATGCAAATCTTCTTGGAGATTTACTAGAAAGTCTTGATAATTTTGACCGAACTGTAGAAGCATCTGCAACTGCAACTGATGTAAAATCTATATCAGATGGCATTAAGATGATTAATAATAATTTGGTTAAAATGTTGGAAGATAAATACGGCTTAAAAGGATATGGTGTTGAAGGAGATGAATTTAATCCTGAAGAACATGAAGCAATCGGTCGTGTTGAAGAAGAAGGCGTTGAAAAACAAACTTTAAAGCAAGTATATTTAAAAGGATACAAACTTAAAGATAGAATTATCAGACACGCAAAAGTTATGGTGTCTGTTCCAAAAAATTAATTGTAAGAAAATAAAAGGAGCTTAAATATTATGGGAAAAATTATTGGTATTGACTTAGGAACAACAAATTCATGTGTTGCTGTTATGGAAAATGGAGAACCTGTTGTAATTCAGAATGCTGAAGGAGGCAGAACAACTCCATCTATTGTTGGTTTTACTTCTAAAGGAGATAGAATTGTTGGTGCTCCAGCAAAAAACCAAATGGTTACAAATCCAAAAAATACAGTTTATTCTGTAAAAAGACTTATTGGTCACAGATTTGGTGAATTGAAAGGAGAAGCAACAAAACTTCCTTATACAGTTGTTGATAATGGTGCAGATTGTCGTATTGAAATCGACCAAAATGGAGAAAAGAAACAATATTCTCCACAAGAAATTTCTGCTTTCATTCTCCAAAAAATGAAAAAAACTGCAGAAGATTATCTTGGACAAGAAGTTACAGAAGCTGTAATTACTGTTCCTGCTTACTTTAACGATGCTCAGCGTCAAGCTACAAAAGATGCTGGAAAAATTGCAGGCTTGGATGTAAAACGTATTATCAACGAACCTACTGCTGCATCTTTAGCTTTTGGTTTTAATAAAGATCAAAACAAAGAAAGAACTATCGCAGTTTATGACCTTGGTGGTGGTACATTTGATATTTCAATTCTTGAACTTGGTGATGGTGTTTTTGAAGTAAAATCTACAAATGGTGATACTCATCTTGGTGGAGATGACTGGGACCGTGTTATTATAAATTGGCTTATTGCTGAATTTAAAAAGGATTCTGGAATTGACCTTTCGGGAGATCCTATGGCTATGCAACGTCTTCGTGAAGCTGCTGAAAATGCAAAAATTTCTCTTTCAAGCCAAACAACAACAGATATTAATCTTCCATTTATCACAGCTGATGCAACAGGTCCAAAGCACTTACAAAAAACTTTAACTCGTGCTCAGTTTGAACAAATGACAGATGAATTATTTGAAAGAACAAAAGAACCTTGTAGAAAAGCGTTGGCTGATGCTGGACTTTCTACAAATCAGATTGATGAAGTTCTTTTAGTTGGTGGTTCTTCTCGTATGCCAAAAGTTCAAGATATTGTAAAAGCAATTTTTGGAAAAGAAGGTTCTCGTGCTGTAAACCCTGATGAAGCAGTTGCAATTGGTGCTGCTATTCAAGGTGGTGTTCTTGGTGGAGATGTAAAAGATGTTCTTCTTCTTGATGTAACTCCTCTTTCTCTTGGAATTGAAACAATGGGTGGAGTAATGACAAAACTTATTCCACGAAATACAACAATTCCTACAAAGAAGAGTCAAGTATTCTCTACCGCTGCTGATGGACAAACTGCTGTTTCTATTCATGTTCTTCAAGGTGAACGAGAAATGGCTGATCAAAACAGAACTTTAGGAAGATTTGATTTAGTTGGAATTCCTGCCGCTCCAAGAGGTGTTCCTCAGATTGAAGTTACATTTGATATTGACGCAAACGGTATTGTTCACGTTTCTGCAAAAGATTTAGGAACTCAGAAAGAACAACACATTCAAATTACATCATCATCTGGACTTTCTGAAGAAGAAATAAATAAAATGGTAAAAGATGCTGAAGCAAATGCTGCTGCCGATAAAGCAAAACGTGAAAGCGTAGATGCAAAAAATGAAGCAGATAGTTTAATTTATGCAACAGAAAAATCATTAAAAGATCTTGGAGATAAAGTTGATTCTGCAGAAAAACAAAAAATTGAAGCTGCAATTGCCGATTTGAAAAAAGCAATGGAAGCTGATAATGTAGAAGATATTAAAGCTAAAACAGAAGCATTAAAACAATCTTCTTACAAAATTGCAGAAGAACTCTATAAACAACAAGGTGCACAAGCTGGAGCTCAGCCAAATGGTCAAGCAAATGAAGGTGCAACAGATAATGGAACTTCTTCAAATGCAGAAAAAAATTCTGGTTTTGATAAAGGCAATGCTGATGATGTTGAATATGAAGTTCACGATGATAATAAATAATTTCGAGTCTAACTAAAACTCAAAAATTTGATTATTAATCGTTGTAATAGGGCGAAGCAAGTAGCAAAAGTTATTTGTTTCGTCCTATTCTTTATTATTCGATTTTTATATATAATTAGTTTTATAAAATTTAAGATTGGGAAATATTATGGCAAAACGTGATTATTATGAAGTTTTAGGTATTGAAAAATCAGCAGATCAAGATACGATAAAAAAAGCTTACAGAAAACTTGCAGTAAAATATCATCCAGACAGAAATCCTGGTGATAAAGAAGCAGAAGAAAAATTTAAAGAAGCTACAGAAGCATACGAAGTTCTTTCTGATGATAAAAAACGTCCTATTTACGACCAATATGGTTTTGCAGGTCTTGATGGAATGGCTGGCGGAGCAGGAGGCGGAGGATATTCTCATGCTTTCCACGATTTTTCTGACCTTTTCGGTGGAATGGGTGGCGGAATGGGAGATATTTTTGAAAGTATCTTCGGTGGAGGTTTTGGAGGAAGTTCTTCAAGACGTTCTTCTGGTGGAGCGTCTGCCGGTGCTAGTCTTAGATATGATTTAAATATTTCTTTTAAAGATGCTGTTTATGGAACTTCTGTGGATATTCATTTTCAACATAAAGAAAAATGTGAATCTTGTAATGGAACAGGAGCGTCTGCCGGTGCTAGCAAAAAAACTTGTCCAACTTGTAATGGAATGGGACAGGTTCGGCAAGGAAATGGATTTTTTACAATTCAACAAACTTGTCCAACATGTCATGGAAAAGGTACAACGATAGATAAACCTTGTTCTAGTTGCCGAGGAACTGGTCTTCAAAATAAAAATAAAGAAATGTCTTTAAAAATTCCAGCAGGCGTTGATAATGGAAGACGAATTGTAATCAGAGGTCAAGGTGATGCAGGAGAAAACGGTGGTGCTTCTGGAGATTTAGTAATTGTTCTACACGTTTCAGAACATCCAAATTTCCAACGACAAGATAATGATTTATTTTGCTCTGTTCCAATTTCTATGACGCAAGCAGCTTTAGGTTGTGAAGTTTCAATTACGTCTTTAGATGGAAATCATATTTCATTAAAAATTCCAGAAGGTTCAACAAATGGAAAAATGCTTCGTGTAAAAGGAGAAGGCGTTCCAATTTCTGGTTCAACTAGAAAAGGAGATTTATATATCGAACTTTCTGTTCAAACACCAACAAAACTTTCTTCAAAACAAAAAGATTTATTACGTCAATTTATGGAACTTGAAAAACCAACTTCAGAACCAAAATTGAACAATTTAGAAAGATAATTAAAATTTAATCCTTAATAAATGGAAAATTTGTTACTTTTTTTTACGAATTTGCCGATTATATGGTAGAATAGTAATAATGTATCATTTTTCTATTTTTAGGGGTTAAAATGTATAAATCTAGAAGAAGACTTGCTCTTATCTTAATTAATATTTTTTCAATAATCGTCGTAATCTTTATGTCGATATTTTTGCTTCCAACGCGAAAAACTGTTGTTATTTCAATATACACAGGTCTTGTTGTGGCTGCAGTTTTTCTTTCTGTAATTTTTTGGGGCAGTAAAATAAAAGGATATTTTCTTTCTAAAATTCGAAAAGAAACAATTGAATCTGGCGAAACTGTTTTATTAAATGAATTTATTAGTGCAATTCGTTCTAGTTATTCTTTGGAAGATTTTTACACAGCAATTGCAAATATTTTGGAAAGACAAGGTGATTGTTCTGTTCTTTTAATCGACCGTACAAAAAATTATATTCTTTACAATAGTCCAAACCGTATTTCAACTTCTGAAGATGTTCGTGATAAACTTGAACAACATTTTAGCGATAGTTGGCGTGATGGATTTTTCTTTTTTGATAGACATATTGGAGTAACTTCAAATTATAAAAAATCACGCGGATTTTTCTTGTGTTATGAACAACAGCATTTGTATGTTTTCTGTCGTTATACAAGACTTTTTGACCTTGAAGTTTATCAACATTTGTATGAAGAGTATAAACGTTTTATCACAAGAACAAAAACAATCACAACACTTTCTGAAATTTCTGCTACAACAAAAGAATGGGAACAACTTGCAGAAACTCAGCAATCGTTTTTACCTCAAGTAATTCCAAATATTCCAAAATTGAAAATTGCAACATATTATCGTCCTTTGGTAAATGTTTCTGGAGATTATTATTCTATTCTTCCAATTGACCAAAATAAAACTCTTCTTATGTTAGGCGACGTTTCTGGAAAAGGGCTTCCAGCGGCTCTGATTATGGGATTAGTAATGAATACTGTAAAAATTATTGAAGATAAAGAAGATTTAGTAAGTGTTCTTTATGCAATTGATAAAGCTATTAAAAGTATGCATCTTCAAGATAAATATACAGTTTTGTTTTTGAGTATTGTTGATACAGAAAAAATGAGAATCAGATACATTAATGCTTCTATGTCAGATCCTCTTATTCTTTCTCCGTCGCCTGATGGATACAGAATTAAACCTTTAACTTCAAATGCATCTTTAGTTGGAATTTTGGATATGGGTGATGTTACTGTTCAAGAAAAACGTCTTTTCCGTGGAGATACAATTCTTATGGCGACTGATGGTGTTTCTGAAGTTATGGATGATGATGGCGTTGAACTTGGTGATACTGATATTTATAAAAAAACTTTAGTCGCTGGAGCTGCAAAAACTCCTCAAGAATTTGTAAATGATATTGTAGACCTTATTTGGAAATACAATGGTGATAAAAAATTGCATGATGATGTTACAATGATGATTGCAAAGGTAGGTTACTAGAATGATTTATATTATTTTAAATGCCATTATGGCAATAGCACTTGTTTATTTTACCCACCTTATTGACAAAAAAGTAAAAACAGAAACTTTTGAAGTTAGTTCTTTTTCTATTTCATTATTATTTGCTTGTGGTGAATCCATTTTATTACTTTTAATTCTTATTTTTAAAGACTATTGGATAGGTTCCTTTGCAACTCAATTTATGAGAATCGCATTCTGTTTAGACGGAATTATGTTTGTTTTCTTAACATATGGATTTATTTCAATCTCTCTAAATGTTAAAAAAATTATTCCACGTCTTATTCAAATTGCACTTTGTGTTTTTGCTTGTATTTTAGTTTTTACACGTTTTTCTCAAATCAATATAAGTCAAGAAAAAGGTATTATTATCCAATCAGAATATTTATTTTCTGGAGATGCTAGAAAATTCTTCCCTTGGACTTGGGTAACTGTTTATACAATTTCATATCGTTATATTTTGCCTTTAATTGGTCTTTTAATAATGACGATAAAAAAAGAAGATAATGCAACTCAATTGGAAAAATCTCAAGCGATTTTATCTTTCTTTGCACTTCTTTTTATGTGGTGTTGTAGTTTTATCATAAATTATATTTCAAAAGATATTCCTGCTTTTTCAACTCTTTACATTTATGCATATCTTTTTATGTATATGGTAATTTATTCTGCATTACGACAAGACGCAGTTCCTTCCGGAAAAGTTTTATTTATCACGCTTTTAAGAATTTTTATTTCTTATATAGTACCAACTGCTGCTGTTTCTGCCGTTGCAATGTTCGCTCAACCTGTGTATTCAAATAATGATGGTCTTTATTTTTTCTTACTTTTTGCATCATTAATTATTTGTGTTATTTATTCTTATTGTATTTCTGATATTCTTTCAAAATCTACAAAATTTTACACAGCCGACTATGGTTCTTCACTAGAACGAGATCTTACTTCAATTGATTATACAAACGGAGAAATGGATTATATTGCAAGTAGAATGTTTGAAATTTTAAAACGCAATACAGAAACTTCTTCAATGTGTGTTTATATTTTGAATAATCAAGGTGAGTTGGAAACTGCGTATACTTCAAATAATTATACAAATAAATTTTCTGTAAATTATCCAGGTTTTGAATCGCTTTTAAATATAAATAGAAGTGTAGTTTTGCAAAATCAATTAGAAAAAGAACATGAACTTGGTGATTTTAGAAAAGATATCCAATCATTCTTTGATAAAACAAATTCTGATGTACTTTTCCTTTTGAATGAAGGTCATAATATTTTTGGATTAATCACTCTTGGAAGAAAATCTAATGGCGACCATTTTAAAGATTACGATTATGAAGTATTTGAAAAACTTTATTCTCACTTCTTTGTATATGGTTATTTCATGAGAAATATTTCTAACAAAGAAATTATTGGTATTGTAAATCGAGAAATTAAAATGTCTTCTCAGATTATTACTTCCATTCAGGAAAATATTGATCACGTTAATAATGAAAAAATAGATACCGGTTATTTGATGGTTCCTGCTCACAATATTGGTGGTGAATTTATTGATATGATTCGTCTTACAGCAACAAGGCATTTATTTGTAGTTGGCGATTTATCTGGAAAAGGAATTGCTGCTTCTATGAATATGGTCATCTTAAAATCTATTATTCGAACTTTCTTGGCAGAAACGCATGATTTTAAGGAACTTGTTGTAAAAACAAATACTTTTATTCGAGATTCTCTACAAAAAGGTACTATTTTTGCTGGACTTTTTGCTCTTATCGACTTTGAAACTGATACAATGTATTACATTAACTGTGGAATTCCTGCATTAATGATGTATACGCAAGTTTATAATAACGTAATCGAAATTCAAGGTTCAGGACATATTTTAGGATTTGTAAAAGATATTTCTCCTTATATTTCCGTAAAAACAACAAAATTAAATCATGGAGATATTATTCTTGCTTGTACAGATGGATTAGTTCAATCTCACTCACTTCGTGGCGAACAATATGGAAAAGAACGAATTCAGCAAGCAATTCTTGATAATTCAACTTATAACGCTCAGCGAATGGCTCAATTTACTTTTGATGATTTAGTTAAATTTATGTCAAAAGAAATGGAAGATGATGTTTCTATTTTAGTTTTGAAATATGAATCTAAAATTCAAAAAGAAGAATTTGCAGAAGTTCAAGATAATGAAAATAATGAAATTCCTGAAGAAATTGTTGTTCCAGAAGTTGAAGATGAAAATAAAATTAGCGAAGTAATCGAAGAACCTTCAGAAACAATAAAAGAAGAATATAAAGTTGATTTACCAGAAAATCTTGATGATATGCCAAAAGAAGATATTTTGGATTCTTCAGAAAATGCGATTGATGGTGATTTTCCACAAGAAAATTTTACAGAAGAAATAAATTCTACCTCTTCTGAAGAAACAATAACTTCTCAAGAAAATTCATCATCAGAAAATCAATCTTCAGAGGTTTCTCAAAATTCAGATGAAGAAATTCCTGATTTGAGTGATTTAGATGATTTATTAAAGCAAGCCGGACTTTAATTTGTAAAAGAGGACAAAAAATATGGAGCAATTAACTATTATAGAAAAAGAAGGTGCAAACTACAGACTTTATGTTTTGCAAGGTGCTTTAAACGCATATACTCTTGGAGAATTTCAAACAAAACTTTATTCAGATGTATTAAAATATAATGTTGTTCTTGATATGTCTGATTTGATTGAACTTGATATGTCAGGAATGGGCTGTTTGATGGCTGCTTTTAATGATGCAGAAGAATCTGGTCATACTTTATATTTTATGGCTTTATCGAATGAATCATCTCAAGTAATAAATTCTACAGGTTTTAAATCGGAATTTAATATCATTACTTCTGTAACAGAAGTTAAATAATTTTTAGATTAAATTTTCTAAAAAAAATCCAATGTTTTCTATTTGTTGAAACATTGGATTTTTTTTAATTCTACTTTGTTATTGCCGTACATTTTTTAACGTTTCAATTAGTGAATGATACACGGCAATAACATAATTTCTTGTGTGATTGTTTATTTTACAACAATATTTACAAGTTTATCTTTTACAACAATGCATTTTGCAATTTCATGACCATCAGTAAATTTTTTAGTAATTTCACGATTAAAAGCTGTTTCTTTTAAAACATCATCAGAAGTTCCTGGTGCTACTTCAAAAGTATCTCTTTTTTTGCCATTAATCATTACTACGATTGTTTTTACATCATCTTTTCCAAAATCTTCGCTGATTGTTGGCCATTTTTCATAAGCGATTGTTTTATCATGTCCAAGTTTTTGCCAAAGTTCTTCTCCAAGATGAGGTGCATAAGGTGATAAAAGTTTTACAAAATCTGACCACATTGCTTTTGGAATTTCAGGTAATTTTGAAATTTCATTTACAAAAATCATCATTTGACTAATTGCAGTATTAAAATTCAAAGAATTTGTATCATTTGTAACTTTTTTTACAGTTTGAGCAAATGTTTTTCTTGCAGAAATTAATGTTTTATCAGTTAAATGAGCTGTAATATCCAAATCTGTCATTGGTTTTTCAGAAATTGCCCACACTTTTTCCAAAAATCTATGAATTCCAACAATTCCTTGTGTAGACCAAGGTTTTGACATTGTGAGTGGTCCCATAAACATTTCATACATTCTTACAGAATCTGCACCGTACGCTTTTATTTCATCATCAGGATTTACAACATTTTTTAGTGATTTAGACATTTTGGCAACAATTTGCTCAAGTTCTTCACCAGTTTTCTTTTCGTAATATTTTCCATCTTCACGTTGTTCAACTTCATCTGTTGGAACAAGAGTTTTATTTTTTCTTTGGAATGCAAAAGATGTAATCATTCCTTGATTTATCAAACGTTGAAAAGGTTCTTTTGTAGAAACAACTCCTAAATCATAAAGAACTTTGTGCCAAAAACGTGCATATAAAAGATGTAAAACCGCATGTTCAGCTCCACCAATGTAAAGGTCAACAGGCATCCAATATTTTTCTTTTTCTGGTGAACAGAACTGTTTTTCATTTTTAGGGTCGATATAACGAAGATAATACCAACAAGAACCTCCCCACTGAGGCATTGTATTAGTTTCTCGTTTTGCATTTCCACCGCATTTTGGACATTTACAATTTACCCAAGAATCTATTGCGGCAAGAGGACTTTCTCCAGTTCCAGTTGGTTGATAAGATTTTACTTCTGGTAATTTTACAGGAAGTTCTTCTTCTGGCACAGGAACAGTTCCACAATTTTGACAATGAATTAAAGGAATTGGTTCTCCCCAATAACGCTGGCGACTGTAAACCCAATCTCTAAGTTTATAATTGATTGCTTTTCTACCAATTTTCTTTTCTTCAAGGAATTCAAGCATTTTTTCAATTGCATCTTTTTTATTTAATCCGTTTAAAAAATCAGAATTTACATGAATTCCATCTTGAGTCCAAGCTTTTTCTTGAACATCAACTTCACTCTTCAGAACTTCAATGATTGGAAGATTAAATTTTTTAGCAAAATCCCAGTCGCGTTCATCATGTGCTGGAACAGCCATAATTGCACCAGTTCCGTAAGAAATTAAAACATAATCAGCAATCCAAATTGGAATTAATTTTCCATTTACAGGATTTATTGCGTAACTTCCAGAGAAAACTCCAGTTTTATCTTTTGCTAAATCTGTACGTTCAAGGTCAGATTTTTTTGCTGCAGATTCTTGATATTCTTTTACAAGTTTTTCTTGTTCGGCAGTTGTGATTTCAGAAATGATTTTATGTTCTGGAGAAACAACCATATAAGTAGCACCAAATAAAGTATCACATCTTGTTGTGTAAACTGTGAGTTTTTTATCTGTAGGATTTCCATCTTTATCTGCAACTGTAAAAATGACTTCTGCTCCAGTTGATTTTCCAATCCAGTTATGTTGCATAAGTTTTACACTTTCTGGCCAATCGAGAGATTCCAAATCTTTGTCAAGGCGGTCAGCGTAATCTGTAATTTTTAAAATCCATTGTCTGATTGTTTTGTGAGTTACTTGAGTTCCACAACGTTCACAGCGACCTTCTTTTACTTCTTCGTTTGCAAGTCCTGTTAAACAAGAAGGACACCAGTTGATTGGAGTTTGAGCTTCATAAGCAAGTCCTTTTTTGTAAAGTTGAAGGAAAATCCATTGTGTCCATTTATAATATTCTGGCTCGCATGTAGAAATGCATCTGTCCCAATCATAACTAAAACCTAGAGATTTTATTTGCTGTGTGAATTTTTCTATATTTGCGTGAGTTGTTACTTTTGGATGCGTTCCTGTTTTGATTGCATAATTTTCTGCTGGAAGCCCAAAAGAGTCAAATCCCATAGGATGAAGAACGTTGTATCCATTCATTCTAAGATAACGACAATAAATATCAGTTGCTGTATAACCTTCCGGATGACCTACGTGAAGTCCCGCTGCAGAAGGGTAAGGAAACATATCCAAAACGTATTGGCGTTTTTCTTTTGGAAAATTATCATCTTCCGAAACCTTAAAAGTTTTATTTTCTTCCCAATATTTTTGCCATTTTGGTTCAATTGATTCAAAAGGATATTTAGACATTGTAATGGCTCCTAAATTTAAAAATAATATCTACAATTATAGTACAAACAAAATATTAATACAATTAAGAAAATGATGATAAAAAAACTTCACAAAAAAAAGTATAAAGATAGGTAAATTCCACCTTGACAGATTTGGAAAGTGGAAATAATATTTATATATGGACTTAAAAACAGTATTAACTACAGACACAGTTGAACTTCATTTGAAGGGAACAACAAAAGAAGAAATCGTTGATGAAATGATTGACGTATTGTACAAAGCAGGAAAGGTTTCTGATAAAGCAGCTGCACGAGAATGTGTTTTAGACCGCGAAAAGAAAATGTCTACTGGAATGAAACATGGAATTGCTATTCCTCATGGAAAAACTGATACAGTAACAGATTTAGTTGCTTGTATTGGAATTTCGGACAATCCAGTTGATTTTGATTCTTTGGATCAAGAACCTTGTAGAATTTTTATTATGACATTATCACCTGTAAATAAAACAGGTCCACATCTTCAGTTTTTGGCTGAAGTAAGTTTATTATTTAAAAGCCCTGAAAAACGTCAAGAGATTTTAAATACTCAAGATAAAGGTGAAGTTATAAAAATTTTAACTGAATAGAATTTATATTTTGAAGAAATATTACAACGGCAGGCGATTTTCACTGCCGTTTTTTTTTTAGATTGTTGAGTTACGCCCTGCGATGTTTGTACATCAAACTTGCGAGTTGTAAAAAGCAACACAATTATTCTCGAGTATTGATTGAGGCTTTCAAAATTGGCAGGTACATCTTTGTTTATAAATATTTGTATGTGTTTTGGAGTTAAAAATGAAATTAGAAGCAAAATTTTACGCTAAAAATAAAAACTTGTATAAAATTGATGATGATAGTTTAGTAGATATTACAAAATTAAAAAAAATTACAATTCCTTGGTCTTCTGTAGAAATTAGTGATGAAAATTATAATGAAGAATTTCTTGCAAATCTTAGAGATGAATTAAAAAAAATAGATTTACAAAATGAATTTGTTATTTTGGTTCCAAAAGTTGATAAAGTTTTAGAAACTCCAGAACAGTATGAATTATTTATAAATGCATTTAATCATACAGCAAGAAGAATAAAAGATTGTATTTGTGTAGTAGGAATTGAATTGCCTTTTGAAATATTAAAAAATGGATTTGAAGAAAATTCTTATGCATGCACTTTTATAGAAACACTTTCAAAAAAACATTCTCAATATGTTTATTTTGCTTTGAATGAAAATTTAAATCAAAATGATGAAAATATTCAAAATTTTTCTGTAGTAGTGTATTAAAAAGCAAGGTTTGCGAAATACTGTAAAGTTTTCAAATATTTATCTAAAAATAACACGGATTTTATTTTATTTCGCAATTTTTCACTTGTGTTTTTTATTTTTTTATGTCATTATTCATCTATCTTTATGAAAAGGATGCAATAACTGGCAAAAAAAATGAATAGAAACAATGAAACAAATAATTTGCTTTCAACTTTTTGTTTTACTTGTATTATTACTTGCTTTCTAGTTGTAGCAACACTTCTTGTATATTTTTTAGTTCCTACAGATTCAAAAATTCAACCTGAACAAATTGTAGTTCTTGAAGAAACAATTGAAACTGAAAAAGAAGAATTATATTTAACATTTCAAGATTATTTTTCAGAAGTAAAATTAGACGCTAATTATGATAAAGGTTTGGAATTTTATAGACGTCCATCATCAAAAGCTGCTGTAGAATTATTTTATTTTAATGTAACAAAAAATCCAGAAATTACAAAAGCAATTCTTTCTGAAGCTGATAAAAATGATATTCCTCTTTCTTTAGCGTTTGCACTTGCTCATACCGAAAGTAATTTTAGAGTAAATGCAATTAACACTAATTCAAATTCAACAGTTGATAGAGGATTATTTCAATTAAATAGTAAAAGTTTTCCTAATTTGAATGAAGAGGATTTTTTTGATCCTTATATTAGTTCAAAATATGGTATGTCACATTTAAAATTTTGTTTGGATACTGCTGGAAATGAAATTTCCGCTTTGGCAATGTACAATGCAGGAACAAATAGAGTTCGTTCAAACAAAACTCCTCAAGTAACATTAAATTATGTAGGAAAAATTGTTTCATACCAAAAAATGCTAGATCAGATGTTTTCTGAACAAGTTGTAGACCTTTTTGATGTTCAGCAACTTAATCCAACTTTTTCGGTTGCTCTAACAGGAAGCACAAAGAAAAGCATTTATTAAATAGCCTCCTAATTTTTTGCAGGGTTCCTTTTTTTAGTTTTTTTTGGAGCCCTGCATTTTTTTTTATTCCCGTGAGTTTGGTTGAGATTTTTGAAACACACACGGAAATCTTTTTTATCTTTGAACGCGACCAGATGCATCTCCGTTTGCTAAAGTTTGAACTTCAGAAACAGAAACCATATTAAAATCACCTTCAATAGAATGTTTTAAACAACTTGCTGCAACAGCGAATTCAATTATATCTTGAGGATTGTAATTATTTATACAAGCATAAATTAATCCGCCTCCAAAACTATCACCACCGCCAACTCTATCAACAATTTTCATATTATATTCTTTTGAAAAATATGCTTTTCCATCTTCGTATAACATTCCACTCCAATTGTTTTCACTAGCAGAAATTGAAGTTCTTAGTGTGATTGCAACTTTTTTGAAACCAAATTTATCTGTAAGTTTTTTTGCAACTTCCACATATCCGTTTTTATTTAATTTTCCGCTTGTAACATCTGTAGATTCTGATTTAATTCCAAAAACATCATTTGCATCTTCTTCGTTAGAAATACAAACATCAACATAATGACATAATTTTTCCATTGTTTGATTTGCTTTTTCTTTTGTCCATAATTTTTTGCGATAATTTAAATCACAAGAAACTGTAATTCCTTTTTCATGAGCTTTTTTGCATGCTTCAAGACAGATTTCTGCAACATTATCTCCAAGTGCTGGAGTAATTCCTGTAAAATGAAACCAAGAAACATCTTCAAAAATTTTATCCCAATCAAAATCATCTTTTGTGGCAAGTGCAATCGAAGAACCTGCTCGGTCGTAAATTACTTTTGAAGGACGTTGAGAAGCTCCTTTTTCAAGATAATAGATTCCAACTCGTGGACCACCTCGAACAATAAAATTTGTATTGACTCCATATTTTCTTAAAGAATTAACGGCTGCTTGTCCTAATTCGTGATTTGGAAGTTTTGTAATAAAAGCGGTATCTACTCCATAATTTGCAAGAGAAACTGAAACATTTGCTTCTCCACCACCAAAAGTCGCTCCAAATTTTTCGGCTTGTACAAATCGATAGTAGCCTTCTGGAGCAAGTCTTAACATAATTTCGCCAAATGTAATTACTTTCATTTTTTTCCTCGTTTATATTAAATTTTTCTAGAGATATTTTTTACGATATTTGCTGCTTCTGATGTTAATTTTTCTATTTCATCAAATTTTTTTTCAGAAATTAGATTTCCTTTTACCATCCAACTTCCTCCACAAGCAAGAATTTTTTCAAAAGCTAAATAATCTTTTACGTTTGATTCGTTAATTCCACCTGTTGGCATAAATTTTAGATTTGTATAAGGTGCAGAAAGTGCTTTTATCATTTTTAAGCCACCTGCTGGTTCTGCGGGAAAGAATTTTACTACATCAAGTCCAAAACTGAGAGCCAATTCTATTTCAGTCGGTGTCATAACTCCAGGACAGATTGGATAACCTTTTTTTAAGCAATGTTCTACAACTTTTGGATTTAATCCTGGGCTTACAATAAATTTTGCTCCAGCATCAAAAGCACAATCCGCTTGCTCACAAGATAAAACTGTTCCTGCACCAACAAACATATTTGGATATTTTTTTGCGATTTTTTTTATACTTTCTTCTGCTACATCAGTTCGGAATGTAACTTCAGCACAAGGAAGTCCACCTTTGATTAAAACTTCTGCCAAAGGTTCAGCGTCAGAAGCATTATTTAAAACTACAACTGGAACAATTCCAATTTTTCCCAATGTTTTTAAAGCATCATTCATAATTATTTATTCCTTATAAAAAAAGTTTCAGCATTATTATAACTAATATTTTCTACGATTTTTCCCAAAAGATTTTCATTTTCTGGAAATTCTCCATTTTCAACAAGATTTCCAATAAAATTGCATAAAATTCGGCGGAAATATTCGTGTCGTGGAAAAGATAAAAAACTTCTTGAATCTGTGAGCATTCCAAGATAAGTTCCCAAAACTGAAGTTCTTGCAAAAACTCTAATCTGTTCTTCAATTCCATCTTTATGGTCATTAAACCACCAAGCAGGTCCAAAAACACAATTTCTAAAATTTGCTGCCATTGTAGCAAGAGATTCATTATCACGAGGATTTAAATTATACAAAATTGTTTTTGCATTTGGTTCTGAAGAATAAATTTGATTTAAAATCGCTCCAAGTTGAGAAGCGTAATTAAAATCTTGAAGACTATCTTCACCAATGTTTTTTCCACAAGAAGAAAGCAAACTAGAATGATTATCTCTCAATGCTCCAATGTGAATTTGCATAACAAATCCTTTTTGTGCATAAAGTTTTCCAAGTTCTGTTAAAACGTAACCTTTATATTGTGCAATTTCATCGTGAGAAAGTTGTTTTCCAATCCAAGCTTTTTGAAAAATATAATCGACATCTTTTTTTTCTACAGGAAGATAAAAATCATTTTCTAAAGAATGGTCGCTTACAACTGAACCAAGTGATTTGAAAAAATCTAATCGTTTTGAAACAGCAAAAATCATATCATCTATAGAATTGATTTTTGTATTTGTAATTTTTTGTAAATTAGAAATATATTCTGCAAAACTAGAAGATTCTGCATTTATGATAAAATCTGGGCGGAACGAAGGAAGAACTTTTATATCTTTCCATCCATTTGCAAGTTTTTTGTGATAATTTAAATCATCTAAAGGGTCATCAGTTGTACACAAAATTTTTACATTCATTTTTTGCAAAAGTCCACGAGGATAAAATTCTTTTTGCGAAAGAAGATTGTTACATTTTTCCCAAACAGATTTTGCATTTTCTTCTGTGAGAGGTTCTTTTATGTCAAAATATCGCAAAAGTTCAAGATGACTCCAGTGGTAAAGCGGATTGCCAATGCATCCTTGTAAAGTTTTTACGAAAGCAAGATAACGTTCATAATCTTGTTTTTCAACATTTTCTTTTCCGCCACGTTCTTCATCAGTTTTTACAGAACCATCGATATTTATATGCCCCGTAATTAAATTTTCTGGAATTCCTGCTGCACGCATTGCTCTCCATTTGTAATGATCGTGATCAAGCCAAGCATTTGCAAGATTTCCGAGAGGTTTGTTTTCATAAATTTCTTTTGGTGAAAGATGATTATGAAAATCAAAAATAGGCATTTTTTTTGCATAATTTTGATATAAGTTTTGAGCAGTTTTTGTCTGCAAGATAAAATTTTCATCTAAAAAAGTTTTCATAAAACAAGTATAACAAAAAAGATATTGATGGAAAATGAGGCATTTTAACTAAGTTTGAATCTTAATATGAGGAAAAAAGAGCAAAAAAAAAGTCTGACAAGTTTTATCTCATCAGACTTATGAAAAATTATTTTTAGTAAACTAAAACAACTTCACCATTTGGATATTTTTTAGAAATGTATTCTTTTACTTTTTCACTTTGAAGAGCTTTTACTAAAGCTTTGATTTCTGGTTTGTTTTCATTTCCTTCTTTTACAGCAATTACATTTACATAAGGTGAAGATGAACCTTCTACAAAAAGACCATCTTTTGTTGCTGAAAGACCTGCTGGAATCGCATAATTTCCGTTGATAACAGCGGCATCTACATCGTTTAGTGTTCTTGGAAGTGAAGCCGCTTCAATTTCACGGAATTTTAATTTTAAAGGATTTTTCTTAATATCTAAAGGAGTTGCTGTGATTCCTGCTCCTTCTTTTAATGTAATTAAACCAGCTGATTCAAGAAGAAGAAGTGCACGACCTTCATTTGTTGGGTCGTTTGGAATTGCAATAGAAGCTTTTTTCTTCAAATCTTTTAAAGATTTTACTTTGTTAGAATAAATTGCAAATGGTTCAACGTGAATTCCTCCAGCGTTTACAAGATGATAACCTTTTTCGCTATTAAATGTTTCGAGATAAGGAATGTGCTGAAAATAATTTGCATCAATATCACCTGCTTCTACAGCATCATTTGGAGTTACATAATCTGTAAATTCAACAACTTTTAAATCAATTCCTTCTGCTTTTAAATCATCTTTTATAAGATTTAAAAGTTCAGCATGTGGTTCTGGAGTTGCTCCAACTTTTAATGTAACTTGAGCAAAAATAGATGTTGCAACAAAAAGACTTGTTGCTAAAGCGATAATTTTTTTCATAAAAGCTCCTTTTAATCAATGAGAAAATATATTTTTCTGAATTGATTTTTTTTGCAATTTAAAAATTGCATTTTATAATAATTTTGCAACGCAAATTTAAAAATTTTTGCCAAAAAGGTTCAAATTTTTAATACCTATTAATTTAGTAGGTTTATGATTTTGTGTCAATAGATTTTTATCTTTTTGACATCATTTTATTTGAAATTTTTGTACCTACAAATTGAATTAAGGCAACCATAATTATTATTACGATAACAGATAAAATCATAATATCTGTTCGGAATCTTTGGTAACCGTATCTGATAGCTAAATCTCCAAGTCCACCGCCACCTAAAGTTCCAGCCATCGCAGAATATCCAATCAAATTTATTATTGTTAATGTAATTCCTGAAATAACAGAAGGTAATGATTCTGGAATTAACACTTTATAAATAATTTGCCAATTTGTAGAACCCATTGCTCTTGCTGCTTGAACAACGCCCGTATCAACTTCGTTTAAAGCTGTTTCTGTAATTCTTGCAACAAAAGGAGCTGCTGCAATTGAAAGAGGAATGATTGCTGCTCCTGTTCCAATTGCTGTTCCCAAAATTTTTCTTGTTAGAGGAAGAAGGATAATCATCAAAATTACAAAAGGAAATGAGCGAAAAATATCAATTATTCTACTTAAAACAGAATTTAAAACTGGTTTTGGTGTAATTCCAAATTTATTTGTAATATTTAATAAAACTCCTAATGGAAAACCAATTATAAGTGCAAAAATAGTTGATAAAATCACCATTATTAAAGTTTGTAAAGTTGATGTTCCGATTAATGTTAAAATATCAATCATTTTTCTACCTCTCAAAAGAATTTTCTTCTACTTCTTCAATAAAAATTCCACAACTTTTGATAAAATCAATCGCCTTTGAAATTTCTAAATCATTTCCGTCAAGGTCTATAACAAGTGTTCCAATATCTTTTTCTGGAAGATGTTGAACTCCTGCTGCGTGAATATTTACATCTAAATCAAATTTTTTGCAAATTTGATTAATAATTGGTTTGCTAGTTTGTTCATCTACAAAACGCAAAATATATTTTCCACCTTTGTTAGACCATCTTATAAATGCATTGTTTTGATTTTCTGAATTTGTAGAAATGTGAGATAAAAAATCTTTTGTAACATTTGTTTTTGGATTTGAAAAAATCTCAGTTACAGAACCTAATTCAACAACAGAACCATTTTCAATAACGGCAACTTGTTGGCAAGCATCTCGAACAACTTCCATCTGGTGAGTAATCATTACAACTGTGAGATTCATATTTTTTTGAATTTCTCGTAAAAGTGATAAAATTGAATGAGTTGTTTGTGGGTCAAGAGCACTTGTTGCTTCATCACAAAAAAGAATATCTGGATTTGTAGAAAGAGCTCTTGCAATTGCGATTCTTTGTTTTTGTCCACCACTTAAAGTACTAATTGGAGCATCGGCTCTGTCAGCTAATCCTACAAGGTCAAGCATTTCCATCACGCGATTTTTTATAATGTGTTTTGGAGTTTTTGCAAGTTCTAAAGGATATGCAACATTTTTTGCCGCATTTCTTGAAGAAAAAAGATTGAAATTCTGAAAAATCATTCCAATTTTTCGTCTTTGAGCAATTAATTCTGCTTTAGAAAGATTATCAACTCTTTTATTATCATAATAAATTTCGCCAGAATCAGGTTTTTCTAAAAGACTGATTAGCCGAACAAGAGAAGATTTTCCTGCTCCAGATTTACCAATAATTCCAAAAATTTGATTTTCTGGAATATCAAGAGAAATATTGTTTACGGCTTGAATAGAACCTTCTGCCGTAGAATATGTTTTGCATAAATTCGATAATTTTATTTGCATGAGTGAAATAATGATGAAAAATAAGATTTTTATCAACTAGAAAATTTTCATAAAATTTTGTGATTCAGAGTGTTGATGTGGTTGTTCAACAAGAATAAAATCCGCGAAATCTGTGGGATGCATTTTTGTTAAATTATCATTTTATGTGGAAATTTTATTCTAAAATCTGATAGACTATTTTTCGAAGGAAAAACTATGGAAAATAAACTTATTTTTAAAAATCCGCCAGAAACTTGGGAACAATATTTGCCACTTGGAAATGGTCGTTTAGGTGCGATGGTAAAAGCTCATCCTTGTAATGAAATTTTGCAACTTAATGAAGAAGGAATTTGGTCTGGTGGCCCAATTGATAGAATAAATCCTGACACGCAAAAATATCTTCCAAAAATAAAAGAACTTGTACGCGAAGGAAAAGTTATGGAAGCTCAAGAATTAGGCTTTCAAACTTTAAGTGGAACTTGTTTTAATGAGCGAGTTTATCAAACTGCTGGTGAATTTAGAATTGATTTTTTTTCTGCACAAAATTATGGAATAGAATGTGGATTTCCTTTGCAACATAAAACTCCAAAAGAATGTTTGGAAACTTATAAATCAGAATTGGATTTGGAAAATGCTTGCACAACTGTAACTTACACTGACCAAAATGGCGTTTTGTTTTGTCGAAAAACTTGGATTAGTGCAAAAAACGATATGATTTTTATGCACGTTACATCATCTCAAAAAGGAAAAATAAATTTTCGCGGTTATTTAGATAGAGGAATTTGGGTCGATAAAATTTGGGCAGAAGATGGAATGATTTTTTTGGAAGATGAACACGGAATTCCTTTTTGTGATGGAGTTGGCGTCGTTACAGAAGGTGGAAATTCTCAAACTACAGGTTTTTGTCTTACCGGAAAAGATTGTGATGAAGCATTATTTTTTATAGATATTCAAGCTTGGAAATGGAATGAAAAAATACGCTCAAAAAAAGAATATCAAGAAGCAATAAAAGAAAATTATTGGAATGAAAAATGTAAAGAACGACTTTCTTTCATAAAAAAGAATATTCAAAAAAATGGAATAAAATCTAGCGTTGAAAAAATTTTTAACAATCACACAACCGAATATAAATCTTATTGGGAAAAATTTTCTCTTTGCATCGGAAATGAAAATCTTTCTAAAATTTCTCAAAATGAAGAAATTTTAACTCCAGAACTTTTAAAAAATGCATCTAAAGAAAATGTTTCTCTTGTAAATCTTTACGCAAATTTTTCACGTTATCTTTTAATTTCTGGAAGTCGAAAACCTGGAAAAATGCCTACAACTTTGCAAGGACTTTGGAATTGTTATATGGATCCACCTTGGGGGGCAAAATATACAATCAACATAAATACAGAAATGAATTATTGGCCTGTGAATATGACAAATTTGAGTGAATGTGAAATTCCTCTTTTTGATTTATTGGAACGAGCGTATAAAAATGGCGTTGATGTTGCAAAAAGAATGTATAATTGTCGAGGATATGTAATTCATCACAATTTGGATTTTTGGGGAGATTCTGCTCCTCAAGATAACTGGCTTCCTGGAACATATTGGGTTTTAGGTGCTGCTTGGTTAGCAACGCATATTTGGGAACATTTTGAATATACTTTAGATAAAAAAATCTTACAAAAATATTATTATTTAATTCATGAAGCATGTTTGTTTTTTGTAGATTTTTTAGAGCCAAGTTCACTTTTAGCAAATGATGGAAAACCTTATCTTGTTATAAATCCGACGGTTTCTCCAGAAAATTCTTATGTTACAAAAGCTGGTCAAGTTGGAGCGTTTTCTCAAGGTTGCGAAATGGATAATATGATTTTGGAACATCTTTTTGAAAGTTGTCTTAACGCAAAAAAAATTCTTGAAGAAAATGTGTTCAATGTAGAAAATCAAAAATATTGTGAAAAAGATTATTCTGATTTTAAATATGTTTTATCTCATTTGAAAAAGCCTTCTCTTAATTCTGATGGTTCTCTGATGGAATGGAATACAGAAGTTCCAGAAGTTGAAAAAGGTCATCGTCATATAAGTCATCTTTATGGACTTTTTCCTGGGCACACAATTACTCTTGAAAAAAATCCAGAACTTGCAGAAGCGGCTAAAAAAACTCTAAAAAAACGTCTTGAAAATGGAGGAGGACATACTGGTTGGAGTCAAGCCTGGATTATAAATTTTAGAGCTCAACTTGAACAAGGTGATGAAGCGTTAGAAGCCATTATAAAACTTTTGAGCAATTCTACGCTTCCAAATTTGTTAGATAATCATCCACCATTTCAAATTGATGGAAATTTTGGAGCATTGGCTGCAATTGTGAGAATGTTAGTTCAAAGTGATTTTCAAAAAGATGATGAAGTTCTTGTAAAACTTTTACCGGCACTTCCAAATCAAAATGAATGGCAATTTGGTAAAATTCGTGGAATTTTAATAAAAGGTGGATATTCTTTAGATTTTGATTGGGAAAATGGAAAAACAAAAAATATAAAACTTTCACCAATAAATGAAAATGCAAAGAAAATAAAAGTTGTAATAAAAAATGCATAAAAATAAAAAGTTTCAGACATTGAGATAAGCGTTAATTTTCTGTATAATATTTCAACTAAAATAGAGGAAAAAAATGATTGATAAATGGGAAATTGTAATCGGTTGTGAAATTCATACTCAACTTTTAACTAAAACAAAAGCTTTTTGTGCTTGCGAAAATAAATATGGCGGAATGCCAGACACTCGCGTTTGTCCAGTTTGTTTAGGACTTCCTGGAGCCATGCCACGTATTTCAAAAGGTTATGTTGAACTTGGAGCCGTTGCAGGACAAGCTTTAAATTGTCAAATTGCTAGATTTACAAAATTTGACCGAAAACATTATTTTTATCCAGATTTGGCAAAAGGTTATCAGATAACTCAATACGATATTCCTCTTTGTTCAAATGGTTATGTAGATTTACCATTTAGAAGTTTTCCAAAAGATGAACAACCTGGCGGAGAAAAATGTCGCTCAAAAAATTTCAAAGGTGAAGATTGTATTATTGAATTGCAAGGAGAAAAATATCGTCGTGTAAGAGTAGAACGAATTCACCTTGAAGAAGATGTTGGAAAATCTTTACACCTTCAAGGAGCCCATTCTTATATCGATTATAATCGTTGTGGAACTCCTCTTATAGAAATTGTAACAAAACCAGATATGACTTCTCCAGAAGAAGCTGCTTTATTTATGCAAACTGTTCAAGAAATTTTGCGTTATGTAAAAGTAACAAACGGAAATTTGGAAGAAGGAAATATGCGTTGTGATGCAAACATCAATCTTAATATTTGGGAAGATGGAAAACTTTATCACACACCAATTTCTGAAATAAAAAATCTAAACTCTTTCAAAGCAATTCGAGAAGCGTGTACTTATGAAGCTCAGCGTCAGTTAAAGGAATTCCAAGAAAATCGGCAAGAATTTGTTCCTGGTTATAAAAATACAATGAACTGGGATGAAGATAATGGCGTAACTCAAATTATGCGTACAAAAAATTCTTTTGTTGATTATCGTTTTGTTGTAGAACCTGATATAAAACCTTTTAGCGTAAGTGAAGAATTAATTTCAAATGCTTTAAAACAAGTTGGAGAACTTCCAGAAGCAAAAAGACAACGATATAAAAAAGAATATGGAATGTCAGATTTTGATGTAGAAACAATTACTTCTACAAAAGATTTAGCTATGTTCTTTGAAGAAACAGCAAAAAAATCTAAAAATGCAAAAAAATCAGCAAATATTATTCTTGCAGAACTTCTTGCAGTTTTAAATGAAAATAAAGAAACAATAAATGATGTAAAAATCACTCCTGCTCACATTGCAGAACTTTCTGACGCAATGGAAGATGGAAAAATCACATCAAAACAAGAAAAAGAAGTTTTTGCAGAAATGATGCAGACAAACAAAATGCCTTCAGAAATTATAAAAGAAAAAGGTTTTGAAGTTGTAAATGATGAAGGTGAAATTGATAAAATTGTTCAAGATGTAATTGCAGCAAATCCAAAGGCTGTAGAAGATTTTAAAAATGGAAAAACTAATGTTGTTGGTTGGCTTATGGGACAAGTTATGAAATTATCAAAAGGTCAGGCAAATCCAAAGCAAGCAACTCAAATTTTGAATAAATATCTTTCTAAATTATAAAAAATTTGTTTTTCATTTATTAAAAAATTAATTTTATACAGGAAAAATATTATGGATTTATTAAAAAAACTTGATGAATGTGAAAAACGATTTAAAGAAGTTAGTGATTTGGTTATGGACCCAAATCTTGTAAAAGAGCCAAAAAAATATAAAGATACAATGAGAGAACATGGTTATCTTTCTGAAATTTGTGAACTTTCTGCGGAATATAAAAAAGTTTTAGCAGGAATAAAAGATGCAAAAGAAATGATAACAAATGAAGAAGATGTTGATATGAAAGAAATGGCTCGTGAAGAACTCAAAGAACTTGAGGAAAAACAGCCAAAACTTGAAGAAGAAATCAAACTAAAGTTAGTTCCACCAGATCCTCTTGATGAAAAAAATATTATTTTGGAAATTCGTTCTGCCGCAGGTGGTGATGAAGCATCTCTTTTTGTTCGTGACCTTTGGGAAATGTATTGTCATCTTGCAGAAAGAAAAGGTTGGAAAACTGAAACAATGGAAGCTCAAGAAACTGAAGTTGGTGGATTTAATAAAATTGTAACTTCAATTTCTGGAAAATTTGTTTATGGAACTTTAAGATGGGAATCTGGAGTTCACAGAGTTCAACGTGTTCCTCAAACAGAATCTCAAGGAAGATTGCAAACTTCAACCGCAACTGTAGCTGTTTTACCAGAAGCAGAAGAAACTGAAATAGAAATAAAACCTGGCGATGTTAGAATTGATGTTATGCGTGCCGGAGGTCCTGGTGGACAATGTGTAAATACAACAGATTCAGCAGTTCGTTTAACACATATTCCTACAGGATTAGTTGTAATTCAACAAGATGAAAAATCTCAGATAAAAAATAAAGAAAAAGCATTTAGAGTTTTGCGTGCTCGCCTTTTTGATTTGGAAGAAAGTAAAAAACAAGCAGATCGTGCAGCCGCTCGTTCAAGTATGGTTGGTTCTGGTGCTCGTTCTGAAAAAATTAGAACTTATAACTATCCACAAGACAGAGTTACAGACCACAGAATAAATTATTCTCAACATAATCTTCCAGCGTTTATGATGGGCGAAATGGATGATATGTTAGATGCTTTAAATGTTTATGCAAAAGAAGAACAACTTGCTGCAGATATAACTAATCTTGGAGAATAGATAATTTTTTTTAATAATTATGGCGTTCCCTTATAAATTGTTTATCACTTAAAAATGACAATTCAACAATTTAAGCAAAATGCAATGCATTCTTTAGAAAAATCATCTTCTCCTCAATTAGATGTTGAAGTTCTTTTGCAGTTTTCATTAGATTTGTCTAAAACTCAAATTTTATTAAATCGTAATGATGAAATTTCAGAAGAAAAACTAAATTGGCTAAATTCTGCAATCGAAAAACGAAAAACAGGATTTCCAATTGCGTATATTACGGGGCATAAAGAATTTTATGGTTATGATTTTTTAGTTTCTCCAGCAGTTTTAATTCCAAAACCAGATACAGAAATTCTTGTAGAAAAAGCGTTAGATTCTGTTATCGAAAAAATGGAAACTCATGAAAATTCTATTTTAAACATTTGCGATATGTGTACAGGTTCTGGTTGTATAGGAATTTCAGTTTTAAAATCTCTCATAGAAAATTATAAAATTCCATTTGAAAAACTTCCTAAATTTACATTAGTTGATATTAGTGATTCTGCTTTGGAAATTGCTTCTAAAAATTTAGAAAAATTAATTCCGGAATTTGCAAAATCTAGAATTCGTTTTGTGCGTTCAAATTTGTTTGAAATGGTTCCTTGGAAATTTGATTTAATTTTTATAAATCCTCCTTATGTTCCATCTTTTTTGGTTGATGAAATGTTACAAGATGGAAGAAATGAACCTCGGCTTGCTTTAGATGGTGATGTTACAGAAAATGGTGAAAAATCTCTTTTTAAAGATGGTCTTTCTTTAATTCGTCGCCTTATTCCTCAAGCAGAAGAACATCTTTCATCACTTGGAACAATGATTATGGAAACTGGAGAATATAATGCAATTTTAGCAAAAGAGATTGCTGAATCTTATAATTTTAAAACAGAACTTTATCAAGATTTAGAAGGGCAACTTAGAGGATTTATTTGTTATAAAAAAAATCTTAGTTGAATTATTTATTTTTAAATATTAAAATTAATTATGGAATTGCTTGAAAATCGAATTAAAAAAGATGGTGAAGTTTTACCAGGAAACATTCTTAAAGTAAGTAGTTTTTTAAATCATCAAATTGATGTTGAACTTATGGAGCAAATGGGAGAAGAATTTTATCATATTTATAAAAATTCTCCTGTTACAAAAATTGTTACAATTGAATCAAGTGGAATTGCAGTTGCATATTCAGTTGCTCGCCAATTTGGAAAGCCTTTAGTTTTTGCAAAAAAAAATCAAACTAGTAATGTAAATGAAGATGTTTTTTCTACAAAAATTTATTCATACACGCATAATCAAGAATATAATGTTGTAATTTCAAAAAAGTTTATTTCTCCAAATGATAATATTCTTTTGGTGGATGACTTTCTTGCAAATGGAAAAGCTCTTAACGGTTTAATAAATATTGTTGAACAAGCGGGAGCAAAAGTTTGCGGAATTTGTATTGCAATAGAAAAAGGTTTTCAAGATGGTGGAAAACTTTTGAGAGAAAAAGGCTATCAGGTGGAAAGTCTTGCTATTGTTGAAAAAATGACAGATGATGGGCAAATCTTTTTTAAACATTGATAATTAATATTTTAGAGTTTATACTTTATTATATTTATAAAATAACTCTGCGTTTGCAGTAAAAAAAGGAATTTTTATGAAATACGGTTATTTTGACGATGACAAAGCAGAATATGTCATCACACGTCCAGATACTCCTACTTCTTGGAGTAATTATCTTGGTTCAACAGTTTATGGAGCTGTCATTACAAATAATGCCGGCGGTTATGGTTTTTATAAATCAGGTGCACAAGGTCGTTTTATGCGACTTCGTTTTAATGCTGTGCCAATGGATCAGCCAGGACGTTATTTTTATCTTCGTGATCAAGATGATGGTGATTTTTGGTCTGCTTCTTGGCAACCAGTTGGAAAACCTCTTGATAAATATAAATCAGAATGTCGTCATGGAACTGCTTACACAACAATCTCTTCTGAATATAAAGAAATAAAAACAGAAACAAAATATTATGTTCCTCTTGGACAAAATTTTGAATATTGGCGATTAAAAGTTACAAATAATTCAAACAAAAAAAGAAATATTAGATTATTTTCTTATTGTGAATTCTCAAATCAATGGAATACAACACAAGACCAAGTAAATCTTCAATATTCACTTTTTATTTCAAAAGGTGAAAAAGTTGGAGATTCACTTCTTCGTTATTCTATTCAAGACAATCTTTACATTCAACATCCAGAGTGGGACGTTGGTGGTGCTTACATGAGTGAATGGATTGCTTTGATTGGAACTCCAATGACAGGTTTTGATACAAGCCGTGAATCATTTATTGGAACTTACGGAAATTATGAACATCCAGATGCTGTTGTAAATGGAAAATGTACAAATTCAGAAGCGTATGGTGATAATATTTGTGGAACTGTTCAAGGTGATTTGGAATTAAATCCTGGCGAAACAAAAGAAGTTATGCTCATGCTCGGAATTGGAGATGCTCTTGCAGTTGGTCAAAAAATCATCAACGAATATGGAAATTTCAAACGTGCTGATGAAGAATTTGAAAAACTTGTAAATAATTGGCATGCAAAACTCGGTTCTTTCAAAGCAATCACTCCTGATGAAGATATTAATCATACTGTAAATGTTTGGGGATTGTATAACTGTCTTATTACTTTTGCTTGGTCTAGAGCAGCAAGTCTTGTTTATAATGGAGAACGTGATGGTTTAGGTTATCGCGATTCTGTTCAAGATATTTTGGGCGTTTCTGCCGCAATTCCAGAAGAAGCTGAAGAAAGATTGGTTCGTATGATTTCTGGTCAATGTCAAAATGGAGGAGCGGTTCCTGTTATTTCAAAAGATTTTAATGCAGGTCATGAAAAAGCTCCAAAAGCAGAGGAATTCCGTTCTGACGATTGTGAATGGTTCTTTAATGCTGTTCCTTGTTATGTTGCAGAAACTGGCGATTTTGATTTTTATAATAAAGTTGTTCCTTATGCAGATGGTGGCGAAGCTACAGTTTTTGGACATTTAAAACGTGCATTGGAATTTAACTTAGAAAGAATGGGTGCTGATGGTCTTCCTTGTGGACTTTTAGCAGATTGGAATGATTGTTTAAAACTTGGTTATAATGGTGAATCTTTATTTGTTGCTTTCCAATTGCGTTTAGGTCTTACAACTTATGCAGATATTGCAAAACGTCTTGGAAAAGATTCTGAAGCGGAATGGGCTCTTTCTCAAAGAAAAACTCTTGATGAAAATATTCAGAAAAAATGTTGGGACGGAAAATGGTTTATTTGGGCTGTTGGTGAAGATGGAACTGTTTACGGAACTCAATCAATTGAAGAAGGACAGATTTATTTCAACACACAAGTTTGGGCTGTTATGTCATCCGCTGCAACTGCCGAACAAGCAAGAATTTGTATGGAATCTGTAAAGGAAAAACTTGCAACTCCTTATGGATTAATGCTTTGTGCGCCTCCATTTATCAAAACTCGTTCTGATATTATGACATCAGTTGTTTTCTTACCAGGAATTAAAGAAAACGCTGGAATCTTCAATCATACTCAAGGTTGGGGCGTAATTGCAGAAACAATGCTCGGAAATGGTGATAGAGCGTATGAATATTGTAAAGCATCAATTCCTGCTGCTTATAATGATAAAGCTGAAATTCGTCAGAGTGAACCTTACGTTGTAGGACAGACAACTTATTCTACATATTCAAAACGTCCTGGAAACACAAGAACTTCTTGGCTTTCTGGAGCTGGAACTTGGTCATATTATGCAATTACACAATATATGCTTGGAATTAAGCCTCAGTATGATGGACTTATGATTGATCCTTGTGTAAAACATGATTGGGATGGATTTACAGTAGAACGTCGTTGGAGAAAAATGAATCTTCATATTGAAGTAAAAAATCCACAACACGTTTCAAAAGGCGTTGAATATATTGAAGTTGATGGAAAACGCTTAGATTCAGCAGTAATTCCTGTAGAAATGTTAAAAGATGGTTCTAAAATTGTAGCTTACATGGGCAAAAATGCTTGTGAAACTCCAGTTGAAAGAGTATAAAAATTAAAACAAAAAAAATGGCTGTCCGTTTATGGAGTTTGAACTTCTAGGACAGCCTTTTTTTTTAGAACAGATTGTCAGGGCAACCTGTCTGCCGTCTGCCTGTCGGACCGACAGGACCAGCCTGCCGTCTGGCAGGACAGGCAAGAGCCCGACAATGACAGTTTATTCAAGGCTTGAGATGTTTGCGTAAGCAACACAGTCATTCTCGTGCACCGACACGGGAATCTATCTTATAAAATTAATTTGTTTTTAACGTTTTAATATTTCATTAAAAAAAAATGCTAGTTTTCAGAAAAAGAAAACTAGCATCCTACAAAATTGATTGATTTTAGTCTAAACAAGAATCAAGTTCATTTGAAATTTTTTCTTTATCTAGGTGTTGACCGATAATTACTAATTTAATCATACGGTCGCCGTATTTTTCATCCCAATCTTTTTTCATTTCTGGTTCTTGTTCTAAAACTTCTTTTTGTTCTTCTTTTGAACAAGATGCAAGCCAATTTCCTGAATATCCAGCTTGAATTTGTCTTCCAGAAGTTTCTAAAACATAAGCCATATCTTGTTCATCACTAAACCACATAACTCCTTTTGAACGGATTATGTTTTTTGGCCATTTAGATGCATATTCATCAAGTTTTATACGATTGAATGGGCGGCGTCTATAATAAACAAAAGAGCCAATTCCATATTCGTCTTCATCTTCGCCTTCGTGTTTGTGTTCATGATGATGATGTTCGTGATGTTCTTCGTCGTGATGATGCTCGTTGTGTTCATCGTGTTCGTCATCTTCTGCTTCTTCGTGTTCTTCTAATGCTTTTACCCAACCAGCACTTGCATAAACTGTTTCAAAATCAAAACGATTTGTTCCAATAATTTCTTCAACAGGAACATCACATCTTGTTGTTTCAAAAACTTTTACACTTGGTTGAATTTTATTGATAACAGCACGAACTTTTTTCATTTCATCTTCTGTAACCAAATCTTTTTTATTTATAATTAAAGTTGAACAGAATTCAATTTGTTGAATTAAAAGAGATTCAATATCTTCTTCGCTTTCTTCAACATCATTTTTTTCAATAGTTTTTACAAGATTATCACCACCGCCAAATTCATCTACAAGACGACTTGCATCTACAACGCTAACAACGTTATCAAGTTGTCCGTTTTCTATAGTTTCTACCGCTTGGGCAATAGGCATTGGCTCACAAACTCCAGACGCTTCAATCAAAATATAATCGAATTTTCCAGAATTCATTAAATTTTCAATTTGCTGAACTAAATCTGTTTTTAAAGTACAACAAATACATCCATTTGTAAGAGGAACTAAACTTGAAGAATCTGTGATTTTTGCTTCTTTAGAGATGAGTTTTTCATCAACATTAACTTCACCAATATCATTTACGATAACTGCAACTTTGTATCCTTTTTGATTTGTAAGAACTTTATTTAACAAAGTTGTTTTTCCTGCTCCAAGATAACCGCAGAGCAAAGTAACAGGAATTTTTTTAGACATTCTATTTCTCCCATGAAATATGATTTACATTTTTTATTCTATGTAAATATACTCAATTTTTTTGTAAAAAGCGATATAAAAATTTTATTTTGCATTTTTTTGATAACTTTTTCTAATTTCATCAGCAAAAAGTTTATTTTGGTCAGAACGTTCTGGAACTGAAAAAACAGGTTTTCCATCATCAGCGGAAACTCTAAAAATATGCATTGGGTCGGTTGTGTACGCAGGACTTTCTGGATTATTTAAAACCCAATCAAGAACAGCAATAAAACATAATGTATATTTTAGTAAATTTGCATTTGTTGCATTTGTGCTTGCAGATTTATTTTGTGCACCTAAAAGAACATCAAGACGTTTTGAAACTTCGTTAGGAATATCAAAATTATAATGTTCCCAAGGATTTTCAATCAATTTTACATTTCCTTTTGTTTTTTGAGCTGCATCACATTCATTCACAACAAGAGTTAAATATTTTCTAACAAAATCTGTTCGATGAAATAAAGGTCGATATTTACTTTCATCAGCGGGATGTTCTAGCAAAAGTTTATCAAATTTAAAATTAGGAAGATAATGATAAGTTGTTTGCCACAATAAAGAATTGTAAAGTCGTCTTCCCATGTGAGATTTATCAAAATCTGATTGAGAATAAATATTATTTACAAGTTCTTGCAAAGGTTCACAATAAAGTTTTTCAAAAGTATTTTCTCGATAAGCAGACCAATCATCCAAAATGGAAGAAATACTATCACTTCCTTTTTTTTGATTTTCTGTTTCAACAAATTTGATATTACGACATCCTTGAAAACAATCTTCAATAATTCTATGCAAAACTGTAATTAATTGAACAGGATTGTCTGGAGAAAGCATATTAAATCCGTCTTCAAATTTATAAAGTGGTTGAAAATATGGATATAAATCAGGATGTTCTTCTAATTTATCAAATTTTGCTTCTGGAAAAAATTGATTCAAAAGTTTTAAACCTGTAATTACTGTTGAATCTTTTATTCCTTTTTGAGGAGGAGCGGGTTTTGTTTTTTTTGGTTCTTGAGTTTGCTCTTTTGGTTTTTCTGGAAGAAGAAGGTCGAATTTGTGTAAACCTAAAAATTTTAAAATTTCGCCAACTTTTGTATTAAAAAATGTTGGATATGGTTCAAAACTGTCAGAACACATTCTCATCAATAAAGGATAATTTTCTTTTATAATTTCTGTATCAATAAAAAGCCATTCTGTAATTGCTTGTTTTGCGTAATCTGAAAGTTTTTCTTTTGGTGCTTCAGGATACATTGCTTCATCATTGTAAATTTCTTTTATAAGTTTTGGAATTTTATTGTTTCCATAATAATAAACTTGAATTACTTGTTTATAAATTGATTTTATAAAAGGAATAAAATCTGCAAGAATTATTGGACTTGGTGCATTTTGCAAATTTATGTGTTCAATTTTTATTTGTTGCATCGACCAACCTGCAATCATCCTTAAAAATTTAAATTTAGTTTCTGTTCCGTTTGCAATTTTTGCTTTGTAAGTTGATGGTGCAATTTGAATGAGAGTTTTTATTACAGTTATAAAACTTTCAAGATGTTCAATTTGTTGTTTTGTTTTATATTGATAAAAATCAAGATTTATTTTTTCTGTTCCGTTTTTTTGAAGATTTCTGATAAAGTTAAAAATTCCATAATTTGGTTTGATTTTATATTCTTGCGACATCATCAATCTGTCCATTGCATAAGCCGCTTTTTTTGAAATATTTGGAAGTTGTTCTCTTTTGTATTTTCCTTGTTTTGGAAGTTGTGATGAATTTGTTGTATTTGATGATGATGAATTTGTATTTCTTACAATTCGTCCTGTATTTTTATAATTTGGGTTTGGATTATTTTTATCGGAACGTTCGTACATAACTTGTCCACCAAGTTTTTTTGCCATAAGAGCCGCTTCTTTTTCTGAAATATTTCCGATATTTTTTCTCGTTTTGTCTAAAGTTCCTGGTTCCCAATTTGCAGTTCTTGTTATTTCATCACTCATAAAAAATTCTCCAATTATTACTTTTTTTAATTTTATATGATTTTTTTATTTTTATAAAATACTTTATAATCTTAACAAACTAGAATTTATAATTCCAGGAAGAGATTTAAAAGAAATTTTTTCTCCATTTTTTGTTAAAAGTGTTCCTTCAAAAGTTCCATAAATTGATGATTGAATTCTTCTTAATGCGATAATATTTAAATTTCTTTCATCTATAGAAATTGGGGAAAAACTTAAATCAATCATATTTTCTACATCTTGAATAATCCAAGTTTTTTTTATTCCAAAAGGATGAGTTATATATACAGAAGGAAGTGCAGAATTTTCGCCATCAACTGTTAAAATATTATCATTATAAATGTCCGAATTTGCTGCATCTTGATTTGAACTTTTTAGATGAAAAATTATTTTTTTTCCATTCGGAAGTGTTCCTAAGCCAATTGCAAAAGTAGTTTTTGAACGAAATTTATAATACGCTCTATTTATCACCATTGCGGCAAGTCCTTCCGAAAATTGTTCTGTTTGATTATTTAGTTCAATTTTTCCTTTTATAGAAATTGCATTAAACCAAGTTACAGAAACTCTTGAACTTGTTGGAGAAGGATTTACAAACATTGCATCTGTGTGAATTTTATCATCTAAAGTTGAAATACAAAATCCTTCTGCGTAAGGTCTTATTCCATCTCCACGAACTTTAAAAGAAAGTGCATTATGTTTGTGATTTCTTCCCCAAACAACTTTTATAATTCTTTTTGGTGTATAACATGCACATCTTCCTTTTTGAGTTGTTAAAGGAACATATCTTCTAGGATTTCCCATATAATTGTGATATGCATATTTTACTCCAGTTTTTTTATTCCAAAAAATTATCTGACTTAATCCAAAAGCCTTAAAATCATAAAGTTCTGAAAATCCAATATAATTTTCTATATTAAAAACATAAACTAAACGACTTTTGATTCTTAATCGAGAAATAAATTTTGGAAGAGGAATTCCTGCGTAAGGAGCTCTCATTCCACGAATATCTAAAAGCGGAGAAACATCATCATAAGTTCCAAAAGCGGCTTTTCCTTTTGAGATTAATTTTTCAGGAGCTTTATCAAAATGACGAGCGTACATTCTTTTATTATAATTCAAACATTTAGAATTGTCATTATTATTTGTTTTTTACGATTTTATTTCAAAATTAAATTTGTTGTAATCTTGAAAAAGGGATTTATAATAGAAATGAGTTTAGAAAATGAAATCTTTTATAAAACGAGGTTTGTATGGCAATAAAAACATATTCTTTAGGTGCAGCTGGCGAAGTTACAGGTTCAAAACATATTTTAGAAATTGATGGTCGTTGTTTTATGATAGATTGCGGTTCTTTTCAGGGAAAAAGACGAGAATCTGACGAAAAAAATAGAAATTTTGATTTTGATATGCAAAAACTTGATGCTGTAATGCTTACTCACGGACATTTAGACCATTGCGGACTTTTACCAGTTCTTTCAAAACGTGGCTACAATGGAAATATTTATGCAACTCCAGCAACAAGAGATCTTGCAAACCTTGTGATGATGGATAGTGCAAGAATTCAAGCTCACGATGCAGAATTTCTTGCAAAACAGGCGTCTAAAAAAGGCGAAAAATTTTTGTGGAAACCTTTGTATGATGAAAAAGACTGTGTAAAATGTGCAAATCAAATTTTATCAGTTTCTTACAACAGAAAATTATTTATTGCTCCAAATGTTCAGTTGGAATTTTTTGATGCAGGTCATATTTTGGGGTCGGCTTTTGCAAATATCACAATAAATCCAAATCCGAACGAACCAGAAAAAGAAACTAGAATTCTTTTTACAGGAGATATTGGACGCGAAGGAAAACCAATCATCAGAAGTCCTGCAACAAATATGCCAGCTCCAGATTATATTTATTTGGAATCAACTTACGGAAATAAACTTCACGAAACTCATGATATTGCAATGAAAGAACTTGAACGAATTGTGCGGGAAGCGTGTTATAAAAAGGGAAAAATCATCATTCCATCATTTGCGATTGAACGAGCTCAAGAATTAGTTTTTTGTCTTCATCTTCTCACTGACCAGAAAAAAATTCCAGTTATTCCGATTTATGTAGATTCTCCAATGGCAAGCAATGCAACTTCTGTGTTCCGAGTTCATCCAGAATGTTATGATGAGAGTGTGAACGAAGCATTTTTAAAACATCACAAAAATCCTTTTGGTTTTAATTCTTTAATTTTTACAACAAGTGTGGAAGAATCTAAAAAATTGAATAATAAAGAAGGTCCGATGATTATAATTTCTGCTGATGGAATGTGTGAAGCAGGACGGATTTTGTATCATCTTGCAAATGGAATTAAAAATCCTCAAAACACAATTATGATTGTTGGTTATATGGCAGAAAATACTTTAGGTAGAAGGATTGTGGAAGGTCAAAAAGAAGTAAAAATTTTAGGCGATATGTATAGAGTTGAAGCAAAAATTGAAAAATGTAACGGTTTTAGCGCTCATGCTGATTACAGTGAAATGATAAAATGGCTAAAACAAATTGATACAAGTCGTTTAAAAAAGATTTTCTTAGTTCACGGAGAAAAAGAGCAACAAGAAGGATTTAAAAAACATCTTTCAGAAGCTGGTTTTAATGATGTTGAAATTGTACAACCAGAAACCGAATATGAATTGGAATAAATTTAAAATTTTTATTGACACTTTAATAAAATGTAATTATTATAAAATTGTAATGATTACAAAATATCATTAGAAAGATATTAGAGATAAATTCTTCTTGAAGAAAGAACTCTAATTCATTATTATTTTAATTCCGATGGAAAAGTTTTTTCCCTTTTTTAACTTCAGTTTTGGAGAAAAAAAGAAAAATCGGTAAAAATATTTATCTAAAGGGAATGAAAGTAAGTACCCTTTAGAAAGAGGTAAAATTATGGCTTTACGACCAGAATGGGAAGGATTTAATCCTCAAGGTTTGTGGACAAGCGAAATTAACGTTCGTGACTTTATCCAAGCTAACTATACAGAATATGATGGTAATCAGTCATTTTTGGCTGGACCAACTTCTGCTACAAAGAAATTGTTTGATGAATTGCAAAAACTTCAAAAAGAAGAACACAATAAAAAGTCTATCGGTTTAGACGGAAAGGAACGAAGTGGTGTTCTTGACATGGAAACAGAAGTTGTTTCTAGTCTTACAGCTTATGGTCCAGGTTATATTTGCCCAGAAGGAAAAGAACTTGAACAGGTTGTTGGTCTTCAAACTGATAAACCTTTAAAACGTGCATTTATGCCTTATGGTGGAATTCGTATGGCAGAAGAATCTTGTGAAATGTACGGATATAAACCAAATCCAGAACTTCATAAGATTTTTACAGAATATCATAAAACTCACAATCAAGGTGTTTTTGATGTTTATACTCCAGAACACAGAGCTGTTCGTTCTGCTCACATTTTGACTGGTTTACCAGATACTTACGGACGTGGACGAATTGTTGGAGATTATCGTCGTGTTGCTCTTTACGGTATTGATTATCTTATCAAAGAAAAACAAAAGGATTTTGAAAACATTGGCGATGGTACAATGACAGAAAATGTTATTCGTCTTCGCGAAGAAGTTTCTGAACAAATCAAAGCACTTAAAGGTTTAAAAGAAATGGCTGCTGCTTACGGATTTGATATTTCAAAACCAGCTACAACAGCAAAAGAAGCTTTCCAATGGTTATATTTTGGTTATCTCGGAGCTGTAAAAACTCAAAACGGTGCTGCAATGTCTGTAGGTCGTGTTTCTACATTCCTTGACATTTATATCGAAAGAGATATGAAAAAAGGCATTCTTACAGAAGAACAAGCTCAGGAACTTGTAGACCATATGGTTATGAAATTCCGTATGGTTCGCTTTGCTCGTATTGAATCTTACAATCAGTTGTTCTCTGGTGACCCAATTTGGGCTACATTGGAAGTTGGTGGACTCGGACAAGATGGTCGTTCTTTGGTAACAAAAAATGATTTCCGTTTCTTACACACATTGGAAAATATGGGACCAAGTCCAGAACCAAATATGACTGTTTTGTATTCAAAACGCCTTCCAGATAATTTCCGTAAATACGCTGCGAAAATTTCTATCGATACATCTTCTATTCAGTATGAAAATGATGATGTTATGAGACCAATTTGGGGCGATGATTATTCAATTTGTTGTTGTGTATCTGCAACTCAAACTGGAAAAGAAATGCAATTCTTTGGTGCTCGTGCTAACCTTGCAAAAGCTTTACTTTACGCTTTCAACGGTGGACGTGATGAAGGTTTGAAAAAAGGTGCTCAAATTGGACCAGAATATGCACCAATCACAGATGATGTAATTGATGCTTCAAATTATCCAATGGTTCTTAAAAAATACAAAGCTATGCTTGAATGGCTTGCTGATGTTTATGTAAATGTTTTGAACGCAATTCACTATATGCACGATAAATATTACTACGAAGCAGAAGAACTTGCTCTTGAAGATACAGATATTAAACGTACTTTTGCTACAGGTATTGCAGGTTTCAGCCATGTAGTAGATTCTCTTTCTGCTATGAAATATGCAAAAGTTCATGTAATTCGTGAAGAAGTTGATGTAACAGATAGAGCTGGAAATGTTATTGACCATTGTACACTTGTAAAAGATTTCAAAGTTGAAGGTGATTTCCCACGCTATGGACAAGATGATAGTCGTGCTGATGAAATTGCAGTAGATCTTTTGAAAGACTTTATGGCTATGATTAAAAAACATCCAACATATCGTAATGCTGAACCAACAACATCAATTCTTACAATTACTTCAAATGTTGTTTATGGAAAAGCAACTGGAGCTCTTCCTGATGGACGTCCTGCAAAGGCTCCTTTCAGTCCTGGAGCAAACCCATCTTATGGTGCAGAAACAAAAGGTTTAATCAAATCTTTGAATTCTGTTGCTAAACTTCCATATCATTATGCTTTGGATGGAATTTCAAATACACAAACAATTAATCCATCTGCTTTAGGTCATGATGAAGATGAAAGAATTGAAAATCTTGTAAGTGTTCTTGACGGATATTTCTCTCAAGGTTCTCATCACTTAAATGTAAACGTATTTGGAACAGAAAAACTTTTGGATTGTCAAGCACATCCAGAAAAACCTGAATATGCAAACTTCACAGTTCGTGTTTCTGGTTATGCTGTACGCTTTATCAACCTTACAAAAGAACAACAAGATGATGTTATTGCTCGTACTTGTCATGATGTACTTTAATAATATCTTATAAAAAAAAGGCTATCCTATTTAATAAGGATAGCCTTTTTTTTCGATACAGATTGTCGGGTCAAGCCTGACAATGACACTGTTTTTACTCCGACAATGACAGGTCATTTGAATCTGTGATGTTTTTGTAGTTTAATTCTTATTTTATTAAATCTAAAAGATTTTCTTTTGGTTGAACGCCAACTGTACTTTTATACAATTTTCCATCTTTAAAAACTGCAATAAAAGGAATGCTCATTACATTAAATTGACTTGCAAGTTCTTGTTCTTCATCAACGTTGATTTTTCCGACTTTTATATCAGAATTTTCTTCTGCAATTTCAGAAATCGTAGGACTTAGCATTCTGCAAGGTCCACACCAACTTGCCCAAAAATCTACCAAAACCGGTTTTTTAGATTCAAGAACTTCTTTTTGAAAGTTTTCTTTTGTGATTGTTAATTCTGCCATAAAAGTGCCTCCAATTTTATAAATAATTCTATACTAAAAATAAGAAAAATTTTTCTTGTAGGAAAGAAAAAAATATTAGACAGTTTTATCTGGTGAAAAAATTTTTCCAGCATTTATTTCATCTATTCTTTGTTGAATCTTTTGTTTTACAATTTCAGCAAGTTGTTTTCTGTTAAAAGAACGATATTCTTCATAGGGAATTTGTTCTAAAAAATGAACTTGAGTTTTTACAGGAGAAATTATGTTTTCAATATCCATGGATTTCCAAGAATCATAAACAAGAACTGGAATAATTGGTGTTTTTGATTGAATTGATGCCATAAAACATCCTGTTTGAAAATCTTGTAAATTATTTCTGTTGTTTTTATAAGTTCCTTCTGGAAAAATTAAATATGGTTTTCCGTTTTTTACAGTTTCGGTAATATTTTTTATTGAAGAAACAAAAGTTGCAGGTTTTGTTAAATCAATAACTTCACATTCCAAAAGTCTACTAACTTGTGAAGCTAGTAAATTTCTTGCAGATGCTTTTTTCCATAAAACAGAAATTGGTTTAAAATCATGAGCACATAAAATTCCAAGTGCATCATATCTTCCTTGATGATTTGAATACATAATGTACCCACCGTTTTTTGGAAGATTTTCTAAGCCGTAAACATCAGTTTTTGTTTTTGCATATTTTTTTTCAAGTTTTACAATTTTTAATGCAAGATTGTACAATTCTTCAGTTGAATATTTTTCTTTATGATGAAGAACATATTCTGCTTTTGGAATATAGTAAAAAAGTTGTGGAAAAAATCCTTTTGCAATGCTATAGACAAATCTAAGATGTATCATTTTTTACCTCCATAAATATCATCAAAATTATTTTTACAAATAAAATCGCAAAAACTACAAATATCACTAGTTTTTCCGGGAAATTTGATTTTTTGCTTTTTTAAAAATTTTCTATATTTTTCAAGACCAAAATTATAAACAATATTAATCATCTTATTTTTTTTTGCATTTTCTAAAATTTCTTCAAAAGATTGATTTATATCACCAATAAAAAGATTTTGATTTTCATTTGCAAAACCACAACAATGAGCAATTTTTCCATTTGAATGAACGTATAAAATTTGTCCAGGACCTTCGCAAAAATCATCTTTAAACCAATGTTTTGATTTCCAGGCATTTTCATTTTCGCAAGGAAAAGTTTGTGAAAGATGAAAAATTTCTACATTTGTATTTAATTTTGGAAGTGATTTTTTTGAATCTACAGTTTGAATGTTTACAGAATTTTCTCCAAAAAGATTTTGTACCGTTTTTATAAAAAATTCGATTCTTTCTTTGTTTTGACCATGAAAAATGTCATAACTTATTGCAATTTTTCCATCATAACCAGAATTGTACAGTTTTTGAAGTTTTTGCAATAAATCATTTTCATCTTTCCACCAATCTCCGTTTGTGATGATTTGATCAAAAAGTAATTCTTTTTCTAGAGAAAATTTTATAATTTCGCATAGAAATTCCAAATATAAAAAAGGTTCTCCGCCTGTAAAACCGATTTTTTCAATTTTGCCACATTTTTCGGTTTCTAAAGTTTTTTCATCATAATCTAAACACGATTGAATAAAATTTTTTGCACTTTGAATTTGTAGATTTTGAGAATTTCTTTCTACAAAACAATGTTCACAATGAAGATTACATGAATTTGTTGGAGAAAAAATTATTTCAGTGGGAAAAAACATACAATTATTATAAATAAGAAATAAAAAATATAAAATAGGAAAAAATTCATTGATGGGCGACTTTATTGCGAAATATTGCAGAGATTTCTATTTTGTTTGTCATTATTGGGGTCGACCCGACAGATGCTATGATTAAAAAGTCTTGGAAAAAGTGGTACTCTG